>CBFIII010000004.1:12918-74430 GCA_965662645.1 Bacteroidales bacterium
GTGTGGTCAAGTACCGATCGTTTACATTTACTGCGTTTGGGTGACATTCTTTTGCTTAAGGCAGAGGCCCTTAATGAAACAAACCAACAAGGCTTAGCGCTTAAGGAATTAAATAAAGTAAGAAAGCGTGTGCATCTTGATGCACTAGATATTACAGATGAGCAGGAGTTGCGCACAGCTATTCTCAACGAAAGACGTTTGGAGTTAGCACAAGAGGGACACCGATGGGATGATTTGGCACGTCACGATTTATTAGTGAGCACAATGAATAATTTGGTGGAGATAGACTTGCGTACGGGGCAGCCTACGTCATACGATATGACAGAAGCTAAGATTCTTTTACCTATACCGCAATCTGAGTTAGATCGAAATCCTAATCTTACAGTTAATCCTTTATAAACTAATTTCATTCCATGTGTTGATTTTAGATTATGTCTTAACTTATTTTACTATAACTATGAAATACTTTAAATATATATCAATAATAATAGTCTTGATGTCTGGGGGTTGGGCTTGTCAGGAAGATAATCTTGAGCCATTAGGTGATTGGACTTATGAGGCACCTAGTATAATAAGTCCTGTTGAGGGAAGTGCTTTAGTGTTAAACGAGAATACACCTAATAAAACAATAGAATTTGCCTGGAAGAGAGCTGTTTCTTCGGCCAATTATCAGATTAGATATGAAGTGTATATTGATTCGGCGGAAGCCAAAGATATAACAAATCCTTTGTTGGTAATTGTAGCTGATAATGGAGGAAAAGATAGCACGGCTACTATAGCCTATGCATCACTTGATGAGAGCTTGTCGATGATGGGATATACTGCTGATGCGGTTGTGGACTTGCAATGGTTAGTAGTGGCTAATATTGTAGGTACAAAGGCTTATGATAAAGCGAGCTTTAATGTTAAGCGTTTTGCAACGGAATGGATGCCCGAGCAGCTTTACCTTTCAGGTCTGGGTGCAGAAAACAAAGGCGATTTATCACAAGCTATTGCCATGAAAAAGTTATTGACTGGTGCTAATCAGTATGAGGTTTACACTTATCTTGATTCCGCTAGTTCCTTCAATTTTTACAGTCAGCAATCACTGCCTGCATTTAACTATGGTGGTAGCAATGATGTGTTGGTTAAGAGTGGAACGGGTATTCCAATAAATTCTAGTGGTGTTTACAAAGTTTTAGCTGATTTAGATAGTAATCGTTATAGTGTCACAAAAATTGATTCCTGGGGATTAATTGGTACTCCTTTTCTTGATGAATGGAACAGTGATGAAGTTTTGACTTATCAGGGCGGAGGTATATGGTCTGGTATGATTAATTTTATGCGAACAGGTAATTTTATTTTTCGAGCTAATAGTTCTTGGGATATGCTTTTGAAACAAGAGCAAGGATCTGAGAATATCTTGTGTTTGGAATCTTTTGCTAATGATAATGCGTTCACAGTGAGTGATATTGAGGCTACGCAAGTGGGAATGGTTAATGTGATATTAGACTTGTCTGCTGATGGTTATTCTTATCTTTTAGAGTCGGACGCTGTTGTTAATGAGCCTGTAGATGCTCCTGATGCTTTGTTTTTACTTGATGCTGAGGATCAAACTTTGGTGGGCGAATTTACTAAAGACGGAGATGTTTTTACTTCTACTATGTATTTTGCGCTAGAGGCTAGTAAGTCTTATTTGCTTAATTCTGCACAAGATGGTTCGGGTACTTCTTATCAGATAGATGCTAACCTAGGTGCTACTGATGATGCTACTGTTGATAAAGTGGTAGGATCGCCAATGCTTAGCGAAGGTAGTAATGCTTTGTTTGTGGATGCTGATCAGGCTTATGGTTTCAATATTGATTTTAGTCTCGGAAAACTTTCGTGGCACTATTACAATCTCAAACTTTTTCATTGGGATGATGCTAATTCTGGTTGGGATTTACGCATTGAGACGCCTTTTGTTTATTCTCATCCGTTTACTTATACTGTTACTGTTGATTTAATAGCAGGATATGATAGTAAATTTAATTCACCTTGGGAGGTGGAATTTGGAGCACAAGAAGGGAGTAGTGATGATGCTACAGCTCTGAGCGGATCAATGACTAATAAAGGAAAAGACGACTCTGTGCCTGTAAATAACTTTTTGTTTCCCGTGTCTGATGGAAGTCATACTGTTACGCTGATTATTAATCCTGATTATGTGACAGGAACTTATACCGTAGAATAAAGAATTTTTTAAAAGAGAAATAATGAATAAAATCTTATTATATATACTTTTAGCTGTCTTTCCGATATTAGTCGCAGGAAGTTGTGAGAGTGGAAATGGTGGCACGGTATCGCCACCTCCAATTTTGCCAGCCGAAGTAGAGATAGACGCAGATGTATATCTTTCTAAACCAGATGGTTCGTTGAAATTTGAAGCGCAAGATGGTTATGTAAGAGAGCTTACAGATTCTTCGTTGTCTTCTATTGTTGTGAATACTAATGTGAGTTATCAAGAGGTTGATGGTTTCGGTTTTAGTTTGACGGGAGGAAGTGCAAAGCTTCTTTCTATGATGACTAATAGTGCACGAGCTGAGATACTCGAAGATTTGTTTGATGTGAGTGACGGCTGTATAGGTGCTAGTTATCTTAGGCTCAGCATAGGGTCTTCTGATTTGGATGAATACACCTTTTCATACAATGATATATCTGGTGATGTGGCGATGACGAATTTTGATTTGGGGTACGATCGTAAATATCTTATTCCTAATTTGAAACGTATCTTGAGTATTAATCCAGATATTAAGTTGATGGCTTCTCCGTGGTCTGCACCTGTATGGATGAAAACCAATAATGCAAGCATAGGGGGACGTCTAAAAACGGAGTATTATGAGGCTTATGCTCTTTATTTTGTAAAGTATATACAGCAGATGAAAGCTGAAGGAATTGTGATAGATGCTGTTACGGTTCAGAATGAGCCATTGCACGGCGGTAATAATCCAAGTATGGAGATGAGTCCCAATGAGCAATTGGCTTTTGTGAAGAATCATCTGGGGCCTGCTTTTGAGAATGCTAATATTACTACAAAAATTGTGATTTATGATCATAACTGTGATAAGCCAGATTACCCTATAACAATACTTAATGATGAAGTCGCTAAAAGGTACATTGATGGTACTGCATTTCATCTTTATGCTGGTGATATTAGTGCCTTATCTACTGTTCATAATGCGCATCCTGACAAAGCTCTTTATTTTACTGAGCAATGGATAGGGGCTCCTAGTAATTTTGCTGATAATATCAAATGGCATATTAAAGAGGTCGTTATAGGATCTATGCGTAATTGGAGTAAGGTTGCATTAGAATGGAACTTGGCTTCTGATCCTGAATTAGGACCTCATACCGATGGGGGATGTACACAATGTTTAGGAGCTATCACTATTGATGGTAATAGCGTTACTCGTAACTCAGCTTATTATATTATTGCTCACGCAGCCAAATATGTACGTCCTGGATCTGTGCGTGTGGAGTCTAGCTATGGCGTAGATTTACCTAATGTGGCTTTTCTTACACCAGATGATAAGGTGGTGATTATAGTTCTTAACAATAGTGATAATAAACAAATGTTTAATGTTGATATTAATGCTACAGCATTTAGTTCAGAACTTGGAACTGGAGAAGTGGCTACTTATGTGGTTCAATTGTAGTTTATTTTAATCTTTTGTAAAATGTTAATCTGTAATTGGATAAGGTAGTCTTGGTTTACTGTGAAGTATATTCTCCATTCGAGACTTTTTTAAGTGTGAATTTTACGTTGACGTAAATAAATATAGATGAGTAAATATACATTTACATGATGTGTGAAATTTAAGGAGGAAAGACTGTTACGTGATGTTATTTGTGTGATTTTGCGAAAAGATTGCGCCAGTTTTGAGAAAATATTACTAATAAAATAATAAAAATATAATGAAGAGTTTAATAGTTTTTATGTTCTTATGTGCTAGTGTTGTTGCACAAAAAACGGCGACAGTATATACCACGGCAGAAAAAACAGATTTAAGACTTGCTAAAGATTCTGATTTAGAGTTTATTGATAGTAAGCAGCCTTTAGAAAGTGAAATCTCTATTTTTGTAAATCCTAAAAAGGAGTTTCAATCTTTTATAGGTATTGGTGGTGCCATAACCGATGCTTCTGCTGAAGTGTTTGCTCAGCTTTCGCCTGCTCAGCAAGAGATTTTACTTGATGCTTATTTTTCAGAGAATGGTATCAATTATAAAATTATTAGGACTAGTATTCATAGTGCAGATTTTGGTTCTGAGAGTTTTGTATATATAGATGAGGGTGATGCGAGTCTTAAATCATTCTCAATAGAACACGATCAGCAATACCGTTTGCCAATGATTAAGCGCGCTGTTGCGAAAATTGGAGACGATTACTTATTCTTCGCTAGTCCTTGGAGTCCGCCAGCATTTATGAAAACGAATAAAAACATGCTTAATGGGGGTAAATTACTTCCAGAGTATAGGCAGACTTGGGCCGACTATTATGTGCGTTTTATTCAAGCTTATGAGCAGGAGGGGATTCATATATGGGGTATTACGGTGCAAAATGAACCCATGGCGGTACAGCGTTGGGAGTCGTGTATTTATACGGCAGAAGAAGAGCGTGACTTCGTCCGTGACTACCTAGGGCCAACTTTTGAGAAAGAAGGTTTAGGTGATAAAAATATTGTGATATGGGATCATAACCGTGATCTGATGAGTCACAGGGCTAACACCGTGTTCGAAGACAAAGAAGCAGCGAAGTACATCTGGGGTATTGGTTTTCACTGGTACGAAACATGGGCAGGAGGAGATCCTAAATGGGATAATTTGACTAATATTAATGAATCTTATCCCGAGATGAAACTTCTTTTTACAGAAGGTTGTCAAGAAGGATTTGATAGCGATCATTATCAGCGGTGGTCTAATGCTGAGCGTTATGGTGAGTCTATGATTAATGACTTTAACTGTGGTACTGTGGGGTGGACCGATTGGAACATCTTACTTAATGAAAATGGAGGCCCCAATCACGTGGGTAATTTTTGCTTTTCACCTATTCACGCAGATACACGCAAAGATGAACTCATTTTTACTCCAAGTTATTATTATATAGGTCATTTTTCTAAATTCATAAAACTGGGTGCTAAGCGTATCAGCACGACCACAAGTCATTCTAAAATACACGCGACTACATTTCGTAATCCTACTGGGGAGATGGTGACGGTGGTGATGAATAAGACAAATAACCCCATCACTTATAATTTGGTTATTGTTAATAAGTTGCTTAAAATTACTATTTTGCCGCACGCTATGCAGACGATACTTTATTAATCTGGTATTACTAAAACTATAAAAAAAGCTGATCTCTTTAATTTGAGATCAGCTTTTTTGTTCCTATTGGTGGTGCAAAGTATCCTGTTTTGATAACCGTTTTTTGTCTTTAACTAGTAATGATTTTTGAGCTGTGATTAATTTTGAGCGTTAATGAGTGGTCTTGCTTGCTGCAAAATAGCTTTTTGAGTTCAAACATATTTTCATTATCATAAAAATAAAATCCTATACCAGCATCCTGAAAATTGACAATAGAAATACATTATGATTCGTGTGCTGTTCTCTTTATTATCTCATTCTGGAGGTCTTCTTCCAGATCATTAAAGTAGTCAGAATATCCCGCTACTCTTACGATGAGGTCTTTATATTGTTCTGGGTGTTTTTGTGCTTTTCGCAATGTGTCGGCATCTACTACATTAAATTGTATATGATGTCCTTTCATAGCGAAATAGGAACGTACCAGTTGTGATACTTTCTTGATCTCTAATTCAGATTTGAAAAATGAAGGTGTAAATTTTTGATTAAGTAAGGTTCCTCCTGTTTTAAGGTGATCAATTTTAGCCGCAGACTTAATAACTGCCGTTGGTCCTTTGGTATCGGCTCCTTGAACGGGAGAGATGCCTTCTGATAGAGGTGTCCGCGCTTTGCGTCCATCGGGTAGGGCATTGATCATACTACCAAAATAAACATGACAAGTGGTGGGGAGCATATTTATGCGATGTACTCCTTTTCGTACTGTAGGTCGACCAGTTACGGCATCGTGATAAATGGTGAATACTTCTTGTGCAAAACAGTCAGCTTGGTCATCGTCATTGCCCCATTTGGGTAAGTCGTAGATCATTTTAGCTCGCCATTCTTCTTCGCCAACAAAATCTTTTTCTAAAATATTTAATAGTTTTTCGAATGTTAATGATTTTTCTTCAAAAATGAGCGTGTTGATGGCGGCCAGACTATCGGTGATAGAACCAAGACCTACACCTTGAATATAACTTGTATTATAAAGTGCTCCACCGCTGAGGTAATCTTCTCCACTGGCAATGCAATCATCTATAAATAATGACAGGAATGGTACTGGTAGGTTGTCTTTGTAAAGCGTGTCGATGCGATTATTTCCTTCTATTTTAATGTCTATAAAATACTGCACTTGCTGTTGAAAAGCAGCCATGAGTTGCTTCATAGAGGTAAAGTTAGAGGCTTCTCCTGTCTTTAGTCCAATGCGTTTTCCTGTGCGCAGATCGATCCCATTATTTAGGGTGATTTCTAATACTTTGGGTAGGTTAAAATAACCCGTTAGTATGTAGGCTTCTTTGCCAAAACACCCTGTTTCTACACAGCCACTAGTACCTCCATTTCGAGCATCTTTGAGGCTTTTTCCTTGTCCTAACATTTGAGCAATCAGCGTTTCTGTATTAAAGATAGAAGGTTGTCCAAAACCTGTTTTAGTAATTTTTATAGCTCTATCGATAAAGGTATCTGGGTTCTTCTTGCTCAACTGCACCATACTACTGGGTTGGAGCAGATTCATTTCTTCTATAACGTCTAGTAAAAGGTACGTTAACTCGTTGACAGCATCTGTGCCATCTTCTTTCACTCCGCCTAGATTTATCAAACAAAAGTCGGTATAGGTATTGCTTTCTTTAGCCGTTACGCCTACTTTGGGCGGTGCTGGTTGGTTATTAAATTTGATCCAGAAAGAATGTAAGATTTCAGTAGCTGATTCTTTTGTTAAAGATCCTTCTGCTATTTCTTTGGTGTAAAAAGGAAAAAGGTTTTGGTCTAATCGTCCAGGGTTGAACGAATCCCAAGGGTTGAGTTCTAGTGTGACTCCCAAATGTATAAACCAATAATGCTGTAAGGCTTCATGAAAGGTTTGTGGTGCATAGCGGGGTACATGATGACATATCTTAGCCATTTGTTCCAGTTCGGCTTTTCGTACCGTGTTTTTTTCTTTTTCGGCTAAGGCTGAGAGGGCATTTGCATTACGAGTGGCAAAGTCCATAATTCCATCTGCAACAATATACATGGCCTTTAGTTCTTCACATTTGTCTGCATCATCTTTATGTTGTTCTAAGGCTGCATTAATGTCTTTTTGCAGATCTAGCATCCCTTTGGTATATAACTTTTTTCCAGCTACTGTATGTCCTGGTCCTCGTTGTTCCTGAAACTCCGTAAAGATTCCAGCTTTGTACGCCTCAAGCCATTCTGGTGTCATGGTGTTAAAAATCTTCTCACGGTTGCTTTTTCCTGTCCAGAAAGGAGTGATGATATCTTTATATATTTGACGTGTTTCCTTTGTTGTTTTAAAACTGACTTTAGCGCGGTTATTTAGTAGTTGTAAATCATCTTCAGAGTGAATGCAAATTTCAGGGTATGAGGGTGTTGCTTTGGGGTGTGAGCCTTTTTCGCCTACAATAAGTTCATTGTCACTGAAATAAAGGGCTTTGTTATTCATGATGTACTGAAAAGCTCGGGCTCTCATCACTGGGATTGAATAGCCTTGATCGCTGTTTTCTTTATAAAACTTAGTGATTAAAAGAGCTCTTTCTTCTGAGATAGTGGCTTGGGCAGCAATGCTTTCTTCTCTTAATGTTGTAATACGTTGACTTTTCATTATTAACCTCCTATTATGGTTGTGAAACCTTGATTTTCAAATTTATCTTTTAATTCTAACATCACTATCTGGCTTGGTTCTTCAATGCCTTGCATTCGGTTTTTCATGCCAAACTTTTTATATTTATTCTTTCCAATATTATGGTAGGGTAGTAAATTGATCTGTTGTGGTTTTTTATGAGCCAATAAAAACTGAATCATATCATCAATATCATCCGTGTTTATCGAGGTGATGATGGGTATGCGTATCCACACTTTTTTGTCGCTGTTGAGTAGGAACGCTATGTTTTCGAGTATCTGCTTGTTATCTATGCCAATATATTTTTGGTGCAATGTGCTATTCATAAATTTCAAATCAAGTAGAAACAAGTCCACATCGTTCATGACTTCTTCGATGGTGGCTTTTGAATAGGCTGCTGAGGTATCTAAAGTCGTATGTATATTTGCTTGTTTACATGCTTTTAACATTTCACAAAGGAACGTTTTTTGTTGCATCGGTTCCCCACCCGAAAAGGTGACTCCACCGCCCGAAGTGTGGTAAAACACTTCATCTTTCTTTATTTCGTTCATCACTTGATCTGGAGTGACTTCTTCGCCAATCTTTTCAATTCGCTTTATTGTTTTGCCATCTAGCACTATCGTTTTTTCTATTTCTAGTATAGCCGAACTTTTGCTTTCGGGGTTATGACACCACCAGCAATCACAAGGACACCCTTTCAAAAATACCGTGGTGCGTATGCCTGGTCCATCGTGAATGGCAAAACGTTTAATGTCGAAAATAATTCCTTTTTCCATGTGTTTATTTAAATCTTATTGCAGTGTGAGAGCTCCTTACGTTTCGTTCTATTGTTTTTACCAAAAAAGGAGAACCTTTTGCGTCTTGTACCGTTTCTATTCTTGCTGCGCTAATTATTTGGTCAGCTATGCGGTTGTTCTATGTCGTTGTTTTTAAGTTTCTTTTTACTATTTATACCAAAAGATTAGAAAACATCTTTATTCCACTCTTCTAATACCTCATTAATTTCTACCGGTTTCTTTATTGTTCCTAAACGTTTATAGCCTTTCTCTGTGATCAGAAAATCTTCTTCATTACGTATTCCTCCAAAGTCGCGGTATGTCTGTAATTTATCAAAACAGAAGAACTCTTTATTGGTGCCTTTCGATTGCCACAAATCCATTAATTCAGGGATAAAGTAAATGCCTGGTTCTATGGTTAGGACAAAATCTTTTTCTAGTGGTCGTGCTAATCGTAATGATTTTACACCAAATTGAGTGCTTTTTTTTACGCCATTATAGCCAACAATGGTTTCACCTAAATTTTCCATATCATGAACGTCTAGTCCCATCATATGTCCTAATCCACATGGGAAAAACATAGCATGTGCTCCATTTTCTAAAGCATGATCTGTGTTGCCTTGCATCAATCCTAAGTCTTTCATCCCTTCTATAATAACACGAGCAGATGCGTAGTAGATGTCTATAAATGGTACTCCTGGAGCCAACATTTCTATTGCTTTTTTATGACTCGCAAGGGTTAAATTATAGATGTCTTTTTGCTTTGAGGTGAATGATCCACTTACAGGAATGGTGCTGGATAAGTCTCCGGCATAGCCACTGTTGTTTTCGGCACCAGCATCTACAAGAAATAAGTCACCCTTTTTTAATGTATTGCCATGATAGTGGTTGTGTAAGGTCTGTCCGTTAATGGTGGCAATAGTAGGGAATGAGGTGCCAGCTCCTTTTTTTAGTGCTATTTGCTCTAATGTTGCAAATAGTTCTGCTTCACTTATACCTGGTTTGGCCATACGCATCGCCATCTTATGCATAAGTACGCTAGTATCTACTGCTTGGTTTATCTCCGTAATTTCTTCCTCCGATTTGTAATTGCGCTGATTTGCTACAGCATAGCATAATTCCTCAGAAACAAATCCTTGAATTTCATCTACTGCCACATTGAGGAGATGTGCTAGTCTTAGGGTATGATCGGCTCTGTAAGGAGGGAGTATATGTATTTTTCTACCCTCTTGTATGGCTTTTTTGATGTCCTTTTCTAGAGATAAAAAGGAGGCTGAGTGATTAATTCCAACATCTTTAGCTTGAGATTGTATATTTGGCAAACGCCCCATCCACACCTGATCGTCTATCGTATAATCATTGCCGTAGATGCATTCTTCTCCGTTTTCTATATCGAGTGTAGCCACAAGGTCAGCACGAGATAAACCAAAGTAATAGAGGAAAGTACTGTCTTGTCGAAAACGGTAACCATTATCAGCGTAATTGATAGGGCTTTCGTTATTGCCTAGAAATAAAACAAGACCAGAGGTCATGGTTTGGCATAAAGACTTGCGTCTTTTTATATATGTTGATTTTTGAAACATAATATATATGTTAATGTAGGATAACTTAGAGTAATAGATTATTCTACTCTAGAATCAGTTCTTTTCTTAAAGTTGTACAAACAATAAAAAAAAGATTTTTATGTGAATTATAAGTGTGTTTTCCTCTTGAGGGGCGTGTATAAACTATTGGGCATAGTAAATAAGGCACTCGAATAAACGGCGGTAGTGCTTAAGAGAAAATAGGAAGACAATATTAAGCTGCATTAGTCATCAGTAATAAAGGGTTGTTTCTTCAATTCATTATGCGAAAATAGTGAAAAACTTGTTAAGTGTGAATCAAAAGGTAAAGTGAATTGAGATAAAAAAAAGGTTTTACTTTATTTTGTCATTAAGAGTGTTGATAAATAGGTAGTTGTTATATTTGGTCTCACTCTTATGTGTGACATTTTCAAAATTGCCGATAACGTGACTGGATGTCTCGTAGGACATAGAAAATCACTTGTCTTTTTAACTGTCGCTTAGCTATATCATAGATTTTACTGTGAACTTGATAATTCAGGTACTGTAAAACTATGATTTGGTGTGCTGCCATAAGCCACTAAAAGTCGTATAACAGCGGAACCTCCATATTATCTATGCTAGCGTTTTACCAACTGTAATTAACTTGTTTTTAATTCAAGTATTACTTCTTTAGCTATGTCAGAATAGTTCTCCTTTCTATTTTTATATAATAGTTCTAAAACATATTCAATAAGATTGTAAGCTTTTAATACGTACTCTATTTCTATTGTTTTATGACTGCCTTGATTCCCAATTTTTCGAATTGCGGTTAACAGTTCTTCATCCTCTATTTTTTTGAATTTTTGCAATCTATTATTTAAACTTAATAAAACTCCATTTTTGTCCTCTTTTATTATTCCCTCGGCGTCCATAATATATTCTAACGATTTTCTTATATATTGGCACAAGCAGATTCATTTACCCAATAGAGTTCAAATGATCTATATATTTCTTCTTGAATTTCCTTAGGCGTTTTGCTAGGTATTTCAATAATTTCTAGGGTAGGTAAAAATAGTTTTGGATTCATTAATTCGAAATCATTAGGGAAGCCTTCATCTTGTTCATAGTAATTAGATGTTGAGCATTCTCCGCTGGCTAAGACCGTTTCTTCGCACTTGTTACATTCTAGGATTGCAGAAAAGTAATAGTACTGTATAGGAGCGCAGGCTCCCATATTATCCTTTTGTACACTTATGTCATTTTTTTTAGATTCTACTGTTTGAATGTTATTCTGACTCTTTAGCTGTAGAATTCCTTTTTTGCAATGGGGACAGATGAAGTTTTTATCCAGATGTCTGTTTTCCCATAAGTGTATGTCCATTTTTTTTGTTTTTTATAGTTAGTGACAATTGTATCCCCGCAATATGGCGTATATATCCTATTTATCAGGAGGGGGCTTTTATTGAAGAAATAGACAAGAAAGCTCTCATCATTGCTGAGTATTTTTGATAAATACGTCTTCGTGAATCATTTCATTGTCAAAGGTATAAATAAAACAGAAGAATGCAAGATGTTAAATATGATTATATTAGTGGGGGAGAGGTTTGTTGGTTTTATCGTTAAAGAATGATGATATCTTGTATTTATGATGTCCTTGTTTGTCTGCCTGGCGCTGTGAATTGGGGGAAGCTGCTGTAAAACTAGAAGTGTCAACCTTAAGATGACAATTGTTCAAAAACAACGCTAAAACAATAGCTTAAATGAGTAAAAATACCTTTTTAAAGCTCATAAAAAAGCGATTGAAAATACTAGAGTAGAATCATTTGAAGGTTAGATGGTTAACTGGTAGCGTGAGTTTACTCACGAGTGTTTATTTTTATAGTATTCGTGATTCTGCTTGCACAATTGTTCAACATAAGTTCCAATATGTTGAGTATGCATTTGCGCTGAGCGGTAGTTGATGTAAGCAACTCAACATTGGAAGCTAATTGTTGGCATCAGTTTTTATCATTTTTCAATCTTAATACTTTTCCAAAATCTTTCAAAATCAACCGATTCTGCATTTGAGTTAGTAATTTCAAAAATGCAATCTTCAAATTTAAGAATTATTATTTCATAGTATTTGTCTCCTATTGTTTGCTTGCATACAGTTCTTTCTGCTTTGAAATTAGATACTAATACAGGCTCTCTTTTTATTGAGAAGTCATCATTGTATAGCTCTTTAAAGTATATTGAGTCTGGTTCTATGAAGTTTTGTGGTTCGGTCATCCAAATCCCCCAATCCATTGTATTGTTGTATTCGGTTGACTTTGATTCAGTACCAAAAGAACAACAGTTTTCAATTCTGTCAAATTTAAGTGATTGAGGATATTCAAATTGTATTCTAAACTCTTTGTTAACACTTACAGTATCAATAATCCAAACATTTTCAATGGTTTTCTTCTGTGAATATACTATTGAACACAAGATTGTCAGAAAAATAATAATTTTAAGTTTTAAAATCATATAATGAGTTCTATTGAGTGTTTTTAACGTTGCCGATAACGTGACTGTATGTATCGTAGGACATAGAAAATCACTTGTCTTCTTAACTGTCACTTATCCAAATCACAGATTTTACTGTGAACTTGATAATTCAGCATTATTCTTTTTTGTATTGACTTGGGGTAAGTAGCGGGAGTATTGCGCCTTGTAAGAATGTTCCTTTAAATAAAGAAAACATTAATCCTCTCGTAGTTGAGAGAGCTGCAGAGTTTATTGTGGTAATGAATTCTTTAGAAAGATTTATCTTTTTATCTTCTGTTATGTATTTATTTAGATTTTTCACTTTGAATATGCAGTTTGAGCGATATTTTCCTAATATTTGTTTTGGGTTATCTTGAGTAAAAGTTGAGATGTTACAGATAACAAAAATAAGTCCTTTCTCAATATTAAATCGTTGCTCAATAGCAATGGCAAAACTAAAAATAACATTGTTCGGTAAAGGTGTTTTAGGAGCCTTTATCTCAGATTCAAGGATTTCAATATTAACTAATTGAAACTCTACATTTTTTTCTCTTTTGGGGTTCATGCTTCTGCAATTATCATTGATGTATTAAAACTGTGGATTTGTGATGTGGATTGTGTATTCCTTTTCGTGTCAGTTCTTTGATAGGTGTTTTTTTTGTGTTCGGAGGGCGTTGATTGCACTACAACTTGGTATTTAACAACAACTTCTTTATTGGTTTCTCCTATGTTTAAAAGGTCTATTCCCAAGGCTTCTTGAATGTCAAATAGGGTGTCGTGAGTGAAATTGTGGGTTCCTGAAAACCATTTAGTTGCGACTGATGCGTTTTTTTGACCTGTCGCTTTAAGTAATTTAGTTCTGTTCCATCCTTTTGCTTTCATAGCGTCTTCAATTTTTGCTGCTAAAAGCATTTTTGATTTAATCCTATTTTCTTCTTTTGGAGAAATGGATTCAAAAATTTCATCAAAAAGGGAACTGTTGTATTCTTCTGCTTTAGTCTTCATAATCGTCTATTATTAGGTTGCCTTTAAAGTCCATAAAATCCGTAGTAAATGATAAGTCATCATTTTGTTTACATTCTGATATTTTATTTGAAAGCCATCTTAAAAAATAATTCTCTTTTTCTAATTGTTTGTCGTCTTGTAATGCTCTAACATCTTTTTTTCCTCCTCCTCCTAAAATGATAAGTTCGGTACCATATCTTATACAGTAAAGTCTTAGTTTTTTACTTGGTGAGTCGTATAGTGCACAGACGCCGTCTCCAGGTACTCCTTCTTTAGTTTTGAAATAACTCTCTCTTGCACCTGTATCATTTCCAATAATTGTTAAACGTGCAAAAATGTTTTTTAGTTCACTTAAATATAAAGTTTTATTTTCATTAATGAAAGTGTCAAATACAGAATGTGTAAATTTCCCTTCTTCATCTTCGATAAGTACAGTGTAAACTGAGGCTTTGTCTCCACTAAATTTAGATATCTTTACTAATTTATATTTCATCTTTATTTATGGGATTGCAAATGTAATATATTTTACTTAAAAGTGAAGAATTTTGTTCTTTTTAATGAATGTCAGCGATTGCGTATATATCTTATTTTTCAGGAGGGGGCTTTTATTGTGTTTATTGAAGAAATAGACAAGAAAGCTCTCATCATTGCTGAGTATTTTTGATAAATACGTCTTCGTGAATCATTTCATTGCCAAAGGTATAAATAAAACAGAATAATGCAAGATGTTAAATACGATTATATTAGTGGGGGAGAGGTTTGTCGGTTTTTATCGTTCAAGAAGGATGATATCTTGTATTTATGATGTCCTTGTCTGTTTGACTTACACTTTGACTAAGGGTGATCTGCTGCAAAAATAACGTTTCAATGTGATAAAAAACGTTTCGGGGGATAAACAAAAAACCCTTTCAAACAGGCTGTTTGAAAGGGTTTGTGTCGAAAATGAACTTGTTTTCTTTGTTGTCCCACAAGGACTCGAACCTAGACTGACGGTACCAGAAACCGGAGTGCTACCATTACACCATAGGACAATACGATTACTATTTCTTGTAATGCGAGCGCAAAAATAAAACAATGTTTAATCATAGCCAAATGAATTAGGGCTAAAGGTTTAATTTTTTTTGTTGATATTAGGCGTTAACCATGATTTTTTATTCTTCATTACTGGTTGGTTTATTTCTGAAAAAACAGATGCTATTCTTAATAGTAAGCTTTGTGGTTGGTTAATGATTCAAAGGTCTCTTTGTAATCGTATTGAAGATCTTCATGTACTTTTAACATACATTTTTTAATCATTTTTACTTGTGTTCTGTACATATTGCCAAGTACTATGTTTTGGTTTATGGCCATTTTAAACTGTCCTAATTCTTGACAGAAATGCATTAATAATTCGATCTCTGTTTGTGTTTTTTTAGAATATCTAATGTATTTTTTGACCTCTTTGAGTATGCGTCGTGAGCTTTTCTTAATAAGGTAGGATGATGAGCGATTTATACCATTAAATTCTGTTGTAATATCGTCTTTTATGGTTTCAATATAATGTGCTTCATCATCTGCTTCAAAAAGGAGGTAGCTCAATAACTCTTTATTTTCTTTTTTAAACTTAGCCAATTTAAGACAAAGCTCTATAAGCTCAATTTTTTCTAAATGTTTTATCTCATTCTTAAGTTGAGTTACGGTTGAGGTATTCATGTCTGTGATTTTATCCTTTTTTTTATGACGAAACAAAACTAATGAATTAGACGGTATAAAAATACACTTTTGTAAATATTGATCGGAGTGTTGGGTTTTCTTTCTGTTTCAGATGAGCATCCTAGTTTCGTAGCTTTTTTCTGAAGCCGTTTTTTTTGTTTTGTGTTAGAAAGTGGTGAAGGAGGAGGCTTTTGGTGTGTCGAATTTGTTTTTTTTGTACTGTACCACACCTATTTGTGAAAGTGTGCTAATGAAGTATAAAATAACTTTAAATTATGAAGTGATATTGCTTTTTTTTAGATGGAAAAGACGTTATTTGTAGCTTTTAAATTAGATCATTCGTTGTTTTAATGAATATTCCCGAAGAATACCGTTTTATTGTCCAGTTAGGAAGAGCCTTACATAAGTATGGTGTGCCTTCTTACCGTATTCAAGAATTCCTTAGTCAGGTAGCCAAGAAGCAGAAGATTAATGGTGATTTTATGGATTTGCCCACATGGGTCAATTATGTGTTTTATGAAGACGATGATCAGCAGACTTATAGCTATGTGCGTAATACGGATCCTGGCGAGATTAACTTGGGGGCTTTTTCACGTTCGGTAGATATTACGGAACAGTTCTTAGCTAAAGAAATGACAGTTTCCGAAGCCCGAAGAGCGTTGAAGGATCTCGAAAATCAGCCATCTACTTATCCATTATGGATGCAAATTCTAACCTATGGTGTTAGTGCAGCATCTTTTGTAATGATGATACGTTCTTCTTGGTTGTCTATCCTTGTTTCTTTTTTTGTGGGTATTATCGTTGGTCTTTGTGCTACATTGGCTCTGCGTTCTGCTTATTTAAATTCTGCATTAGAATCTATTGTTGCATTTATTGCCACTATTTTAACAGGCGTTTTTTATTATTTCTTCCCGCAAATCAATTTAACGCTTAATATCATTGCTGCCATTATTGTTTTTGTTCCTGGACTTTACTTAACTACTGCTATCGAGGAGATAACATCCAAAAGTTTAGTGTCGGGTACGGCAAAACTTTTCGATGCTATGATCTCTTTGTTTAAGCAATTCTTTGGCGTATTGTTAGGTTTGGCTATCTTTCTTAACTTTGTGGAAATGCCACCTATGCGTGATCCCGAAATTTTACCATTATGGACTTCTTGGGCAGCAGTTCCTCTTTTCTCTCTGAGTCTGATGCCTGTTTTTAATGTGCGTCCTCGTGATATCTGGGGTGGAGTGCTTGTTGGTTTTATTGGTTTTATTGTAATGGTAAGTTTACAGTCAACGGGTTTAATGATGAGTACTTTTTTTGGAGCTATTTCTATTGTAATTGTTTCTAAGCTGCTGAGCAAATATACGTTAGCTCCTCGCAATGTATTCTCAACCTTAGGAATTATCTTGTTGGTTCCAGGAAGTAAAGCTTTTATTGGTCTTACTAGTGCTTTTGAAGTGAATACTACGTCAGATAGTGCTTCCCTTGTTGGCGAACAGGTAGTTTACGTTCTCATGGGTATTATTGGTGGTCTTATTTTTTCAGGTGTGTTCAAGAAGACCAAAGGTTAGTCTTTTTATATTGTTTTTTATAAATAGACGATATGTTTCTGAAAATTAGAATCTCAACAGAGGTCATATATATTGACTGGTGTCAAACGCTTGTATCAAGATTTTAGACTGTATCTTTGTCGCTTAAATCCTACATTGTGGGGTTTATTCCCCGCAGCTTGCTGCGAATAAAAAAAGTGTTTCGAATTGATACACCGCGTCTGCTTGCAGCGGGGTAGTTTATTAAGGTAAATATTTCATAAAAATGACGCAAGAGTTAAAAGACAAAAAACTAACCTTAAAAGTAGAACGCAGATTTAAAAAGGCGGTAGATACTTATGGCCTTATACCGCGTGGTAGTACTGTGGTGGCCGCGGTGTCGGGTGGTAAAGATTCCCTGTGTTTGCTCGAGCTGCTTACGAGAGATGGTTTTCGTAAAGGTTATAATATTAAAGTTATAGCCGTACATGTTATTATGGAAAATGTGCCTTATTTTGCTGATATAGAATTTCTTAAATCTTTTTGTACCGAGCGCGATGTTAAACTGGAAATAAGGCGAACAAGTTTTGATGTTAAGTATGATACCAAGAAATCGCCATGTTATGTTTGTTCTAGGCAACGACGAAAAGCATTGTATGATGTGGCGATAGAGAACGATTGTAATATCATTGCATTAGGTCATCACCAAGATGATATGATTGAAACGTTGATGATGAATATGGCTTTTCAGGGTTCTATTTGTAGTATGCCGCCTATATTGAAAATGGCTAATTTTGATATGTCTTTGATACGGCCTTTGGCTTTTCTTAGCAATCAGCAGATGCTTGATTATGCGGCTATGCGTCAATTTCCTAAAATGAAAAAGGAATGTCCTTATGAAGAGGTCTCTTCCCGCTCTACTATCAGAGGTATCATAAAACAATTGGAGGAGTATTCACCCGATGTACGTACTTCTATGTTTGCAGCTATGACTAATATTCAGTCGGATTACTTGCCCCATGAATTAAATAAATCTTAGATTATTTTTTTTAACAGGAAGCTGTTTTCTTTAAACTATTCAGTGATGGTTTTAGCTCCAATGCCATTATTTTAGTCGCAGTTTTTGTGTGCGATAGTTGTGTTTATTGATCAGATTATTATTTAGTTATTCTTTATAGTCGCAATTCCTAAATTGTCCCAATCTGCTGGTTTTGTTTCTTCCATCTTTCAAAAATGTGAGGAAAATTAAATCAGTATCATATCTGTGGTACTTTCAATAAAGACGACCTATAAAACCCTCCAAAAATTCATTGTTTTTATAATAGAATCATTTTTTATCAACATTCTAATGGTGCAGAGATATTATGCTGTATTTTCGCAATTCATTAAAAAAAATAATTAATAATATGGCAGATTACACTAAAATGTGGGAAGGTCTTAAGTTAGATGTTGCTTCTCATAATGCGGTTTTAGGGTTAGTAGGAAGCACATATCAAGATTTATTCCTTGCGCAGGAAAATCGTCCTAAAGCGATGGAATACTTTGATTTTGTGGTGAGTGAAATTCACGGTTTTCGTGTGAAAGAACTGATGGATGCGAAAGCAACGGGACGTAAGGTCGTTGGTGCTTATTGCGTTTTTGTACCCGAAGAAATCGTTTTGGCTTTAGATGCCATTTTCGTTGGTCTTTGTGCTGGTGCCGAAATGGGATTTGACTTAGCCGAGGAGTATATTCCTCGTAACACTTGTGCGTTGATCAAGTCTTCTTTTGGTTTTAAGTTGGCTAAGGTGTGTCCTTACATAGAGGCTACCGATATGGTTGTGGGTGAAAATACTTGTGATGGTAAAAAGAAGGCTTATGAAGCGTTGAAGACGATTCAAGAGAACCTTTACGTGATGGATATTCCTCAGATGAAGTCAGAGGCTGGTCGTGCACTTTTAAAAGCAGAATTTTTAAAATTTACACTTGCTTTAGAAGAGTTGACTGGCAATAAGATGACTGTTGAGTTATTGAAAAAAGGTATCACTACGGTTAATAATAAACGTGCTGCTTTGTTACGTTTAGCGCAATTGCGTGCTGCTACGCCTGTGCCTGTTTCTGGTATGGATGTACTATTGGCTAATCAGATTGCTTTTTATGATGATCCTGAACGATTTACTGCTTCAGTGAATGCGCTTTGCGATGAGTTAGAATTGCGTATCAAAGAGGAGGTAGGTGTATTTCCTAAAGACACGCCACGTGTGATTATTAGCGGTTGCCCTATGTCTGTGCCTAACTGGAAAATGCCTCACGTTATAGAGACGTCTGGTGCTACTATTGTAGGCGAGGAGATGTGTACAGGTGAGCGTGGTGTTCAGAATATGACTTCACTAGAAGGTGATACTTTTGACGCTTTGTTAGATAATATTGTTGATCGCTATATGAAAATTGACTGTGCTATTTTTACGCCTAATCAAAGTCGTTTTGATCACGTCAAAGAAATGGTGAAAAAGTACAAGGCTGATGGGGTAATACATTACGGTTTGCAGTTTTGTCAACCTTATGCTCATGAAGCTATGACGATGGGAAATGCGCTTGAAGAGGCGGGTATTCCTGTCTTAAGTGTGGAAACGGACTACAGCATGGAGGATGTGGGACAGTTGAAGACGCGTGTTGAGGCTTTTGTAGAACGTATTCAGGACTAATATTTACTAAAAAAAATGATTAGTGCTGGTTTAGATATTGGTTCACGTACCATTAAATTGGTCTTGTGGGATGGTGAAAAGGTGCTTTTTTCACAAGTGCGTGAGAACACTTTTAATACTTTAGAAGTATGTGCCGAAATGTTGGAAGGCAAGTCTTTTGATGTCATTACTTCTACGGGGTATGGTCGTCATTTATTTGCTGATAAATATGGGGCAAAGGTGGTGAGTGAAATTACGGCTTTTGCAGTGGGTATTAATGCTGTGAATCCTGCTGTGCGAACAGTTTTGGATATCGGTGGACAAGATACTAAGGCAATAGCTATTGATGCAAGAGGTCAGCTGATGAAGTTTGAAATGAATGATAAGTGTGCTGCTGGTACTGGTCGTTTTTTTGAAATTATGGCTATGGCTTTGCGCTACGATCTCGATACTTTTGGTCGTGAGGCTTTGAATGCTGAGCAGGAGCAAAGTGTTAATTCTATGTGTACTGTTTTTGCCGAATCAGAAGTTGTTTCATTGTTGGCTCAAGGTGTTGATAGGGCTAAGATTGCTAAGGGGATTCATCTCTCGGTTATTAAACGTGCGAGCTCTTTGCTCAAACGTGTTGGCATTAAGTCTGAAGTGGCATTTGTAGGAGGTGTGGCCAAGAATCCGGCGATGGTTCCTTTTTTGGCAAATCATCTCAAGTTACCTGTTTATGTTCCTGAGGATCCTCAGATTATCGGAGCCTTAGGTTGTGCAGTTCATTGCTGGAAATAAGACATTGTTTTGTGCTTTTTAATAAAAGAGGGGGCTAATCAATAGTTCCCTCTTTTATTTTTTATAAGTTTTCATGATCGTTTTTTTTGCTGATTTAGAAGTGTCTTGGCTGTGTTTTTCTTGTTATTCATTACACAGTTGATATTGTCGGAGGGGTGTTTTAATTCTGATTCTGGTGTTAAATTATATTATAAAAATCATTATTATGAATGAAAATGAATGCAATATATCCAATTAATAGCTATAATGAATGAAAATCAACACAAACACTTGATAAGCTAAAAAAATAAACGTAAGTTTGTAGTGAAAATAATACATTAATGATATAGATCACTTATGATGAATGAAAAACAATACATAAATTGGGTTGCAATGACTGATCAATCTATTGCTGAGAATATTGGTAAGTTTGTGCACCATCACCGTTTAGAGCAGAACATATCTCAAGATTATGTTTCTAAGCAGGCTGGTATTAGCCGTTCTACGCTTAGTCTTTTAGAGCGTGGGGGTAGGGTTACATTGAGTACTTTGATACAAGTGTTGCGTGTGCTTGATTTGCTTTATGTGATGGATGTTTTTCAGGTGCATCAAACGATTAGTCCTATTGCTTATGCTAAAATGCAACAAAAAGAACGTCTGCGGGCTTCTGGCATGGTTGCTGAGCCCAAAATCGAGGAGGATTTAGGATGGTAAATGTGGCTAGTGTGAAAATATGGGATCATTTAGTTGGGGCGGTTCGTTGGGATGCTGATGAGCAGGTGGCTACTTTTGAATACGATACGGATTTCCTGAAATTATCATGGGATTTATCTCCGCTTAAAATGCCAATAACTGGTGGTCGCCGCATTTATGTTTTTCCTGAGTTACGACAAGCTAGGGGTGAGGAGAAATCTACCTTTAAGGGTTTACCTGGTTTGTTGGCTGATGTATTGCCTGATCGTTATGGTAATCGTTTAATTGATATATGGCTGGCGCGGCATGGTCGTGAGGCGGGGAGTATGAATCCTGTGGAGCAGCTTTGTTTTATTGGTGAGCGTGGCATGGGGGCTTTGGAATTTGAGCCTGCTATGCCTAAGAGTGTTGTGGCTTTTGATGTGGAAATAGAGCATTTGGTAGAGGCGGCTCATACTCTTTTGCAAAATAAGAAACTGTTAAGTGGTAATTTGTTAGAGGATGAGCAGCAGGCTTTGATCAATGTGTTAAAAGTAGGGACTTCGGCGGGTGGGGCGCGTCCTAAGGCGGTGATTGCTTTCAATCCTACTACTGGTGCGGTGAAGTCTGGTCAGGCTAAAGCGCCAGAGGGTTTTGAACATTGGCTGATAAAGCTTGATGGGGTAGATGCTGCACAATTTGGAGAAAGTTATGGCTGGGGGCGTGTGGAGTATGCTTATTATTTGATGGCTATAAGTGCTGGGGTTGAGATGTCTGAGTGTCGTTTGTTGGAGGAAAATGATCGAGCGCATTTTATGACAAAACGTTTTGATCGAGGTGCTAAAGGCGAAAAATACCATATTCAGACTTGGTGTGGGATGCAGCATTATGATTATAATGAGATGCAGGCTTTTAGTTATGAGCAGCTTTTTCAAACTATGCGTTTGTTGCGTTTGTCTTATCCTGAGGCTGAGCAAATGTTTCGTCGTATGGTTTTTAATGTGCTATCAACGAATTGTGATGATCATACCAAGAACTTTGCTTTTCGCCTTAAGCAAGGGGGGCGGTGGACTTTAGCGCCTGCTTATGATCTTTGTTTTTCCTACGATGCTCAAAGTCATTGGGTGAATCAACAGACTTTAAGTGTGAATGGTAAAAGGAAAGATATTATGCATGAGGATTTTATGACCATAGCGCATGCTAATAACATAAAGAAAGGGGCTAAAATAATTGAGGAGATTAATGCGGTAGTAATGCAATGGAAGCAGTATGCTACTAAGGTTTCTGTTCGTAAAGATCTGGTGGATTATATTGATTTGCATTTGCATGTTTTGTAAGTTCTATTTGTATTTTATGTTGGTAGAAATGTCTTTTTTTGATCTTATTTATTTTTGCAGGTAGTGCTGGATGATGTGAGTGTTTATTTCTTGGTGTATCTTAATAAAAAAGATCATGTAATCTGTAGGTTATTGATAATAATAAATTTGTTTACATTTGTTTGTGTGATTAAATAGTCGCGATTTTGTTTTTATTCACTTATTGTTTTACCTTCAAGTGAAGCAATATTATATATTAATAATTAAAATAGAAAACATGAAAAACTCACTCTTTTTGATTTTTGCGTTGCTTATTGCTTTTGCTTCCTGCACTATGCCTGAACCTCAAGCTGAATCCGTAGCTTTAGAAGATTTCTTTAAAAATCCTGAAAAAACTTCATTCCAATTATCTCCCAATGGCGTGTATTTTTCTTATTTAGCTCCTTACGAAAGCCGTCTTAATGTCTTTGTTCAGAAAATTGGTGAGGATAGTGCGATGCGTATAACTTCTGAAACTGATCGTGATTTGGCTGGTTACTTATGGGCCAATAACAATAGAATATTGTATTTAAAAGATACGGGTGGTGATGAAAACTTTCAGCTGTATGGTGTTAATATTGATGGTTCTGAGATGATAGGGTTGACCGTTATCGAGGGCGTTAGAACACAATTTATTGATGAGCTTGATGAACTGCCAGAACAAATCTTGGTGGGTTTAAATAAGCGTGATCCGCGTGTTTTTGATCCTTATCGTTTGAATATTGTAACGGGAGAGATGACGATGCTAGCTGAGAATCCAGGAAATATAATGGGCTGGATGACAGATCATAATGGTAAATTAAGGATTGCTATTACTTCTGATGGTGTTAACCAGTCAATTTTATATCGTTCAACTGAGAAAGATTCATTCAAAACGGTTACAACGCTTAGTTTTAAAGAAACGTTAAGTCCTATAATGTTTACTTTCGATAATGAGTACATTTATGCAGCATCTAATCTTGGACGCGATAAAGAGGCTTATGTGAAATATGACATTGCCAATGCTAAAGAGTTGGAAGTTATTTTTGAAACTGAAGAATCTGATGTTGCCGGTTTGGCTTATTCTAAGAAGTTTAAAAAACTACAGGCTGCTTATTATTATACTTCAAAACGGAAAGTGCATTATTTAGATGCTGAAGCGAAAGTCTTGTTCGAAAAAGTAGAAGCACAACTGCCGGGAGTGGAGGTGCGTTTTGCAAGTGAGAACAAAGCAGAGGATAAATTCATGATTCGTACGTTTAGTGATAAAACGCGGGGTGAGTATTATTTATATGATAAAGCGTCTGATAAATTGACTCTTTTAGCAGAATTAAGTCCGTGGATAGATGTGGATAATATGTGTGATATGAAACCCATTAATTACACTTCACGTGATGGTTTGAATATTCAGGGTTACCTAACTTTACCTAAGGGTTATAATGGAAAGAAAATGCCTGTGGTTGTAAATCCTCACGGTGGTCCTTGGGCGCGTGACCATTGGGGATTTAATCCTGAAGTGCAATTCTTAGCTAACAATGGTTATGCTGTATTGCAAATGAATTTTCGTGGATCTACAGGTTTCGGTAAAGCCTTCTGGGAAGCATCTTTTAAGCAATGGGGAAAAACCATGCAGAATGATATTTCAGATGGTGTTAAATGGTTGATTAATGAAGGTATTGCTGATCCAGATAATATTGCCATTTATGGTGGTAGTTATGGTGGATATGCCACTTTAGCTGGCCTTTGCTTTACGCCCGAATTGTATGCGGCAGGAGTTGACTATGTTGGCGTATCAAATCTTTTTACCTTTATGACTACTATCCCTCCTTATTGGGAGCCTATGCTTGATATGATGTATGAAATGGTAGGGAATCCTGACACCGATAGTTTGTTAATGGCTGATGCATCGCCAGCTTTTCATGTAGATAAAATTGTAGCTCCATTGTTTGTGGCTCAGGGAGCTAATGATCCGCGCGTAAATATTAATGAATCAAATCAGATTGTTGATGCATTGATGGCTCGCGGAGTGGAAGTGGAGTACTTAGTGAAGGAAAATGAAGGCCATGGATTCCATAATGAGGAAAATCGATTTGACTTTTACAGAGGTATGTTGATGTTTTTAGATGAGCATTTAAAAGATAATGTTGAATAGAAAAAATGAATATAAAAAAGAGGAGAGCTTTTCGGTTTTTCTCTTTTTTTTCAAAAAAAAAGATCCATACTTATTAAAAAGTAGGATCTTTTTTGTTTTTGAGCTTTTTGTTTATTGGCGTTTTGTTTTTTCTCCGTGATAATACGAAAATTTCACCATGTTAGTGCTTCCTTTTTTATTCATAGGTAGTGTTCCAATACTTACTACAAGTTCATCAATATCTATTTTGTTTTTCTTAAAGAGAGTACTTAATGTAAATTCAACGGCATCGTTGGTATGATCAAAGTCATTACAACAATGAGTTTGTACTCCCCATACTAGTGATAATTGACGTAAGAGATGTTTGTTAGGTGTAAAAGCGTAGATGTTGGCTTTGGGTCTGTAACTGGCTATTTTTCTTACACTGTCACCTGTATAGGTGATGGCTATGATTGCGTTAACGTCGGCTTGAACTGCCATGTTAGCTGCTGTGTGACATATAGAGTCTAAAATGAATGTCTTTTTGCCTACCAAAGGTTCTTGGATTCTATGGTATTTGTATCCGTATTGTTCTGTATTGCTAATGATATTTGACATCGCTTTTATAACTTCGATAGGATATTTTCCCACACTGGTTTCGGCACTAAGCATGACGGCAGCGGTGCCATCTATTACTGCATTAGCAACGTCATTGGCTTCAGCTCTAGTAGGGCTAAAGTTAGTAATCATACTTTCCATCATTTGTGTTGCAATAATGACAGGTTTTGCAAATTTGATGCAATGATCCACAATCATTTTTTGTTTTAGCGGTACTTCCGAAAAGTGTAATTCTACGCCTAAATCACCTCGAGCTACCATAATGGCATCACTAACTTCTATGATTTCGTCTATTACTTCTAAAGCTTCTGGTTTTTCTATTTTGGCAATAAGTCCTGTGTGTTTCCCTTTTTTGTCAACTAACTTACGGAGATCCGTAATGTCTTTGGCGCAACGTACAAATGAGAGTGCCATCCAATCTACATCGTGGTCCAATGCAAATTGAGCAT
Source organism: Bacteroidales bacterium (assembly GCA_965662645.1). Lineage (GTDB taxonomy): Bacteria > Bacteroidota > Bacteroidia > Bacteroidales > UBA5342 > UBA5342. Next base: position 38,529 of record CBFIII010000004.1, read on the forward strand.
CAGCAAGATCTTTTTCTGTTAAGCTAGGTAATGAGATTTTTGTTTTAGGTAAGTTGACGCCTTTTTTAGAAGACAAGGTACCTCCAAAAATAACTTTTGCTTTTACCGTATCTTTTCCATTGGTTTCAGTGACTTCTAATTTAAGTTTTCCGTCATCTATTAAAATGATATCTCCAATATTAACATCTGAAGCAAAAAGGGTATAACTCATATATACTCTTTCAAGATTGCCAATACAGGGCGTATTGACAAACTTTATTTCGGCTCCTTCTACAAGCTCTATGCCGTTATTTTCAACTTCTCCAATACGTAATTTGGGACCTTGCAAATCGGCCAGTAAGGCAATGTTAGTTCCTAGTTCATTGTTAAGTTCTAAAACATTGTTGATAACTTCTAGGTGGTCGGCATGTGAACCATGACTAAAGTTAAGCCTGCAAACATTAACGCCTGCTTTAAATAATTTTTCCAACTGTGTTTTTGATGATGTAGCAGGTCCTATTGTTGCTATAATTTTAGTTTTGTTAATGTAATTATTCATTGTGAATTTATCTATTTTTAGTAGGATGCAAATTTACGACAATATTTGTGAAATACTTTTTTGTTGTTTCATTTTGATTTTTTTGTTTATAAATACTTCCTATCATGGTGTTTATTTATTGAAATTTATTTTATTGAAGAGAGGTGTTACTTTCTTGTATTATAAAGTTTTAATGTTGTTTTTTGTCAATTTGTAATGTTATTATTTCATAATTAGTGTGTTTTTTTAGATGATAGCAGATATGGTTTTAATCTCTTTGTATTCTTTCCTCGTTCCTTAGGGTGTTTATTCTAAACCTGTTTTATTTAAGTCGTAGGATGCATTATTGGCATGCAGCTGGGGTATTTATTCCGACAGATAAGTCAAAGGCATGTTATGCGCAAAGGTGGCTAATGGTAACTTATTATAAAGCCATGGAATTGCTGTTTTTTAATATTGAGAAAATACATTTACATAAATATACAGAGTTGAAAAGCTGCTACCATTAGTGAAGATAGTATTTCTGTGGTGTAGTAAAGTGGAAATTAACATTGATATTAATGTGTGAAAAATTAAATAAAAAAACAGGAACGAAATACTAAACTCTTAGTATCGTTGAGATTATCTCAGCCAAATAATTTAAATTATTATCATGTAAAAGACAAAATTGATAGTTTTAATTTTGTCATGTGCTTATGGATTTCATAGTTTTATCGTGTGCTTTCTTAAGATTTCGTTTGTCCGTTAAATAGAAGTACCTTTGCAGCCCGTTTTATTTTTGGAAAGCGGGATTTTTTTAATTAATACATTATATACATGATGACATTTCAAGAGTTGGCACTTAAACCGGAAATAATCCGAGCCGTAACCGAGATGGGTTTCGAAAAGCCAACTCCAGTGCAGGCAAAAGCAATTCCTGCCATTTTACAGAATCCTATTGATTTAATTACTCTAGCACAAACAGGTACTGGTAAAACAGCGGCCTTTGGTTTGCCTATAATTAATGAAGTAAGGGTTGAAGATAAATTTCCACAGGTATTGATTCTTTGTCCTACACGTGAGCTTTGTATGCAGATAGCTCGTGAATTAGAAAATTTTGCTAAATTTATTGACGGTTTACGTATTCTTTCTGTTTATGGAGGAGCGAATATTCAACCTCAGGTCGAAGCTTTAAGGAAAGGTGTTCATATTGTTGTTGGAACACCAGGTCGTACTCTTGATTTATTCAAACGTAGATCGTTGAAAGTTGATAAAATTGAATGGTTGGTTCTTGATGAAGCAGATGAAATGTTGACAATGGGTTTTAAAGATGATTTGGATGAAATTCTTTCTACCACTCCATCAACTAAACGTACTTTGCTCTTTTCTGCTACTATGCCTAAAGAAATAGAGCGTATTACTAAAACTTATATGAATTCCCCTGACAAAATTGAGATAGGGAAACGTAATGCGGGTACCGAAAATGTAAATCACATTTATTATATGGTGGCTGCAAAAAATCGTTATGCAGCGCTTAAGCGTATAGCGGATATGAATCCTAAGATATTCTCTATTGTTTTTTGTAGAACACGTCAGGAAACAAAAGATATTGCCGATAAATTGGTACAAGATGGCTATAATGCTGATTCTTTACATGGTGATTTGTCTCAGGCTCAACGTGATGTGGTGATGAATAAGTTTAGAAAAAAACATCTTCGTTTATTGGTTGCTACTGATGTGGCTGCTCGTGGGTTGGATGTTAATAGTTTGACTCATGTCATCAATTATAATTTACCTGATGAGTTGGAAGCTTATGTACACCGTAGTGGTCGTACAGGACGTGCCGGAAAAAAAGGAACATCTATTGCTATCGTTCATTCACGTGAAGGTCGTCGTATTAAGATGCTTGAAAATATGCTTAAACGTCCTTTTGTACGTGCCAAAGTGCCTACTGGAGAAGAGGTTTGTGCCATTCAGCTCTATAATCTTATAGACAAAATGGAAAAGACACAAGTGGACGAGGAGAGTATTGCGCCATTTATGGATACTGTTTATAAGCAGTTAGAATCTATGTCTCGTGAAGATATTATTAAGCGTTTTGTTGCTATTGAGTTTAGTCGTTTTATCGATTATTATAAAAATTCAGTTGATATCAATGTGAATGAAGATTCTCCTCGCGAAGGTAAGAAACGCACGAGTAGAGCAAGCAATGAGAATTTTGCACGTATGTTTATTAACCTTGGAGATATGGATCGCTTAACTCCTACAGGATTAATAGGCTTGATAAATGATACAACTGGTAAACGCGATATTGAAATCGGTAAAATTGATATTAAGAATAAATTTTCTTTCTTTGATGCTGATAAAGATTCCGTTGACTTGTTGATGAGTTCTTTTAAGGGAAAGAAATCGGAAAATGGTTTTGATATAGCTATCGAGGTTTCTCATCCTGAAGTTGGTGGTGGTACTGGAGAGCGTCGTTCTGGTAAATTTAACCGCTCAGGTAAATCTAGTAACCGATCATCAGATCGTTCAAAAAGTCGTTCGTCAGATCGTTCATCGGACCGTTCAAAAAGTCGTTCGTCAGATAAATCACGTCGTCCAGATAGATCAAAACAATCTGATACTAGTTCTCGTTATGGTAAAGCTACTAAGAGACGTTAGTTTCTTTTCTTTCGTCTTCTCTTTTGAGGTTCATTTTCAGGTGGGGTAGGACGAAAGATGTCTAGTGGAGAAATGGGGCGAAGATCGCTTCTCCACTGGAAATTACGAAGAAACTGTTCTTCGTAAGGTACTGTTTCCATAGAATGAAATGTGCCAGTAGATGCTGGCTTCATACTTAATTTATTTACCTGGCCGTCTTTCATATAGATGGTCAGGTATTTACTTTCACTCTGATTGAATCCCATCAGAGACTCTCCCTCGCGTGAATAGTAAATGCTTTGCGCTGCTCCATCTACATCTATTTTATGTAGATCATTATTTTTGATGTACCCCGTAATATTACGGCCAGATACCTGATTAAACCGTATTGAATCTTCTCGTGCCACAAGAAAGGCATCATCTAACATATCCATATGCGAAATCCTATTATTCTGCATATGTATTTTTATAATTTCCCCACTCATTTGATTAAAAATAGCCCACATCATGGGTTCATAATATAAGGTGATTACCGAATCATTCATAGAATAAACCATAGAATCACATTTGCCTTGTACATCTAAGCGAAAGAACCTAACATTACGATGCCCTGAAATTAAGGAATTCTCTGCCGTGTCTTTGTAATAGGTGAACGTGTCGGCATGGGCGTAAAGGGTATCAAAACCTCCATAGTAAAGCATTTGAGCAGAATCCGACATTAAGGAATAATCTTCTATGCCATTATGGAATACATAATTGCCTTTAAGCATCATCATCTGAGAGGTATCATTCATGATGACATGACCATAACCTTCTCCTATTAACGTGTTTTCATTATAAGCTATGGTATCACCAATAATGGAGTAGCTGGCCTGTTCTAGGTGCGACTGCTTTGTTAAGAAAGCATAAGACGTCTGGGTGTTATAATAACCGCCATTAGCATATAATATTGTGCTGTCAGAATATAAGGTGGTAGGTGTAATAATGTAAACAATTTGTTTGTCAGAATTGTATTTGATAGAATCAGAATGAACAAGATAGTCTGGTGTTGTGATGATGACTGAATCTTTAACTAAAATGTCATTATTGCCAAAAACATACCCTTTATCACTGACCAGTGTATTTAAACTGTCTTCAATAATACCACCGTCAAAATAAAAACCTACTTCTGTAGTCGTGTTATAATCAAACTTTTCGGTGGTAAAAGATATCTTGTCATCTTTGTAATACACATTATCTCTTAAGTGCGCTATATTGGTGTTACCATCAAAGAATAGTTTATCTCCCCGTAGAGGGTATTCACTGTCTTTTCGGTAAATGCGCACATTACCTGAAGCATCTAGGGTGTTGTTTTTGGTGTGTGAATAAGCTTGGTCACATTTTATTAGTGAACCATTACGTGTAAAATTTACATCACCTGTAAAGAGTATTGTGCCTTTAGGTAAATCTTTTCCTCCACGCATGTTTTTACCATCCACTTTTATTTTTTGCGAATAAACATTACTAATTGTTATAAGTAATAATAGGGGAAGTATATATTTCAGGATCTGTTTCAAAATGTTTATTTTTTTGCAAAAACGATGTTCTATAGTGAGTTGCTTATGTGGTTAATATGTGTTATTTAATTGTGTTGTTGCTAGTTTGTAAGTTGCTAATATGTGTTTTAACTTAAGGTGTTAAGAAGAACATGATACTAAATTCTTCATATTACTGAGTTAATATGTTTAAGTGTGAATTCTATAACACAATACGAATAACTAATTATTACTGAGAATTTCCAATTCACAACTAATAACTTATAACTAATAACTCATAACTTACAACTATTTAACCCATCCTGCGCTTTCAAAATCACATTTGAGCCAATCTTTATTAATAGAAATGTAAGTCTCATTTTGACGTTCTTTGATCCAGTTTTCCATATATTCTGCTTGTTTTTCTTGCAGTAAGATATTTTTTATGGCGATGTAATCTTCTTTTATATTTGCCACATGATTATCAGATTTACTTTTTAATCGGATAACGGCAAATACTTCTTTCCCTTTTTGTTGATTCATCATAGCAAAGGGTTTGGATATTTCATTAGGTTGCATTGTTTCTACTAATTTTGCTATTTCTGGAGGTAATTGCGTGATCTCAAATTTTGATGATCCAGTTTGTCCATTGGCTAGCAGACCACCATTACCACGTGTATCTTCGTCTTGTGAATAATATAAGGCTGCTGTATTGAAATCAATTTTTTCATCATCAATTTGATAGATGATGGAGTCTAATCGTTTTATAGCAAAATCTTTGGCTTTTGAGGATACTTTAGGTTTAAGTAATATGTGACGACAATTTACACGGTTTCCGCGGCGTTCTATGAGTTGAATGATATGAAAGCCATATTCTGATTCTACAATACGAGAAACTTTATTTTTATCGCGTAAGCTGAAAGCTACATCTGCAAATTCTGGGACTAATTGTCCTTTTCCCATAAAACCTAACTCTCCTCCGCGTGCTGCACTTCCTTCATCTTGAGAGTATAATATAGCTAACATTGAGAAGTCACTTCCTTCTTTTACGCGTTGTTGGTAACTGCGTAATTGTTCTTTAATACGTTCTATTTCGGTATCTTCTATCTTAGGTTCAATGACGATTTGTTCTACCTCAATTTGACCAGGGAGCATGGGGAGTTCTTCTGCATCCATGTTATGGTAATAGTAACGTACTTGGGCCGGAGTTACCGATACTTCATTACTTATTTGCCGTTGCATCGATTCTGTTAGATTCTGTTCACGCTTTACCAGCCGTAAATCTTCTTTGATTTTTGCCAATGGCTTATTGAAGTATTCTTCTAGTTTTTTTTGCGAGCCTATCTGTTGAATATAATGATTTATGGTATTATCTACTTCTGAAATAATAGCACTTTCATTAACTTCAATACTATCGACTTTGGCTTGATTAAGCAATAATTTGTGAAGTAATAGACGTTCTAAAATATTACATTTAAGATCGCCTTCATAAGAATATCCTTCAGCTTGTAAGCGCAGGAATTCAGCTTCTATTTCTGAGCGCAATATAGCATCTTCTCCTACTACTGCTACTACTTCGTCTATTACTGTTCCTTGAGAAAAACTTAAGGTACTTACACCTAAAAATACGGCAATTATTAATTTCTTTAACATAAAAATTATCGGTTATCATGTATAAGTCCTTTGCGTTTCGCATCGTCATACAAATCTTTCTCCATTTTTCGAAGGTAAGATATCTTATTATTATTAATTAAAAACTCTTCTATTTCGCTATGTATATAGTTTAAAGGGGAAATGTCACCTTTAAACTTATAATCTTGTATTTTAATAATGTAATCGAACAGTGAATCTTTTGTTTCAAAAAAAGTTCTTCGCGATAATATGCGTTCCTCAGATTCTGTTACGTCAGGCAAATGTTTTTTTATGATCCTAAATGGAACCCATTTATCTTGAAAAAAATCAACTTTTGCAGCATTTTGTAAACAATAGGCTTCTATCATAGGTCGTTCTGTTTCATCTGTTTTGAGCAGCTTCATCAGTGTCGCTTTGTTTGAAGCATCTAAAGGTAAGACGATAAAGATGCCTTTTAATAAATTTTCCTGAAGTTCATATTGTGTTTTGTTTTTTTCGTAAAAATCATTTATTTGTTTTTCTGTAGGTTTTATTTCTGCTTTTATTTCTACTAGTAATTGCAAATAGTTTTCGATTAATAATTGTTCTCTATAGCTTTTTACTAATTCTTCTATCTTGGGATCATCACCTACATTTAATTCTGCTTTTTGTAATAATAAGCGGTGCTTAATCCATGACGTGGTATATTCCTCAACTAATTTTGTACTGTCTTCTGAATTTAAATTTTTGGGTAAAGCATCATAAACTTCTTGATAGCTGAGTTCTTTTCCGTTAACTTCCACCAAGGTCTCTTTGTTTCGAGTGGGGGTGTTAGAACAAGCAGTAAGAAAAATAATTAATAAGCTTAAAAGCAGTAAACGCATAGTTTTTATATCTTAATTGAGTTGGCTCAATACTTCTTTATTAACTTTTATTTTGTATTGACGGCGTAATTTCTTTATCCATTTATCTTCGAGGAATTCTTGATAGTCTGAGATACAAGCACCACGAGTAGCATCTAAGGGTTTTATATCACCTTTATCATAACGTTTACCTGACATAGTGATGATGTTAAACTTCTCATTAATGTTTTTATTTGTTTTGCCAAATGCTTTTGCATCTACTACTGCATTATCGCCTAATGTATAAAAGCCAGATTCTGTTTTAATCATTTCTTCTTTTTTATTAAGAGAGTCTTTTATGGCTTTCATTGTCATCGTGTCTTTTAGTGATAAATAAACTTGATTGACTGATGAATCTTTGATATAAATAATGTCAGCATGATAACAAGAATCGTTGAATAAATAGTTTTTCTTGTTTTTCTTGTAAAATTTAGCCAACCCTTCTTTGTCTTCCGAAGCTTTACTCCATATCATATTATTACTGATCTCAAAAAGTAATAAACCATCGTGATATTCATTCATTAAATAACGGAAATCTTCATATTTTAGTTCTAAACGTGATTTCTCGTAGTTTATTAATGCGTCTTTTTCAAAGTCTGCAAAATGAGAGGCAAAATTGACACTCTTGGGTGATTTTTTTAAGCAATACTGTGCAAAATCTTTTTGTGTCTTGCCACTATTCCCATATGTGATCACGGTATCTTGTAGTGTGTTTAGCATCACTGTAAACAAGCTGTCTGGTGTTTTTCCTTTTACTTTAGTATAAAGGTCATCAATGGCTTGAGTATTGATTTTGAAGTTGTATTCTTTTTTTAACTTATTAATGAATATGAGTTCTGGTTTATTGCCACGTTCATCACGTGCTAAACGACGTCTAATGTCTGCTTCTTTTTCTTCGTATGATGATAGACCTTTTTTTCCATCTAAGCGTATGATGTGCCATCCAAAACGCGTGTGTACTGGTGCTGAAATGTCACCTTTATTTTTTAATGCAAAAGCGGCTTCTTCAAAAGGAGCAATGGTTTGTCCTGATTTGATAAAACCAATATTGCCACCGCGAACGGAGCTGCCATGATCTTCCGATTTTTCTTTTGCTATTTTCTCGAAATCGGCTCCATTAACTAATTCGTTATAGATATTGTAAATCTCTTTTTCCTTTTCTTCAAGTACGGTTTCTGACATTTGATCGTTGGCTAATAACAAGATATGAGAGATGTTAACTTCTCCTTGTGTTTTACGGCGATTATGTACTTCTAGGATATGATAACCAAATTTAGATCGAAATGGCATACTTATTTCTCCTACTGGAGTGTTGTAAGCTGCTTCTTCGAAAGGTAGTACCATCTGAAATGCAGAAAAATAACCTAAATATCCTCCATTTGCTGCTGCTGATGGGTCTTCCGAATATTTTTTGGCAACATCTTTAAAATCAGTACCGTTGATAATTTCATCCCTGGCTTTTAAAGCCTTATTATATGCTGCTAATGTGTCTTCTGGTGCATCACTTTTTATAGAGAAAAGAATATGGCTAGCCTCCACTTCTTCTTTCATTCTATCATAGGCTTCGTGTAGCAATTTCTCACTTAAATCTTGATCTTTTAGGTAGGGTTCTGCTAATTGTTCACGGTAACCGTCAAGTTCTTTTATAAACGATGGTACAGTATCATAACCTGCATCTTCTGCTGCAATTACTTTAAGTTTGAAATTTGCAAATAGATCAATATATTCTTCTAAGGAACTCGTATCCGCCGATGTTATCTGATTGTTTTTTTGATATAAATATTCAAATTCACCCAATGAAATGTTTTGTTGACCAATGGTCATCAATGTGGTGTTTTCATTAATTGCAAAACCTAATGATGTGACTAATGTAAGAAGAAAAATCAAATTGCGTTTCATAAAAAGTATGTTGTGTTATATTTCTAGTTGTTAAGTTTTCTTTCTTTTGTATAAGAGTAAATTCTTTTAGCTATCAAAAGTTGTACCAAGCTGAAAAAACTTCACAAATGTAATAAAAAATTGGCGTACAAACTGATGACTGTTTCAAATTATAAAAGTTACTTTATTCCTATTAAAATTGTGAATTAAATTCCACATTATGGGTTTTATTTCCTGTAGCTTACTGCGAATAAAAAAAATGTTTCGAATTGATACTCCGTCTGCTTGCAGCGGGCTAGTTCATTATCTATTTTGCTCCTTGATGATGGAGGTCAAAATGTGATTTTGTTTTTTTTGTTTGACTATTTATACAACATCATTTTATGTTTATTCTTGATATGCTGACTTTTATTTGAAGCACATTGGTCAATTAACTCTTCAAAGTTTTGTCTGAAGATATGATTAATGTATTTGTAATTTTACTGTTAAGTGTGTTCTTGAGAAAAAATAGATGATTTGGAGGCTATTTATAGCGATGTGCTGAGCCGTTTTATTCGTGGTTTATTTTGATGTAACAGCTACGGCACAAAGGTTCATATTCTTCTGTTTCTCCTAGCATTACGCGGCGTTCGTCAGCCACCAATCGATGTGAAAAAATGGCAGGAGAACCACACTTCATACAGATGGCATGTACTTTGGTGACGTAATCGGCTACTGCGCATAATGCGGGCATAGGGCCAAATGGAATGCCTTTGAAATCCATATCTAAACCTGCTACTATGACCCTTATGCCACGATTGGCTAACACTACGCAGACATGGGCTAAATCGTTATCTATAAATTGAGCTTCATCAATGCCTACAACATCTACATCGTCATTAACTAAAAGTAATAAGCTATTTGAGGATTCGATAGGAGTAGAGGGTATTACTGATTCGTCGTGAGATACAACATCGGTATCTGAGTAGCGTGTGTCAATCGTTGGTTTAAAAATCTCAACTTTTTGTTTGGCTATTCTAGCGCGTTTCAGCCTTCGGATTAATTCTTCTGTTTTGCCCGAAAACATAGAGCCACAGACGACTTCGATGCTTCCACTTCGTTTCTCTTTACCAATGTTATATTCTAATACGGTATCCATGGATAAGATGATGTGTTTTTAAGTCAATTTTAAGATAATGATTCCCAACTCTCTTTTATGTTTTCCGAAAACTTTACATCAGAGTAGTTAAAGTGAACTAACGATAAGTCTTCTTCAAAAGCTTCGGCATAGCCTGTTTCTGTTTCATGAACGCGCACTGAATCTAGTTTTATTTGTCCTTCTCCGTTGAGTAGTTCTATCTTTTCAAGAAGCTGTTTTATCATGTAATAAAACATTAAAGCGAAACCTTCAGCACTTGGAGATATAGGCATGGTTACGATGCGTTTGTTGATTTTGCTTATCGCTTTTTTTATACTTTCCGTTTCTTTATCCCAGAGACAAAAACTATGGTCAAAAGAATTGATGAGTTCTTTTACACTCTTTAGTTTGCAAAAATCAAGAACCATACAGCCCTTATCAAGGGTGTTACCTTTTATGAAAACTTCTACAATATATGAATGACCGTGAATGTTTTCGCGGCATAGAGTAGAAGTGCAATTGCGTACCATATGTGCAGCTTCAAAACGGTATTTTTTACGAATTTTCATAATGGCATCTTCCTTTTTTAATGAATCTTTGAGTGTTTTTTACGTATTTGTCGTGCTTCTCGTTCTTCACGTTGTAGAGAGTCTCGTGTGATACGTGCCAAACGAAGATGTTCGAAATAATTCAATGTTTTATTTAAGATGTCAGTATATAATAAAAAACCTAAAAGAATGATCATTAACCATATGATAGCTACGTTATAGACTAAAACTTCAATGCGTTTACCTAAAACAACTTTGTATGGTGCATAAAAATGAGAACGTCCAAAACGACTCTCATTGACTTGGAAAACGGGGTTGTCGAGTTGAATAATGTGATTATCATAATAAGTGAGGCGTTCTCTTTGGTAACGCCCTGTTAATGTTTCCTCTAACTTTTCATTTATATAATCTTTTTTAAGAAGAGTTAAAACTTCTTGTCCTCCTAGTTTTATTTCTCTTTCCTTTTTACTCTGTTTGAGCGTTTCTTTTTGTTGTTCCAATTCTATATCCAAGTCCTCTTTTATTAGGGCAAGTTGAGATTTTACTTGTTGCAGATCATTTAATGACATGCCTTCTTTTATTTTTTCATGGAATACGGTATCTGCTTTTAGTGTTTGTATCTCATTATTAAGCAGTAAATAAAAACTGTTTCTTTTTTTATCTTTATTGATTAGACCTTGTTCTATGGTATAGATGATGTTTTCAATTTCAGGAATACGGTAGTAAAAATCAAAAGATGTCTCTTCTAATGCCAGACGTTCGTCAAAGATGTATTTTTGTATTTTATTATTCTTGTATTGTTCTACAGCAATGGCTTCGTAGGCCCATCGAGCCGTCATAATATCACTTATCACAGGGGTATATGATGGATTTCCTCGTGAATTCATATTACGGAAATCAACAATTACTCCACTAAAAAGCAACTGTGGTATGAGTAATAATGGGATAAGAATGTAAATGGCAACAACAGATTTTAAACCTGCAGATAGGTTGAGTGCTAGTATGTTGGCAAAACAAGCGGTGCTGAAAAGTACAATCCAGAAATAGAAAGTCATTCCTTTTATTTCTAATACATTGTTGGCTATCAGCACATAAATGAGCATTTGGAAAGCGGAAATAGTAAATGCAATGCTTATTTTTGCGCTTAGATATGAGGCACGGCTTAGGTTCAAAAAGGCTTCTCGTTTTAGTATTAATCGGTCTTTGAAAATATCTTCGGCACTGATGCTCATACCTATAAATAAAGCTATGACCACACTCATAAATAAGTATGATGGTAGGTTATTGTTGAGCGAAAAGTCATAATTCCCGTCTGTTTTAGCTTTTGCAAAAATAGTGAAAATAAGAGCTAAGAATGGAGCTTCTAATAATGCAATGAGTAAGTATTGTTTATTGGCTAATTTTGAAAGTAAGTCGCGTTTAAAGAATGTTTTAAATTGCTCAAACCGATTGGGTATCTTGAAGGCATTCTCGGGGATGTCTTCAATTTTATCTTTTGTGTTGATATCTTTGATGATTTTAGGCTCTATTTTTTTTTGATAAGTCTTAAACCATTTTTGGGGTTCTACTTTGCGTTGTCTAATAAAACGTCCAGTAGGAGATACCATACGTTCTTCCAAAATTCGTAATGGTTGTTCTACTTTTACATTACCACACGTGGGACAATCGGTTTCAGAAGGGTTGATGTAATTGGCTTCAGTTTTAAAATAAGCTATCGCATCAAGAGGGTTGCCGCTATAAACTACACGTCCACCTTTATCCATCACGATGATGCGATCAAATTGTTTGTATATATCGCTGGCTGGTTGATGTATATTGGCAATTACCAGTCCACCACTTAGGCAATGGCGTTTTAATAAGGATACTACTTTTTCAGTGTCCATGGATGATAAACCACTTGTGGGTTCATCAGCTAAAAGCACTAGCGGTTCTCGCATTAGCTCTAGAGCTATATTCAAACGTTTACGTTGTCCACCAGAAAGTACTTTTTTCATGGGGCTGCCAACAATAAGATCACGAGCTTCTACTAAATCAAAATCGAGTAAAGATTTTTCTACTTTATGCTCTATCTCTTCTTCACTCATTTCGCTAAAGCACAGTTTAGCATTAAAATAGAGATTTTTGAGTACCGTTAATTCTTCAATGAGTAAGTCTTCTTGAGGAACGTAACCAATGATGCCTTCTAAGGTCTCCGATTCTTTTTGTAAATCGTGTCCATTAATTTTTATACTACCCGATGATGGTTTTAAATTCCCATTTAAGACATTAAGTAGTGTCGTTTTGCCTACGCCACTACCTCCTAAGATACCTACAAAATGACCAGAAGTCTCTCTGAAATTAAAGCGGTGTAGTCCTATTTGATTTTTATTGAATTTATATTCTATATTTTCTGCCGTATATACAATGCGAGCCTGACCTTCCTTCTGAATATAACTGGACATAATATCACTCTGATAAACAGGGAATATACGAGAGGTTTTGATCATGGCTCCTGGAGGGAAAAGATAAACAGTATTTTGTTTCATCTTGTGCCCATTGATATACATATTTCGAGAGCCGCTATATCTTACTAATAATAGATTGGGTTGTGGTAACCATAAAAAATGAGTCACCACTACTTGTGCGGGATTGATGATGTATTTGATGCCTTTTATCAAATCATTGTTGTCGCTTTTTACAATGCGGACAAGTGATTTGTCTTTTACTTTTTCAGCCCCATGTAGGACAAAGGCTTTAAGGTTATTAAAGGTGGATTGGTCAACTTTTAGAGCTGTGACTAACTTATTTAGAAAAAAGATCTCATCTTTTACAGCCTGAGGATTTCTTACTCCAAATTTTAAAAGACTAAGAAGGAGGTTGACCTTAATCTCAAAATTATATTCTTCATTAATTTGAGTACATACTTCATTTAGTAGGCGAGAAGCTTCTTTATTAACTTCTTCAGGGGTGTTATATGCTAAAAAGTGAGAATAATAATTGTCAAAAATTAAAAAGTATTTACGGGATATTTGTGCATTATATCTGTTTTTTAAATATTGTCTTACAGATTCTTTTGCATTAGTGATTCGGGTTTTTTTTTCGCTCTGAACAATCATCAGTGCAAATAATTTCATTAGTGCATCTATGATTCCTTCGTACACATTGGTAAGATTAAGATATTCAGATAAATAATTTAACGATAGACTATAATGTTTAGTCTATCGTTTAGCTCGTATGTAATAAAAATGATTTTACTCTATAATTTGAGAACGTAATGCGTTAATCTTACTGGTGAGTTGTTCTACCTGATCTTGAGTCAGAGCGCTAGGATCCTCTTGATCAAACGTGTTTTTAATTCCTTTTAATGCAACTAATATTGGGTTAATAGCTGAAATCTCTTCCACTTCTTCTAGTAATTTAATTGTTTCAACTAATGATTTATGTTGGAAGATTATTGTATTCACAATATCTGCATTCAGAGGTGTATTATCCGAAACTATAAGGGTAATATACATGGTCTCTACCCAAGCACCTGTGACCATAAGATAAGCTAAATCTTTTTTTCCTTTTTTATGCAAATCGCTATAAACTGATTGAGTAACAGTAGTCATTAATGAGATCAAAGAATCGCGATTCTCCATTTGTTCATGTATTTCTTCCGATATTTCTTCTTTGAAAGAATCATCTACTCTTAAGTTACGAATTAATGTTTCGCAGGTGTTAAAGTAGTCTTCGGCTGCTTTTTTGCGTTGATATACAGAGGCATAGCTTAAGTCTGAAAGGTATGTGCCCAAGTTTAATGCTTTTTTAACATCGTTCTTGTAACTGATCAAGTTTTCTGTAGAATTGGTGATGCCTAATATATATGCTGCTTCTATATTGTTTAGCATATCGGCTATTTCAAATGAAGAGGGTAATGGGTAAATGTAATCGGAAACTACTTGTGCAATTTCCTGTTTCTTTACCTCTATTTCTTCTTTTTGTTTTTTCTTATTGCCACATCCAGCAAGCATTAGGATAAGACTGCTTAAGAGTAAGATGTTAATGCTTAGTTTTTTCATTGTTCTGTTGTTTTAGTATATGAAGAAATTCTTTTTTATTTAAGAGCAAATGTAATATTTAATTATGCTTAAAGTACGATGCTCTTGTTTAAATTAATAGGCTGCTTTAAATTGATTTAAGAAACGAATGTCATTTTCAAAAAACATACGTAAATCATTAATGCCAAACTTAAGCATGGCTATACGTTCTACCCCCATACCAAAGGCAAAACCAGTGTATTTTTCTGTGTCAATATTGTTGCTTTTTAATACATTAGGATCAACCATACCACAACCTAAAATCTCTAACCAGCCTGTGTATTTGCAGACGTTACAACCTTTACCTCCACAGAGGTTACAGGTTACATCCATCTCGGCCGACGGCTCTGTGAAGGGGAAATAGGATGGACGTAAACGTATTTTTGTTTCCTCACCAAACATTTCTTTAGCAAAATAGAGAAGGGTTTGTTTTAAATCAGCAAAAGAAACCCCTTCATCAATATAAAGACCTTCTACCTGATGAAAGATACAGTGAGCTCGTGCTGATATGGCTTCATTACGAAAAACGCGTCCAGGTGATATGGTACGGATTGGAGGTCTTTCATTTTCCATTACGCGTGCTTGTACCGATGAAGTATGTGTACGTAATAGGATATCAGGATTTTGTTCTATAAAAAAAGTGTCCTGCATATCACGTGCAGGATGTTCTTCAGGAAAGTTTAAGGCTGAAAAGACATGCCAATCGTCTTCTACTTCTGGTCCTTCCGAAATATTAAAGCCTAAGCGTGTGAAAATATCTATAATTTCATTCTTTACTACTGATAATGGATGCCGACTACCTAATGTGATAGGTGTAGCGGGTAGTGTTAAGTCTAAATTATGTTCCGAAGAGGTATTTGTTTCAGTACTGTTTCGTAAGGCATTAATCTTGTCTGTTGAATTCGTTTTTAGTTCATTAAGTAGTTGGCCTACTTCACGTTTCATGTCGTTTGGAACACTCCTGAAATCGTTAAATAGTTGAGATACGTGTCCTTTCTTGCTGAGGTATTTAATCCGCAATTCTTCTACTTCTTTTTCTGATGATGCTTTTAGTGCTTCTATCTCCTTTGCTAATGCTTTAATTCTCTCAATCATTCTAAAATGCTTAAAATCAAGTTAAAAATATTTCTTCAGAAAGCTTTCTGAATAGTGACGCAAAGATAAAAAAACTTTTCACTCCAATTGGCATTCCCAATGCTTTTGTATAAATTTGCGGCTCTTTTCTAATACATTTATGAAAAGCAACATTATTTTTGAAATAACTTCATTTTTTATAATATAAACAACTTATCTATTATGGTAACTATTGACAATTTCGATTTTTCGGGAAAGAAGGCATTAATTCGTGTGGACTTTAATGTTCCATTGAATGATAAATTTGAGATTACTGATGATACGCGTATGGTAAAAGCAGTGTCAACAATCAAAAAAGTAATAAATGGAGGTGGTAGTGCGATTATTATGTCTCACTTAGGTCGCCCAAAAGGAGAAGCGAAACCTGAATTTTCTTTAAATCATATTTTAGGTCATTTGTCCGACTTATTAGGAGTGAAAGTAAAATTTGCAGACGATTGTATTGGTGCTTCTGCTATAGAAGGTTCTGCTGCTCTTAAGTCTGGTGAAGTATTACTTCTCGAAAACTTACGTTATTATGATGAAGAAACCAAAGGAGACAAGGTCTTTGCTGGTAAATTAGCTGATTTAGCTGATGTTTATATCAATGATGCTTTTGGAACGGCTCACCGTGCTCATGCTTCTACAGCTATTGTTGCAGACTTTTTTGATACTGACTCTAAAATGTTTGGTGACATTATTAATTCTGAGTTGTCTAGTCTTGATGCTGTTTTGACTAATCCTAAACGTCCTTTAACAGCTATTATGGGTGGGGCTAAAGTATCTTCTAAGATTACTATCATTAAGAATTTATTGGATCAAGTGGATAACCTTATTATTGGAGGTGCTATGAAATTCACTTTCATTAAAGCCCATGGTGGTAAGATTGGTGATTCATTAGTAGAAGAAGAATATCTTGAGTTAGCTTTGGAAATTGAAAAAGAATCAAAAGCTAAAGGCGTTAAGTTATATATGGCAAAAGATGTTATTGCAGCTGATAAATTTGCAAATGATGCTAACACTGTTGTTTGTCCGTCTAATGATATACCTGAGGGTTGGTTAGGTCTGGATGCTGGTCCTGAGTCTGCGATTCTTTTTAAAGATGTTATTCTTAATTCTGGTACTATCCTTTGGAATGGCCCTGTTGGTGTGTTTGAGATGAAAGCGTTCGAGAATGGTTCTAAAGCTGTGGCTGAAGCGATAGCAGAAGCGACTTCTAAAGGAGCTTTCTCTTTGATTGGTGGTGGTGATTCTGTAGCTTGTATTAACCAATTTGGTATGGCTGATAAGGTGTCTTATATTTCTACTGCAGGTGGTGCATTATTAGAGTATTTAGAAGGAAAAGAGTTACCTGGAATTAAAGCTATTCGAGGTTAATTTTTTTTTAAATAGATTTATAATATAAGAGCAGTCGGTAGCCGGCTGCTCTTTTGTGCATTTATAACTTATAGAAAATTACAAACTTTAGATGGGTGAAAATCACATCTCTTATATATTTATTCATTATGAGTAATAGAAAACTTTTTGGAACTGACGGAATACGGGGCGAGGCTAATGTGTATCCTATGGTTTCTAGTGTTGCTTTAAAAGTGGGAAAGGCATTGGCTAGTAGTGTTAAAGATGTGCCGGGGTCTGCCATTGTTATTGGAAAAGATACCCGTTTGAGTGGTTATATGCTCGAAACAGCTCTTGTTTCTGGTATCGTTTCTATGGGTGTTGATGTTTACTTAGTTGGTCCTATGCCTACGCCTGCAGTTGCTCATATGACACGTTCTATGAACGCCAAGGCGGGTATTATGATCACTGCTTCGCACAATCCGGCATGTGATAATGGGATAAAAATATTTGATAAAAATGGCTATAAGTTACCA
Organism: Bacteroidales bacterium; assembly: GCA_965662645.1. Lineage (GTDB taxonomy): Bacteria > Bacteroidota > Bacteroidia > Bacteroidales > UBA5342 > UBA5342. The sequence continues at coordinate 56,280 of CBFIII010000004.1, forward strand.
GATGTTAAGGAGGCAGAAATTGAAAAATTAATGTTTTCTGATCATCTTGAAGATCTCTCGGTTTCTGGTACTGAAATAGGTAAAGCTTATCGTATTGACGAAGCTAATGGCCGTTATATAGAATTTGCAAAATCAACGGTACAAGAGAAACGTTTTAATGGGGTGAAAATGGTACTTGATTGTGCTAATGGTGCTGCTTATGATGTGGCTCCTAAGGTTTTTAGTGAACTTGGGGCAGAAGTTATAGTGCTTAATAATGAACCTGATGGTTTGAATATTAATTTGAATTGTGGTGCTGTTCATCCCGAAAACACAGCCAAAGAGGTGCTTAAGCAAGGAGCTGATATAGGGGTTACTTTAGATGGAGATGCTGATCGTCTTATTGTTTGCGATGAGAAAGGAGAAGTGCTTGATGGTGACTTTATCCTTACTTTTTGTGCTTATCAGATGTTAAAAGAAAATCGTTTACGTAACAATACTTTAGTCGTTACTGATTATAGTAATATGGGAGTTGAAGTTGGTTTGCAAAAAATGAGTGGAAAAGTAGTGCGTACGGGTAATGGTGATCGTTATGTGATCGAAGCTATGCGTAAAGGTGATTTTAACTTAGGTGGCGAAGCGAGTGGTCATATGATATTTTCTGATTATGTGCCTACTGGTGATGGTGTTATCTCGGCATTGCAGTTTCTTAAACTTATTAAATCTGCGGGTATCAAGGTGTCTGAAATAAAGAAATATCTGACTAAAAATCCTCAAATATTGGATAGCTTTGAAGTGACCGAGAAGGTGCCATTTGAAGATATGCCTAAAGTAGCTGAGAAAGTAAAAGAGATAACAGCAGCATTAAAAGGTCAAGGCCGTATGTTGTTACGCTACTCTGGTACAGAAAAGAAATGCCGTATTATGATCGAAGGTAAAGAAGAAGAGGCGACTCAGAAAATGGTGGATGACTTAGCTGCTGTAATTAAAAATGAGATTGGTGCCTAGTTATGCCTGTGCATTGATGTAAATGGGCTTGTTTATTTAAAAGAAACTTAATAATGAATACGATAGAGGCAATAATGACACGTCGTAGTATCCGTAAATTTAAGGATACACCTGTGACGGATGATCAAATAAAAACAATATTATCAGCTGCAATGCAAGCGCCTAGTTCTGGCGATGGACGTCCTTGGCATTTTGTGGTGACAAGAGATTCCAAAAAACGTGAAGCTTTAGCGCAACAGGTTGATGGTGGTAATAATATGATAAAAGAAGCGCAAGCTGTTATTCTTCTTTGTATTGATTATTCTAAAGAAGGTTTCCCTGGTTTTGCGCCACAGGATTGTGCTTGTGCTGCGCAAAATATGCTATTGGTTGCTCATGCTTTAGACTTAGCATCTGTATGGATTGCTTGTTGGAATGTGCCTCCACGGGTAGAGGGGTGCAAAGCTGTGCTTGATATCCCAGAAGGTCTAGAACCTTTTGCTTTATTGCCAATTGGCGTACCCAATGAGAACCTTACTGCTGAAGATCGTTTTGACGAATCTTTAGTCAGTTGGGAGTAAGAACGATAATTTTTTTAGCATTAATCTATTTAATTCAAACAACGTGACTTTTGACGATTTAAACCTTAATAATCCTTTGCGTAATGCGTTACAGGATATAGCGATCTCAGAGCCTACTACAATACAGGCTAATGCTTTTGCTCCGATTATGTCGGGACGTGATGTCATGGGTATTGCTCAGACAGGTACTGGTAAGACATTTGCGTATTTGTTACCGCTTTTGCGCAATCTTAAATATTCAGATCAAAGATTTCCTCGGATATTAATTCTAGTGCCTACACGTGAGTTGGTACAGCAAGTGGTGAGTGAGGCCGAAAAATTAACAGCATATATGTCTGTACGTATTGATGGCGTTTATGGAGGTGCCAATATTAATACTCAGAGAGACCGATTGTATAAAGGTGTAGATCTATTGGTTGCTACTCCTGGTCGTTTGCTTGACTTGGTGGTAAGTGGTGTCTTACGCTTAAAAGATGTGCAGAAATTGGTGATTGATGAGGTGGATGAAATGTTGAATTTGGGTTTTAGAACTCAGTTGACACGTATCTTAGATCTTTTACCTGAGCGTCGTCAGAACTTGATGTTCTCGGCAACTATGATTCCTGATGTAGAAGAATTGATCCAACAATTTTTTAATGATCCTGTGAAGATTGAAGCAGCTAAAACGGGTACTCCATTATCCCAGATTACTACTTTTGGTTATCATATTCCGAACTTTTACACTAAGTTAAATGTCTTATATCATTTACTTGAAGATGAGGCTTATTCTAAAGTATTACTTTTTGTTTGTAAAAAAAGAATAGCAGATGATATTCATGAGATATTATTAGAAAAATATCCTGATGTGATCAGTATTATTCATTCTAATAAGTCACAGAATTATCGTTTTCGTTCTGTTCAGGATTTTGAGTCGGGTAAGAGTAGGGTTTTGATTGCTACTGATTTAGTGGCACGTGGTATTGATATTACTGGTGTTAGTCATGTTATTAATTTTGATTTGCCAGAATCTCCTGAGGCTTATATGCATCGTGTGGGACGAACTGGTCGTGCGGACAAAAAAGGTATTGCTTTATCTTTTATTACCCTTAAGGAACAGTCTTATCAATTGGGTGTGGAGAAGTTGACAGGTAAAAAATTGACTATAAAACCTATACCTGAAGATGTGGAGATTTCTGAAATGTTGACTGAGGATGAAATGGATAAGCCTTTGGAAGTAAATTATCTTCCAAAACCTTTAAATGTAGATGAGGGGGGTGGAGCTTTTCATACCAAGAAAGAAAAGAATTCTAAAGTTCCTCAGGGCGGATCATACCGTCATAAAATCAAAGCTAAATATAAGAAACCGAAAACACGAGGCATGAAGAAAAAGTAGCATTTGAATTTTAAATGTTTTGTTTCAATCCCATATTGTGGGTTTTATTTCCTTGCAGATTGCTGCGAATAGCGGAATGGTTTCTAACTTATTGCCTCGACTTCTTGTTGCGGGGTAGTTTATTTTCTATATAAAAAAACATGAAAAATTACTTAACTACTTTTTTTAAAGGTTTAGCTATGGGGGCTGCTAATGTTGTCCCTGGTGTTTCAGGGGGCACTATAGCATTGATTACTGGTATTTTCGAACGCCTTATAAATGCGATTAAGTCTTTTGATATGGTCGCTTTAAAATTGCTTTTTAGTGGCAAGATAAAGGATTTCTTGAAACATATTGATTTCAATTTTCTCTTGTCTGTTGGCATTGGTATAGCCATTAGTATTCTTTCTATTGCCCGATTATTTGATTATTTATTTGATCATTATCCCGTTTATATTTGGTCTTTCTTTTTTGGACTAATATTAGCCTCTGTTTATTATGTTGCACGGGGGGTAGAGCGTTGGCGATGGTCTCAGATTGTTCTGTTTCTTGTTGGTGCTACGGTGGCTTTATCTATTTCCGTATTATCTCCTGCTAGCCCTAACGACTCTTTTTTGTATTTAGTATTATGTGGGGTTGTTGGAGCTTGTAGTATGATTCTACCCGGTCTTTCTGGTTCTTTTGTCTTAATATTAATGGGCAATTACCAATTGGTAATGATAGATGCTGTAACTACAATGAATTGGTCTTTGTTACTGCCTGTTGTTTTGGGAGCTGGCGTAGGTCTATTGGCTTTTTCTCATATATTAGCGTGGGTCTTTAAACGTTTTAGATCTCAGACTTTATCTCTTTTAAGCGGTTTTATTTTAGGGTCATTATTAATATTATGGCCTTGGAAAAATGAATTGACCGAGACTTTTGGTGATAAAATAAAAGTCGTGGGTTACGATTGGTTTTTGCCTTCCAGCTTTAATGGTGAGGTGGTGGGTGCTTTATGTTGTGCTATAGCTGGTGTTATCGTGATTGTTGGTATGGAATATTTAGCTGGTTTAGGGACTGAAAATAAATGATAGTTGGCTTTTTAATGCTGTAAAGGCTATTCTATATTTTTGGTTTATCTAAGGGTGTAATCTTGGTTTTACCAGATACAAATTTAGAGAATAAGAGGGGTGTTGTAGGGAGGGTTTCTATTGCTTAAAAGTGATTACAAATTCCTTTTTTATGGCTCTTTTATTAGTATGTTGCTAACATAGACTTTAATTATTATATATGCTTCTCAAAGTGTTGGTGGTTAGGTATTTATTGGTGTGTTGGGCGTTCTTTTTATAAATCGGTAATTTTATATCTATCGATATTTATGTACTTTTGCAAAAATTATTTTTTGAGATGGCAAAGAATTTAGTAATAGTCGAGTCGCCTGCTAAGGCCAAAACGATAGAGAAGTTCTTAGGTAAAGATTATGTCGTACGTTCCAGTTTTGGACACGTTAGAGATCTGGAAAAGAAGAACTTTGGTATTGATATAGAGAACAATTATGCGCCGCAATATAAAGTGCCGACGGATAAGAAAAAATTAGTTGCAGAACTGAAACAATTAGCTGATAAAGCTGAGATGGTATGGCTCGCATCTGATGAGGACCGGGAAGGAGAGGCTATTGCTTGGCACCTTTCAGAGGTGTTGAAATTAACTAAAGATAAAACTAAACGTATCGTCTTTCATGAGATTACAAAAGGAGCTATTTTAGCTGCTATTGACAATCCTCGTGATATAGATGATGATGTGGTAAATGCTCAGCAGGCTCGTCGTATATTAGATCGTCTTGTTGGTTTTGAGTTGTCTCCTGTATTATGGCGTAAAGTGAAACCTTCGCTTTCTGCAGGTAGAGTTCAATCTGTTGCTGTAAAACTTATAGTATCACGTGAGCGTGAGTTAAAAGCTTTTGTGCCAACTGAATATTATCGTGTAACTGGTGATTTTTTAGTTAATGATGCTTCAGGAAAACAGGTTGCTGTTAAAGCTGATTTAAATAAACGTTTTGCAACTAAAAAAGAGACTTTAGCCTTTTTAGAGAAATGTCAATCGGCGAAATTCTCATTCGAAGATATTACAAAAACACCATTAACACGTAAGCCTGTAGCGCCTTTTACTACTTCTACTCTACAACAGGAAGCTAGTCGTAAATTGAGTTTTTCGGTCGCTCAGACAATGAGTGTTGCTCAGCGATTGTACGAAAGTGGAAAGATCACTTATATGCGTACTGACTCTGTCAATCTTTCTCAGCAAGCAATTGACGGTGCAAAAGCGGAAATTATTAATAAATACGGAGAAGAATATTCTAAAGTGCGTCAATTCACCACGAAGTCTAAGGGGGCACAGGAGGCTCACGAGGCCATACGTCCTACTTCTTTAGAAACGGAAAAGGTGGATGGAACGCAACAGGAGAAGCGCTTGTATGACCTCATATGGAAGCGTACGGTGGCTTCTCAGATGAGTAATGCTCAGCTTGAGAAAACAACGGCTACTATTGCAGTATCTACTTCGTCTGAGAAATTTGTTCTTACCGGAGAAATGATCAAATTTGATGGTTTCTTAAAAGTTTATATGGAATCCAATGATGAAGAGGGAGAAGATGAAACAGCTTCGGTATTGCCTTCTTTTAATGTTGGTGAATCCTTAACGCGTGAATGTATCTTAGCGTTACAACGTTTTACTCAGTTGCCTTACCGTTATACTGAGGCGAGTTTGGTACGCAAAATGGAAGAGTTAGGTATTGGGCGTCCTTCTACTTATGCTCCAACGATTTCTACCATTCAAAAACGGGAGTATGTAGAAAAATCTCAAAAGTTAGGTACGCAACGTTTATATGCTGCTTTATCGCTCGAAAATGATACGATACAAGAAGAGGAACGTTCTGAGATAACAGGTTCTGAAAAAGGAAAATTGGTACCTACCGATATTGGTTCTATTGTGACTGATTTTTTACAAGAACATTTCCCTAACATTATGGATTATTCATTTACGGCTTCTATTGAAGAGGAATTTGATACCATTGCATCGGGTAAAATGATTTGGACCGACTCTATTGATGGATTTTATAAGGAATTTCATAAGAACATAGAATATACATTAGAAACAGCCGAACGTAGTATTGGTGAACGTTTATTGGGACCTGACCCTAAGAGTGGTCGTGATGTTTTTGTACGTATAGGACGTTTTGGTCCTATGGTGCAAATAGGAACTAAGGATGATGAAGAAAAACCTAAGTTTGCGGGATTGCCTAAAGGGGAGACGATGGATACGGTTACTTTAGCAATGGCTTTGAAATTGTTTGAATTGCCTCGTCAATTAGGAGAATATGAGGAGAAAGTAGTAACAGTCGCTATTGGTCGTTTTGGACCTTATGTACGACATAATAGTAAATTTGTTTCACTTGGGAAAGAAAATGATCCTTATACCGTAGAGTTGGATGTTGCTATTGCTTTAATAGAAGCAAAACGTGAAGAGGAACGTAATCGTTTGATTCAAGTTTTTGATGAAGAGCCTGAGCTTCAAGTGTTAAATGGACGCTATGGTCCTTATATATCTTTTAAGAAAAAGAATTATAAGATTCCCAAAGAGAAAGATCCAAAAACATTAACATTGGAGGAATGTAGAGATTTAATTGCGAATCCTATACAGTCTAAACGTGGTGGAGCTAAGAAGAAGACGGCAGCTAAGAAAACAACAACAAAGAAAGCATCAGCCAAGAAAGTAACAACTAAGAAAGCAACAACTAAAAAAACAGTTGCTAAGAAGACACCAAAAAAGAAAGATGATTAATTTAACCTTATTCTAAGTCTTCTTTAATCAGTTAAGAGGGTTCTTATTTTGATTAAATGATCAGAAAAGTGCAAAAGTATGTTTTTGATTGTTTTTCATTATTACGGTAATAAGAGTATTTTCAGTTTTTTGCTTAAATGTATAATTGTTTGATAATCAAATATATTATTTTTTACTTTACTTAAAAGTTTTGAAATTCCGAAAATTTTTATATATTTTTGCAAACTGTTTTAATATAAGATAAAAACAAATTCAGAGGGACATGGAGAAGAAAAAGGTTTTGTATATTTCACAAGAGATGTTGCCGTTTATACCCGAAAGTAAAGTTATGGAAGGTAGTAATATGGCTAAAGTTGCTAGAGAGTTGCCACAAGGTATTCAGGAACAGGGAGGTGAGATAAGAACTTTTATGCCGCGTTATGCCTGTGTTAACGAACGTCGTCATCAATTGCATGAAGTTATTCGTCTTTCTGGTATGAATATTATTATTGATGATTCCGATCATCCTTTGATTATTAAAGTGGCTTCTATTCAGGCAGCACGTATGCAGGTGTATTTTATTGATAACGAAGATTTCTTTAGTCAGAAAGTGACTGTGAAAGATTTGGAAGGTAATGAATTGGAAGACAATGATATGAAATCTGTTTTCTTTGCACGTGGTGTATTAGAAACCGTTAAAAAATTACGTTGGACACCAGATATTATACACTGTCACGGTTGGATGTCAGCTTTTGTGCCCATTTTAATTAAACAGATCTATGGTCAAGATATTTTCTTTGAGAAAAGCAAAATAATTTTTTCATTATATAATGATGCTTTTGAAAAACCTTTCCGTAAGGGGTTAGAAGATAGAATTATGATGCCGGGTCTTGATCCTGAGTCTTTGAATGTTGTTAAGGATCCTACTTATGAAAACGTTGTCAAGCTTGCGATAGAAAATTCAGAAGCTGTTGTGGTGGGGGATGCAGAGGTTAATGCTAATGTTTTAGCTTACGCTAAAGCATCGGGCAAACCGGTTTTAGATTATCCTGGAGAAGAAGATTTTGTCAAGAAATATAATGACTTTTATGATAGTTTATTAGAAGAATAAAAGGACTATTTATAGTATAAAAAAGCGCCATACTTTTTAAAGTATGGCGCTTTTTTGTTTTACTTAGAACTACGCATTCTATTCTACAGTAACACTTTTTGCTAAGTTTCGAGGCTTGTCAACGTCATTTCCTTTCATAATGGCGCCATAGTAAGCTAATAATTGACAAGGCACAATAGCTACCATAGGGGCTATCAGAGGGTTTATGTCTTCTATCACGATTTGGTCCGTTGGTTGACTGAATGATTTCATAGAAATAACCATGGTTTTAGCACCGCGGCTTTCTACTTCCATCAGATTACTTCTGGTATTTAAGTTGATTTCTTTGTTGGTGATGATGGCTGCAACGGGGGTGTTTTCTTCAATTAAAGCAATGGTGCCATGTTTTAATTCTCCTGCAGCAAAACCTTCTGCCTGTATGTAAGAGATTTCTTTAAGTTTTAGTGCGGCTTCCATGGCAATGTAATAATCAAAACCACGTCCAATAAAGAAAGCATTACGTTTTTGAAGCATTTCTTTTGCTAACTTCTCAATGATTTCTTTTTTATTGATGATGTCATCTATGATGCCTGCTGCTTTTGAGAGTTCTTGTTTTAAATTGAATTCTTTTTTGCTGAAACGATATGCTAATATGAGTAAGGTCGCTAATGAGCCTACATAGGCTTTTGTAGAAGCAACCGCAATTTCTGGTCCTGCACAGATGTCTAGATAGGCATCCGATTCACGAGCTAGTGTTGAGGTGGCTACATTTGTGATGGTTAGTGATGGGTAACCCAACTTTTTCGCTTTCTGTAAACAAGCACGGCTGTCAGCTGTTTCACCGCTTTGAGAGATATAGATAAATAAAGGTTTTTTACTTATTACAGGAGTGTTATAAATAAATTCACTTGAGATATATACTTCTGTTGGGATATTAACCAATTTTTCAAAATAACCTTTAGCTACATAACCTGCATGCGAACTAGTACCAGCAGCTAAAATATAAATGCGATCACAATTTTTTATAAGGTTTTCAATTTTTTCATCAATAATAATCTTTTCATCATCAAAATAGTGTGAGATGATTTTGCGTATTACGCTGCCTTGTTCGTCAATCTCCTTAAGCATAAAATGCTCATAGTTGCCTTTCCCAATATCTTTAGAATTGACCATAATGTCATGGAATTCATAGCTTCTTTCTTTTCCAATGATGTCATAGATCGTTATTTTATTATTCATATCCATTTCTATGAAAGAACCATCTTCTAGTGGAATGAATTTTTTGCAATGATCTAAGAGGGGCATAATATCGCTACCTACTATAAATCCTTCATCTGAAACGCCTATTAATAAAGGACTTTTGTTTTTAGCTGCGTATAGTTTGTTAGGGTTTTGTGTATCAATAATAACTAAGGCATATGAACCATCAAGGATGCTCATCGTCTTACGAATAGCATCATTAACATTTTTGTATTTTTCGAAATAATACTCTATGAGATAGGCGATGACTTCTGAATCTGTTTCAGTGCGAAAATCATATTTAGCTAAACGGGTTTCTTTTAATTCTCGTGCATTTTCAATAATACCATTATGAACAAGAACAAAACGCTCATTCATACTGTAATGAGGGTGTGAATTGCATTGAGTTACTTTACCATGAGTTGCCCATCGTGTATGACCGATACCAATATGAGAATCGATTTCAGGTGTTATTTCGATAAGATTTTTTACACGACCTATATCTTTAAAAACTTTTATACTGCCATTTTCAAGAAGAGCTAAACCTGCACTGTCATAACCCCGATATTCTAATCTTTCTAATCCTTTTAGAACGACAGCACGGGCATTAAATTGACCTAAACTTCCTACAATTCCACACATAATTAATTATTCAAAATTTGTAACTTATAGTTTATTTGATGATGGGGTTTGACCGTTAAAATAATTGTCGGTCTCTAGTATTAAAATTTTATTGTTTTTTCCTTTTACGTTTGTAACCTTCTTTATTGATCTGTTTTGCTCGCGCAAAGCAAAGACTTTGAGGAGGAACATCTTTTGTTACTGTAGAGCCTGCAGCTACTAACGCTGATTTTCCTATGGTGACTGGTGCTACTAAGTTGGCATTACAGCCGATAAAAGCATCGTCTTCAATGATGGTTTGGTGTTTGTTGGCACCATCATAGTTCACCGTGATAACACCGCATCCAATATTCACTTGTTCTCCTATAGTAGTGTCTCCTAAATAGGAGAGGTGAGCTGAGGCTGACTTATTCCCCATCTTAGCATTTTTCAATTCAACGAAATTGCCGATTTTGACGCCATCTCCTAAGGTAGCTGCTTGACGTATGCGTAAGAATGGTCCTAGTTTGCAGAATTTTCCTATCTTAACTTTTCCGGTGATGTAGGTGTTGGGATAGATAATTGTTTCTTCTCCAATAACAACGTCAGGTCCTATGGTGACACTATCCATATTTTTAATAGATACGCCATTAAACAAATGGTCTTTCATTATTTCACGGCGTTTGTCATTTTCGGCCATGCTCAGTTGATAGCGATTGGTGATAGGGAAAAACTCATCTTCTGAAATGATGTCATGGCTATTGTTATTGTTTTTATCTAAGAGCTGGGTTAGTGTTTTGTAGTCTGTTGTAAATAATGAATTGTCAATACAGAAAACACCTGTTTGTTTCAGGTTATAGGTGAGAGCCATAATTTTGGTGTTGCTTTTCTTATAAGCATTAACCAGTTGTTTGATGTAATTTTGGCTTATTGTTGGCGTGTTGCCATTGGTGATGATGGCATAACCTTCTTCTTGAGACAAATGACATAGGTCTTTATATAATTCTTCTTCTGAGGAAATACCACAAACGTCACAGTTGATTTTATATTTGTCAAAAAGTGTAATCTCTTCATTGTTGACGTATATTTTTTTTGCCTCATCATTTAAGGCTTCTATGATATAATCAATCATAGGTTTGTCTAATAAATCGTGCAAGAAAATTGGTGTTGCACTTTTCATCGCTTTTTGTTTTTTGTAAGCTAATATTATATTGTTGATCATAATGTTGAAATTTTTCTTATTCACTGGTGAGTAATTCGAAAGCGTAACTGAAAATTTTAAAACCTAATTTGCGAGCATTATGTCTGATGTGTTGGTCAGAGCTAATTGTTATAAAGTCATCGCAAATGCTTTTGTATTTTATCTTTTCAGGATGTACTAACTGTTGACCATCTTTTGTGTATTTTTTAAATATTGTAGCATCAATATTAACATTATTATTGCATAAGACCAAATCAATAGCATCTTTTCCAATAATATCTTCCACTGCTTTTAAATGATCATTTAAAGAATAATTATTGGTTTCTGATTGTGTCATCAGATTACTTATAAATACTTTTTTAGCATGTGTTTGATTAATAGCATTGCGCATCTCGGAGAAAAGTAAATTGGAGATAAGGCTGGTGTATAAACTGCCTGGTGCAAAGACGACGATGTCAGCTTCTAATACTGCTTCAATGGCTTTTTTATTGACTTTTACTTCGTTTTGATAAAAAAGTTTTTTGATGCGTTTTTTGTCATTAGGTATATCATTTTCACCTAAAGAAATACTGTTATCTTCATATTGACAGCCTAATTGCACCATGTCTTTTGATACTGGAATGACTTTTCCTTGTATATCTAGTATGATTGCTAGGTCGTTAACCGCTTTTAGAAAGTCTTTTTTATTGATTTCATTAAGTGCGGCTAATACAATATTTCCTATGGTGTGTCCTTTGATGTCATTATCTAATTTTTTTGAAAACCGAAAGTTAAAGAGTTCTTCAAAGAGTTCTTGCTTTTTACTCATAGAGAGTAATACCCGACGTATATCTCCTGGAGCTGGCATGTCAAAAAGATTACGAATGGTACCTGTGCTACCTCCATCATCAGAAACCGTTACAATAGCGGTGATGTCCAGTGGAAATTGTTTTAATCCTTTGAGAAAATGAGAAAGACCAGAACCACCTCCAAAAGCAACTACTTTGGGAACATAATTAGGGTTTTCTACCAGTTTATTTTTTCGATACCGTTCTGCCTTGTCGAGGTCACGGTGTATTTTCTTTATGTTGAAATCATCTTTAAAGTACTCATATAATCTTTCAACAACTGCAACGGATCGATGTTGTCCGCCCGTACAGGCAATAGCTACAATGTAGTCTCCTCTTTTTTTCCAATTTTTAAAATTAAAAAGTAATGTATCTTTTAATTGTTCAAGAAAATGTTGACTTTCTTTTGACTGGAAGACGAAGTCTTGGACTTCAGGATCTAATCCAGTCTTATAGCGTAAGCCTTTTTCCCAGTAGGGGTTATCTAGAAAACGTACATCAAAAAAAAGGTTCATGCCTTCCATCTTTTTTTCATGTCGCAATCCGTATGATATAATTTTTATCTTCACAATTTTTAAATATTTGTTAAAAATACACTTTTAAGGTGTTTTGATGTTTTATTGTTTACATTGTGTTGATATGTTATATGATTTTATTTTAGTTGGTGAGTTCTCCTGCTATGTTTTGTTCAAATAAGGTTTTTATTATAGTATTGTCATTATAGCTTCCTAGGAGGTGCATTAATTTTGTTGTAGCGGCTTCTTCGGTAAGGTCGTAGCCATTGAGAACTCCGAGCTTCTGAAGGAATATGCTGGTCTGATATATACCCATGTTTACTGCTCCACCAGGACATTGACTTATGTTTATGACGATAATATCATTTTTAATAGCTTTTTCTATTTTCTTGAGAAACCAAGGAAAAGTAGGAGCATTACCAGCGCCATAGGTTTGCAATATAATTGCTCTTGTACCTTTTGTTTCTAGTTGGTCAAAAGTGGATTTTAACATGCAAGGATGCAGTCGAATACTTATTAATTCGTTACTTAAATGGATATAGGTCTTTAAATTCTCTGACGTTGGGCGTATGTTTTTTGTTTGGTAACGGATATGAGCGCCTACTTTAGCTAATTTAGGATAGTTGTGTGATTTAAATGCGTCAAAGTTATCAGAAAAATGTTTTGTGATACGGTTACCACGGTGTAGTGTTTGTTCAAAGCATACGCAGACTTCGGGCACTATGGTTTCATTGCGAGCAGCTGCCGATGCTATTTCTGCCGCCGTTATAAGGTTAGCTCTACCATCGGAACGTAAACTGCCGATAGGTAGTTGTGATCCTGTGAGCACTATTGGTTTATTTAACCCTTGTAACATAAAACTTAAGATACTAGAGGTATAAGCCATAGTATCTGTGCCATGTAATATTACAAAACCACAGTATTTGTTGTAATTGTCGATGATGATTTGTGCTAGTTTTTGCCAAAACTTACGATCTACATTAGAGGAGTCGATAGGTTTATTAAAGGAAAAGACTTCTATATCAACACCCAATTGTTGTAAGGCGGGAATGCGTTTTTCAATGTTAGAAAAATCGACAGGAGCAAGGATGCCCTCTTTGTTTTTCTGCATTCCTATGGTGCCACCCGTATAAATAAGAAGTATTTTATTATTCATTTTTTTAAGCATCAAAACTAGACAAGAAAGTAATCTAATTGGTATAAATTAATTAATGGAGTCTATCTGTTGGTTCGTGTTATTTTACGACAAACATTCATTTTACATGATTATACCACCACATACTACATCGTCTCCTTCATAAAAAACTGCTGATTGTCCTGGAGTGATCGCCCAAGCGTCGGCATAAAATTCCACCTTTAGTTGGTCATCGTTTTGAGTTACTCGGCATAATATACCTTTGCTGTTGTATCGTATTTTGCAAATTAATTCTTTTTCATTTTCAAGAGTAGCATATTTCATCATGTTGAGATGCTCAACTCTCATCTCACGGGTATTTAATGTGTCGCGTTTACCTAAAGTAACGGTGTTGTTTTTAATATCTAATTTTGTAACATATGCGGGATAGCCTAAGGCTATATTGAGGCCTTTGCGTTGACCGATAGTGTAGTAAGGGTAACCTTTGTGTTTGCCAATAACTTCACCATCTATATTTAAGAAATCCCCTTCTTTTATTTTGCTTTCTACATCTTCTACATTGTCACGCAAAAAACGGCGATAATCATTATCGGTTACAAAGCATATTTCTTGACTTTCACGTTTTGTTGCTATTTTTTCATAACCGTGTTGACGAGCAATTTCTCGTACTTCATCTTTTACAAAATCGCCTAATGGGAAAATGGTGTGTTTTAAATTGTCTTGCGTCATAGTCCACAGAAAATAAGTCTGATCTTTTATTTCATCTACTCCTTTTCTTAGAAAATAACGTCCATCAAGTTGTCCGATACGGGCATAGTGACCAGTTGCTACATAGTCAAAACCTTCGTTTTTAGCTATGTCAGCAATGCTTCCCCATTTTATGGTTGTGTTACATACTACACATGGGTTAGGAGTACGTCCTTTGAGGTACTCATCTATAAAATCTTTTATTACGGTGTCTTGGAAGTCTTGACGGCAGTCGATGATACGATGAGGAAAACCTAAAGATTGTGCTAATTGTTTGGCTTCAAATAAAGTATCTATGTCGCAACAGCCATTTTCCCGTTCCATACATCCTTTAGATATACTATCATACGAACGAAAGGTGATTCCTGATATTTCAAATTTGTCTTTTTCTAATAGGATTCCTGCTACTGAACTGTCAGTGCCGCCGCTCATTGCTAATAAAACTTTTTTCATTCTACAAAAATAGTGCTTTTTTTGCAGTAGGTAAGGAAAACGATGTCATAATAAATGATGCTTTTTCAGGGAAAAAGGAGAGTGATTCAGAAAAAACGGTTTTTTTATAAAAAAAAAGAGTATTTTATTTTGATTATGCAAATATTAGACTATTTTTGGGCATTATTAATTTTAAGTACATCATTATAATGAAACAAGGAACAGTAAAGTTTTTTAATGAATCTAAAGGATTTGGATTTGTTATTGACGATGAATCAAAAGAAGAGTATTTCGTACACGTAACAGGATTAATTTCTAAAAATCTGGGTGAAGGCGATGCAGTTGAGTTCGATTTGAAAGAAGGAAGAAAAGGTTTGAATGCTATTGACGTTAAAGTAATTTAATATATAGTACAGATTTAGAATTATGAGTTAAAGCCTTTTCCTATTTAGGGAAAGGCTTTTTTCATGTCTTATTTGTACATGTTGGTTTTGGGGGATAGACGATATTTCTGGGACTAAGCCTAAAATTTGGTTAATCAAAAAAAGAAGAAGTAAGATGTTTTTCTGAAAATCTTTTTGGTAATGGGCAGAATTTTGTGGTTGACGGTACGTTGGTTATTATTGTCTTTTGATCTTTGTTTCTAAAGCCATAATAAAGATGCAAATTTTCAGTCTCTGTCCGTTTGTGTCAATCTGAGTCACTTTGTTTTTTTATAAAAAAAAGAGAGTGTGTAGTTGTAATAAAATATTTAATTAATTGAAGGTTAGTGATGTGGTTTTTACCTTGAAAAATTTTCTTTACTTTCTGTAATGTTTTGTTTTTTAATAAATTACCTTGGGTTTTTGCTGTTCTTGTTATCTATAAATATCTATATAGTAAAGATTTATAAGAATAACTAGTGATGAGGGGTTTTTTATTATTGATATTACTCATTAGTTTTGCAACTAATATTTTTCCAACCTTTGAAAATAAACTATTTTGAATAGATCAGTTATATTTTCCCTTTTGCGAGAGTTTGTAATCGTATTATTGAGCTTTACTCCTCTGAGTGCATTTGCTCAGTCCACAACATTGACCGCTGGTACTGATGTTTCAGATGCTTGGGGAAGTGTATCCTACAGTATTGGTCAAATGATTTATGAAACAGCGCATACTGATAATGGAAATTCTTATGGTGGTGTGCAACAACCTTTCGATTTATTATTTGTTTCTACTGAGGTTTTAGTGATAGAACATTATTCTGGTAAAATGCTTATTTGTGATAATCACGAGGGTCAATTTGTTTCTTTTACATGGTATAAAGATGGCGTTGTGGTGGGAACTGATAATTTCTATTATGAGAGTACTGGTCTTGATGGTGTCTATTATTTAGAAGTAACAGACGAAGATGGAAATTTGTATGTTTCTAGACATTTTTCCTATACTTTGAGTGAGGTTTCCAAAAAATCTTTATCAATATATCCTATGCCTGCTAATAAGGGGGAGGATATTCATATTCTTTTAAATGATGAAATACAAAGAGGAGAAAGTCAAACTACGACAATGTTTATTTTTGAATCATCTGGGAGAATTGTTTATACCCAAGAAATGGAAATTAATGTCCCTTTATCATTAAATATATCTTCTTTTCTTTGTGGATCTTATATTGTAAAGGTCAGTGATTTGTCCTCTCAAATAATTGTACGATAGCTATGTATAAAAGATTATTATTAATTATTGCTATTGTCTTATTTTCTGCAAGTCTTTCTGCTCAACTTAGTCATTTTAAATATGGTGCAAATATAGGTCTTGGTATTTCTCAAGTAAAAGTCCAATTTGATGAGTTTTCAACAATGCCAGGTATTAATACTAATGCTCATTTTTTTGTTGACTATTATTTTACTCAGTTTAGAGGGGTTACCGGACATTGGGGGGCTAGTTTAGGTTTAGGTGTCAATCGTTATAGTTCCGTATTAGATGCCGGTAGTTATAATGCTGTTTTTTCTGAGGGAACTGATCTTACGGGGGATTATCAAATTTCTTTGTATAGTAATGATTGGCAAGATAAAGTAGCATTAACTTCATTAAGTATTCCTGTAGGCCTGCTTTATAAGATAAATCTTACCCGATTTTTAAGTTTGCGTACACTCTTGGGGGTAAATATAGAGTTGCCGTTGGCTTTTTCTTCTAAAAGGACACAAGGTAGTCTTAGTACTAATCTCTATTATCCTGCATATATGAAGGATCCCAGCGAAGCTGTTTTTGATGTGCCAGAGTTTGGTTGTTATGATCAGCGTATTGATTGGGATAATGTTTCAGATTTTTCTGCGCATAAGCTTGATGTGTCATTATATTTTGAGACTGGTATGACTTATAAGCTTAAAAGAAGACAGTCATTTACATACAGAAAGCTGTCGGTTAAATATGGAAAGTTGACCTTTTTTAGTAAAATGAACAAAACCACTAAAAGAACAATTTCGCTTACAACTAATCTTTATATGGGGGTTGGTCTTAGAAAGGCGAGTAGTGGATCGAATGATAATCTTTTGGTTGCTACTTCTGCTACAGATTTTAGTTATCGTAGTCCTGCCAGTTACGCATCTACACATGCGATTTATGCAGGTATCAAGTTGGGCCTGTGTTTTGGGCAGTTTGGAAGACGATATTCTACCTATTAGTTACTTTGAGAGGGTGTGGTGTAAATTATAGTTTTGTCGAGTTGATTTACTTTCTCGTTTATGTTAACGTGAAAATATTAGGTGTTTGTTCTCTAGAAAGAGTTTTTTGCAAAAAGATGTTTTATAGGTGTTGGTACTCTTAGAGTGGGAAATTAGCAGTGTAAAGTATATAAAAAACAGCGAGATTATTATAATGTTTCTGAACATATAAAATACAATAGATTGATTAATATACATATTATGAAAAGGTTATTTACAACATTAACAGTATTGTTATTAGTTCTGAGTGTTTGGTCTCAAGTTCCTGAGAAAATGAGTTATCAGGCTATCATTCGTGATTCTGTAGATGTGTTGGTCGTTAATAAACCAATTAGTATTCGTATTAGTATTTTGCAAGGTGATGCTGATGGGGTAGAGGTATATGCTGAGGAGCAAAGTTTGTTGACAAATATTAATGGCTTGGTAAGCTTACAGTTTGGAGCACAAACGGGATGGAGTGATATTGATTGGGCTGCTGGTCCTTATTTTATTAAAACAGAGGTTGATGCTACGGGTAGCAGTAGTCATAGCATAATAAGTGTGACCAAATTATTAAGTGTGCCTTATGCTTTATATGCTAAAAGTACGGAAGAGGTTGATCCTCTTTATAATACAAGTGAGGCGGCTAAGATTACGGCTGCACATATCTCTTATCTAGACTCTATAAGTGGTGTTAATCCAGATGATCAAGATATCAGTGGTATTGCCCAAAATACACAAGCTATCATTGATAGTACACAAAGTCTGCTTGATGCACTTGCAGATACTGCTTTCGTACTTCGTAGTATATCTACAGATTCAATATCTATTAACACAAAAGCAATAATAGATAGTACACAAAGTCTGCTTGATGCACTTGCAGATACTGCTTCCGTACTTCGTAGTATATCTACAGATTCAATATCCATTAACACAAAAGCAATAATAGATAGTACACAAAGTCTGCTTGATGCACTTGCTGATACCGCTT
>CBFIII010000004.1:74439-110275 GCA_965662645.1 Bacteroidales bacterium
CAGATTCAATATCCATTAACACAAAAGCAATAATAGATAGTACACAAAGTCTGCTTGATGCACTTGCTGATACCGCTTCCGTACTTCGTAGTATATCTACAGATTCAATATCCATTAACACAAAAGCAATAAAAGATAGTACACAAAGTCTGCTTGATGCACTTGCAGATACAGCTTCCGTACTTCGTAGTATATCTACAGATTCAATATCCATTAACACAAAAGCAATAAAAGATAGTACAGCCCATGTGTTGGCTGTTCTTGCAGATGCCGTTGCAGCCGTTCAAGCATCTAATCCTGTATTTCAAAGAAAGAATGATGTTATTTATGCTGGAGATACCAAAGATGTCTTTTTGTTCGGAGCTAAGCAGTTG
This sequence comes from Bacteroidales bacterium, assembly GCA_965662645.1. GTDB lineage: Bacteria > Bacteroidota > Bacteroidia > Bacteroidales > UBA5342 > UBA5342. The sequence goes on from CBFIII010000004.1 coordinate 74,814, forward strand.
GCTTACGATTCTGATAGTGTGCAAGATATTTATAATACAGATGCTACAAAGGAAAGTGTAGATAGTAAAATGGCTTTTATTACAAATAAAGCCGCTTTTAGAGTTGGAGCTAGTAATTCTACTATTAATGATGGATATACTTTTGAAATGGATTCTATAGGTAATTTTTCTGTAGTGAGTGGTGGTTACTCTAATATAGCTGCAGGATATAGCTCTAGCGTTGGAGGAGGGTTTGAAAATACGGCTCCTGGTTTTAACTCTATTATTGGAGGTGGTAATAATAATAAAGCCTTTGGTGAAAGTTCTACCATTGGAGGTGGGGAATCTAACAAAGCCTCAGGTGTTCATTCTACCATTGGTGGTGGGATAACTAATAAAGCTACAGGTGTTAATTCTACTGTTGGTGGTGGTTTGTCTAACGAGGCATTATTAGATTATTCTACTGTTGGAGGTGGTTTCGCTAATAAAGCTTTAGAAAACAGTTCTACCATTGGAGGTGGTTATTATAATATAGCTTCAAAAAACAGTTCTACTGTTGGAGGTGGTTATTTTAATAGAGCTTCTGGTCTTCATTCTACCGTTAGTGGTGGACGATCTAATATGGCTGATGGTGAATCTTCTACTCTTGCTGGTGGGAAACTAAACAAAGCTTCAGGTGCTTATTCTGCCGTTGGTGGTGGTTTGTCTAACGAGGCATTATTAGATTATTCTACTGTTGGAGGTGGTTTCTCTAATAAAGCTTTAAAAAAATGGGCTACTGTTGGTGGAGGTTCGTCTAACAATGCATTATTAGATTATTCTACTATTGGAGGTGGTCGTTTTAATACTGCTTCAGGTAATTATGCTACCGTTATTGGTGGGTATGGTAATACCGCTAGAAGTTATGGCGAGATTGCGATGGGGTATTATAACGATACTTTAACAACTTTAGGAAGTAAAACTGCGATTGCTAATGCAGATTACTTATTGACGATTGGTAATGGTATTGACGATTCAAATCGTAAGAATGCTCTAGCGATGTTAAAAGATGGTAATACCACCGTGACAGGAAATTGGAATGGTCCAAGTTTTACCTCGACTTCTGATTCTTGTTTTAAGAAAGATGTAGTTACTCTTAGTGGGGTGTTAGCTAAGCTTGAGGGCATACGTGGGGTATCTTTTACTTGGCGTGAGGATATTAATAATCCAACAAAGCAGACGGGTGAAGATCTTGGTGTGATAGCGCAAGAAATAAACAGAGTATTTCCAGAGCTTGTAGTGACTGGTCAGGATGGTTATTTATCGGTTAATTATGCCAAAATGAGTGCCATCCTTTTGCAGGCTATCAAAGAGCAGCAGGTACAGATGGATAATATGCAGAATCAGATTAATCAGATTCTTAAGACTATGGAGGATGAGTAATAGAATAGTATATTGACTGTTTGTAAAATGAAATGTTTTTAGTTTTGTTCTAGGTATATATGCTGTTACAATTAATCATAAAATATTCATAGTCATTCGTTTAATGAGAATAAAATAACAAACAATTAAGAATTGTAACTATTCAGTATAAATAGCTAATAGTCTGCGTGATAGGTTTTTGGAATTTGGAATTTGGAATTAGGATGTAGGAATTAGGATGTAGGTAAGTCTTATTCCTTAATGATACGACTTTTATTTTTACGTAAAATAACACCGTCCCGATGGGCCTTTTTGTTTTCATTAACTATTGTTTATCTACCATAACATCGTCCTTACAGGACTTTATGAAATATCCTGTTTTTTTAGTGCCATCGGCACGTAGTTATGGTAGTTCATGAATTCGTTATTTTAAAATCCCGTAGGGATGGTGTTTTGACTACGCATAATTTCAATCCACATAAAACGACATAGAGCCTTAATATTTTATTATTCATAATATTTATTTTTAAATGTTGTTTGTTTTGAACTTGTTTTTTTAAGGAGAAGGAGATAAAAAGGCATATTACAGAAAAGTAGATGTAATCTCTCAAAATAGGGGAGAATGATTATTATAAATCACTACTAATAATGATTGCTGTCCTTTGTGTATTAAGAAACTTAGGCTTACTTTTGCTAGATATATGAATTATCCGGAGATGACAGAATTTCAAGATCGGTATTTGAGTGATATAGAGGAGGGTGAAGAGGTCGTTATCCTGAAGATAAAAGGATATGGTGCATTTCGTAAGCGAATTACTGAAATGGGCTTTAACCGAGGAGCTACTGTTAAGGTGGTCAGATATTCTCCTTTAAAAGATCCTATCGAATATGAATTGATGGGATATCACGTTAGTTTACGTCGCAACGAGGCTAAACTTATAAAGGTAATTTCTAAAGATGATGCCAAAAGATTAAAGGATGGCGAGTATAATGGCGTCATGAGTATTGAGGATTTACAAGAAATTGTAAAAGAAAAAGACAAAAATATTAATGTCGCTTTAGTTGGCAATCCCAATTGTGGTAAGACAACGCTTTATAATCAAGCGGCTAATAGACACGAACATACTGGTAACTATGGTGGTGTTACGGTCGATGTAAAAACCGCTCAATTGCATCTTGAAGGTTATAATATTAACTTAACAGATTTACCAGGTACATACTCTCTTTCCGAATATAGCCCAGAAGAACTTTTCGTACGAGAACATTTAAGTAATGGAATGCCTGATGTGGTAGTCAATGTTATTGACGCCTCTAATATAGAGCGTAACCTTTACCTGACGACACAGCTCATTGATATGAATGTCAATGTAATATTGGTGCTCAATATGTATGATGAATTGGAGAAGAGTGGTAGTGTCTTGGATTATAAAACCTTATCAAAACTTCTGGGATGTCCTATCTTTCCTACCATAGCGACTAAGAAAAAAGGGCTCAGACGTTTGCTCAATAAAATTATTGATGTTTACGAAGGGCGTGATACGAGTTCTCGTCATATTCATATTAATTACGGCATACATATTAATAGTGCCATTGATAATATTTGTACGGAGATTAATTCTCATAGTAATATTAAAGATCAGTACCATGTACGTTATGTGGCTATTAAGTTGCTTGAGGGAGATTCTCATTTCGAGCATTTACTTGAGATTGCGACCAACGAACATATAAAAGATTTGATACAAAAAGAAAAAACACGTCTTGTTCGTAACTTTAAAGATGATACATCTACCATTATTAGTGATGCTAAGTATGCCTTTATACGTGGAGCATTGAAGGAGACTTACCAGCCTTCTAAAGAAGATCGTGTGCGTACAGGTTATAAAGCCGATTTACTACTTACTAATAAGTGGTTAGGTATTCCTTCTTTTCTAGCTATCCTGTGGGCTATGTTTCAGCTGACTTTTTCTTTAGGAGCATATCCTATGAGTTGGATCGATAGCGGTGTTTCTTGGTTGGCAACACAGTTAGGAGCTTTTATACCTTCAGGTATGATGCATGACCTGGTTATTGATGGTGTTTTAGGTGGTGTGGGAGGTGTCATTATTTTTCTTCCTAATATTTTGATTCTATTTTTCTGTATCTCTCTGATGGAAGATACGGGCTATATGGCGCGCACAGCTTTTATTATGGATAGAGCCATGCATAAGATAGGTTTGCATGGTAAATCCTTTATTCCTATGTTGATGGGGTTTGGTTGTAATGTGCCAGCTATTATGGCTACGCGTACGTTAGAGAACCGTAAAGATCGTATTGTCACTATGATGATTATTCCCTTTATGTCCTGTAGTGCACGTTTGCCCATCTATGTCTTGTTAACGTCTGCTTTTTTTGTGAATAATAAAGGGAGTATATTGCTTTTAATGTATGGGATAGGCATATTGCTTGCGGCTCTTCTTTCGCTTGTTCTCAATCGGATATTTTTCAAAAAAGAAGACGTGCCTTTTGTCATGGAACTCCCTCCTTATCGTAACCCAACGGTGAAAAATACCGCTATTCATATGTGGGAAAAGAGTGTGCAGTACCTTTCAAAAATGGGAGGTATTATACTCGTTGCATCTGTATTGATATGGGCTTTGGGCTATTTTCCTCGTGAAGTTAATTTTACTCAAGATTATGACACCTTAATAGAGCAGGTAAGCCAAAATTTAAGTATTGATCAGAGTGAACGGGACAGCCAGATTAAAGAGATAACAATGTCTAGAGAGGCAGAACGCATTGAATCGTCTTATATAGGCCGCATTGGTCATACGATAGAACCCGTGATACGACCTCTTGGTTTTGATTGGAGAATTGGTGTTAGCTTACTTACTGGAGTGGCTGCAAAAGAAATAGTGGTGAGTTCTATGGCTGTACTTTATCAGAGTGGTGCTGGTGAGGATCAGAACCTCAAGTCCAAATTGCAAGATCAAAAATATCATAGCGGTAAACATAAAGGCGAGCATGTCTTTTCTCCGATAGTGGCATTTTCATTGATGTTATTTGTTCTTATTTATTTTCCTTGTGTGGCAGTGATTGCTGCTATAAAACGTGAACTCAACTGGAGTTGGGCCTTGTTTACCATGTTTTATACTACTGGTCTAGCTTGGTTTATTAGTTTTTCTTTTTATCAAATAGCTTCTTTATTATGATGAATTTGGGAAATATTATCGTGTTTGCAATTATTGCTTTGTGTGTATTCTTAGCTGTTAGAGGATTTTTAAGAAAAATAAAACCTCCTAAAGGTGGAAACAAAAGTTGTAGTACATGCAAAGGTTGTCCTGTTTCTGATGCTTGTCATACCCTTAAGAAGGATATAGAATAGCTTATTTCACTATGATATAGATAAGGTTTTTCCTTTTTGTTATAATGTAAAGTCATTTATTGCATTGCCATCTATTATTCCTGATAACTAGCTGTTTGGTATGTGCTTCCTGTTTTTTGTTGTATTAATAGACTGGGGTAATAGGCTGTTGATGTCTTCTGTTCGTGTAAATTTTTAGTTTTCACGATTTTCCTACTTGTCAAGATATTTCTATAATAGAAAACACAAGTTTTGTGTGAAAAAATATTAAGATCGTTATACCACGTAAATTTGAAATTACCTATTTCATAAGTTAAGTATCATTTTCCTTGTTTTTAAAGCGTAAATTATTCACTTTTGATGGTTGTAACCAAAGATGTAAAAGTGTAATCGATTAGTATAACGTACTCTGTCTCCTATAAATTTGCTTTATAACATTTCTATAAATAGTTCTAAATAATTATAAAATCTTATATTTGAAAATTATTTAGACTATAGCAATGTTAGAGAAATTTAATTAATTGAGCTAATGATGGGTGTTTGTGCTATTGATTTTGTGTAAACACTAGGCAAAAGAAAATAATATTACGATGATGAATACGGAAAAAGACCTCGCTAAATTAATGGAGAAAATCAAAGAGCAAGATTTTAATTCTTCCGATGAAATAAATGACTTCCTGAGTCGTATGGAGGGGCAGAGTCTTGATGATTTGCCTGAAAGAACGGACGACATAGGACGTGCTCAAGATTTAGTTTATGATGCCTATGAACAACCAGTGTCAAAAGGAAAGAAGTTAGTTAAAAAAGCGCTTGAATTAGACCCTAATAATGTAGATGCTTATAATTATCTGGCTGATGCCGAAAAAGATATTGATAAAGCAATAAAGCAATATGAAAAGGCCATAAAAGCAGGAGAAAAAACATTGGGTAAGAAATTTATTAGAGAAGAAAAGGGGCATTTCTGGGGTTTGTTAGAAACGCGACCATATATGCGTGCAAAAGATGGTCTTGCAGCTTGTTTCTATGCCATTAATGAGGTGGATAAAGCCATTGAGATTTATGAAGAGATGTTAGAGCTTAATCCTAATGATAATCAAGGTATTCGCTATTTGTTATCTACCTTGTTTCTGGCGCAAAATAACTTGACAAAATTTGAAAAATTCATTAAAAATAACGAAGATGAAGATTGTGCAGTATGGAATTATAATAAAGCTCTTTATAGTTTTATAAAATTAGGCCCTATAGCAAGTAATAAATTATTATTGCAAGCATACAAAAGCAATGAGTTTGTTATTGACTATCTATTAGGTAATCTGAAAATGCCCAAAGAACAGCCACAATATATTGGTTTTGGTGATGAAAATGAGGCTGTTTCGTATGTTAATACGGCTTGGCCAATATGGAATTCTGTAGATGGTGCTTTTGACTGGATTTATAATTTCAAACAAAATAGAATAAAAATGAATTGATTGGTTTTAATGAGACCAAATTAAATTTCCTATTATTGGTTTTATTCCACAAGCTTTCTGTGAATAATAAAACTAGATAAAAAGTCAACGATTTTTAGTTAAATGGATAAAAGCACTCGGGGCTTCGACTCCGCTCAGCCACCTATCATAGTGCTAACGATAAAGTATTGTGGAAGTCAGCCACCTATCATAGTGCTAAGATTTTATATTGAGCAATACTCAGCCACCCGTCATTGTGCTAAAGATGGAGTAGGAATCCTCACAGAACACAAAAAATCAGAACAAAAGAAAGGTGGCTGAGCGGAGTCATACACAGAACACAAAAAATCAGAACAAAAGAAAGGTGGCTGAGCGGAGTCATACACAGAACACAAAAAATCAGAACAAAAGAAAGGTGGCTGAGCGGAGTCGAAGCCCCGTATGAGAAACAATGAATACCTGCTACACCTACATATTAGAATGCGCCGATGGCAGTTACTACACAGGCAGCACAAAAGACATTGAACGTCGATTAGCAGAGCACCAAATAGGAGAAGGATCAAACCATACCAGAAAGCATCTTCCTGTGAAACTTATTTACTTAGAAGAATACGACAGGATAGACGATGCCTTTTACCGTGAAAAACAAATACAAGGGTGGGGGCGAAAAAAGAAAGAAGTCCTAATGAAATATATGTCAGAAGATCTCAAACGTTTAGCTGAATGTATGAATGAGTCACATTGTTGAAATTGTAAAAGAGAATTGAACAATGAATAGACTTATTGTAGTAGGTGATGGCTTTGATAAGTTACGAATGGATTTTCCAAATACCATATTTATCTCCATTTTTCAGAAAACAACGACTGGAAGTGTGCGTGGTGGTTCGGCAATAGTGTTTGATAGCTCTGCCATCATCAATGTACAAAGGCGTGATGAACAGCGTGTGGCAGTAATGCAAAAAAGCAGATACGGCACTCAGAATTGGGAGTTCTCCATTACTGAGAAACGTGTAATAAAAGAGGAATAATTAAGCGTATTAAAACGATAAATAAGCGAATGACAAATGATGACAATCCGATGTTATTCGCTTAATTTATGATTAAAAGGTATGAATAGGCGTTTTATTCGCTGAATATTCCTTTTGTAAAGTTCCTATTTATAAAGCATTAAACGTTTGATCGATTTTGTGATGCTAATTTCTTTAGATTTTATCAAAATCTAGTTTTTTACAAAAAGTAAATACCATTATCCTTACCACCTTACTTTGCTAATTCTTTTCTATCTTTGGGAAAATAACATAAGATCAAGAATTTGATGGCAAAAAAGAAAGTAGTAAAGCAAAAAAGCATAGAAGAGTCCTTGTGGGATTCTGCAAATAAACTCAGAGGTAGTGTAGAGCCTGCTGAGTACAAACACGTCGTACTAGGGTTGATCTTCCTAAAATTCGCTAGCGATAAGTTTGAAGCACACCGTCAAACACTTTTAGACGAAGGTAAACAGAAATACATTGAAATGCCCGCTTTTTATGGTCAGGCTAATGTGTTTTACCTCGATGAAGTGTCACGATGGTCGTACATCATCAAAAACTCTAAGCAAAACGATATTGCGCTAAAGATAGATACCGCACTGCATAATATTGAGAAAAAGAATAAAGCCCTGCGTGGTGCCTTACCCGACAATTATTTTTCACGACTTGGGCTTGACATTACTAAGCTAAGTTCCTTGCTCGATACCATTAATGATATTGATACCCTAAAGGACAAGCAACAAGATATAGTGGGGCGAGTGTATGAATATTTCTTGTCAAAATTTGCACTAGCAGAAGGTAAGGGAAAAGGGGAATTCTATACTCCCAAGAGCATTGTCAACCTGATAGCTGGAATGATAGAGCCTTACCGTGGTATTATTTACGATCCTGCTTGTGGTTCGGGAGGTATGTTTGTGCAATCCATTAAATTTATCGAGAGCCATCACGGTAACAAGAAGGAGATTTCCATTTACGGGCAAGAATACACCAATACTACCTACAAACTAGCCAAGATGAACTTGGCTATACGTGGTATTTCGGCTAATCTTGGCGAAAAAGCAGCAGATACCTTTGCTGATGACCAACATCCTGATCTTAAAGCTGACTACATCATGGCTAATCCTCCTTTTAACCAAAAAGATTGGAGAGCAGAAAACGAATTGAACGATGATCCCCGATGGCGTGGTTACGATGTACCGCCTAAGAGCAATGCCAACTATGGTTGGATACTGAATATGGCTTCTAAGTTATCAGATGATGGAACAGCAGGTTTTGTTCTTGCAAATGGAGCGTTAAGTGGGGGTGGCGAAGAGTATAAAATTAGACGCAAGTTGATAGAGAACAATTTGGTAGAAGCTATTCTTATACTTCCTCAAAATATGTTCTATACGACCAACATTAGTGTGACGGTGTGGATTTTAAATAAAAACAAACGGGAACAAACCAAAACTATAGGTGATGAAATAAGGAAGCACCGTAACCGAGAAAAAGAAGTCTTATTTTTAGACTTACGCCAAATAGGTGAACCTTTCGAAAAGAAGTTTACGCAGTTTAGTGTAGAACACATAGCTCAAATTGCAAATACTTTCCATACTTGGCAACAGTCGGATGAGGATTATCAAGATATGCCTGAATATTGCTATTCTGCAACTTTCGAAGAGATAGCAAAAAAGGATTTTTCACTGGTGCCTAGTAAATATATTGAGTTTGTCAACCGTGATGAAAATATCAATTTCGATGATAAAATGAAAGCCCTGCAAGGTGAATTCAAAGAGCTACTCCAAGCCGAAGAAGAATCAAAAGCGGATTTATTAAAGGTGTTTAAAGAGTTGGGGTACGAGTTATGAGCAAGACAAATAAGAAGATAAATGTTCAAGGTAGCGAGATATCAGTTTTTAATAAAAATGATATAGATTTTATCAGCCTTACTGACATGACTTCTAATTTTAACGAAGGAAGTGGCTTAATAGGTAAATGGATAACCAATAAGAATACACTTGAATATCTTGGAATTTGGGAGAAAATCAATAACACTGATTTTAATTACCCCGAATTCGGGGTAATTAAACAAGATGCTGGTACTAATCGCTTTATAATGTCTGCCGGACAATGGATAAAAAGAACCAATGCCCAAGGAATAATAGTAAAAGCAGGTAGATACGGTGGCACTTATGCTCATAAAGACATCGCTTTTCATTTTGCAATGTGGCTTAGCCCAGAATTTCAGATTTATACGGTTAAAGAGTTTCAGCGACTAAAAGAAAGCGAAGCTAAAGAGCTTGAGTGGAGTGTTAAACGTCAACTTACAAAAATTAACTACCGCATACATACCGACGCCATTAAGGAAAATCTAATTCCTGAAAACCTGACACCACAGCAAATAAGCTATGTGTATGCCAACGAAGCTGATGTTTTGAATGTGGCTCTATTTGGCAAAACAGCGAAACAATGGAGAGAGGAAAACCTCGATAAAAAAGGAAATATTCGTGATTATGTCAATGTGTCTCAATTGGTATGCTTGGCGAATCTCGAAAACCTAAATGCCGTATTGATTAGCGATGGCTTAGAGCAAAGAGACAGACTGCTAAAGCTAAATCAAGTAGCTATTTCGCAAATGAAAATATTATTGCAAGATAACTCTACGAATAAAATGATTGAAGAATAGATGTTAGTACAACTTTATGTTGTGCTACAGTGAAATAGAAAAGAATTAACCAATGATGAGCAATTATAAACCTATAGGAGATTACATACACCTTGTTGATGAGCGTAACAAAGATTTAGCCATTGATACTCTTTTGGGGTTAACTATCAATAAGCGGTTTATTCCATCAGTAGCTAATACGATAGGAACAAATATGCGTAACTATAAAATTATTCGCAAAAACCAGTTTGCGTGTAGCACTATGCAGGTAAGGCGAGACAAAAAAATGCCTATTGCACTATTGCAAGGTTTTAATGAAGCCATTATTTCTCAAGCTTATCCTGTGTTTGAGGTTAAAGATGAAAAAGTGCTTTTGCCTGAATATTTAATGATGTGGTTTTCTCGTGCTGAGTTTGATCGAGAAGCTTGTTTTTATGCCGTTGGTGGAGTGCGAGGGAGTCTTGAATGGGAAGATTTTTGCAATATGCAATTTCCTTTGCCTTCTCCTGAAAAACAAAAGGAAATAGTAGCCGAATACAACACCGTAAAAAATCGCATAGCATTAAACAATCAACTTATTCAGAAGCTTGAAGAAACAGCACAGGCTATTTATAAGCAGTGGTTTGTGGATTTTGAGTTCCCTAATGAGAATGGAAAACCATACAAAAGCTCTGGAGGTGAGATGGTTTGGTGTGAGGAGTTGGAGAAGGAGATTCCTTTGGGGTGGGAATATTTACCTATATCAAATTATATAAAGATAAATTCAGGTTACGCATTTAAAAGTAAATGGTGGACAGATAAAGGTCTCCCAGTTGTTAAGATTGGTGCCATTCAAAATAATACGATTTGCGAACAAGAATTAGAGTTTGTTTCTGATTCAAACGAATTTAATAGGGATCACTGTAGAGTGAAAAAAGGAGATATTGTGCTTGCCATGACAGGTTTTACAATGGGAAAAATTGGATTAATACCTGATTATATGCCTGACTTTTTTATTAATCAACGTGTAGGATTTTATCGATTAGATAATAGTCCCAAATATGACTCGGGGTACTTGTATTGTACCTTGAAAACAGAATGTTTTCAGAATGAAATATGGAGTTTTGGTGGAGATAGTCAGCAATTCAATGTGAGCAATGACCAAATAGGGTCAATAAAAATAATTCTACCTAACAAATCAAGTGTTATTGAAGAATTTAATTTGAAAACGTCTGTTCTCTTTGAGAAAATAATTAAAACTCAATCTTTAGATAGATTTTTACTAAAAATGAAGGATTTACTTTTTTCAAAACTAGCCACCATAGAAAACTAAACTTATGTATTTGTCAGAATTAAAATTATGGAATTTTAGGAAGTATGGAATAAAAGGTTCTTCAAATTAAAAATCATTTCTAAAGAATTCTCATCTAACAGTCCCATTTCATAAACATTTAAATGTTTTGATTGGTATTAATGATTCTGGTAAAACCGCAATTATTGATGCAATAAAGCTGGTACTTAAAACTCATGCATTTGAATGGATTAAAGTAGGCGATGACGATTTTTTTGATAAAGGAACAAAGCTTAGGGCATTGAAGTATGCTTTTGCTTCTGTAGGTTGGGAAGTTGTAGATATAACTGATGATTGGATGAAATAGTATAACAAAGCAGAAAAATGAATAAACTAATAATCATAGGAAATGGTTTTGATCGTGCCCACGGTTTGAATACTGATTATGGAAGTTTTGTTAAATGGTATTTACTTAATGCTATAAAAACATTGCAGAAAGGAATAGAAACTGTTTATGAGGATATGTTGATTAAAATTCATTATCCTGGAGGTTATAAGGGAAACTATTCACATGATGATATTGAAAATCTTGATTTAAAGAATGTAATCCATTTTTTTCAACACATGACTGAAGATGCAGATAAAAACACCTACCCACGTAATGGCCTTAAAAAAAACATAAAATCATATTTGTTTTTACAGATATATAATAAGGTGAGTTTAAATTGGGTGGATGTTGAAAGTGAATATTTTAACACTTTAAAGATTGCTTATCAAGGTAAAAAGAACCGCGAAGTAAATATTATTAATATAAATAAAGAGTTCTTTTTTTTGAAGGAGAAATTGATAGAATATCTTAAAACACAACAATCTCAATTTTGTATAAAAGATTTTTATCCATTATTTAACGCTGATATTGATAAGAATTCAGAAATTCATATTCTTAATTTCAATTATACTTATACAATTCTTAATTATTTGCCAGATATTAAAGACGACGTTGGTAATATGAGATACACAGTAAACTTTATTCATGGTGAAATAAATAATCCAGAAAATCAGCCAATATTTGGAATTGGGGATGAGCATGATAAGAATTATACTTTATTTAAGAACTCACCTTTCTATAGGGAACTTTTAAAGTATAGTAAATCACAATGGTATCAGAGAAGTATGTATCACAGGATGCTAGTCCAATTTATGAGTGAAGGTCCTTTTAGTGTTGAAATATTGGGACATTCTTGTGGTACATCAGACAGAACTTTGCTTAGATATATTTTTGAACAGAAGCACTGTCTATGTATTAAACCACATTATTATAAAAAGAAAGAGCACTGTTATAATCTGATGTTAGATATTGAACGTTTATTTTCAGAGCCAACAATGTTTAGAGAAAAGGTCATGCCTGCACCTATGTGTAGAATTATACCACAATCTGAATAAGTTTATATTGATGCAACCAGATAGAGTACATTTTTATTCCAAAACAGATTTGGCTTCTTATCATGAAATGAAGAAAGCCATTAAAGTACTTGATGCTTTCGATGAAAAAGCTGATAATAGTATTGCCGATCTTATAGAATTCTATCAGATCAAGCTATATGTAGATAATGAAATTTTTCCAGCTGATTGTGATGAGAAGCAGATCCAAGATGCTAAAGTTAAGGTGAAGCTTATGTGGAAAAGCATTGTTTCCTTTTGGCAAACTATTGATGATAGTAATATTATTGAAATCTTCAATCAAGTTGAATATCGAATGCTTGAGGATTCATTCTGGGAAATAACAGCAAACCTTGATTGTCATAAAAATATTAGTAGGGAAAAGTTCTCTAAACTATTGGAGGTAGAAGACTTGTACATTAATCCAATTTTACATCAAGAAAAGTTAGTTAAACACTTTAAACAAGAGATACACAGTTATCTAATCTCCTTTGAATCATCAGCGGAACTTTTGCTTACTGAATATGTAGAGAAGCATGATAGAGAAAGAAAAGCGCTCTATTTCCCACAAAACCTGAGCTTAAAGGATAAGGAACAGCTAATAATTAAGTACATCAACATAGAACGCCCTAATCTAAACTACATAAGATTAATCCTAAACATAAATAATAGCTCACAGCTAAGTGTTTCGGACAGAACACTTCTTAAAGCGCAGAAGGTTGAACGTAAACTGAATAATGAGATATTAGAAAATGGTTCTGCTCAGGTATTTGGGATTCAACTAAATTTTGATGGAGAACAGGATGAAATGTTTGAATTTAGAAGGGAGGGTAATATTGAAATTTATTCATACAGCAAAGAAAGGATTTTAAAAATTAATGACCCTACATTTCAAATCATGTGCTTTCGAGCTCTTTTTATGTATTTTACTAAAGAGGTATGTGTTGATTTAGTTAGTAAGGACTATGAAATAGACAGTTTTGAAAGAACCTTTATTTCTTCGCGAAATTCATATCCTAGGTCTTCTGCATTTAAAAAGAAAGAGATAAGATCGATGCTTGTGATTGTTGGTTTTGATAAATTGTTGAAGGAGGAAAAGAATACGAGTGTAGAGAAATTGATAGAACATTTTGTTGTTGAGTATATTAAAGAATGGTATAACATAAGTTCTATAAGTTTTAATCTTCCAAGCGATGGCACAAGGTATTCTGAGAAAATTAAAATCCTTTTATCTGAATTTGATTCCTTACTTAAGCAATACAAGCTATATTGTGAAGATGGTGAAATTAATTTAGAATTATTAGCTATAAGCTCTAAACCATATACCTTTTCACAGATTCCTAGTTTAGTAGAAAACAAGTACTTTTACCTAAACAATAAAGAGTTGGATACAGTTTTATTCTTGTTATTTTCGGATCAAGCCTTTTTATCATATGTGCCCCCCTATGAAGAAAAGCATTACAAGTCGCTTTATGACTTATTAGAAAATGAAGAAGTGGTATTTGGAAATTACCATAAGTATCAATGGGAGAGATTGAATTTACTTTTTGAAAATGATTTATTATTTGTTGATCATAAAGGATATTTAAGAATTAAAGATAGTGAACAGCTATACGTTTTATCACAATTATATAGAGAGGAGTCTTTAAATTACTGGCATTTTAATGATTCTCAGAAATCATATATTGATAAACTAGAGTCTTTAGGAATTTTAAAATCAGAAAGCACTTTATTTACTAAGGCTGAGCAAAGTTATTTTAATTACTACCTTAACAAGAAGGAATTTATGAATGGCTTCGATTTAAGAAATAAGTATATGCATGGCACCAATTCCCCTTCGGAAGAGGTGTCAAGAGATATGTATTATAAATTGCTTCGAATCATAGTATTGGTTGTACTTAAAATTGAAGATGATTTGAACATCGGTAAATTTATTTGTGGTAATTCTATTATAGAGAATAAATTTGATCAAGCTTGAGAACACTAGCAAACATATATTATTATGACAGAATCCAACCGCATAGAACTAAAACAAGAACTTACCAATGATTTAGAAAAGGAAGTCGTTGCTTTCTTAAACTCTGATCTTGGAGGAGCCCTGTATATCGGCATAGATAAGCAAGGACAAGCTGTAGGTGTAGCAGATGCAGACGACTTACAACTCCGCATTAAAGATCGCTTGAAGCATAATATTCAGCCCTCGTGTATGGGCTTGTTCGAGGTGGTACTCGAAAGCATAGAGGGCTATGATGTGGTTAAAATAAACATAGCTAGTGGCTCAGAAAAACCCTATTACATTAAGAAAAAAGGGATGAGCGAACAAGGCTGCTACATACGTGTGGGCAGTGCAGCCGAACCTATGCCCGTGGTGATGATAGAGGAACTGTTCTCTAAGCGTACTCGTAATACTTTGGGTAAAATAGTATCGAATCGTCAGGATTTAAGCTTTGAGCAGCTCAAGATTTATTATAACACCCAAGGTTTTGAGTTAAATGATGAATTCCTGAAGAGCATAGACCTCTACACACCAGAGGGGCAATATAATTATGTGGCTTACCTTTTAGCCGATAAAAATGCGGTATCGATGAAAGTAGCCAAGTATGCAGGTACCGACAAAACAGATCTTGTAGAAAATGTGGAGTTGGGTTATTGTTCGCTGATAAAAGCTACCCACAGCATATTAGATAAGCTAGAGGTAGAAAACAAAACCTTTGTGAAGATAACAGGCGCAGCCGAGCGTTTGCAAAAGCAAATGATAGACAAAACTGCACTAAGGGAGGCTTTAATCAATGCTATGGTTCACAATGATTATACCTCAGAAGTGCCTCCAGTAGTAGAGATTTACTCCGATAGATTAAGCATCACTTCGTATGGTGGTTTGGTACAGGGATTAAGCGAAGAGGAGTTCTTTGCAGGGCGCTCTATGCCACGCAACAGAGAGCTAATGCGCATCTATCGTGATCTGAGATTGGTAGAGCAGCTAGGCTCTGGCATTCATCGCATACTTAAAGTCTATGACCAAAGCGTGTTTAAGATCTCTGATAACTTTCTTGAAATCTGTTTTCCTTTAGAGTCGGATTACGAAAGTAACCAAGTGAGTAACCAAGTGAGTAACCAAGTGAGTAACCAAGTGGGGAAAGAAGATCTACGAACGATCTTTAATGAGGATGTTGCGAAGGCAATTCTAAATGCCTACCTAAAAGATGTAACACCAGATGAGAAGCTTATTGAAAAAGTAAAGCCTTTTATTGAGCTTATAACAAACGAACAAAAAGAGGTGTTAAGCTTTTCTCATACACCAAGAAAGAAGAAGGAAATCTTGGTTGATTGTCTATCTCTTAGTAATCAAACCAAGAATTTTAATAAACATATAGAACCCTTGATAGACTTACAACTACTTCAAAGAACCCTGCCTAAGGTGCCTAAAAGCCAGTTTCAAAAGTATCTAACTACTACAAAAGGGAAAGCAATATTATATCTATTAGAAAATCAGAGAGAAAATAACGAAAAAAGTTAACATTTAATTATTAGCTTAATATGACCAAAGCGTGTTTAAGATCTCTGATAACTTTCTTGAAATCTGTTTTCCTTTAGAGTCGGATTACGAAAGTAAGCAAGGTGGTGTAATAGGTGGTGTAATTGAAGATTTAACAGAAAGACAAATAGAAGTTTTAAGAATAATAGCTGCAGATAATAAAATAACATATAGAGAATTGTCTAAAAAATTATCGATAAATGAATCAGCGGTTGGTAAACATATCGATGTATTAAAAGAAAAAGGAGCTATTAAAAGAGAAGGTGAAACGAGAGGTAAGTGGATAATTTTAATTGATGTATAACTGAACTGTGCAGAGATAAATTAGAACACGATTATAATATACTGAATTCAAAGGCATAGAACTAAAGAAATAGGAGATCAAAGTGTGTTTAAGATCTCTTGATAGCTTTACTGATATCCGTTTTTCTTTGGAGTCGGATTATGGAAATAAGGAGCTCTCCGAACAAGTTACCGAATAAGCTACCGAACAAGTTAAAGGTGGTCAAGTAGGTGGTGTAATAGGTGGTGTAATAGGTGGTCAAGTTGCATCAATGGATAGGTTGGTAGATGGGTTGGTAGATAGGTTGGTAATAACGAGACTGGAAGTGGCAGATTATTGACAGTAAAAAAGAGAATAATGAAATTCACAGAAGCAAAATTAGAAGAAGCATTTATCGAACTATTAGCCCAAGAAGGCTATCCGCACCTTGTAGGTAGTGAGCTTTCTCGTTCAGAAGAGGAAGTTATTATCGAAGAGGATTTTATTAGCTATTTGCAGTCGCGTTATAAGGGGCAAATGCTGACTAAATTCGAAGCACAATCTATTCTATTACGCCTAAAAGCGTTACCTGCTAGTGATTTGTACGAAAGCAATAAGACGATGATGCGCTGGTTATCAGATGGTTTCATCTTAAAGCGAGAGGATCATACGCAAAAAGATATTCACATTGAGCTACTTGATTATAATGGATTAGAAGCTCAACTACAGAGTAAAAACCTAGATAGTATAGCTGCCGAAGGGGTACCTCCATACTCAGAAGATCAAAACAATTACCGCTTCGTTAACCAACTAGAGATAGTAGGAACTGACAATCAAAAACGCATTCCTGATGGCATCATTTATATTAATGGTTTGCCAGTGGTGATTTTTGAGTTTAAATCAGCCATACGTGAGGATGCTACCATATACGATGCTTACAAGCAGCTAACAGTAAGGTATCGCAGAGATATTCCTGAATTATTTAAGTACAATGCTTTTTGTATTATTTCGGATGGGATTAATAACAAGGCAGGCTCTTTCTTTGCACCTTACGAATTCTACTATGCGTGGCGTAGAATTGCGGGTCTTGCTAAGGAAGTAGATGGTATAGACAGTATGTTTACTATGGTGCAAGGAATGTTGAATAAGAATCGTTTACGTGATATTATCCGTAACTTTATCTTTGTCCCTGATACCTCAAAGAAAGATGTTAAAATTGTTTGTCGTTATCCTCAGTACTATGCAGCCAATCGTTTGTATGAAAATATAAAAGTAGCACAACGTCCACAGGGCGATGGTAAGGGAGGAACTTACTTTGGAGCTACAGGTTGTGGTAAAAGCTATACAATGCTTTTCCTTGCACGCTTACTGATGAAAAGTACCTACTTCGAAAGTCCAACAATTGTACTAATTACTGACCGTACCGACCTTGATGATCAGTTGTCCGAGACTTTTGGAGAAGCCAAACGTTACATCGGGGATAACAACATCATAAGTGTAGAAAGCAGGGCTAAGCTACGTGAAATGCTACAAGGTCGTCAGAGTGGTGGAGTGTTCTTGACTACCATTCATAAGTTTACAGAAGACACCGAGCTATTGACCGAACGAACCAATGTAATATGTATCTCTGATGAAGCTCACCGAAGCCAGACTAACCTTGACCAAAAGGTGCGAGTAACCGAAAAAGGTGTTTCCAAGACTTTTGGTTTTGCAAAATACCTCCACGATTCCTTGCCTAATGCCACCTATGTAGGTTTCACAGGCACACCAATAGATGCTACACTTGATGTCTTTGGTAAAGTGGTGGATGAATATACGATGACAGAATCGGTAAGAGATGAAATTACCGTGCGTATTGTTTATGAGGGACGTTCGGCAAAGATTGCATTGCAGAATAGTGAATTAGAAAAGATAGAGCAGTACTATGAAGAAGTTGCTACAGCTGGAGCAAATGAATATCAAATAGAAGAAAGCAAGAAAGCGGTAACTAGTATGAATGCTATCATTGGTGATCCTGACCGTTTGAAAGCTCTTGCCGAAGACTTTGTGAAGCATTATGAAAACCGTACCTCCGAAGGGGCATCGATTAAAGGCAAGGCGATATTTGTGTGTAGCTCTAGACAGATTGCTTATGAGTTTTACAAAAACGTCCTTGCTTTACGTCCCGAGTGGAATGAAATAAAAGTGGCTGATGATGGTTTGGAGCTTACGGAAAATGAGCAGAAAGAAGTCAAGCCTATGGAGCGCATTAAAATGATAATGACCCGAGGCAAAGATGATGATGAAACCCTTTATAATCTTCTTGGTACTAAGGAATACCGTAAAGAGCTAGACCGTCAGTTTAAAAATGAGAAATCAAACTTTAAAATAGCCATTGTGGTAGATATGTGGCTTACTGGCTTTGATGTCCCTTTCTTGGATACAATATATATTGATAAACCTATTCAACAGCATAATCTTATTCAAACCATTTCACGTGTCAACCGTAAGTTTGAAGGTAAGAATAAAGGTTTAGTTGTTGATTATATCGGCATCAAAAAACAGATGAACCTTGCACTGGCAAGATATAATAGTGGTGATAAGGATAATTTCGAGGATATTGGAGAATCATTAATGGTGGTTCGTAATCATCTTGATTTATTGGCAAAGATTTTCCACACCTTTAATAGTTCCAAATACTTTGGTGGTACACCACTACAACAGCTCAATGCGCTTAATGAGGCTGCTGAGTTTATGATGCACACCAAAGATAAAGAAACACGCTTTATGGGCTTCGTAAAGCGATTGAAAGCAGCCTATGATATTTGTGCAGGTAGTGAGAAGCTAACACAAGTAGAAAGAGACTATACACATTTTTACTTGGCTGTACGTTCCATTGTTTTTAAACTAACGAAAGGCGATGCTCCTGATATCGCACAGATGAATGCTCGAGTTCGTGATATGATAAAGGATGCTCTAGCCAGTGATGGTGTAGAAGAGTTATTTAAGATGGGAGAGGGTGAAAGTACGCAAGATATCTTTGATCAAGATTACATTGACAAAATCAATAAGATAAAACTACCTAATACCAAGATCAAGTTACTGCAAAAGCTATTGGCAAAAGCCATAGGGGAAATAAAGAAGGTAAACCATGTTAGAGGTGTTGACTTTACCCGTAAGATGCAATCATTGGTAGAGAGGTACAACGATAGAAGCGAAAATGATATACTACGTTCCGAAGTCTATGAAGAGATGGCAGATCAACTCACAGATCTTATCTGGCAAGTACAGAATGAGTTTTCGGCAGGCGATGATTTAGGTATCGACTTTGAGGAAAAGGCTTTTTATGATATTTTGTTGCAGTTGTGTAATAAATACGATTTTACTTATCCTGAAAATAAATTAATAGAGTTAGCTAAGGCTATTAAGGTTTTGGTTGATGAACAAGCTAATTATCCCGACTGGGATAAACGAGAAGATATTAAATTAAGTTTAAAGGTGGGGGTGATAATGCTACTTGATGAACATGGATATCCACCAGTAGAGCGTGACGAAGTTTATCAAGATGTATTCCATCAGGCTGAGAATTATAAGAAGAATAATCTTTCTCACTTGAGTTAAACGCAAAAAAAAAGATAGTCCCAATTGGAACTATCTTTTTAAGTTGTACGTGTGAAAATGCGTGTAATTTTTGTAACTCGTTGATTTTCAAACTATACTGCGGAGAGGGGGGGATTCGAACCCCCGGTACAGTCTCCCGTACACATGTTTAGCAAACATGCGGATTAAGCCACTCTCCCACCTCTCCTGATGATTAATGCTTAATTATCCCGTTTTTACGGTGTGCAAAAGTAGCTTTCCTTTTTGTAATCACCAAAGCATTTCGAAATATTTTTTCATTTTTATTGAAAAAAGTTTCAAAAAACCTTCTTTGTTATCTTATCTTCTTTGACGTGAAGGTTTAGAAGGCGAATTTTTAGTTTTTTTGCGATTAGCAAAGAACTCTTGTTTCTTACGGTTTTTGTCTTTTTCAGCCGCTTTCTTTTGAGCTGATGACATCGGTTTGTCTGTCTGTGGATATGGATTATCTCTTACCACATCTATTTTAAGCTTAATTAGCTTCTCTATATCGCGTACATATTCATTCTCTTCTGGTTCTGACATAGAAATAGACTGACCTTCTTCTCCTGCTCTACCCGAACGACCTATACGGTGTACATAGGTTTCTGAAATGTTAGGTATGTCGTAGTTGATAACGTATTTCAGTTTATCAATATCAATACCACGCGCTGCGATGTCTGTAGCGATTAATGCTCTAAGTTCTCCTTTTTTGAAGTTAACTAATGCCTTTTGACGTTGTACTTGTGATTTGTTACCGTGAATAACGCCAACAGTAATGTTCTTGCTAGCAAGGTTTTTACCAATACGATCGGCACCGTGTTTCGTTTTTGCAAAAATTAATACTTGCTCAATTTTCTTATTCTTTAGAATGTGAAACAAGAGGTCTTTTTTTGTTGATTTATTGGTGAAGTATATCGATTGTTGTATCGTTTCTGCTGTAGAAGACGTGGCTGCTACCTCTACCTTTTCAGGATTGCGTAATATCTTTTGTGACAGATCCACAATATTCTTAGGCATTGTTGCTGAAAAGAATAAAGATTGACGTTCTTTTGGTAAAAGAGCTAAAACCTTACGGATGTCATTAACAAAACCCATATCTAACATTCGGTCAGCTTCATCCAGTACAAAAAACTGAATGTGTTTAAGGCTAATAATGCCTTGATTAATCAGGTCGAGTAATCGTCCTGGAGTGGCTACAAGTACATCTACTCCAGAGCGCAGAGCGCGTACTTGAGAGGCTTGTTTTACTCCACCAAAAATAACGGTGTTTTTTATGCCTGTGTGGCGTCCATAAGCTGTGAAACTTTCACCAATCTGTATGGCTAGTTCACGTGTTGGCGTAATAACTAGAGATTTTATGCCTCTGCGTTGGTGATTTTCTTGACGGTCTAAATAAATGTGTTGTAAAATTGGAATAGCAAAAGCTGCTGTTTTTCCTGTTCCTGTTTGTGCGCTTCCTAGTACATCTTTTTTTCTTAATATCAAAGGGATAGCTTGCGCTTGTATAGATGTTGGTTCGCTATACTTTTCCTCTTCGAGCGCTTTCATAATCGGCTCGATAAGGTGTAATTCTTTAAAGTTCATATTTTGTTTTAAGTTCTGTCCCCCAAAACAGACTAAAATAAATTAGTTCGCTTTGGGGATTTTAACATGGTGTTAAATGCTATAGTAAGCCCAGATTTTTATAATAGTCAATGCCATCATTTAGATTGACTTCAAATTTTGCAATAGCTCGTTCTGCTTTTTTATCGCCTGCTATTAAGGCTTCTTTATCTTTTTTTAGTATATCTTGATACATTTCTAACTCTTTGATAAACATATTGGGACGTGGGGTGTCATTAAGTAATGAGATTTCGCCATAGATATGTTTACACATTTCTTCTAGATTTGTTTCTTTGGAATAATAAGCTAGGTTAGGTCCTGGACATACACTGGTAGGTCCCGAAAATAAGGGTTTTACATTCAAAGATTTGAGTGTAGATACTCCCAAGCCTACACAAAGGCATTCTTTAGTTAGAACTTTATCTATTTCTTTTTTATAGTCTTCTTCTGAAAGATTCAAAGCTTTAAGTTCTTTGATTTTCATTTTTTGATATTGCTGTGAAGCAGAACAGATAGGTTTTTCGGTAAACTCTGTGTTGAATTTTAAGAAATTTTTAACACAAGGATAGCCTGGTTTTCCATCTTCTAAATTCTTTCTCTTTTGGGCTTCGTATTCAGGACGTCTCACACTATTAAAAGGTACGCCTAAGGGAGATGCTTGACTGAAATAAAGATCGTTTTCTTTAGCTTCTTTTAATAGGTCTAAGGTTTCACGATCGATACTAACTACATCAGGTGCTAGTAGGAAAGGAGTTCCCCAACCTACAGAATCCATGTTATAGTTATCCATCAAGAATTGGTGTTCTTCATGAGTGCCTACACCACCTTGTGCGGTGATAATAATATTAGGTTCTTGTTTTGGTGCTCTGAGCTCTTTTTTTTCTAAGGCTGCAGTATATGCTGCTTTGCATGTTTCGAGAAGGGAGTCTCTTTTTTCTTTAAATTCTTGTAATACCGGGCCTAATAAGACGCCATGAGAAGGGAATGCGTGACCACCACAGTTAACACCTGATTCTATACGGTATTCTGAAACCCAAATGCCTTTATTGGCAAATATTTTTCCTTGGATAAGGGCTGAACGAAAATCACTCACTTTAAGGATGACTTTCTTCTTGAGTTCGCCATTAGCGCTAGGAAAGAAATCTTTGAATTTTTCTAAATAAGTGAATAATTTAGGATTCATTCCTGCCGAAAAGACAATTGAGGAGTTGAGTTTGCTCTCAGCAAAACCACGTAGAGCCGAATGGGCATCGTTATGTTCGCTAGGTAAAGCTTCTCCATTTTCATAATTCACCTTGTCGAGCTTAGTCATGATATTTACATCAATGTCTCCAATAGGTAAATGCTCATGAGCCCAAGCTACGAAATCATCTTTTAACTGTTTGCTTTTTTGAGCTAAAGTGTATTTATGACGTATAGGAGAATTCTGAGGGAGTAATGAGATGTATTTTTCAAATTCACCGCCGACTTCGGATATCGATTGTTTAAGATTATTTACTTTTTCTTTTACGATATCATCTACCATATTTAGGTAAGACGTGATGCGTTTAGCTCTGAAATCTTCCATTTTAGTAGTGATAGCTGAAAATGGAAGATTGAAATCTTTACAATATTTTTCACGAACTTGTTCCATCAATATATCATCTACTATGGAGATGACTGATGAAATACCATAGGAAGCTACTTTGATAGGAGTATCTATAGTATAACCAAGCCCCATTACAGGTATGTGAAAAGAATGTGCTTTGTTAAATTGCATTGTTAATTTTTTTAAAAATGGGTAAAAATGAGCTGACATAGTGTGCAGTTCTAACTTATTTTATGATGCAAAGATAATGTTTTTTGGGTGGTTTGCCAACAGAATGTTATAAATAGGACAGGTTTGTAAACAGAGATAACATTATGATATGCAAAATTTTAATAATTGAGTGAACAGATATTTGTATATCTGTAATCTATAAACAAAGTGTTGTGGAATGAAAGTACGAAAGGTGTTTCTTCTTTATAAGTAATTGGAAGTTTTTGTGTTGTATAGTTCCTGAAGTTTATTCTTGACTGTGTTTTTCTTTCTGTTACTTTGTTCGGTTTTAAAAATCAGTAGTTTAATGAATCTGTTTGCTGTGTCTTTTTATACTGTGATTTTTCTTAGTGCGATGCTTCAAACATTTTCGAATGAAATGAGATATTAAACAGAAATTTATATTTGTCGTGAAATACGACCAACTTATGAGTAGGTAACATTAATTCACATTATTTAAGTTGTCATTTATGCATCAGCAATGATTGATGTTTTTTTTAAGTTTTATCTGGATAATAATTAGTTATAACTGAGCGTGTCTTTTGCTAAGATCTATTTTATAAAGACATTACACCTTCAATTTCTTCTAATTGTTGTGTAAGTGCTATAATGTCATTAGACGATTTCATATCTGCAACACAGGTAATTGAAACAAACTTAAGATTCTTAGTGTGCTTGTATTTGAGTTGACTGCCGTGAGGCATCATCTCTTTAGCTAGTTCTACTTTACCATTGTTATTAGGGACAATAAATTTAAACATATAACGTAAAGGCCATTTTTTATTATCGTCTAAAAGTTCTTTCAGTTTTAAGTATTTCTCTTTTGTTTTCATTGATTTTTCATCTAAAAGTTTGAACCTGATCTTATCATATTGTGTGACGTATTCTTATGTCATTTATAGATTTGATAATATTATAGATTCTGATGTGTAATAGTTAGAGGATAACGTTTTATTTTGCCTTTTGTTCTACTATCTTGGTGATTTGGTTTTGTATATCTTGCGTCAAGAGTGCAATACCAATGTTTTTTGGTTCAATAGTGGGGAGAATGTGATATTCTATTTTTTGTCCTATTTTGAGCCAGATTTTGCTATTTTCTATAAGATCTGAATGACCTTTGATGGCAAAGGGAATAACTAAAGCCGATGGAGAAGTGCGCAGTAATGTGTTGATTCCCGCAGTTTGAAATTTATGTACTTTGCCTGATTTACTTCTTGTTCCTTCAGGATAAATACAGGCAGCCGTTTTTGTTTTTTCTATATAGAGTCCTAATTTTAAAATGGCACGTACCGCTTGTGCACCATTATTGCGATCTACAAGTGCCGAATGTCCATGCCTTAAATTATAGGATACGGTCGGAATTCCTTTCCCTAATGATTCTTTTGATACGTATTTTACATTATTTTTCCTAAATAGGTGTCCAATAATAGAAATGTCATAAAAACTCTGATGGTTTGCAACAATGACGAGAGGACGTGATGTGTCGGGTTTGTTTTCTCTTCCAATAATCTTAATACGAGCTCCAATGATCCATAGGCTATAGGTCATGAAGAAATTAAGACTTCGTATTACAACTAAACGACCTTTTTCTCCAAATATCTTATGTGCTATAATTTGTGCAGGATGATGCAACGCAACGACAAGTCCGTAATAGAGATGAAAAATAGGGGAGAGCAGGTAAGTTAAGAATTGGAACATGTTTTTATGATATGTGAAATTGGATGACTTTATCTTTTTGGGGTAAAGTCATCCAATTATAAATTAGTTAAACGCAGTTGAATTTGTAAATCCCACATGGTGGGTTTTATTTCCTGCAGTCTGTTGCAAATAAAACGTTTTCTAACTTGCTATTCTGTCCCCTTGTAGTGGGGAAGTTTTATTCTTTCATAATGCATTAGCAAAAGAGTGAATAAGGCAAGTGTGTTAGTTTCTGTGTTATTTACGCTTTTTTTATTTACACATTTAAAACAGATGAAGAACTTATTTGAATAAGGCTTCAACTTGAGATATAACATCTTCTTTATTAGGGTTGATAGGGAAGGTGATTGTTGGTTCTAAAGTGTAAATCTTATGATCTTTCTTAAAACGTTTACCTCCACCACCAGTGATGTTAAGCATGATGATTTTATCTTTATCAATGGTGTTGTTCTTAGCTGCACTAATCAAGGTAGCTACAGCTACAGCTGCTGCTTTTTCAAGATCAATACCTTCTAGCTCTTCGAACATCTTTTCTGCTTCTATCGTTTCTTCGTTTGTAGCTATTAGTACATCGCCTCCTGCATCTTTCATGGCATCATAGAGTCCTCCAACTAAAGAATAAGGTGGACGACGGTTCGATAATACTTTGGCATCGATAGTCTCTACATCTCTACGGGCTTCATCGTCATCGTAAGGAAGTAGTGCGCGTGATTTAGCATTCCAAGCTTTATGGATAGGTAAAAATGGAATATTTTGTGAAACCATGAGTTTTGCTTTCTTATGACCGAAACGACCATCTGCTATCAAACGTATGTTGGCTTCCCATGCTGAAATGGCTCCTGTGCCACTACCTACAGCTTGAAAATAATAGTCAGGGATTTCTCCAATGAATTCAGTGGCTGAAAGCATAGTGGTGCCCATACCATCACGTCGTGCTATGTTTTTGGCGCCGCCTTCAGGTAAAAATAATGGAGACTCACTCACTAAATTAGACAAGTGAATAGCATCAAAATAATCGCCTCCTTTTTCAGAAGCTATTAATTTTACGCAAGGATCTATTGGAGCATCAAACCACAAAGCATCAAGATTGTCAGCGGGGATGGTTAATAGTAATGGGATTTTATTTTCGGAACATACACGAGCAAATGCACGTGCTGTATTACCCGCTGAAGCTACCACTAAGATGCGTTTTTCATCTTTAGCTAAACGACCACATACAGAATAGGCTTCACATTCTTTAAAAGAACCCGTCTTCATTTTTGCTCCTTTTTCTGGCCAATAACCATTAAAGGTAATGTATAGATTTTTCAAGTCTAGGGCTTTCGCCAAACCTTCACTTTTGTAAGTAACAGGTGCTCCCGATCCTTTTAGTGTGTGGTTGATGGGTAACCAACCAGCAAAGCGGTATAGTCCTTCTAGATCTTTGATGTCAAGTTCTTTGTCTTCGTAGATAGCACGTACTAAGGCTGGTCGTTCAGCATTAGGAGCGTCTAACATCCATCCGCTGTCGTCAAATACTTTTCCTGTATCAACGGATTGTAATTTATAATTGGTCATATTCTTTTTAATTGATTTACGGAGTGTTGGCATTTAGATTTTGGCATTTAGCGTAAGCTTATGATGAACTATATGTATGTCATCAGCTTGTAATTCTTAAATGGAATAATCAACGCAAGTGCGACCATTAGCTATGGCACGGATGCGTTTCGCTATTTCTAAATGTTTGGGATGTTGAGCATAAACATCCAAGTCAGCTAGGTTTTTAACATCAGCTGTTAATACTAAGTCTTGTTTTTCAGCAGGGTTGTTGTTGATACCTACTTCCATTTTTATAAGTTCTGGAATAAGGTTGACAAGATTTTCTAAATCAGCTTTAATGCTCATTATTTCAGCTTCATTAGTCTTATTTTCGTCAAATTGAAAAATAACAATATGTCGTATCATCTTTATAATAAAATTCAAATATATAGTAATAAGTAGGCTTTATTGTCACCTGTCTGTTGGTAGGTTGAAATTTCCAATAAAGTCTATAATTGATTAAAAATTCACTTTAAATTTACATTTAGAAAATGTTAACCTCTGTAATGTGAATTTTAACACGGCAATTTATACTTGTCGGAAGATTAATTTATACACACTACTAATATGTGTAATAAACCTATCTTTTGCGACGTAGCTCAAAATCATTACCTAAATAAACTTTGCGCACCATTTCATCAGCAGCTAGTTCTTCAGCCGTTCCTTGTTTCATCAGTTCACCTTCGAAAAGTAAATAGGCACGGTCGGTAATGGATAAGGTCTCTTGCACATTATGGTCGGTAATTAGGACGCCAATGTTTTTATCAACTAAATGCATAACAATGGATTGGATGTCGGCCACAGCTATGGGGTCAACACCTGCAAAAGGTTCATCTAACAGAAAGAAGCTGGGATTAATGGCTAATGCTCGGGCTATCTCAGTACGGCGTCGTTCACCACCCGAAAGTTCATCACCTCGGTTTTTGCGGATATAACCTAATCCAAATTCGTCGAGTAATTCTTCTAAGCGAAATTGTTGTTCTTTATGACTTAACTTAGTCATTTCTAACACCGAGAGTACATTATTTTCAACAGACATTTTGCGGAATACTGACGCTTCTTGTGCTAAATAACCCAAGCCTAATTGCGCGCGTTTATAAACAGGAAGTCGTGTGATATCTTGGTCGTTGAGAAAAACGTGTCCTGCATTTGGCTTTATTAAACCTACACACATATAAAAGGTCGTTGTCTTTCCTGCACCGTTAGGTCCTAGAAGTCCAACTATTTCACCTTGTTTCACGTGAACGGATACATCGTTAACTACAGCTCTATTACGGTATTTCTTTACTAAATTTTTGGTGCTTAACACCATCTGTCCATCAGTTGCCATTCGCTTCTTTTATTTGTTATGTTGAGCGCCTTTTTTTAAGAGATGCAAAGTAATTAAAAATATGTCAATCTACTATTGCTAATAGGTTAAAAAGGGGCTTTATTTTGAAAAATAGTTAATTTCTTTTTCTAAATTTAATTCAGGATGCTGTTTTTGCAAATCTGATGCCTTCTTTAACATGTTGCTAAGGAATTTTTTGTGGGCTTCTGGATTAATGTTGAAAGGGCGGTGTTGTGAAGCTTGTACAAGCTTTAGAACTTGCTTATTAATGTTTTGTGTTGCGGGTGTAAATAGTTGCTTGCTTAGTTTGTCCCATAGGTATTCAATAGCAAGAGGGCTTGGATGTGTCATGTCTTCCGCAAAATAACGGTAATCGCGGAGTTCATCATTTATGATCTCGTAGGCTGGGAGGTAATAGGCGTTGTCGGTGTGTCTGGTAATTTCCTCTGTGGCAAGATGTAATGTTGCTTTACTTAGTGAGTTTTCATTGAGCCCATCTTTGATGTAGCGTACAGGGCTCACGGTGAAAATGATGGTTAAGGCGGGGTTAATGGTTTTGAGTTGGGAGATAATTGGTCTTGTTTTTTTCACTATTTCTTCTACCGTTAAACGTCTTCGTTTGAACTGTGAAGCGGGTATTTTATGACAGTTAGAAACCACTTTATCATGGTATTCAAATATTTGAGCTGTGCCCAAGGTGATAAAAAGATAATCGCTTTCTTTTAAATGTTGATGTCCCTCAATAAGGGTGTCGTTAATTTCTTGTAATAAGGTTTCTTTATTTTTATTGGAGAAACGACCATGGTGAGAAAAACTGTGCCATAGACCATCGTGGTATATTAATTGATCTTCATCATAATCTTGACGAGTAAGGTTATCAATACAGTTAAATACGGATAAGGGATTATAAAGGACTCCAAAAGGATTGATTAAAGTGTCGAATTTATTGTCTCTGAATTTTTGTCCCATATTATCAGCAAAACATGAACCAATACAGGTTATTTTGTGTTGGTGATTGATTTCAAAAGGATAAGTGGGCAGTTGTACCGTTGTTTGTAATTGCATTTTGTATAAACCTTACATTGTGATGACAAATTTACAAATTTTAAAAACAGGAAGAACTTTGTATCAATGATAAATGTGTTTTTTTTATCTTTGCGACAAGTAGCATAAAATATATGAACGAGACAATAAAAAAAATCAGTTCTGCTTTTCTGGATATGATAAAACCAGAAGTAGTTGAAACCGAATATCAAAAGGTGGAAAAAGTGTGCCATTTGATTTCTAATAACGATGATCTTAAGATAGAAAAGGTTGAGAAAGCTTTTGAAGTAGCTGCCGTCATTCATTCTGAGATGCAACTCGGAAGTGCATCCATAATTTGTGCTTTGTTGTACGAAACGAAGATGACTGATTCTTATCATCTTTCTTCTAGTAATCGCTTGATAATACAAGGGCTAGACAAAGTTAAGGCTCTTTATAGCCGTAAGGTTGCTATTGATACCGAGAATTTTAGCAAATTACTTTTGACTATGGCTCAGGATATTCGCGTGGTGCTTATTATGGTAGCCGAGCGTTTGTGGGTGATGCGCCATCTTAAGTCCTATTCTCCTGATGAACAGGTGAAAATAGCTAGTGAGACTTCTTATCTTTATATCCCCTTGGTGCATCGTATGGGTTTGTATGCTATAAAATCAGAGCTTGAAGATCTTTCTCTTAAATTTACGAATCGTAAAGTATATGACGATATAGCGCATAAGTTGAGTGAGACCAAGAGAAGTCGAGAAGCTTATATTAAAAATTTCATAGCTCCAGTGAAACAAAAATTGGACGAAGAAGGGTTTAAATTCGAAATTAAAGGGCGTACAAAAACGATCTCTTCTATCTTGAATAAGATGCAAAAACAAGATACCGCGTTTGATGATATTTATGATTTATTTGCGATACGTATTATTTTAGATACTCAGGAGAAAAAGGAGAAGTCTGATTGTTGGCGTACCTATTCTTTGGTTACAGATATGTATCAACCTAATCCTAATCGTTTGCGTGATTGGTTATCAATACCTAAATCAAATGGTTATGAGTCCTTGCATACTACGGTGATGGGACCTGAAGGTAAATGGGTGGAGGTGCAGATACGTACTGAACGGATGAATGAAATAGCTGAGAAAGGTTTGGCTGCTCACTGGCGTTACAAAGGGGTGAAGAGCGAAAAGGGTCTTGATGATCTGATGACTAACATCCGAGAAATCCTTGAGAATCCAGAGATGAATGCTGTCGATTTTATGGATGAGTTTCGTTTGGGTTTGTATGAAAAAGAAGTTTTTGTTTTTACCCCCAAAGGGGATTTACGTAAGTTGCAAAAGGGATCTACCGTACTCGATTTTGCCTTTGATATACATAGTAATGTAGGGGCGCATTGTGTTGGAGCTTCTATTAATGGTAAAAATGTAAGTATTCGACATGTCTTACAAAATGGTGATCAGGTGCAAGTCTCTACCAGTACTACGCAATCACCAAAACAACATTGGTTGAAGATTGTAATGACTTCAAAAGCAAAGAATAAAATCAATCAAGCCCTACGCGAAGCTATGAATAAAGATGCTGAGCTAGGACGTGAGCTTTTGATTCGACGTTTTAAAAACTGGAAATTACCTTTTGATGATGGTGAATTGCATAAGTTGGTGAAGTATTTTAAATACACAACTGATACTGAGTTTTATTATGATATACAACGTGGGGTTTTGGAGACTTCTGCGGTGCGTGATCAGTATCATCGTCTGCAACATACAGAGGCCAGTGAAGAAGCTCAAATTGAGATTGATGCCAAACGTAAGGCTATCAATTTTGTGCATCAAGATGATGATAATGATGTCCTAACGATTGATGGTAAACTACAAGGTGTAGAGTATTCTTTGGGTAAATGTTGTAATCCTGTTGTTGGTGATGATATCTTTGGTTTCTTGACTTCTAGTGGTGGGCTCAAGATTCACCGTACTAT
Organism: Bacteroidales bacterium; assembly: GCA_965662645.1. Taxonomy (GTDB): domain Bacteria; phylum Bacteroidota; class Bacteroidia; order Bacteroidales; family UBA5342; genus UBA5342. The sequence continues at coordinate 105,768 of CBFIII010000004.1, forward strand.
TTGTCCTAATGCTAAAGATTTAATTACCCGTTATGGTTATAGAGTGATTAAGGCACAATGGTCTGGCGATAACAGTAAGAGGAGTGAGGTATTGATTAATGTTACAGGTGATGATAATATTGGAATTGTGACGAATATATCACAAGTATTATCTCACGAAAAACGCCTTAAAGTACGTTCCATAAATATTGATTCTTCTGATGGCTTTTTTAATGGAGAGATTACAGTATTTGTCTTAGATGTTTCTATCTTGAAACAGGTTTCAAAAAAGATTAAAGAAATAAAAGGGGTGAAACGTTTAGATATTATTCAGCGTCGTTAATCTTTTTTTCTAAAATAAAATCTAAGAACGGGGGATAGTTGTTGCCAATATGGTTATAGCTTTCCCCTGTTTTTTTTAAGCCACGATGGAGGTAATAGTTATAGGCTTTGTCGTTGTTGTGTAGGACTTTTAAACACATGATTTCTAGGTGATGACTTTGTGCTTTTTCTTCTAGATATTTTAATGTTTTGCTTCCCAAACCTATGCCTTGCGTTTGGGGCATGAAATAGAGACGATGCACCATTAAGCGCGAACTGTTTTCATAATTGAGTTCGTAAGAACAATAACCTACGGGCTTTCCTGCTTTTTCAATAATAAGATAGTTAATGTTTAGTTCTTCGGTTTGTTTTATGAGTGATGAGGTATTGTACATGACATCTATCAAATAGTACATGACGTTTTCATCCATTAATTGGCTAAAGGTGTTTGGCCAAATGATATTCGCCATTTGTTGTATTAAAGGGAAATCATCTCTAGTCGCTTTTCTAATATTCATCACTTGCATTTTTGAGAATTACAAAGGTACAAATTACCTTTTATAATACAAGGGCGACGTTCTGCTTTGTATTTGGATCCGTCGTTTCAATAATGCATCGTTTTTTTGTTCTAGCGATTTAGAGTTTTTGCATTCTTAATAATTTATTAAAAAGAATGCTCTATGATTTTCAATCCCACATTGTGGGTTTAATTCTCGTAACTTGTTGCGAATCATAAAATATTCTTCAATTAAATGCCTCGTGGATTTACCTCGAGGTTGTTGACTTTTACTGACCCAATAAAAAAATCCCAATCATACTTATCTAGAAGTTGATTGGGATTTTTTATGTGTTATTGCAGAGATGTTAATATCTCAGATTAAATCATAAAAAATTGGAGTGTAATGTGACTAATATTCTGGTTTAAATACCTAAGAAATAGATACTATCTGCAAAATTTTATTTATTCTCCAACATTAATGCCTTCAGACAAAAGACTATAATTATTATAGGTCGATTTTACTTTAGCTGAGATAACAATATAACTTGGTGGATTAGTTAATGTAATTGAGGCTATACCATCTTTGACCTCTAATTCCTGAAGTTTTTTATGATAATATTTTCCCTCAATGAGGTAGCCATTAAAAAACGTAGCACGTTTAGTTATTTTACCATTATTCAGTACTTTGGCATATATGGTTACCAAATTACCGTTCTTTTTGAACCACACCTTGAGCTCCATTGGATCCAACTTAACGCCTTGAGCTCCATATTCAACAGTTCCTATACCTAAGTTCCCCTCTTTATAGGGCGTCTCGGCCATCAAATTGCCCGCTTTATTATACGTTTTTTTAATCCCATTTATTTTTCCATCCTTATAATTGACCTCATAATATAATTGACCATCCGTATAAAATTTCTGATATAAGCCATTTCGTTTTGCATCCTTATAAATAGCTTTAGACGCCAGAGTATTTTGAGGGGTCTTGTAATAGGTGAGATTTTCACCATCTACAACATATTTCGTTTCTCCATCAATGGTGACTTTCTTGGCTCTTTTTACTTTCCATAATCCACCACTGGGATAATAGGTCTTTTGAATTAAAATTGAATCGTTTTGGGGAACATCTTCCTTGCTTTGCTTAGGTTTTGCACTATTATTACAAGCTGTCATACCTATTAATAACAAAACAATAATTACTGCACTCATTTTTTTCATACTTACTTCTTTTATTTATTGTTAATCCCACATTGTGGGTTTAATTCTCTGTAGCTTGCTGCGAATAATAAAATATTCTTTAATAAAATATTTAATGGGCTTATCCCAAGGTTATTGGTTATGTTTTTAACAAGGTTTGCTTTAATGTCTAGTTTTATAAACCAAAGATTAAGAATCCGAATTTAGGATAGTAATCGTTTTGTGTAAAAATATTCACCTTGTTAGGAGTGATGGAGGTTCCGTTTTATTTTGTTGAAAGTTCTTTGCCGAGTTTACTCACATGATGTAAGTCTGCTAGGTTAATAAATCTTTATTGTTTTATTAATTCCTCGAAACCTATTTTATTTCTACCCAAAGTAATTTTACCTTGTTTTTCTAGCGTTTTCAGTAAGCGCGAGACCACTTCTCGTGAGGAGGTCAGTGCTCTTGCTATTTCTTCATGCGTGCCTTTGAATTTGAATTTTTTTGTGGATTTATGATAGTCCTCAAAGAAGGTTATCAGGCGTTCGTCCATTTTTTTGAAAGCAAGACTGTCTATCGTTTCTAATAGTTCATCAAAACGATCTTTGTAGGCAAACATCACAAATTGTTTCCATCCTTGGTATTTGCTTAACCATTCGTCAAGTAAATTAACGGGTAACATCATAACATCAGCATCTTCTTCGGCTGTTGCGCTGATGTTCGATTTGCTATAGCTCATGCAGCAGGTGAGGGCCATTGCACACACTTCACCTCTATTAAGATAGTAAAGACGCGTTTCACGTCCTTTTTCATCTTCTCGTGTGATGCGTAATATGCCATCAAGGACTAAAGGGAAGGTCTTGATGTAATTATCTCCTTGCATGAGCTTTTCTCCTTTTTCTACGCTGGCCCATGTGCCTTTCTCCGATATTTCTTCACAAAGCTCTGTTTCAAAAATAGGAAAACGTTTGTGGATGATTTCGGGACTTAGTTTGTCTGTATATATTTCCATTTGAAGGAATTATGATGATTTTTTATAAAATGAAGAGTGCTGAAGTCTTGTGTTTGTTGTGACTCCTGCTTTTTTCATATGCAAACATATAAAAAATAATGATGTTATGTGATGTTAGTTACTGTTATCGTGTTCGTTCTTTTGTTTATTTGTAACAATAAAATGGGGGATACTGAAAGAAAAGCTTTTTATTGTCTTTTTGTATTGACCTTTTAGTTTTTTCGCACTAAATTAAAAAAAAAATTAAATGGGTAAAACAATTGTTATTGTAGGAGGTGTAGCCGGTGGTGCTACCACTGCAGCAAGGTTACGTCGCGTTGATGAAGATGCCAAGATCATTATGATTGAGCGTGGTGAGAATATTTCTTATGCCAATTGTGGTTTACCCTATTATATTGGCGGTATTATCAAGGAACGCTCTAGCTTGTTGATACAGACACCTCAGAGTTTTGGACAACTTTTTAATATTGATGTCCGCATTTTTACCGAGGTGGTTTCTATTGATTCAGAAAAGAAAACGGTAGAAGTAAACAACCTAAAGGATAAGACTTCTTATACCTTATATTACGATCAGTTGGTCTTGTCACCAGGAGCTAAACCTATTATTCCTCCTTTGCCAGGTATTCATCATAAGCACATCTTTACTTTGCGTAATGTGGATGATACTGATAATATTAAGTCTTTTGTGGATAATAAAGAACCAAAGTCAGCCGTTGTTATTGGTGCTGGTTTTATTGGTTTAGAAATGGCTGAGAACCTTCACCATAAAGGCATTAAAGTGGATGTAGTAGAGGCCGCTTCTCAGGTCTTGAATATGTTAGATCATGAGATGTCTGCTCTCTTGCATCAGCACTTTAAAGAACAAAATGTAGGTTTGCATCTCAATAGTCGTGTGATGTCTTTCGAGGATATTGAAGGGGATCGCATAAAAATAACGCTAGAAAATGGTAAAACAATAGATACTGATTTTGTCATTCTTTCTATTGGTGTAAAACCTGATGTGGAATTAGCTAAGAAAGCAGGTCTTAAGATAGGAACTACTGGTGCTATCTGGGTGGATGGTTATTTACAGACTTCCGTAAAAGATATTTATGCGCTAGGCGATTGTATTGAATACCCACATCCTGTTTCTGGGACTCCTGTGATTACTTATTTGGCTGGACCTGCGAATAAACAAGGTCGTTTGTTGGCTAATAATATGACTTTCGGTCATCGACGTAAATACAGTGGATCACATGGAACGGCCATTGCTAAGATTTTTGATTTGACCGCTGCCATTACGGGGGCGTCAGATAAAGCTCTGGAAAAGGCTGGTGTTGAATATATCTCAACCATGATTAATGGTAATCATCATGCTGGCTATTATCCTGGTGCTATGCAGATGACCATGAAAATTAATTTTCATCCTAAAACGGGTTTGGTTTATGGTGGACAAATAGTTGGATACAAAGGGGTAGATAAGCGTATTGATATGCTAGCTACTACCATTCAGAATAAAGGGACTATCTACGACCTTCA
>CBFIII010000004.1:110282-126343 GCA_965662645.1 Bacteroidales bacterium
GTAGGATACAAAGGGGTAGATAAGCGTATTGATATGCTAGCTACTACCATTCAGAATAAAGGGACTATCTACGACCTTCAGGAAGTAGAGCATGCGTATGCGCCTCCATTTAATTCGGCCAAAGAGATGGTCAATCAGATTGGTTTCAATGCGCAAAATATAATGGACGGTTTCTTTAAACCTCTAACCCCTGAGATGATCATCAATAGGGATAAAGAAGATACTATTTTGGTCGATGTACGTACCAAAGATGAGGTAGCTCTGGGGACTATTGAAGGAGCGATAAATATTCCGGTGAATGACATGCGTAAGCACGTTAATGAATTGGATAAGGGAAAGGCGATATACCTTTTTTGTGGTGTAGGTATGCGTGGTTATATTGCTTCACGTGTTTTATCTCAAAATGGGTTTAAACGCATTTATAACTTATCTGCTGGCCTTAAAGTTTATCGTGCTGTGGTAGCCGATCAGGATAACAGTATAGAAATGCCTAAGTATGCTACTCAGGTAGCTGAGGATTCTATTTTGTATGATAAAAATATATTAGAAGTAGATGCTTGTGGTTTGCAATGTCCAGGTCCTATTATGCGCTTAAAAGAAGAAGTGGATAGTTTGGAATTTGGCTCTCGTTTGGAAATCACAGCGAGTGATGCGGGATTTTATAATGACGTGGCTTCTTGGTGTACAGTTACTGGTAACGAACTGGTGAGTAGGAGTAAGAAAGATGGCATCATATCGGCAGTTATCGAACGTAAGAATGTTTCAAAAGAAGGTTACGCCGTAAATAGTCGTGGTGATAACAAGACAATCATCGTTTTTAATGATGATTTGGATCGTGCTTTGGCTTCTTTTGTGATTGCTAATGGTGCCTTGTCAATGGGCAAGAAAGTGACGATGTTCTTTACCTTTTGGGGCTTGAATGTGATTAAGAAAGAGAAGAAACCTAGTGTAGCAAAAGACTTTATGGGGCGTATGTTTGCTTTGATGATGCCCTCTAGTAGTAAGAAGTTGACGCTTTCTAAAATGAATATGGGAGGTATGGGATCACTGATGATGCGTCGTCGTATGAAGAGCAAAAATGTTGATTCTTTAGAGATTATGATGAAGAAAGCGCAACTCTCTGGTATTAATATGATAGCTTGTCAGATGAGTATGGACATTATGGGTGTAGATAAAGATGAATTGATGGATAATGTGAAGATTGGTGGTGTTGCTAATTATTTGGAAGAAACAGAAATGGCTAATCTTAATTTGATGATATAATAACTCAGCTTGAGTTAAAGCGTATTTTAATTAGTGCGAAGTGAAAAGGCATCTTCTGATTGTAAAATCAGTGTGATGCCTTTTCTATTTTTACGTTGAGGAATGATTTTAATAGTTAGGGCGACCGGGCGGGCTATCCGTTCCTACTCATAGCACTAGTGCACTCTCTATGGCACTAGCACTTGGTGGTTCTCTAGCGTTCCACCCCCAAGTGCTAGCCGTAGAGGTGCCCTATCACTATGAGTACCACTGCTATCCCTGTCGCGCTACCACACATGGCAACTGCTGTGCGGTAATCATGAGTAGCTCTATTAGAATAGAAAAAGCGATGACGAAGAATAAACAACAAAGCACGGAGTGGTTTGATTAAAAAAACGAATGAAGAGAATAACAATGCTGAGGACACTCTCTAATCAACTCCACGATTACCCCACGAAGAAAACAGAATCCGTGCATCCGTGGCTTAAAAATTCTGCGTCAGCCAACAACGACATACGTCAGCTAACAACTATCTACGAAGAAAACAGAATCCGAGCATCCGTGGCATAATAACATGCGTCAGCCAACAACGATATGCGTCAGCCAACAACCATATACGAAGAAAAAAGTATAATCAATCCCACGATTACCCCACGAAGAAAATAGAGTCAGTGCCACAAGCTTGATAATTAATATTTTTCAGGTACAAAAGTCATTTCATCTAAGGGTGGTCTAACGTAACCTTTACTTTCACTACGCTTGGGTAATTCTATTTCTTCTATTGATAATTCCTTATAAGGAATCATAGAAAGTAAATGATTGATGCAGTTGAGACGAGCTGTTTTTTTATTGTCTGCATTCACCATATACCAAGGACTTATTTTTGTGTCGGTATAAGCAAACATCTCATCTTTAGCTTTGCTATATTCTGTAAATCGAGACATTGATTCTACATCCATAGGACTCAGTTTCCATCGTTTGGTGGGGTCACTAATGCGTGCGCGAAAACGTTTTTCTTGTTCTTCTTCACTTACCGAAAACCAGTATTTTATCATTATAATGCCAGAGCGTATAAGCATACGTTCAAAATTAGGACAGGAGCGGAGAAATTCCCAATACTCATCATTGGTACAGAATCCCATAACTTTTTCTACGCCAGCACGGTTGTACCAACTACGATCAAAAAGCACCATTTCGCCAGCTGCTGGTAAGTGGGGCACATAACGTTGAAAGTACCATTGCGATTTCTCGCGATCAGTGGGAGTGCCTAATGCAACGATTTTACACATGCGAGGATTTAAGTTTTGTGTGATACGCTTAATCGTACCACCTTTTCCTGCGGCATCTCGCCCTTCAAAGACGACGATTACTTTAAGACCTGTATGCTTTATCCACTCTTGCATTTTAACAAGTTCTATCTGTAATCTTTTAAGCTCTTGGTTGTAAACTTTTGACTTTATCTTATTGCTTGGTGAGGTGGTGTTATCTGTCATCATAGTCCTGTGTATTATAAATGTATTAACCTGATTTTAAATTCGGTCACAGTTTGAATTTTATTGAACTTCGGTTATTAAATAAACAAAATAGAAGTTATAAAGTTAAATCACACGTTGTGAATTTTATTTTACTAAGCTTGTTGCCAATAATGAAATATTTCTCAATTTGATAGCCCGTCTGTTTGCAGTGGGACAGATTATTTTATTATAAAGTGTCTTTGTGTCGGGTTTTTAAAAGATACTATTGTTTGTTATTTAGTGCTTTATGTTTTGTTTTTAGTTTAAAATGCCATTCCTTATCGCAATTAAAGCAATGTGTATTATATTTAAAAATTGGAACAAATAAGCGAATAAAAAGGTAGAGAAGAAGACTGGGCCAAGTAAGGATACGCTTACGCGAAATATTATCAGATTTACAATAAGGACAGTGTTCCATCTTTGTTTTATCACTAACAATAATTAATTCTGGGCGTGGTATTTTTGAATTTTCGTGGTTTTTGATGAACCCTCCTTCTTGTAATAATTTGTAGGCTTGCTGGGCATTGTCTTCTGATACTTCTAATTTTACACCTCCTATGGCTGATGATATAAAATTATTTACTTGTATGGTTAGTTCATCTTTTAACCAACATGCGATACCATGGGACATTAAAAAACCTTGTGCAAAATGTGCTTCTTGAGGAAGTGCGCTTGTATAGATTATTATTCTGTCCATATTATAACAATGAGTGATGTGTTTGTAATCTATTGTTAGTCAGTGTTTTCTTTGTGGTCTGAATGAGCTAGAATCCCGACACCGAAATTAATATTTGTAGGGAGTTTATACGCTATTAATTAATCTACACGGTATAACTCTTAGCTCTTCTTTTAATTCTCGTCGCTAATGATTAATTCAGGCACACCTTCTGTACTTAAGGAAATATAACCATCTACTTTCGTGTTGCCTTGAGAAAATCCTTTAATTAAAGGGGTCTTTCCTTTTTGTACTAACATCGCTATTTGGTTATCAGTAAGTTTCTTGTTGCTGATTTCAAAAGGTAGAACAAACTTACAGCCATTTTTATAATCTGAACAGCCATAAGCTGCTTTTCCTTTTATCAAATGTCCATTTTTACAAACAGGACATGCTAAATCAGAGATGTTAATTTTGACTTTAGGACTGCGTTTTTTCTTTGTTGCCTTTGTTTTCTTTTCTTCTTTTGCTTTTTCTTCGTTAACGGCAACATTTGTGGCATACAGATCGTGTTTTACTTCATGACTGATGGCTTTTACCATTTCTTTCATCTCTGCAATGAATTTGGCAGGATCATATTCACCATTATCTATCTGACGTAGTTTTTTCTCCCATTGTCCCGTAAGTTCTGCCGATTTTATCAAGTCATTACGAATGGTGCCAATCAAATCAATACCTGTAGGGGTGGCTACAATATTTTTCTTTTCTTTAGAAATATAATGTCGTTTGAATAGGGTTTCTATAATATTGGCACGCGTTGAGGGACGGCCAATACCATTCTCTTTCATAGCATCGCGCAGCTCGTCATCATCAATCGATTTTCCTGCAGATTCCATGGCTCTAAGCAGTGTGGCCTCTGTGTAATTTTTTGGCGCTTGTGTTTCTTTTGTCAATAGTCCTGGTTGGTGTGCTCCGCTTTCTCCAATGGTGAAATTAGGCAAAAGAGCTTCTTCTTTTTGATCGTCTTTACTATAAAGAATGCGCCATCCTGGTTCTAATATTATTTTTCCAGAAACCTTAAATGGATTGTTATTAATGTCCGCTTTTACGGTTGTTGTAGCCGTTTTACATTCGGGATAAAAGGCCGCTAAAAAACGGCGTGTAACCATGTCATATACCTTGGCTTCATCGCCCGTAATGGTACGCGCTGGTACGCCTGTTGGGATAATGGCATGGTGATCAGTCACCTTTACATTATTAAAAATGCGTTTCGATTTTGGGATAGGTTTGCTTAATAAGGGCTTTACTTCTTCTTTATAATTCTCTAAGCCACGTAGTATATTAGGAATCTTAGCATGAATGTCAGTAGTCAGAAACGTGGTATCTACACGTGGATAAGTCGTTAGCTTTTTCTCATACAGAATTTGTATGAGTTTAAGTGTTGCATCCGCTGAGAATCCAAATTTTCGGTTACATTCTACCTGTAAGCTGGTTAAGTCAAATAGTTTTGGCTGTAGTTCTCGTCCTTCTTTCTTGTCTTGATCTTTTATTATTAAAGGAAAAGCCTTGATGGCTTCCATAACCTGTTCTGCATCTTCTTGTTTCAGGTAGCGTCCTGTTTCCGAGTTAAAAGTCACCTCACGGTAAAGGGTTTTTATTTCCCAGTAGGGTTGAGGTACAAAATCATGAATGTCATGATAGCGTTGCACTATAAGTGCTAAAGTAGGTGTTTGTACACGTCCTATAGAAAGCAACTGACGGTTAGTTCCATATTTTATAGTGTATAGTCGTGTGGCGTTAATGCCTAGTAGCCAGTCGCCTATGGAACGAGCCATGCCTGCTTCATAAAGTCGTTGGTAATTGCTCTCAGGTTGCAGATTAGCAAATCCTTCTTTGATGGCTTCTTCGGTCAATGATGAAATCCATAAGCGTTGTACGGGACAATGACATCCTGCTTTATGCAAAACCCAACGTTGTATGAGTTCTCCCTCTTGTCCTGCATCACCGCAGTTAATGACTTTCTCTGCTTTTTGTACTATTGATTTTATAATCTTAAATTGTTTTTTTACGCCATCGTTAGGGATGAGGCGTATGCCAAATTGCGTAGGGATTATAGGAAGATCAAAAAGACTCCATCGTTTCCACTGTGCCGAATATTCATGCGGTTCTTTTAGGGTGCACAGGTGTCCAAAGGTCCAAGTGACTTGATAACCATTGCCTTCAAGGTAGCCATCACGGCGATTGTTAGCGCCAAGAATCTTGGCAATGTCCCGTGCTACACTTGGTTTTTCGGCTATACATACTATCATTTGGCTTCCTCCTTATTTTCAATTAATACAAAAATAGTAAAAATCTTGGTTTGCACTAACGATGTGAATAGTGTATTAGTCAGTTAAAATTGTTATATTATGTTTTATTCAAGCCTAAGGTGTCATATTTCGCTGCAATTCCGCCAATTATTAATGAAAGTATTATTTTTAATGAAAATATATTTTATCCATTAATATTCATGATCTTTGATCCTGTTGTTAAGGTCTTTTTTTGTAGCTTTGTGTACTTAAAGATATACTTATGGATTCTGGAGATATTATTTACGTTATTCTGGCTATTGGTTTTACTGTTTTTAGTTCTTATAATAAGAAAAAAAAGCGAGAAGCTAAGGCGCAGAGCAATGGACAGGCTTCTCCTCCTGCTACAAGTATTTTTGACAAACTTTTTGATTTGGCAGGGGAGATGGATGATCCTGTGCAACAGACTTCTTCTTACGAGGAGTATGCCGATGTTTCGCTTGAAGATGTTGAGGAACAAGAAGTTGATGTAGAACATGAAACTCCTGTTTTTAAGCCAACGATAGCCTATAAACCTATCTTTGATTCTGAAAAAGAAAAGAGTGATCAGTTTGAAAATACAAAAGATAAAAGGAAGCATGGTAGAAAGCATAGTAGGCATCATCAGCCCAATCTCTTAGAACAATTACAACACCATGATGAGATGAAGAGAGCCGTTATCTATGCTGAAATTATTAAGCCTAAATTCTAATCACTCATCTTTCCTTATGATTTCCTTATTAAGTCTTATACCCATCCGTAGAGAAGCATCCGAAAGTTCTGAAATGGTATCTCAACTGCTTTTTGGTGAAGGTGTTGAAGCTTTAGAAGTGTCAGGATCTTGGTCTAAGATTAGAACACTACACGATAACTATGAAGGTTGGGTAGATACTAAGATGTTGAATGATATTTCTCCTCAAAAGCCGTTTCCAAATGTCATCGTGTCATTGACGGCTATGGTGAGTTGCGAGAATAAGACCTATCCTTTAACTATGGGGGCTTTAATCCCAGAATTGCATCAGGGTTCTTTTATTATAGGTGATAAGACGTTTCAAATAAAAGATAAGGATGTTTCGCGTCCTGATATGAGTGCTCTTGCTGCTTTAGCTTTAATGCATCAGTTTATCAATGCGCCCTATTTGTGGGGTGGACGTGGCCCTTTGGGGATCGATTGTAGTGGGTTTGCTCAATTATTTTGCCGTTTGATGGGTATTAATATTCCTCGTGATGCTTCACAGCAAATCGCTTTAGGTGAAGATGTCTTTTTGCAAGAAGCCCAGCCTGGTGACTTAGCTTTTTTCGAGAAAGAAGGACGGGTGACGCATGTGGGAATTCTTATTGATAACCATACCATCATACATGCTTCAGGACGTGTGCGTATTGATGAGTTGGATTCTAATGGAATTTACTTAAAAGAAAGTAAAACCTATAGTCATCAATTGCTTAACGTAAAAAGAATGCGTAAAGAATAACTTCTATTTTTAGACCGATCTTTTAGATTTAAAAAACTTACTTCTTTCTAATAAACTTCATTTTTATTTTGACGTCTTTCAGTGGACGGTCGCTCGAGTTGGTCTTTACTTTAGCTATGGTTTCTACCACATCCAAACCTTCAATCACCTCACCAAATACGGTATAGGCACCATCTAAATGAGGAGTGCCACCTTGTTCTTTGTAGGCTATCTTTTGTTCCAAAGTCATGTAGTAGTCATCTAAATGAGCATTTATCTCAGCATCTATTTTTTGTTTGAGTTCCTGTTGCATTTGCTTTAACTCTTCTTTTTTATCGGTGTTTCTCAAAATTTGAAAGCTGTCTTTATATTGTTCATAGTAGGTGTTGTATAATGTCCTCTTAGCTCTTTCTATGTGTTGTTGTTCAAACTGTGCAATCTCCATATCATTATAGGTGCGTCCTACAACGATATAGAATTGAGAACCAGAAGAGGCTCTTTCAGGATTCATATTGTCGCCCAGACGAGCGGCCGATAGAACGCCTTTGTGATGAAAACAGCGTTCTGAAGCACCAATTTCTGCAGGAATGGTATAGCCAGGACTTCCAGTACCTAAGGGTTGATTTTGCTTTGCATCTTTGGAATCAGGATCACCGCCTTGTATCATGAAATCTTGAATGACACGGTGAAAAAGGAGATCATCATAAAAACCCTCTTTGACTAATTTCTGGAAATTATCACGATGTAAGGGTGTTTCGTCATAAAGTTCTATGATGATGTTGCCGTAATTGGTTTTTATTTCTACGTAGTTACTTACTTTATTGCAAGCTGAAAATGCTAATAGAGTGATGATTAATGCAATATTTTTCATGTGTTTTAACGATTAATTTCTACTTGGAAATGAATTAAAAACCAAAGATGCCTTTTTTTATTTAAATACCCAACCTAAGATATCGAAACTCGTTATGTTCATATCGTTATTAGAGTTCTTTTTTAAGTTAAGAATGAAAGGTACTACGGATGAGGTTTTAATCCCACATTGTGGGGTTAATTCTCAGTAGCTTGCTGCGAATAATAAAATGTTTTTCAACTAAATGCCTCGTGGGCTTGCCACGAGGTTGTTGGCTTGTTTTTATAAAGATGACTTTTGCTTATGATTTTAGTTTCTTTGAAACGAAATAGAAAAAATAGGTTATTTTTGTTGAATCAAACATTGAGGGTTTTATCTCATGTTGCTTATTGCACATAATAAAATGGCTTTCAATTCGTTTAAAAGATGATATGATGTTTAAAAAATTTGAGACTGAGAATTATAAGTTTGTACAGAATAAAAAATGTGAATATTTTCCTTGTCATAAAGTGGAGAATGAAGAGGATTTTAACTGTCTCTTTTGTTTTTGTCCATTGTATATGTTAAAAGATAAGTGTGGTGGTAATTTTAAATACACCAAAGGGGTTAAAGATTGTAGTGATTGTATCATTCCGCATTCCAAAGGAGCTTATGAGTTTATTATGAGTAAGATGGATTTGGTTGTTAAAGAAGGAAGTAAAAAAGAAGAATAAAGTTATGATGAATTTTAAAGTTGATATAGAGAAGTGTACACAATGTAAGATATGTGTGAGTGAGTGTCCTGTTTTGATCATTAATGGTAAAACGGAGTGGCCAACAATAAAGGAGGGGAAAGAGGACAATTGTCTTAAATGTCAGCATTGTCTTGCCGTTTGTCCTACTGGTGCCATTTCTATTTGGGGTTATAATCCTGAGAATAGTATTCCTGCTACTGTGCCTACGCCTAAACGTAGTGACTTGGAGAACCTGATGCAAACGCGTCGTTCCATTCGTCGTTTCAAAAAAGAAGAGGTTGATAAAGCGCTTATTGAGCGTTTGCTGACTATTGCTTCTTATGCGCCTACAGCAAAAAATGAAAATGCAGTTCAGTTTACGGTAGTGGATAACAAGGAAGAGATGTCTCAGTTGAGAGCTTTGACTTACGATACCATAAAAGAGATTTCTGCCGCTGGTAATATGCCTGCATCTATGGCTTTCCTTTCTAATTTTCAGAATGTGTGGGAGAGTAAAAAGATTGATGTTATCTTTCGTGGGGCTCCTCATGTTTTGATTGCTTCTGCTCCTGTTAAGAGTACGGCTCCTGATCTGGATGCTACTTTAGCCATGACTTATTTCGATTTGTTAGCTAACACCGAGGTGATAGGAACCTTATGGGATGGCTTTGCTAAAAATGTCTTTGAAGATGTGGATTCTGACTTAAAAAGTAAGATGGGAATTCCTAATGATCATAGAATAGTGAGTGTGCTCGTATTTGGCTTTCCTGCTGTTAAATTTCCGCGTTCTATACAGAATACGCCTCATATTAAATCCGTGAAATTATAATGTAAAATATGAAGCTGTCGTTTTAGTTGATAGCAGTAGTTCATTAAAAAAATCCAAGATAGTAATGAGGTCTTCATGCTATCTTGGATTTTTTTTGTTTGCACGTAAGTGCTAATAATGACTTAGGTGTAAATGCTTTATTTTAAATATTTATCTAACCAATCGACGACAGAACGTTGCCAAACAATACCATTTTGAGCTTGTAGTACCCAATGGTTTTCTTCTGGGAATTCTAAGAGCTCCGCATCTAATCCCATAATTTTTGCAGCATTAAAGGCTTGCATGCCTTGTGTCTCAGGGATGCGGTAGTCTTTGCCACCATGAATGACCATAATAGGCGTGTCCCAATTTTGAACGAAATGGTGAGGTGAAGCTTTATAGGTTTCTTTTTGAGCTGCAATATTGTTTTTATCCCAAAAGTTACCGCCCATATCCCAATGTACAAACCACATCTCTTCTGTTTCAAGATACATCGATTCGCTGTTGAAGATGCCATCGTGTGACACAAATGTCTTGAATCTTCCTTCGTGATTACCCGCTAGCCAATAGACTGAAAATCCTCCAAAGCTTGCACCAATAGCACCCAATTTGCTTTCATCAACAAAAGGTTCTTTGGCGAAATAATCAATAGCTGTGAGGTAATCTTTCATACACTGACCACCATAATCGGTAGAGATGGCTTCGTTCCATTCGCGACCAAAACCAGGTAAGCCGCGGCGGTTAGGAGCCACAATAATATAATCATTGGCTACGAAATTTTGAAAATTCCAACGTTTACTCCAGAACTGACTAACGGCTGATTGTGGTCCGCCTTGACAATAGAGTAGGGTTGGGTATTTCTTTTGTGGGTCAAAGTTAGGAGGAAGTATCAACCACACTAACATTTGTTTGCCATCAGAGGTTTCTATCCAATGTTCTTGGGTTTCGCCCATCGTTATTTGGTCTAAGATGGGTTTGTTTACCTCAGATATGTTTTGGGCTTCACCACTCTTTTTATCCACGTTAAAGATGTCAGTAGGATAGGTGTGGGCTTGTCGTGTGGTGATGAGGTGAGATCCTGCATCAGCAACGCTTCCATAATTGGCATCAGCATTGGTGATTTGTCTTAACTCGCCTGTTTTAATGGTGTAAGCGTAGATGTTATAGCGGGCATGCCATACCGAAGTGAAATAAATGGTTTCATCGTTTTCGTCAAAAGAAAAACCAGAAGGATTGAGATTGTCATTATCGTAAAACGTAATGGCTTTGCTGTCCCAATTCATCTGAGCTAAGCGTACCACGTCGGCTTCGTAACCGTCGCGTTCCATACTTTGCCAAGCCATTGTCTTTCCATCATTTGAAAAAACAGGTGCGTTATCGTAGCCCATGATGCCTTGGGTGAGATTAATGGTTTTTTCCGTTTCTAAATTATAACAATAAAGATCACTATTGGTGGAAAAAGCATAATTTTTTCCTGTCTTTTTGCGACAAGCATAAATTAATTCTTGACCTGAAGGATGCCATGTGATGTCTTCGATGCCAGAGAAAGGACGCATAGGTGCTTCCCACATCTCACCTTCCATAATATCTTTACCATCAGTTATTTTATTGCTATAATCGGTGATGAAGATATGTGAAAATTCTCCATCCACATAGTGATCCCAATGGCGGTACATTAGATCCGTGATCTTGCGTACATCAGCTTTGGGCATATCGGCATAGGGCTGACGAATCTCAGGGTGTAAGGTCACCATCTTGGTGTACATGATGTGTTTCATATCAGGCGCATAACGGAATCCTGTGAGGCCGCCTTCAAGGTCTGATATCTGCTCTAAATGCTGACCATCAGGTGTGATTTCCCAGAGTTGATCTTGCTTAATAAAACCTATCTTTTGTCCATCGGGACGCCATAATACGTTAGATTCATTATGATCATTATCAAAGGTTAGCTGTGACTTATTACTGCCATCAGTGTTCATGATAAAGACTTCTTTATGTGATTTGTTTTCTTTGATGTCAGTCCAACTTACGGTATAAAGTACTTTCGTTTTGTCGGGCGAAACATCAGCCAAACTCACACTGCCTATAGACCACAATGTTTCGGGCGTCATACGTCCATTGGGGACTTTATAATTCAGGTTGGTGTAGGTCATATCTTTCTTTTGTTCTGCTGTACATGCCGACATAAGGATTATTGTTAAAATTGTTAATATTTTAAACGATGTTTTAATTGGGATAAAATGTTTGGTTTGCATGGCTAGTAAGTTAAGAATTAGGTGCGTTTTTTAATCTCACATTGTGGTTTTAATTCTCCGCAGTTTGCTGTGAATAATAAAATATTTTCTAATCTGATACTTCGTCTGCTTGTAGCAGGGGCGTTCATTATTATATATCTTTTGTAAAATACCAAGTTATTGATTTAACGTGAATGATGATTAATCTATACTATTTATTCGTAGTAGTTTATATAGTGTTTGTTGAAAAGTTACAATTCAAAATGTTAAAAGAATTATTCTGTTCATGTTAATTTACAGAGTTAGATCTCCAATTTCCAATTCCCGAACACCAATTTCCGAACACCGAACACCGAACACCGATTTCCATCTCCCGAACACCTAACACCAATTTCCGAACACCAATTTCCGATTTCCAATTTCCGAACACCGAACACCGAACACCGAACACCGAACACCGAACACCGAACACCGAACACCGAACACCGAACACCGAATACCAAATTCCGAACACCAAACACCGAACACCAAACACCAAATCCTAATTCACAATTCATAACTTTTTTAGATTCTATCTGATAATTACCATAGTAGCGCCATAACCATATTCTCGGAATGAAGCATCCTGATAATCAAGTTTATATTTGCGTTCTAAGGCTTTGCGAATATCTGTCTTTAATCGCCCATTGCCAACGCCATGGATAAAGACAATGCGTTTCCCTTTTTGTGTTTTATGTGCCGCAATGGTGTCTTCAAACACTTTTATTTGATGTTCTAACATCTCGCCTTTGCTGAGGCCACTAATATCGTCGATGAGGGCTTCAATATGCAAATCTACTTCTAAGATGTCAGAGTCTTTTTTAGGACTGTGTAGTTTGCTTTTTGGGTTGTGATGTTTAACAGGAGGTGTGCTGTTTTCTTTAGAGTTTTTTTCTGCTAACTCAAAAGTATCTTTGTGTAAGGGGATGAGGTGCGATGCAAAACTTAAAAGAGGCGTGTCGTTATAGCTACTCTCTTTTGATAATTTTACGGCATTTAAGGTGATTATCTTTTCAATACTTGGTAATTGATTGAATGCTTTGTTGCGCATAAAAGGTAACAGACGAACACTTATTTTACCTATTTCACTGAGTTCTGGTGCTGTGTATGTTTCTAAAGGTTGGTGTGTGTTAGGACGTAATAATCCATCAGCCAAACATTTACCCTCGTTTTTGTTTTCTTCAATTAAATAATAACAATAATAATTACTATCGTTGATCATATAGAGCTCCAGTTTACCTTGCAATGGAACATCTTTAAATTCGGGAGAAATGGCTAAATAGGCTGCAAATCCTTTTTTGTCTTGAAATTCGATTGGTGTATTGTGGTCTTCCAGCATCACTTCTGTAGTAGCTGTACTACTTTGTGGAGCTTCTTCCTTTCTTCCTACTATAACGCATTCGGTAATGAGCATAGGTATTTCGAAGCCATCGTCATCTTCGATCAATGCTATTTGTTTGTTTTTGAATCCACTAACTATTCCTCCACCTACATCGTTAAGAAATCTTATCTTGTCTCCTATTCTTATGGTCATCATAATCTTAATTTTTATATATGAACACGACCAAACGTTTTGGGCCGTGTGCGCCTAATATTAATGTTTTTTCTATATCTGCTGTTCTACTAGGACCAGTTATCAGGGTCAGTTGCGATGGCATTGCTTCGTGGTATTTCTTAGCCATTTCTTTTACCGCTTCATCTAAAGTCTCGCGTAGTTGCGATCGCTTTGCTATAATAAGGTGTATGGGAGAAAGCCCCATAAGACGTCGCCCTTCTTTTGAAGTTAAAATAGCCGTGCCCGTTTGTGCAGCTAAGAGCTCACAAGTGGTGATGCCTGCTTGTATTTTGCTTAGGTTCGATGCTGTAGAATGAAGTCTTGAGTTGCTGATTTCAAAAGGAAGTGAAGACGAGGTGAAAATGTTGTCGTGTATGTTATTTTCTTTTAAGAAATCAATGATTTTTCCTTTGCAAATCTGTTCGTTTTCAGCAATGTAACATTCGCCACTGACGAGTTCAATATTTTCCTTGAATATCTCGGCTATATCACCTTCTT
The DNA here is from genome assembly GCA_965662645.1 of Bacteroidales bacterium. Taxonomy (GTDB): domain Bacteria; phylum Bacteroidota; class Bacteroidia; order Bacteroidales; family UBA5342; genus UBA5342. The sequence goes on from CBFIII010000004.1 coordinate 124,169, forward strand.
TAACCTTTAATCCGGAAGCTATCGGTTCTTTTGCTACTTCTATTTCTAGGTTTTTAAGTTCTCTTGTTGCTTTTATCTTACTTATGATTTCTTCTCTGCTTCCCATTATGTCTTTCTTATTTTCAGGGTGTAAAAATACAATTTATTTGGTGCTATGTCGTTTAGTGTGGGTGATTTTTTCATGTTTCATTTCTTTAAGATTTTCTTGTGTAGTGTTAACGAATTATAAAATGGGTTTTAATTGGATATTTTGTCTGCTTGTAGCTAGGGTGTTCTTTTTTATGGTGTAAATTTTATTTACTCATGAAAAAATGATTTACTTTGTTATCTATTATTATAAAAATGAAAATCAGAGCTTATGAGTATTTTAATTAAAAATATATTACACCATAATAAACGCACCGATGTCTTTATTGCCGACAATTGCTTTACGCAAATAAATGATAACATAGAGAGAGAAGCTGATCATATTATTGACGGAAGTCATAGAGCTATTTTGCCTTCATTTCATAATTTGCATACACATTCGGCTATGACTTTATTACGTGGTTGGGCTGATGATATGCCTTTGCATACGTGGTTGAATGATCATATTTGGCCTTTTGAAGCCAAACTGATTGATGAAGATTATTATAACGGAACACGTTTGGCTTGTGTGGAAATGATAAAGAGCGGTACGACCTTTTGTGCTGATATGTATATGGGTACTGAGGCCGTGATGCGTGCTTTTTCTGAGATGGGAATGCGTGCATGGGTAGGTATTTCTTTTTTTGATTTCTTTGATGAAAAGATAGCTGAGAAAATGAAAAAGCAGTTGCTCTCTGAATATGATACTTTGCATGATTATAACGATAAGATTTCGTTGATGCCTGCACCTCATGCCATTTATACGGTGAGTGAGGAGAGTCTGCGTTGGTTGGCTAACTTTGCAAAAGAAAGAGATCTGGTGGTTAATATTCATTTGTCCGAGACTCAGAAAGAAGTGGATGATTGTGTGGCAAAATATGGCGTGCGTCCTGTGGCTTTGCTCGATAGGGTGGGTTTGCTTAATGACCGCCTTTTGGTGGCGCATGCTATCTATATTAATGATGAAGAGATGGCTCTGTTGGCCGAGCGTGGTGTAGTGGTGGCGCATTGTCCTGCTTCTAATATGAAACTTGCGTCGGGTAGTTTTAGATATAAGGCTATGGCTGAGGCTTGTGTTAAGTTTAGCATAGCTACTGATGGGGTGAGCTCCAATAATAATGTAGATATGATGGGGGAGATGAAGTTGGCTGCTCTGCGTGCTAAAGAGATGTATCTGGATGCTACGGTGGCTTCAGCTGCTGATATTTATGATCGTGCTACGCGTTTGCCTGCCGAATACTTAAACCTTAATACGGGGGAAATTGCTGTGGGGAAAAAGGCTGATTTTATATTGGTTAACCTTGATGATGTGCAGATGGTTCCTAACTCTAACTTGATTTCTAATATGGTTTATAGTGCTACGCCTGGCGTGATTGATTATACCGTTTGCGATGGTCAGATATTAATGGCTGAGGGAAAAGTAGAACATGAACAAGAAATTATAGCTGCGGTGCGTCAGCGTATGGAAGTGCTTAGTCGCGATGTTTAAAGTGGTTTTCTTAATCTTTTGATACAGAATGAGTACTGTGGTTTATTCAATTTTAATGGCTGGGAAAAGGGGGAAATAGTCTCACTGTGTGTGGAATGTCTTAAAAGTATCTAAGGGTGAGTATATTCGATAGTTTTCGTGACCATTTAGGTAATTGTAGGACTTTAAAACAACTTCATTTTAAAAATATAGTAACAAAGCTTATCTTTGCGCCCTTAAATTTGAATTTTAAAATTGATTATAATATGAAAGCTTATGTATTTCCCGGTCAGGGAGCTCAGTTTGTAGGAATGGGAAAGGATCTTTATGATAACTCTCCTTTAGCAAAAGAATTGTTTGATAAAGCAGATGAGATTTTAGGTTTTAAAATCACAGAATTGATGTTTGCTGGTACTGATGAAGGTTTGAAACAAACCAAGGTAACACAGCCTGCTGTCTTTTTGCATTCTGTTATTTTAGCTAAAGTATTAGGTGACGATTTCAAACCAGCGATGGTGGCGGGTCACTCTTTGGGTGAATTTTCGGCTTTGGTTGCTGCGGGTGCTATGAGTTTTGAGGAT
>CBFIII010000005.1:0-124047 GCA_965662645.1 Bacteroidales bacterium
TTTACAATACAACCCGATGCCGAAGAAACCACCGCTCATCTGGAACGTTTAATCATCCATAGCCAAGGCGGCACAGCAGCACAAATAGAATTAGCCATCAAAGATGCCTACAAACGTTTGATCTTACCATCCATTGAAAATGAGACCATCGGTGATTTAAAACAAAAAGCAGACGAAGAAGCCATTGCTATCTTCACTAAAAACCTGAGACAACTTCTACTCGCACCACCAGCAGGCAACAAACGCACCCTTGCTATTGACCCCGGATTCAGATCGGGCTGCAAAGTGGTTTGTTTAGATGATAAAGGTGATTTCTTACACAATGCAACCATCTTTCCTCATCCGCCACAACTGAAATATAAAGAAGCGATGCGTAAAATATCGCAGCTAATAGAGATTTATAAGATAGAAAATATCTCTATTGGCAATGGCACAGCAGGACGCGAGACGGAAGATTTGATAAAACGCATGCATATGCCCCACGAGGTAGCCGTCTATGTGGTTAATGAAAATGGAGCCTCCATCTACTCAGCCTCACCCGAAGCCCGCGCTGAATTTCCAGATTATGATGTTACCGTACGAGGAGCCATATCCATAGGACGTCGTTTAATGGATCCACTAGCCGAATTGGTTAAGATAGATCCACAATCGATAGGTGTAGGCCAATATCAACACGACGTTAATCAAACCTTGTTAGCAGCTAGCCTGCAACGCGAAGTAGAATACTGCGTTAACCTTGTGGGAGTCAATCTCAATACCGCAAGCTACCATCTATTGGCCCACATATCGGGCATAGGTATGACCATGGCCAAACGCATTGTAGAATACCGCTCTGAAAATGGGATGTTTACTTCACGTCAAGATTTAAAAAAGGTCAAAGGGATGGGACTAAAAACCTATGAGCAATGTGCAGGATTTCTTCGCATTCCACAAGGCAAAGAACCGCTAGACAACACAGCCGTACACCCCGAATCCTATAATGTGATAAAAAAGATGGCGACGTCTTTAGGCTGTGAAGTCCATGAACTCATCCGTAATTCTGTTTTAATACAGCAACTGCACCTTGATGATTTCATCACAAAAAAAACGGGACTACCCACCCTGAAAGATATCATTACAGAATTAGAAAAGCCAGGACGTGATCCACGACCTAAACCAAAGATATTCAGTTTTGATCCTACTATTTCAAAAATAGATGACCTTAAAATAGGCATGGTAATACCTGGCATCATTAATAACATTGCCAAATTTGGGGCTTTTGTAGATATAGGCATAAAAGAAAATGGTTTGATCCATGTCTCCGAAATTGCTGATCGTTACATCTCTGATCCTACCGAAGAGTTGAGTTTAGGACAACAACTACAAGTTAAAATCATAGAGATAGACAAACCCCGCAAACGGATAGCGCTATCACTCAAACAAATTGAAAAGAGTTGAAAATATTTTTCACCCCTGACCGATTTTCAAAACCAGTCAGAAGTAAAAAATCTGTTCTAAAATTTCCTTACTTTTGGAAATATCTTTTTAGTCAACAACCTCGGGACAAGCCCACGAGGCATTTAGTTGAAGAGCATTTTATTATTCGCAGCAAGCTACGAAAGATTAAACCCACAATGTGGGATTAAAACAGATACCAATATACAATAAAAGTATCACGTCGAGAATTTTTAAAAACCAGTGGAGCTGTCACTGCAGGAGCAATCATATTGACTGCTTTTACACAATCGTGCAGCTCCGATAATATTTCTGCTTCTATGCAACAGTATCTAGATCATTTTGAAATCACACCGAAAGTCATTAATAAAGTCATTCAGGCAGCCATGGCAAAGGGTGGCGATTATGCCGATTTATATTTCGAACATAACATATACAACAGCCTAGCTCTTGAAGATGGTAAAGTCAATAAAGCTTATTCTAATGTTGATTTCGGCGTTGGAATTCGCGTATTAAAAGGCGACCAAACAGGATTTGCTTTTTCCGAAGACTTATCAGAAGACGCGATGCTTAAAGCCGCAAAGATGGCTGCTATAATAGCTTCAGATCCTAAGACTTTTAATCAACCAGCATTCAACATTGCTGAACCCGCTGATTATTACCCTATCAAAAAAAGATGGGAAGACACTTCTATAAAAGACAAAGTCCCTTTCTTACAAAAAGCCAACGACGAACTCTTTGCTTCAGACAGCAAAGTCATTAAAGCAAAAGCGTTTATGACAGATGAGACCGCTTATATTATGTTTGTCAACTCAGAAGGTTTAATAACTCATGACTACCGTCCTATGATGACTTTTGGTCTGGTGAGCATTATGAAACGTGGTGAGCAAATAGAGAATGCTTATGCAGCACGTGCTTACCGCAAAGGCTTTGAATTTATGAACAACGAATTAGTTGATTTATTAGTAAAAGAAGCGGTAGATAAAACAAATATACTCTTTGACGCCACCAAACCTAAAGCAGGTGAAATGCCCGTAGTAATGGGAGCTGGAGGATCAGGCATCTTATTACACGAAGCTATTGGACATACTTTTGAAGCCGACTTCAACCGCAAAGGAACCTCAATATTTAGTGATAAAATGGGTCAAAAAGTAGCCGAGAGTTTTATTAATATCGTTGATGATGGCACTTTACCTAATGATCGTGGAGCTATCAACATAGATGACGAAGGCTGTGCAACCGAAAAGACATACTTGGTGAAAGACGGTATTCTAAACAGTTACATACACGACCGCATCAGTGCAAAACATTATGGCGTAAACCCAACAGGTAATGGACGCCGCGAATCTTTCCGCAACGCTCCACTACCACGTATGCGCTCCACTTATATGGAAAATGGACCACACACTACAGAAGACATTATTTCTTCGGTAGATTATGGTGTATATGTTGATAATTTCAGCAACGGAGAAGTTAAAATTGGAGCAGGAGACTTCACCTTCTTTGTGAAATCAGGTTATTTAATTGAAAAAGGAAAACTAACAGATCCGATCAAAGATATCAACATCATTGGGAATGGTCCTCAGGCACTAGCTGACATGACTATGGTAGCCAATGACTTTAAGGCTGACAACGGCACTTGGACATGTGGTAAATCAGGACAATCTGTTCCTGTTACCTTAGGTTTACCTACTACAAAAGTTAAAAAATTAACCGTAGGCGGTAATAATGCTTAACAAAACGTCGGTAGAAAAAATGAAAGTGGACATATCTCACCTTTTGTTTTCATAACTAACGCCAAGCTGCAAATAGACGAGATATCAAGTTAGAAAATACTTTATTATTCGCACTAAACTGCGAAAACAAAACCCAATCTGGGGTTAAAATTGACTGAAAAATTATAGAATCATGACGAAACAAGAAAAATATAATTTAGCACAATGGTCTATTGACTTTGCACTTGAAAACGGTGCTGACGAAGTAAGTGTTGTCATTGCAAATAGCAGTGGCAGTAGCATAGAAGTGCGCAACCAGAAAATAGATAAATTAGAACAATCGATAGAACGAGGATTAACAATTAGACTTTACGTCAAAAAGCGTTATTCGTCGGCCTCTACCAATAGAATGAATAAAGAAGAACTAAAATCCTTCATCATACAAGCCATAGAAAACGCTCAATATTTAGCAGAAGATGAATACCGTAAACTTCCAGACCCCAGCTTATACTACACTGGTGGCGGTCATGACCTTAAGGTTTATGATGCCAAAATAGAAACCATAGAACCCGAAGAAAAAATCCGTATCGTTAAAGCTATCGAAGAAGAAGTTTTGGGCACCGACGAACGCATCATCTCGGTATCAGCAAGCTATTGGGATGGTTATTCAGAACGCGTAATGATGACCAGTAATGGTTTTAAAGGCGATCACAAAACGAGTTATTTTGGTGCAGGAGCCGACGTCTCCATCAAAAGTGGTGAAGGACGACCTTCATCAGGATGGTACGAGAGCAGTGTCAACTTTTCAACCTTAAAGAAAATAGGATCTGGAAAAAAAGCCCTAAAGCGTGCCCTTCAAAAGATAGGACAAGAAAAGTTAAAATCAGAGAAATTACCCATGCTTGTAGAGAATAAGCAAATAAGTCGTCTTTTAAATCCACTCATCTCAGCTCTTGACGGCGCTGCCATACAACAGAAAAACTCTTTTTTATTAGATAAATTAAATAAAAAAGTCGTTTCATCTAAAATAACTATAACAGACAACCCGACACTCATCAATGCGCCAGCTTCTAGACATTTTGATAGCGAAGGCATGAAAGCTATTGAACGATCTATCATTGAAGAAGGAGTAGTAAAAACCTACTTCATCAGCACCTATTATGCCAATAAGATGGATGTAAAACCAACCACAGCAGGCACCTCTAACCTTATTTTTAATCTGGGTTCTGAAGACCTCAACGAAATGATAAAAGGGATGAAACGCGGCATCTTTGTCACAGGATTTAATGGTGGTAATGCCAACCCTACTTCCGGTGATTTCTCTTATGGCATAGAAGGCTTTCTTGTCGAGAATGGTGAATTAAGCACTCCTATTAATGAAATGAACATCACAGGCAATATGCTTGACTTATGGTCGAATGTAGCAGCTGTAGGTAATGATGAAGATGTTCAATCTTCATGGCGTACACCTTCCATGATTTTTAGTGATGTAGATTTTAGTGGTATGTAAAATACAATAATCTAATTTTGGTCTATTCTATTTATTATCATCAAAATAAACCTTTATATAGAAACAGCCTCGTTCTTTTGGACGAGGCTTTTTTGAAGAAAATAAAGGGACTAATATTACGACTCCTCAGCAAAATGAAATAAGTTAAAATAATATTTATAGTGAAAACTCATATTTCAACTTCTCAAAAAAACTGTCAACCGCAAAAAAAAGACGATTCCAAAATTGGAATCGTCTCTTATATCAAGATTTGTCAATCTAATAATTAATAGCTTTACGCTCATAATAAGACTGTGGATGTTGACAAGCAGGACATACTTTTGGAGGTGTTTTACCTTCATGAATATAACCACATTTGCGACAATACCACAAGACTTTTTCTTCAGCAGAAAAAACTTCTCCGGCCTTCATACGAGCAATAAGAGCATCATAACGAGCTGAATGTGTCATTTCGGCTTTAGCAATCATCTTAAAAGATGTTGCGATTTCTTTAAAACCTTCTTCTAAAGCAACGCGAGCAAATTCAGGATATAACTCTTCCCATTCTTCTTTTTCGCCAGCTGTTGCAGCCATCAAGTTCTCAGCAGTACCACCAACGATACCAGCAGGAAAAGTAGCTGTTATTTCTAAATCGCCTCCTTCAAGAAAGGAGAAAAATTTCTTTGCATGTACACGTTCTTGTTCTGCCGTTTCCAAAAAGATAGCCGCAATTTGCTCGTACCCTTCTTTTTTTGCTTTATTTGCAAATAATGTATAACGATTACGTGCCTGTGACTCACCTGCAAAAGCCATCAGTAGGTGTTTTTCTGTTTGTGTGCCTTTAATACTAGCCATATAAGATAAAATTTAGTAAATTAATAAAAAGTAAGCCATTCTTTTAGTTACTTTTGCGATCATAAAAGTAAAAAACTTTCTACTATGAACAAAACAATCACTCTATTATTAGGCATTTTTCTCCTAACATCCTGCGGTTCGCAACGTTATTTGCAGAAAGCACAATTTGATCAGGCCATAAATGTAGCGGTAAAAAAGATACGTAAAAAACCGACTAAAGTTGAGGAAATTGATAATTTAAAATATGCTTATACCAAAGCCAATCAAATAGATAAAGATCGCTTATCCTATTTATTTGAAAGCCAAACTGATGACATCTGGGATGAAGTCCATCAGCGTTATAACAAATTATATTATCGCCAAGAGCTGGTCAAAACTCTACCCGATGACATTCTGACGCAGATTGGATATACAGAAGAGAATTACGCACAAAAGATTACGCAATCAAAACAAAATGCAGCAGAATATCACTACAATAAAGGCGTAAATTTATTAGTGAGTAAAAATAAATATGATGCCAGAGATGCTTACTCTAATTTTGTAAAAGCTAGAAGTTTTTACCCCCACTACAAAGATGTTAACCAAAAAATTACAGAAGCTAAATTCATTGGAACAAATCATATTCTTTTTAAAATAGCCAATGAAAGCAAAATAATGCTTCCAGAAGATTTTGAAAAAGAGATGTTAAAAATAAGCTTAGATGAACTGAATCAGCAATGGATAGATTATGACACACGAGCTAGTGAAAACATACCTTATGATTTTTATATTCAACTCAGCATAAAACAAATAACAGTTTCTCCAAACAATGTATCTAACAACTCGTTTAAAGAAGAAAAAGAAATCGAAGACGGGTTTAAATATCAACTAGACGCTAAAGGTAATGTACAAAAGGACACTTTAGGAAACGACGTAAAACTTCCTATCTATAAAATTATTAATTGTACCGTACGAGAAACACTACAACATAAAGAAGCGCTTATTGGTGGTACCATTGACTACATCAATACGGTGACTAACCAATTAGTAAAAACACATCCTGTCACTGCAACGATGGTTTTTGACTATCATTCAGCAGAAGCTTTTGGTGATATTAATGCTTTAAAAGAAGAAAGCAAAAAGAAAATAGGAGGAGAACCCATCGCTTTCCCAGCTGATCCTCAAATGATCATGGATGCAGTTAGCATGTTAAAAGAAAACACTAAAACGATTATTTACAGCAATAAAGATTGGCTAAAACAATAAACGCAAATTAACACAAAAAATCGCCTCATATAAAGATAATCATCTTTGTATGAGGCGATTTTGCATTACATCTATTCATACTAAATAAAAATAAAGCTCTCAAAACAATAACATAAGAGCTTTTTTTATGCCTATATGTAAGGTAAAAAAATCAATTTTATAATTTGTATCATACCATTATAAAAATAAAAACAGCTAAAAAAACCCAGTACATAAACAATTATTTTTCACAACCTACATTTGTTGATAACTACATTTATTGAAAAATACATAGATGATTTATTTCTTAATTCAAGATTTATTTCTTATGTTTGCTTAACATAATGCAATACAAATATACGTCTCTATGTATCAACTATACCAACACAAAAAGATAAACTTATATTACATTCAAGCTAAGAATAATATAAATCTTAGGGAACTTATAACGGTTTTAGAACACATTTGTACTATAAGTAATTCCAACGACACACTGTTACTTATCACAGATTACAAGAACAGCACAATGACCAAATCCAATATAAGTGAGATTGAACCTTTGAGTATTTTTATCAATGATAAATTAAAAAAACAATTTAAATACATAAAATGGGCAAGTCTAGCTTCCGATTATATGTCCACCACCATATCGTATATATTAAAAGACAGCATAAAAGGAAAAAATATTGACTACGAACCTTTCACTACAATAAAAAAAGTCTATTATTGGATGAATACTCCACATCATCATTTTAACTCATTAGATGAGATAGACTTAGAAGAAGTAAAATTTCGACTTGATTAATACCACTTAAAACCAATTATTACTGTTTTCATTTTACTACCATAACTACGTGCCGATGGCACTTAAAAAACAGGATATTTCATAAAGTCCTGTAAGAACGATGTTATGGTAGATAAACAATAGTTAATGAAAACAAAAAGTCCCATCGGGACGGTGTTATTTCAAGTGAAAATATCACATATTTAAAGGATAAGATTTACCCACACTAAACGACATAACACCAAATTCAAATTTTTGAATAAAATAAATCAGTAAGTAATTCTCATTATTAAAAGTCGTGTATAGAAAATAACGGAGTCTATCGCTTAGTTTTCATTCTCTACAACTAATAATTGTAGTATCAAGATATCGTTTTGTTCGACGAAAATCTTAAGCCTTGTTTGAAACAAAATCAAATTGCTAAAGCACACACGACCAAACCACCAACAGTCATACAATAAAAAGAACTATTGATGACTCAACAAAATCAATATCAAAAAAAACAACTTGGTGACTAAGAGAAATAACTAATAAAGCAGAAATAAACTTATTAAAGACGTAGGCTTCTTATAAAGCTGTTATCTTTGTAAAATAAAATCATTTTTAAGAAAACATGAATCTCAAAAAAGTCATTCCAGAATTAGCCAGTAACATCATCAACGCAGGCTATGATAAAAGCCCGAAACCCATTCAAGAACTAGGTATCCCAAAGATAAAATCAGGAAGTGATTTATTCTTGATCGCCCCTGAAGGCTCTGGAAAAACTACAGCAATAGCAATGGCACTCATACAACGGTTAAAAGAACCTGTAGAAGAAGCACCAAGAGCCATTGTTATGGTTAACAACAAAGAAAAAGCCTTTGAGCTAGAAGAAGAAATAAAAAAACTCTCAAAAGGCACTGATCTCAGGACATTTATTGTATTTGACGAAGGACTCATTCACTATCAAAAAGATATGATTTATGAAGGGTTAGACATAGTCATAGGAACACCACTCCGTCTTAATGAACTAATTAGCACAACAGGTATTCCATTAACTAAAGTGCGTATATTTGTTGTTGACGACACCGAATCGCTAACACTCAATCAGTATGCACTCATATACCGTGTAGCAGACAATGTAGAAAAAGCACAATATATAGTGGCAGCTAATGAATGGAAAACTAACTTTGAGCGCATCTCAACCCGTATGATGAAAGGAAACATGGTCATCAAAGCCTAATCAACTTTTCTGTCTTAAACGTTTTAATATTTCATAAACTGCCGGGCACGTCTCGGCATTTTTTATGGTCAACTCTCTTATCTGAAAAAACTTAGAACAGTCAGTATGAGGATATTCACGGCACCCATTAGGACGCGAATCATAAATCAAACAATAATTATCAGCCGCTAAAAAAGGACAAGGCATTTCTTTAAATACATAACCACCATCCACCTCCTCATCCATACGTAAATATTGAGCGATAAGCTCCACACTCTTCATACGCAAAGCTTTACTCATTTTCTCAATATCCCTATTAGTAATATGTGGTCCTGAGGTTTTGCAACAATTGGCGCACGCCAAGCAATCTATTTCATCGAACACCTCATCGTGCAATTCCTGAACCTCCACATCCAATTGTCTGATTTGCTTCTTATTTAATCCAGCAAAAAAATACTTATTGGCTGACAAATCTTTTTTAGCTAAAGACGGTAACTGTTCTAAAATTTTTTGCATAAAAAATACGATTGAGATTCAAGCACAAAAATAACAAATCCTAGATCATTACAAGAATTAAATGGGGTGCCTTAGCTCCTACTCTTATATTCACAACAAACTATAGAAAACTAAACCAACAATGTAAAATTAAAATAAGAAATTCAATAAAAACAAAAGACATAATAATCATATACTATTAATTATTAGATAGTTAATTACATTACAAAAATTACTTAAACACATAAAGAAGTAAATGAAACAGCATAAAAATAAAAATTACAGATAAGAATATCTTTCCAATTAAATGATACCCGAAAAAACTTCAAAAAAACCTCACAATAGACAGCTTTTGTCATAGCAGACTGTTATTTTTGCATTCTTAGTTATGTAAAAAATATATGAGCCACTATCTTGACCAATTAAATCCTTCGCAAAGAGCAGCAGTTGAACATATTGACGGTCCGTCACTCGTTATTGCAGGAGCAGGATCGGGTAAAACACGGGTACTAACGTATAAGGTAGCTTATTTGATGGAACAAGGCATTAGTCCTTATTCTATTTTGGCACTGACCTTTACGAACAAATCAGCACGTGAAATGAAAGCTCGTATTGCCCAAGTAACAGGCGATTTTGAGGCTCGTCATTTATGGATGGGAACCTTTCACTCCATCTTCTCCCGCATATTAAGAGCCGAAGCCGCAACTTTGGGATTTCCGGCGTCGTTCACAATTTACGACAGTTCTGATTCGAAATCACTGATTAACAACATCATTAAAAGCAATTTAAATTTAGATAATAAACATTATAAACCCAAAGTGGTGCAAACCATGATATCCTTGGCTAAAAACTCCCTCATTACCCCTAGCGCCTACGCCAATGATGAGAAAATGCAGATACGGGATAAATCATTACGTCTCCCTCATCTCACAGAAATCTATCGTATATACATGAAGCGATGCAAAGCTGCTGGTGCTATGGACTTTGATGATTTATTGCTTTATACCAACATTTTATTTCGTGATCATCCGGCGATATTACAGAAATATCAGGATATGTTTAAGTTCATCTTAGTCGATGAGTACCAGGACACTAATTATGCACAATTTCTAATTGTAAGGCAATTAGCAAAAGAACATGGACACTTAGCCGTAGTAGGTGATGATGCACAAAGTATTTATTCTTTTCGTGGAGCCCGATTAGATAATATGTTAAATTTTCCTAAGATCTTTAAGAAAACAAAGATTTTTAAATTGGAACAAAACTATCGATCGACAAAAAACATCGTAAATGCAGCCAACAGTCTAATAGCAAAAAATAAAGAGCAATTTGATAAAAAAACCTTTTCCGAAAATAAAGAAGGTAGCCTCATCTCCATCAACCATTATTATTCCGATCAGGAAGAAGGATTTAGCGTAGCACGTAAAATATCAGATATGATGTCGCTTGGCGATCAAGAATATAGCGACTTTGCCATTCTTTACCGTACCAATTCGCAATCACGTAACTTAGAAGAAGCGCTACGCAAAATAAAAATCCCCTATAAAATTTATGGTGGACGCTCATTCTACCAACGCAAAGAGATAAAAGATCTTTTAGCATATTTTAGGATATCAGCTAATGAGTGTGATAATGAAGCCCTAAAACGCATCATAAACACCCCCGCCCGAGGCATTGGCAACACCACACAGGATAAAGTGGAAATAGCTGCTAATATGTCAGGCAATACAATGTTAGAGGTTTGCCTCGCCCCCTTAGAAAACAAGGTTGAAGTAAATACAGGGACAGCAAAAAAACTCATGGCGTTTGGCGAAATGATCAAAACATTTCAGACCCTTATTAATGAGACACCTGCACACGAAATGGCAGAACGCATCCTCAATGATAGTGGCACCTTAAAAGCTTATTCTGACCAAGCAGACATCGAAAATCTGAGCAGAAAAGACAATATTCAAGAGATACTTAACGCCTTAACAATATACGAAAAAGAGAACCTAAAAGACGAGGAGATAAAAATAGTAACAATCACTAACTTCCTAGAAGAAGTAGCCCTATGGACCGATCAGGATGAAAGTGAAGAGGTTGAAGACAATAACAAAGTCACTATGATGACTGTTCATGCAAGTAAGGGGCTAGAATTCAGGAATGTCTTTATTGTAGGCATGGAAAAAGAATTATTCCCCTCCTTACAATCGATGGAGTCTCCACGCCAATATGAGGAAGAACGTCGTCTGTTTTACGTCGCCATTACACGAGCTGAAGAGAATTGTTTTCTCACCTATGCTAAATCACGTTTTCAATGGGGAAAAGCAACGAACTGTATGCCTAGTCCATTTCTAAGAGATATAGATCCACAGTTTGTAACAACGCCAAGTGATGTCAGTTTTAAGACCAAACGCACCATACAACGTGAACAAGCAGGGCCAACAACCGATCTACAAAAAGCAGCAGCCATACGCACGCAACAAGCCCGCCAAAGGAATATTGTTTCGCCCGACTTTACCCCCTCAGATGCCAATGATATCACAACAGGACAACAAGTGGAACATGCACGTTTTGGAATAGGAAAAGTCATTGCTATGGAAGGCCAAGGAGAAAGTACAAAAGCCACTATTTTCTTTCAAAAAAATGGACAAAAAAACTTACTTCTTAAATTTGCAAAATTGAGAATCGTATAGTAAACTCTAGTAATAAAGGGACCTTTATCAAACACAACAAAGTTATTCTGCATGTAAATTGGATGCAATTATAAGAGAATTAAGACATTTCCTAAAAGATATTATTGTTTAACTGAAAATACATCAAAGCTTTTTCATAAATATTTAGTAATTTTGGGCTGTATTTACCGAAATAAAAGAACTATGCGTAATTTGCTTATTATTTTCATTCTATTCTTTATTCCATTAAGCTCTACTTTTGCACAAATCAGCAAGTTAGAAAAAGAAGAGATTAACTATGATGAAGGAAAATCAACATATATAGAAAGAGGACGTACAATCCTAATCAACAGCTTCATAAAAGGAAATTTCGAAGAAATAAAAAAAAGCAAAGATTATCTTAAGAGTTTGGATGATGATGATTTCTTTAGTTTATTTTCTGGTGAATATTGGCTTATTTTATATTGGACAGGAGAATACGAAGAGCTCATCGAAAACATTCGTCAATTTGATACCGCAAACATGGAAGAATACGAAATAAAACTAGAACCCTTCCGCGATAAACTCTACAAAACACTTTATCAAAAAACAGAAAAAGACCAAAAACAACTATTAAAAAACATAGATCAATCCACATTAAGTGACGAAGAAAAAATATTTTTACATCTTCATTTCAAAAACTTAATGACGGATATCACAATGGATCCCAAGTTACAAGATGAACTTAATACTGAGGCACTTCAATTCATCACTGATCATCCTAATTCGGACTTCAATGATTTCACAAAACAGTTCATTCATTATCAACTCAAAGCCTCTGAATTGGGTTTAGGTGTAGAATTTTTTAGTGGTATGGGCGTATATACTGGTGATTTATTTGAGAGATATAACAATGCAGTACCTATAGGAATTTCTATGGATGCCACTTATGATAAGTACAATCTAAGTGTCCGCCAATATGTTGGATTTTTATCGTCAAAAGGCTATAGCAACGATAATAATGGCCCTACTTTTTCTTTTCCTGCTGATGCTAATTTGACTAACTATTTCACGGAAGTAGCGTTGGGTTATACCCTACTTGACCATAGCACTCTTAAAGCAGTTCCCTTTGCAAGTGTAGGTAGTATGAGCATCAAAGTACCTCGTTCTGAAGTAGAAATCAATCCAAACTATGAAAGTGCCAATTTGGATTACAGCACCACATTTGGATTAGGTCTAAGCCTTGATTTTAAAATTGGCGTAAACAATGTACCAAAATACCAAACACAATCGTCTTATGGTTTTGTTCGCATACGGTATGCTTATTATATGCCACAATTCACAAATGTAAATGGAGGTATTCATTCTATCACTATAGGTATTGGAGGAATAGCTCACCGCTTAAGTCGTGATTTAAAATAAAGATCTTTCACGATAACGCTTCAAAAGAAAATTATCCTTGCGAAAAGCAGACGAGTGTAAAAAATTGTGAAGTATTTTATTATTCGTAATAAACTATCGGAAAGAAACCAACTATGTGGAATTTATAAATAAGTAGAAAGCTGTTTATCAATAGCTTCTTTTGTCTTCAGTCGTAAATCGATATAAGAATCACTTACAATCAGATCTCCAAACCAAAGCTCAACATTGATACGAGCATAGCCCATTTTCATAAAGAAATTGTGTAAAAAAGTCTCATTCCCCCAAGCCATATGATGATTTAAGTATTGTATAGCCACAGGAGCAATGGGCGTATTAGAATTTGCAGCAATCTTAAAAGAACCCGCTTTAAAAGCTATTGTGAGAGGTCCAGGGGAAGTAGTTCCTTCTGGAAACAGAATCACAGAACCCCCACTCTTAACTTCTTTATCAATGCTTTTCGTCACATGAAGGGCACCCGACAGGCTATTTCTATCCACCAAAATAATACGTCCCAAAGCAATAGCATATTTCAACACAGGCCACTTAGCAATTTCTTTTTTGGCAACAATAGATGAAGGATAATAAGCCAAGATTATAAAGACATCTAAAAAACTTTGATGATTAGGCATAAGTAATACTTTATCTTGAGGTATATTCCCCAATACGCGCACCCGTACATTTAAGATGCACAAAGCAAATTTAGCCCAAATCTGAGCAGTTACATAACTCACACTCCGCGTTCTGCCAAAGGCATAAAAACAAGGCAAAGCAAGCAATAGCGTAAAAATAGTTACGAGAGCAACTAAAAAAAGTCGTATAAAAGCTAATATATAACGGAACAAAAAACTCATCTCTTTAATTCTTCAACATGAATGGTCGTCACATAATTGAACTTATTACGTATGGCTTTTTCTATTTTAGTCGCAATATGATGCCCCTGAGCAATGGTCATCTCTGGATCTAACTTGATATGAAATGTCAGTTCTTTGTGCTGACCATAATTATGCAAATGAAAATGATGAGCAGCCACTTTATGATGACAAACCTCCTTAATAAGCTGACGTATCTCAAGGGACTGCGCATCACTCATATCTTCTCCCAACAGCTTACTAATAGCCTCTTTAATAATTACATAAGCGGTATAAAGAATAATTAACGAAACAATAATTCCAAGAACACTATCGATCCACCACATATAAGATTTCAGGAAGATACCCACTAATACCACAATAGAAGACAGTGCATCACTACGGTGATGCCAAGCATCAGCTTTCACAGTACTATTACCCGTTTTTCGAGCAATATAAAAAGCATATTGTGCCAAGACCTCTTTTCCTAAAATAGAAACCACAGTCACCACAATAGCCAAAGTTCCAAAGTTAGCCTCTTGATGTTGAACAAAATTAGCTATCGCATCTTTTGAGAATTCGAAAGCCACAAGAATAAGGAAAATAGCAATAAGAAAAGACGTAATATATTCCCAACGCCCGTGACCAAAAGGATGCTGTTTATCAGGTTTCTGAGAGGCTAATTTAGCCCCTAAAATAACGGATAAAGAACTAATGGAATCTGATAAAGTATGCCATGCATCAGCAGTAAGAGCTACAGAACCAGACACGATACCAGCCCATAGTTTCAAACCAAAAAGAATCATGTTAATAACAATAGACACGACACCTTCACGGTATATGTACTTCGTATTGTTCTCAATAGTCATAATAAAAAAACCATTTAATAATGAGGGACACATCGCTACACCGTAGCTAAAAGAATAATCAAAACCCCCTCTCTTTTTCACTTTTCCATATAAATAATTTACTTCTTCTTAGAATTCTTAGTTCGTAAATCTATAGGTTTTTGTTCTAAAAGAGGAAAAGCTTCTACATCCCAATCTTCTTCCATCTCATAATAAGCTTTGGCCTCTATGGCCTTACTAAAATACCGCAACTCTTCAGGCTGTAAATGCTCACCATAATTACCAGTATCCCACTTGCCATTATTATTGGCATCAAGAAAAAGATTGACATAATAAGTCCCCGGTTTAAGAAAATCAAAAAACACTTCTCCTCCATTTTTATCAATACTTCTTGAAGATATGATTTCTTGAGACTTATCAAAAAGCTGAACCACTGCATTCTCTTTCAGATTAGAAATATTCATTATAATAGTACTGAACTTATCTTCCCCATCAATTTTAAAATTATACGCAATACTATCATTTACCAAACCATAAATATCATGAAATATGGCCGAATCAATAATCAAACGATACTGACTTTCTTCATCCCATTTATAAGATAAACGATACGTACGATGAGGCTCTTCTTCCCATTTGTAATTCAAAGATTTCAAGGTTGAATCATTTACCACTTCCCATAAATGAATAGAGTTCTTGTCATAATTTAATATGGGGTTCTCTGTCTGAATAAAGACATCATCAAAATAAGGTAAATTACCTGAAACATTAGAACTCATTTTTAGAGGAGGTGCTTTTTCAACGATATTTTCCTTTTCGGCATTTTTTTCTTCGCGACGTTGCTGACGCGCACTCTTCTTCTTACGCTTAAAACGCATGGCAATGGTATCTCGCTGCCATACTAATTGAGCCAAAGAATCAAATACCTGATAATCATAACGGATATTAATTGTATCTAAGTTAACAAGTGAAGTGTCTTTGATCCAATACGTCATCATAAGGCTATCATCCGAAATCTCGGAATAAATCCAATCCTCTCTTAATGTATCATCAAGCAAAGCAATATGAGGCTCCTGAGTCAAAGGATACTCAAACTCAAAGTTCATTATATTTTCCAACAATCGTTCTTTCGTATTTAAGA
The DNA here is from genome assembly GCA_965662645.1 of Bacteroidales bacterium. GTDB lineage: Bacteria > Bacteroidota > Bacteroidia > Bacteroidales > UBA5342 > UBA5342. The sequence continues at coordinate 16,093 of CBFIII010000005.1, forward strand.
CCTGAAAGAAACGTTTCTCCTGAAAAGAGCGGAGTAAAATATCATCAGGATAATAAACAATAGTATCACGTGGTTGCATTTTTACAAAAACAGGAATAATCTCTCTTTTCATTCCCACAGAGTCTTTAAAAACAGAATCTAATAAAGTAAGTGTTTCTTGATGTGTGGTATAAATACTATCGCAAAAAGCAATCGTTTCGGTAGGTTTACTAAATTTAAAATCATTATCCATCTCCAATAAAGCGCGAACAATATAAGCTCCAGGCTTCACATTATTCACAGAAAACACACCATTAGCATTTGTTTTTGCTATACGAAGAGGCACATTTTTAGTAAATACAGAATCGTTGTAATTATCATAAATACCCACAATAATACCCGACACAGGATCAAGAGTAGCAGCATCAACCACAATACCTTGCAAACGCATAGTATCCAAGTCATAACCTGTAGAAAAAGAAAAAGAAAAATTTCTCAACATATTTCCTTCATTATTATCAACCACGGCATCACCAAAATATAAAGTATAAGTGGTATTACTCTGCAAAGTATCTTCAAACTCAATAAACAATTCTTTGCCATATGCACTCACTCTGGGCGTCTTATTCATAGGAGGAGAGACCAAGAAATTAGCACTTAAATTTTTCAGCACAACGATCTCATCAAAAAAGATACGCACCTTATCATTATCAAACCCTAAAGAATTCACAATAGGCTTACTATCCTTGAGCACGGGCGGTATCTCATCTTTCATGCCACCATCAGGTCTCCCAATATTAGCACAACGGCTTAAGCTAAACAGCAAAAACAACCCCATTAAATATTTCAAACTATTTCTTTTCATAAATTATTAGCTCATTACATCAACACCAGGAATCGTAATCCCCGTAATTTTACGATACAAATCTAAGGCATAAATATCAGTCATACCAGACACAAAATCGATGACACCCTGCATTTTATGATACATCGACACATTTTCTACTGCATACTGAGAAGGCATTCTTGTCAACAATTGCTTAGAATAAAAACGATCGGGACAACGCACAGCATCCACAAAAACCTCCATTAAGGTATTCAAAATGCGATACCCCGCAATCTCAATCTCCAACACTTCAGGAGAATTATAAATCTTACTCACTGCCACTTTACTACATTTAGCATAGGCCTCTCCCACAAGATTATTCATGTTTTTTATTAAAGAACCACTAAAAACACCTGCTAAGATAGCCTCTTCGTGCTCCACAAACACCTCAGAACATGCACCTACTAATTTACCAATAACCGATGCACGCAAATATGATACCTGTTCGTTAGTATCCCCCACCTTACCCATCACATTAGTGATATGCACCTGTTCTTTCTCATCAAAAAAAGAACGAAATAAATCAAAGGTTTCCACAGTTGTTAATATACCCAACTTATGAGCATCTTCAATATCCATAATCTGATAACAAATATCATCAGCAGCTTCTACCAAGAAAACCAATGGATGACGCGCATAAATACCTTTTTCAGCATCCAAAAGAGTCAAGCCTAATTCATCAGCAATGCGTTTAAAAGTCTTCTTTTCCGATTGAAAAAAACCATATTTACCACCTGGTTTCACCGACGAATCATAAGGATATTTCACCATAGAAGCTAAGGTAGAATAAGTCATCACAAAGCCCCCACTACGCTTACCCAAAAACTGGTGGGTTAACAAACGAAAAGCATTAGCATTACCCTCAAAGTTAATAAGATCATTCCATTCTTTATCCGTAAACTCAAGGCGAAAATCCGTATTCTCACGTTCTTTGAAAAAGGCACTAATCACTTTCTCACCCGAATGACCAAAAGGAGGATTTCCTAAGTCATGCACCAAGCAAGCTGCAGCAATAGTACCACTTAAATCAGACAATAAATCCTCATGTTTAAGAGTCAATTTCAACCCCACCTCAGTACCAAGAGAACGCCCCACGCTTGCCACTTCAAGACTGTGAGTTAGACGGTTATGAACAAATATATTTTTAGGTAAAGGAAAAACCTGAGTCTTATTTTGCAAACGACGAAATGATGGTGAAAAAATCACTCTGTCATAGTCCCTCTGAAATTCGGTTCGGTTTTTACGATCCGGTTTATGATAGTTTTCCAAGCCCAAACGCTTAGTTGATAAAAGCTGCTCCCATTCCATACTACATCCTATATTAGAACTACAAAGATAAGGATTAATGTGAGATAGAAGAGGTTCATTAAAAGCATAAATTGGTCAAAGGTTTATTTTTTCATTTTCTTTGTGTAATCATTTCAGCATAAAACCAATTGATGGATTTGCCAGGGCTAGAAATAGAATTAAAGAAACGTTTAGACTACCCCTATTTTTGGGGCCGTCGTCAACAAGATGATTGGGATCACCGCACCAACTTCATCTACACTACTTATGACTTCAGCACCCTTCTTAATCGCTTAGCAACACTGGATAAAGAACTCATCAATTACGGTCTTAATCGTTGGTATAACTTTTGGTCAGCAATGGCTGCCGAATACCTTTTCAGCATACATCCTGAAGTCATTCCAAACAAAAACAAATACGACAAGTTAGTTGATTTCTCAATAGATAAGATCCCGTTTGATCACAAGACAAGTGTGTTTCCCAAAGGTTTTAATCATTCTTACACTTATGCTTTAGAACATAAAGAAGAACTCATACAATGGTTATATAACAACCAGAGTCAACAGGGACGCCAACATTTAGCTAACCGTTTGTTCATCCTACTATATGATAACAAAACCGGTCAGCATTGGCAACTCAAAGCCGAAATTCGTCTATTAAAAAAAGCCATTGACAACTACATCAATGACTTTTCTGAAAATAAGTTAATAAGATACAAGGACAGTTACTCCGATGTGATATGGGTAACAAAAGATTAAAAAATATCATTCCTTACATCCCATATTCATCCACAATACCTCCCGTTATTCTCAATAGATTAGTATTAGATAATATCAAATTATAAGACGCTGTCAGTTGCGAAATAGCAGCATTCATATACGCCAATTGCACATCACGATAATTGAACGAGTTAATAGACCCATTTTGAAGTTTTTCCTTAGAGAGTTCTAAATTCAAACGAGCAGCAGCCTCTTTTTCATTGGCTAACGACAAAAGAGCTTTATTCACATTATAAGTACTATACATCTGCAACAATTGATTATCGAGACTATGTTCCATCTGATCGATTTGCACTACTGCTGTCTCTTCATTTATCTTAGCGATGGACACACTACGTTTACGCGTTCCACCATTAAATATGCTCCAAGATAAAGATAAACCCACATAAGCGTTATACGAATTTTGATCAACATCAGTTGACGTACCTTTATGAGTTAAAGAATAATCCGTATTATTAACCCCTGAGTTAAGTGCTAAGGTAGGCAGATAACTGCTCCTAGCCGCCTGTGTTTCTTTAGCCAATAAGCTTTGATAAATATATTGATTTTGAAGGGTTTTATTGTTTGATTTTAATTTTTTAGACATATCCTCCAAATTATAATCATTAGCTATAGCAGACAGTTCTGTGGTGAAATCCCACTTAGGATCACCCTCCAATCCCATCGCAAAATTCAAAGTACGAATCGCATTTTCATAATTCACTTTTTGTTGTAAAAAATTAGATTGATCCTCGAGCCACGAGGTCTTAGCCTGCAGACTTTCGTATGTAGTACTCGCCCCTATGGCTTTACTATCTTCAGCCCTCTGATAACGATCTTTGGACAAATGACTTAAGTCTTCATACACCGTCATTAATTTTTCCTGTAACAAACAGTTATTATAAGCCAAAATAATATCTTGAATCGTACTCTCCACTAAAATAGCGGTATTTCCTTGCGACTGTGCTTCCAAATCCTCGTAACGTGATTTACTGATCCTCGCAGAGAAACCATTAAAGATGGTCCAGCGAAGATTCACTTCGGGCGAAACCGTTTGAGCCCGATAATTATCGTCATCATTATAATTGAAGTTCTCTGAAGCACTCGCTGTAAAGGAAAGACTAGGCATTAAACTCGTATTTCCCCAAGTATTATTAATGCCCGCAATTTTACTATCATTATGAATCATTATGAGGTCATAATTATTTTCTAAACCATCAGCAATGGCTTTTGACAATGAAAGTTCCTCTTGAGCCAAGAGTAAAGGACTAAATAATCCTAGCATTACTATAGCTATCGCCCCAACTTTTAATTTCCCCCAAAAGGAGGAAACGTTCAAGGCTTCTTTCTTACTTATCATTATATTATTCATTATATTAATATCTTATAGCATTATTTATTCAACTATAATCCTAAAAATAGGCTTATAATAACATCAGAATTATTGAAATTCTTTAGCCATATTTATACTCAAGGTTTCTTCTATTTTGGCATATTTCACAGCAGGCTCTACCTCTTCAGGAGTCAAAGTGACACCACTTCTGAAACCTCCAATCTTACGGCTTATAGCATTAAAAACCATAACCAATACAGGCAGAATAATCAAGATAAATAAAGTACCAAATAGAATACCATAAGCCAATGAAATAGCCATAGGAATCAGCATACGTGCATCGGGACTGTTTTCTAAAATCAAAGGCATCAATCCAGCAGCTGTAGTAACAGTAGTCAAAAAGATAGCACGAAAACGCGACATACCAGCCTCTTTAACAGAATCCAAAACATACATTCCTTTTTGAAGATTCTGATTAAACTTGGCCATAAAAACAATAGCATCATTAATAATAACGCCAGAGAGAGCAACCATACCCCAAAGGCTCATCATAGAAATAGGCTGACCATGGATGCCGTGCCCCCATATGGCACCAACAATACCTAAAGGAATCATAACGATAATTAATAAACCCTGACGAAATGATTTGAAATAAATCATCACCACCAATATGATCACCAGAAAAGCTAAACCAAAATAAAGGACCAGACTGCCCATTTGCTCTTTACTATCTTTTTGCTGTCCCTGATGCATAAAGGTAACATCAGGATGACGTTTAAGAATACCAGGCATCACATCAGATTCTATATAACTTATTAAATCAGGTACCGACCGTGTCGCATCCTTTTGGTACGCATCTACACGTATCTCGCGCCGTCCATTATAATGATTAATAGTACTCAAGCTACGTGCTGTTTCAATGTTAGCGATGCTAGCTAAAGGATAATTACCTTGTCCCGTATGAATGGTCATATTCTCTAACTGACCTATATTTTCACGGTCAGCACTAGCGTAGCGCACATAGACCCAAATCTCATCTTTACCTTGCTGGATACGCTGAGCCAAAGCACCATAATATCCCTGACGCACTTCGGCCATCAAACTCTTCTCAGTCATACCTAAAGCATAAGCTTCGGGCTTTAACGTCAGACGCAACTCTTGACTCCCTATCTGACTATTGTTGGTAATGTTAAACAAAGCAGGCATTTCACCCAATTCTCTTTCCAACTCCTGACGAGCTGCCGCCAACTCATCTTGATCATAACCCATCAAACTAATAGAAATAGGCGCACCAAAACGATTAGAAGCCCCCACTGCAAATTTATAAGCCTCTGGTATCTGACCTATCTTTTTCGTAATTTCACGTTTAAGTAATTCATCACTCACTTGCGTATCTTCAAGCGAATTCAAAAACACACGTATCTTCCCTGCATTAGTTCCATTCTCAGCCCTACTAAAGGCATTTCCCATAGCAATACTCATAGAAGAAATATAAGATACTGAATCGCCATTTTCGGCCATTAAAGCATTATTAACCTCCCATACTTTATCTTCTATATAAAAAAGTTTCTCTTTTGTTATATTTTCATTCACTCCAGGTTTTAGAGCTAAATCGATAACGAACATATCAGAAGGCGCAGGCGGGAAAAAGGTAAATGCAATTTTTCCACCACCAACTAATCCAAAAGTGAGGATAACCAAAGCGGTGATAGAAGCTAATGAAAAACCCTTATGATTCAATATCCAATCCAACATAGGCTTATAGACCTTATCACGAAATCCAAAGACTCCCCGATCTAAGAAATTACGCACTTTACCATATGCTGATTTGTCGTTATGGGCTTTTAATACATGTGGGTTAGCCAAGTGACCCGGAAGAACAAAAACAGCCTCCATCAAAGAGAAAAGCAAACAAGCGACCACCACAATAGCCATTTCAGCCATCATTTCCATTCTACCCTCAATAAAGAAGAGAGGTGAAAAAGCGATCATGGTAGTGATGACAGAAGTAAACACAGCAGGTAGCACCTCTAAAGTACCATCAATGGCAGCACGACGAGGTGATTTTCCCATTTCAAAATGCGTAAATATATTCTCACCTATAACCACTCCATCATCTACTAAAATACCGATGATAAGAATCATACCAAATAAACTAATCATATTGATAGTCACCCCCATAAGGTTAGCGACAATAAACATGCCTAAAAAAGCAGCCGGAATACCCCAAGCCACCCAAAGTGACAAACGGAAATTAAGTAAAAGAGACAAGAGTATAATAACTAAAAATACACCAAGAAAACCATTGCCCACAAGTATATCTAATTGACTATCTATCAGGTCTAAGAAATCCATTTTAACGCCTAACTTATAATCATCGTGTGAAGCATTAAACTCATCAATATAAGCTTTTATATAAGTAGATATCTTCTCTAAATCCTCAGTCTGTAATTTCTGAACCATAAAAGTGACACTAGGACGCTTATCGATATAACCGTTAGAAGGATCTTCGGGCACTTGTAATTTCACGGTAGCCAAATCACCTATGGTCACCAGTTGACCATCAGCATTAGCCTGAACAACTATCTTCTTTATCAAGTCAGGATCTACTGTACGCTGACGACTTAAGATCTTGATTTGTTCACGTGGATTGCGAACAGTACCACCCGCCATATCCAAATTATTACTACTAATGGCACTTTGCACATCGCTAAACGTTAGATTATAACGTCGCATCTGAGTCTCTTTAAGCTCAATAGCCAATTCAAGGTTGCTAGGTACACCAAAAATTGTAATCTGGGATATAAAACCAGTAGCTAAAAAGTCATCCTCTATACGATTAGCCATCGTATTCAATTTTAGTACATTATCATCAGTAGCTGTCAATGACAAAAACATCGCCATATCCATAGCACGCTGTTTTGACACGATAGGTCGTTCGGCCCCTGTTGGAAAATTGGAAATACCATCTACGCCATTTTTAACATCAGACAACAGCTCGTCCATATCATAACCATTAAGAGCTGTAATAGTAACCACCGCAGACCCCTCACGCGACTGAGAACTAGACTCTTTAATACCCGAAATACCACGAATATTATTTTCTACAAGAGCCGTTACACCCTCATCCATTTCTTTTGGAGTAGCACCAGGATAAATAACCGATACGGTAATAACTTTAGATTCTACTAAAGGAAAAGTAGCCTTACGCATATTAAACAAAGAGAGACCTCCAAGCAAAAGCAAAACGATGATCACCATTTTGCCATAAAAAGGGTACTTTACAAATTGTGCTAATATCTTTTTCATAATCAATACTTATAATATATATGCCTGAATGTATAAAACACACATCCATAGCCATACAGAAACATTCCTTTTAGCGAAAGCTAAGAAAATATGGAATATTACTTAAACTTTTTATCTCGCTTTATATTCAACGGAAGAATTTACAGAAGCTAAAGATTCGGTTACAATCTGTGTTCCCTCAGCTATGCCATTAATGATATAATAATCGTCCATGCGTCGTAACACATTCACTTTTAAAATATCTAAACTACCTTGATTCAAAACATATACTTTATTCTTATCAAAGAGCGCTTCACGAGGTATTCTAAAACCTTTAACGATCTGCCCACCAAAATAAACATCAACAAATTGGCCTTCAAGAAAACCAGAAGTTCCATTTGCATTATAAGTCAGATAGACATTTACCGAACGTGTCGTAGATTCTACAAAAGAAGAAATACGAGACACCTTAGCCTGTTTACTTTTCCCTGACTGACTAATAATTTCGACCTGTTCTCCTTCTTCTATATATACTAAATCCACTGGAAACACCGGGACAGTCACTTCTAACTTATCAGTTCGTATAATATTGGCCAACTGAGCACTAGGGCTAGAAACAGCACCGATTTCTTTATTTACGGTCTTAAATGCCCCATTAAAAGGAGCACGTATGACATAACGACTCAACTGCAACTCTTGCTGAAGCAAACTATAATAGCTCGCCAACACATTATTAGCAGCAAGAAATACTTTTTCTTTATTGGAATCAATAGTAGGCAAAACAGGCAAAGTCTTCTCCACATCAAAAGCGTTGAAGAAAGCCAACCATTTATCGTATTGGTCACTGTAATCCACCTTAAGATCAGGTAAAATCATCGCAAGAGTCTGCAAAAAACCACTTTTAGCCGATTTCAGCGAAGCCTCAACATCCTCACTGTAGATACGAACTATGACTTGTCCTTTTTTGAAGGTTTCCCCTTCCTTAAACCGTACATCACCAGCCATTATCTTACCGCTGACTTCCGCCGACAACAATACATTATCAAAAGCAGTGATACGACCACGATAACTCATATCAACTTTTTCATTGATCATTTTTACGGATTCGGCTTTAACAAAAGTGATATCATGTTTCGCCCCATCTTTTTCAGGTAATGGTTTTGATTTTAACAGATTAAATGAAAAAACTACTGCCATAGCAAGCACAGCGATACTTAATACGCCATAAATAATTTTCTTTTGCATTGTCTCGTTTTATTTATAATAATTATGATATTTTTCGAAGTAATAATGACGTAATAGAAGGCGTCAATAAAATAAGACAACAAAAGTGAGGGAATAATTACGATCCACAAAACTTTATGAACCAATTATGTCATTTTATATACCAATTCGGCACAAATAAGGGTTTCAGTGACACAAAGAACGATTATTAGCTGTTCTTATATGTTGATACCAAAAAACAGTACTTTTGTTTATATTTTTCCTCAATTACACCATTAATAAATACATTTGGAACAATAAACTACCCCGCTACAAGCAGACGGGGTATCAATTTGGTAAATGTTTTATTATTAACAGCACATTACAGGAAACAAACCCCACAATGTGGGATTTAAATAAATTTCATAAAACGAATGAACTATATCTATCAAAAATGGTGGTTTAAATTATTGATCTGGGGAGGAATCTTCAGTCTTCATTTCTCTATGTCAAATCACTTTCAAAACATAAAAATAGCGCTAATGAGTGCAGGTTACGCTACCCTTTCCATGTACATATGGCACCTACTAACTATTACTTTTCTTATTCCATTGCATAAAAAAGGGAATAAATCTTTCTTGTATATAGCCATAACATCTTTAGTGATAGTAGCTATCATTACATGTGCAGGAGAAATAATGTTGATTGATAAATATAAATTTCAAGATCATGAACCACCACCTCATATATTCTTTTATTTAAGACAGATTTTCGTATTAGGTTTTGTTTTCTTAATGGATCATGCCTTTAACTTAATAGAACAAACCAATATACTTAAAGAAAATCAAAAGATACTAAGCGAAGAAAAACTAAAGACAGAACTAAAATTATTAAAAGCACAAATCAATCCTCACTTCATATTTAATGCACTGAATAACATCTATTCTTTAAGTTATATGCAATCTGAAAAAGCACCAGAAAGTGTTTTGAAATTATCAGAGATGTTACGCTACGTTTTTTATGATTGTAGCAAAGACAGAGTTAATGTTAATAGTGAGATAAAATATATCAGGAATTTTACGGCTTTTCAGCAAATGAAATCAGAAGAGATGCAAAACATCATGCTAACGATTCAATTAAAAAATAGCTTGACCGAAGTAGCGCCCATGTTATTTATTCCTTTTATTGAAAATGCCTTTAAATACAGCAGGATAGAAGAATATAAAGAAGCCTTTGTAAAGATAAATATCACACAAAAAGAAGACACTTTAATTTTTTATATTTGTAACAATATCCCAACAGATAATATTCCACTTTCGGGGAGTGGTATGGGTATCAAAAATGTTCAACACCGCTTAGACATTATTTATCCAAACAAATATCAATTAGATATTAAAACTAAAGATAATCAGTATATCGTACAATTAGCATTGAAAATATAGACCTTATACCCTTTTAAAAACAAAACCACATGACAATAAAATGCTTAGTTATAGATGATGAACGCTTGGCACGTGAATACATCAAAAACTACATTAGCAAAGTACCCGAACTAGAACTGATGGGTGATTTTAATTCGCCATTGAAAGCAAGAGAACTTATAAAAGAGGGGCAAATTGATCTCCTCTTCTTAGATATACAAATGCCAGATATCACAGGTATCGATTTTATAAAAAGCTTGACACAAACCCCCGAAGTCATTTTAACAACGGCCTATCAAGAACATGCTTTAGAAGGCTTTAACCTAAACGTGACCGATTACCTCCTTAAACCTTTCTCCTTTGATCGTTTTTATCAAGCGGTGAATAAAGTAATAGACAAGATAGGCAACAAAAAAACAGCTGAGAATGCAGACCTACCACAAGAGACACAAACTAATTTTAAGGATAATTATCTAACAATAAGAGCAGATAGAAAATTTTACAAGATTAACTTTAATGACATCGACTATATTGAAGGACAAAAAGCCTATGTCACTTTTCATACCAAGGATAAACGCATCACAGCTCTTGCTTCACTAAAAGAATTGGAAGAAGCCCTACCTAAGGAAAAATTTATACGGGTGCATAAATCATATATTGTTGCCATAAAAGAAATAAACGCACTCGAAGGCAATACGATAGAAGTAGCTGAAAATAAAATACCTGTGGGAAATACTTACAAAAATGAAGTCATGAAAATTTTTGGCTTATAATGCATCGTTCAGACTCTATTTGCTAGCCTGCGACGAACAAATAAGATGACAAATAAGAATTTCATACTTAATCCTGCGATCTCTAAAGGAACGCCCATACCCAGACCATGATGACGCATATAAATTCCGGTAAAAAAAACAGCTAAACCACTATATAACAAAAACATTTCTTTACCAGGACTGTATGCTTTTTTTATTATAGATACCAAGATATAACTCCATTTGCACATTATGCCCGCAATAATCAGGATAAAAGACAGAGTATGACAACACCCCATAATCTTTAGAACAACGCCGCTGACCAATAAAATAATGCCAATAAAGATGAGTGTTTTTCGCTTCATAAGCGTGCAAAAATAGACTTTTCTTGCCAAATTTACACGACCAACACAAACTTTATTCTCGGTTGAATTTTATCTTCTAAATACAACACTCTAGTGCTATTATTATGAGGAAACAACACGCCCAGCCACTATTAATATTAGAATTATTACTGTCTTCTATGACTTAATAACCTGAGTTCGACATTAAATTCTAGCCACAGAAAGATATATTAACAATCCATTTATGCTTGCAATTTAGAAGTAATAATAGGCTATTTCGAAAAATGATAAGTGCAAAGATGTAATTGAGGAAATTTTCTACTACGTGTTTTGCTTTTATTTGGCATAAATTCACCCAAATCCAACCACCATAGCCCGCTATTGCTTCTCTAATTTGTGTAAATTTCTATTCAAATAAAATTCAAACTGTGACCTAATTTAAAAACAAACTCAGGATAATAGTTCCATTATTTTTAATTATTTTCGCATCGTACAAAATGATGACTTCATCGCTACATCCGATATGATTCCTGAACAAGGAATCTGGGATAACAACAGTGAGCGACTCACACAACTCTTTTAATGAACTACAAAAACCCTTATAGACATCTTGATTGCAGCTTGACATTACGCGAAAACAAACGCGCTAAAAGGATCACTCTACGCATAAAATCGCCACAAGAGGTAGTGCTCACCATTCCTTATGGTAGCTCAGTGAAAGAAGCTTTACTTTTTGCAACAGAACAAGAAACATGGGTAAGTGAAAAGCTTCTATTGGCAAAAGAAAAAAAAGAGAAAAATAATCACCTCATCACCTCATCCCAGAACTTCTCTACGAAATTTCATCAATTCAAATTTGTAGCTCACAAACACCCTAATGGTTATGTCCGGATTCTGGAAAAAGAAACACTCCTCTACTACCCTCAGCACTTACAAGAAGACGATGAAAAGGTACAGGAAATCGTAAAATTAGCGCTGCTCGAGACCTACCGTAATGAAGCCAAGGCCTACTTACCACCACGGCTTCTCTACTTAGCACAAAAACACAACTTTACGTTTCAAAAAGTAAGCATACGTGATAGCAAAGGACGCTGGGGCAGCTGCTCCTCACAACAAAACATCAGTCTGTCTTTATCCCTAATGAAACTACCTTATCACCTGATAGATTATATCATGCTTCACGAATTATGCCACACCATAGAGATGAATCATGGTCCACGCTTTTACGCTTTGCTCAATAAAGTATCAGATAACCAGTCAGATGAACTCAGAAAAGAATTGAAAAAATATAACATACGGTAAAACTCTAATTCTCTTCAGAAAAAGCATTAACCATTATTTGTTTACTTTCCTTAAGATCAAAATAGGCACTATCCCAATCATCTAAACCATGCCACTCCAGGGTGTCTTGATAATCTTCTTTACTACCTCCAACACTCCCTTGTTTAAAGTCTTCGTAACCCCACACACCACCAATATCTTCTAAAGGACAAGCACCTTTCCCCGCTAACAACTGAGGAAGCAGACTCTGTTCATCCGTCATCTTTTCTAAAACAATACTATGTGTCCAATCATCACCAAAATCATAGATATAAGTAAATTTCTGTTTTTCCTCTGTAAAGACATCGGATAGTTTTATTTTCATTGAATCAAGCTGTTCTTCAGCACCTATCCAAACCTCCTCCTCAGGTATGGTAATAAATGGTGGAGTAGAATAACCACTTCTCGAAAATTGATACAAATGACAATTATACCAACCAAAGGCAGTCTGAATAGCAATATGAAACTGATGAAATGTGAAATGTGATGGAATACTTATTCTACGCCATACAGGTGGCTTAGTAATACCCTTTATCTGAATCTTAAATTGCAATACCATATATGTGTGTATTAATGTTGGTTAAAAAAAAAGGAACTCCCCCGCTGCAAGCAGACGGAGTATCAATTCAAAACACTTTTTTATTCGCAACAAGCTGCTGGGAATTAAACCCACAATGTGGGATTAAACAAAATGGGCCCTTCATCGCTGAACGGTTCTTATAAGTCTTCAATAAATTATGTTTCAATTCTATCGCTCTGACACCAAAAGCATCTCAAAATGCGTTTTATAATTCATTTCTTTTTTGTTTTATTCTCCTCACAAAATAGTTCCATAGCTACGGCTATGCAAAAATTTTCTTCGTCAATCAAACTAAAAATATTCTAAATTCTTTCAGCGCATTTTGAAACACATTTGGTATAATACGGCCATCTTGCACAAATATTAAGTTAATTCCTTATAAACATTACGCCCCGTATTCTGAGCCTTCCAAAGTCTAGGACTCTCATACTAAATAATAAACTCATCAGCATACGTAAAGATAAGATGCTCATTATGATATAGGAATATAAACCTGTTTCTTTTAGGTAGTAAAGATAAAAGTTATTTACGTAACTAGACCAATGTAACTATCAAAAAAAACAGCAAAGAGTCACACCGTCAATGATGAAAAAATAAACTACACGAATTAAAAAGTAGTGTTACTATTATTTTTCAATATCCTCAATTAATACAGATTATACGATACTTATGTAACTAATTGTATAACTAGGCGATATACATTTTACTACCTGACAATACCGTTAACCATAAAATTACAAAAACCGGAGAATAACCGTACAAACATTTGCCTAGTACGGAATTTGACCGTACATTTGTAAAAACAAATAAATTATGGCAACAAAAGAATTAAATATTGAGAAAGCAAGATTTGATACTCGCCTTTCAAAAGAACAAAAAGCTTTTTTTGAGAGAGCTGCTCGTCTTGGTGGCTTCAGGAGTCTCACAGACTTTGTTGTGTTAACAGTACAAGAAAGAGCAAAAGAAATAATTCAAGAAAGAGAATGGGTCATCGCATCACAAAAAGATAGTGAAATATTCTTTGATGCAATTACCAATCCCAGTAAACCGAATAAAAATCTTTCTGAAGCTGCTAATGATTATAAAGCTCTTCTATCTCAATGAATCAGATAACTGAAAACTTAAACCCTAAACATAAAAAAAATAAGTTTTCTTGTGGACAAGAAATGCTTGACAATTACTTACACAAACAAGCTAATCAGGACTTAAAAAGAAAACTCTCAGCTTGCTTTGTAATAAATGACAAAGAAAGCAAGCTCATAAAAGGGTACTACACATTGGCTAATAATAGTATCCCACTAAATGTTATTCCAACAACATTTCAAAAAAAATTACCAAAATCATATACTTCTATACCGACTACCCTACTCGGCAGACTTGCAATTGACAAGCGCTTTCAAGGAAAAGGAATTGGGAAATTATTATTAATTGATGCATTAAAAAGGAGTTATGACATCTCAAAAAACATAGGCTCTTTTGCTGTGGTTGTTGACCCTTTAGATATAGATGCTGAGAAATTTTATGACAGATATGGATTCATAAAACTTCCTGATAGTGGTAAGATGATTTTACCAATGAATACGATAAATAAATTGTTTGAATAAAAATACCGTGCCTAACAATTAACTGCCAATTAAGATTATGACTTATGTTGCAATTCCAATATGGTGCGATTGGAGTTATCACCATAAACCTTTTCTTCACCTTCATCCTCCATTTCAATTCCAGTAAGGTGCGATTGGAGTTATGATGGTGGTACTGGAGCTTCTCCTTTGAGTTCTAATTTCAATTCCAGTAAGGTGCGATTGGAGTCCGTATTTTAGCTCAAAAAAAAAGAGCTGTTTATTAGGACTTTAATAGAATGCAAAGATGCAAAAACTTTGTGTGAAAATTGTCGATGACCGGTACTAAAAAAACGCCCTAGTTACGACAACTTCGTATAATGATCTATTTTTCAATATGTCAAAGAACTTTTAAGGTCTATTGAAGCTGTAATAGAACTTTCATTTATAACAAAAATGGAGTGTTCGACAACTTTCATCAGAGAAAATTACCCAATTCAGCCCGTTCATTGCCCACCACTTCTTTTTCTAACCAACGTTCATCTCTACTTTTAAACATGATTAAACTATCAGTATCCAGCTCCATAATACCTTTAGCACGTAGTTGTAGTTCCTTTAACTTGACCTCTGTTATCTCCCCCTCAAAAACCGAATTTTGAATCCAATTGAGGTACTGACGGCACAACTTAAGCATCTTCCCTACCCGCTTCTGCCCCATATCATACACTAAAATCACATACATAATTTTAAAATCTGTAGATTAGATATCTATAAAAATTTGAACATATTACAAATCCATTCACTCCCCTCATTATCAAATCAGAAAATCAACAAATTAGCAAATCAACAAATTAGCAAATTAGCAAATCAGCAAATTAACACATTAAACAATCACCAATACATTTTAAAAGGTTGATACGGCTCTATGCCCAATAAATCTTTTTGCAACTTATAACATTCGAGCTTAATTAAATGTTTATAGCTAACATTTCTATTGAGTGCACGGTGCTTGATGGTTTCATTCAAACGCTCTTCATAAGCTTGCACAAATTTCTTTTTCCCCGCATCCTTCAGTACTACACGGTTGAGTTGCACATCAAAATCTTTTTCTGTTAATATATTCTTATTTAACACCTTAAAAATAACTCTATCCACCAAAATGGGTTTGAAAATCTCAGAGACATCTAACGACAGACTATAACGGCGCTCGCCTGGTTCGTGAAGATAACTAATGGTAGGATCCAACTGTGTCTGAAATATAGAACGCAAACACTCTGAATAACACATCATGTTGCCAAAAGAGATGAGACTGTTTACAATATTGAGTGGTGGCTGCTTGCTACGGCCACCCATCGTGTGATGATCAATAATCAAATTAAAAGCCTCATAATACCATTTGCGAATATTACCCTCTATCCCCATCAGCTCCTTTATATCTTGTGTTTGAGGCAATTTCTCTTGCAACAAAACTATTTCATCTAGAAAAGGACTCATATCCTTACCTCGCTTATCGTAATACTTGAGGTTTTTTACGATATTATAAGACGCTCCTTCTATAAACTTTTGTGCTATGGGCAAACGCTTCTTTTTAGTCAGATAAGCTTTAGTCTGTGCAATAAGCATTTTACCCGACAACAGTTTACTTTTAGGCGCAAAACTCCCCGTATAGTTTTCATAATAATCATAAAAATGAACCGCAATCTCATTTTTACCCAGAAAATTATAGAGCGCCGAATTAGCATCTAAGCTTCCAAACACATAAAGCGAATCCACTTGCTCTACAGGCAAATAACGAGGTTTTTGTTCACGTCCACTTTCATCTACGGGAGTAAATTTAAGCGTATTATCTTTGCGCGTTAAGCGTCCAGGGTTGAATAAGTAATAAGTTTTCTTCATCTTATTGATGTGATAATTTATTGATGTGCTGATGTGCTGATGAATTAATGTGCTGATGTGATAATGTGATGATGTGGTAATGTGATGATGTGATAATGTGATAATGTGATGATGTGATAATGTGGTAATGTGTTAATGTGATGATGTGCTGATGTGATAATGTGGCAATGTGCTGATGTGATAATGTGCTGATGCGGTAATTTGTCGATTGTTTAATTATTCTTTTTCGATGAACTAATTATTTTACTAAGTAGTTTTTGGATTGTTAGTAGTTTTTCCGACAAAATACCGGGAGATGGATAATTCTTACTTTCTTGACATAGCGTTAACCAATATTCTGATTCACAAGCTTCTTTTGCCGATATTTTTAGTTTATGAACAAAGTCAGCTCTACTTTCAGCGTTTTGCGCTTCATGGATATTTGCTCCAATGGATGTTCCGGAACGCAGCAATTGTTTTGCAATAACATATTTCCGCTGTTCTTCCAACAACTCACAAAACTCAATAATCAACAATGCAAACTCAATACTCTTCTCTAAAACAACATTTCTACCATTCATAGCACCACAATTAACACATTAAACAATCAGCAAATTAACACATTAGCAAATCAAATAATTAGCAAATTAGCACATCAACACATCAGCACATCAGCACATTAAACAATCAGCACATTAAACAATCAGCACATCAAACAATCAGCACATTAACTCATTAGCATAACAAAAGTCATAATATGAACAATTCTTACAAATAGGCTTATGCAAAAGATCAGGACATTCATTATTAATAATTACAGGTATCTCTTGCAAAAGCTCTCTAATCCTATCCCTATCTGGATCTGATAAAAAAACCTCCTCGGTCTT
Source organism: Bacteroidales bacterium (assembly GCA_965662645.1). Taxonomy (GTDB): domain Bacteria; phylum Bacteroidota; class Bacteroidia; order Bacteroidales; family UBA5342; genus UBA5342. Next base: position 33,568 of record CBFIII010000005.1, read on the forward strand.
TCGTTCTTTCGGGTATTCTAACAAACCCGTAACCCCCTCTATACCATTTTGCTCAAACACATAAATGTAATATTTCAACTGCCACAGATGTGTATGATGTAATTTAGACGACTTCTTTATTTCATGAATCACCTTATCTTTTGCAGAATAATAATCCACCTTAATACCATCAATGGCCACCTCTTCGTACTTATTCGAACGCTGTGAATAGGAATCTTCGTGAATCATCTTGCCTTCATACACGACATCACTGTTTTGTTCCATTTGTACATTATTGGCAAATAACCACAACTTGCGATGGCATATGAAATAATAGTTGATGTGTGTGCCTGTTACAAACATAAAAGTTATTGTTTATTTTTTTCAAAATCTGACCAAATACACTCACGCACATACGCTTCAGTACGTTTTAGCTTAAATGCAAACCACTCTTCACGATACGCTGAGTTATCTATTTTCCATTTGAAATTCGCAAAAGGATTTCGCTTGTTAAGTAGTTGAAAAAGTTGCTGACTAAACTCATCATCGTCTATACTGTTAGCAAAAGCTTCCATAATACGGAATGAATCGTGAGAATCCATTGGAGCTAGTCTAATGACATTTTCCCATTCATAAAACTGAGGTTTCACAGCCCAATCACAATCACCATAATTAAACTTAAAGTCATCAGGATCTTCCATATCAGGGATCACCTCTTCTAATTGCAAGGTATCTTTATTGACATACACTAGCTGTCCACTATCAATAGTTTCTGCAATAGACAACACCATGTTCTCAAACTCATCAGGTATTTTCAATGCATGCTTGTTCTGCTCATCACTCACAATCTCATCAATACACTTATGAATCTGCATCAACTTCTCATCATTATCTTGCACCTGATATATTAATCCTAAGATTTGATCTAATGTATTTTCCATACCAAAGATTTATGAAATATCTTGAACTAGAATTATAAGACGAACGTTATTTTTCAGTTACAACACCAACTTACTAAATTCATCTTTCATAGCAGGGCGATTGTTATATTTATCTAGAAGTGATTTCTTCAAGATATTAACAGCAACTTTGCCATTCTCCACCCTCGCCATATCCTTCATATATCTAACGATATCCACATATACATTTCGTCCCGTATGCACCGCTAACTTAGAGATAGACTGATTATAAATCTCAAGAATTTCCTCAGGATAATCATCCTTAAGATAGGCATCATAGGCATTCACAACTGTTATAGTAGCATCATCTTGCACCTCTTTTAGTAGCTTATCCCACATCCCTTCTTCAACAAAAATCCCTGCCATATCATAACGAAAACCTCTGTCCCACGAACTTTTCTTGTGTTCTGAACTTAGCAACTTGATTAGCTCTTTACTTTTTTTCGGCCACTCTTCAGATGGAAATGTTTGTTTATAGCTTCGATAATATTCAATGCTCCGCCTATTATCCAAGTATAATTCCTTCGAAATACGACGGATATTAACTGTATCACTTAGCTTTTTATAAATATCCAATAATTGATCTTTATAATTAAGTACTCTACCAGGATAACTATTCTTTTCAGCCAAAGCAATACCTGCTTTAATGTATATTATAGCTTCTATGAAATCAGACTTATCAAGGGCAGCATCTATCTTCATCTGACGGAAATTATCCAAATACAAATGCGCATCTATAAGGTGTTCAGCTTCAACATTTTTACTTTCGTTTATCAAAAGATCAAGCTTAAATCTTAAATACTTTGTCAGCTTATATGTAGAACTCCCATTGTCTGACTCCCTACAAAGCTTCAGCTGCTTATCTATCAACAAATGAGCATCTGACAAACGCCCAGGTGTATTTGCATACTCAAAAAACAAAGACTCTAACTCATCAGAACACCCATAGTCATCATAGTTTGGATTTTGCATTTGCTCTTGTAACCAACTATAAACGCTATCAGTTAAGCTTGCATTCTCACACTCCTTCAGCACCTTACCCACAACACCAAAAGCCTGACTCACAGCACCACTACAATGGCCATCCGAATCATCCAAACTCTCCAAAACCTTCGCACATTCAGGCGCTACAGCTGCGGCTATACTATAGGCTTCGTGATAGTTTTCGTCCGCCAAACACTCATCAGCTTTCACCAACAAATTATCGATTGGAAACATCGCCTCATAAACATCACTATAATTAATATAACCATGATGATCTTCAGCATTATCAAATGCCCGCGTCACCATACTTGCATATTTTTCTATATTGATCTCTTTCTTGCTTTTAGATAGATTAAGTATCAAATCATCCTGAAAATCACGATGCTGACCTGCATATCTCAGCAAATAACCACGCAACTCTTTCTCTAACGTATTCTTTATTATTTCACGCCACTCCGCTAGCTTATGCTCTGGCTTTGATGCTGCAGAAGATAATTCTTCGTTAATACTCAATACCACAGCCACTACATGCTTACATATCGCACCATCATAAGGACAATTGCAATCCCAATGCTTTATATTTCTACTATCGTCAAGCGTTATGTTTATAGTATATTCACCATAATTGCCGTCGATAGTGGCGCACCATTTACCAGAACTCTTCTCATGCAAATCAAGCACAAAGCCTTCTTCGAAATATTCTTGGCCACGATCATAAATCACGGATGAGACATTTTTTTCTATATTGTTTATATTCATATTTTCATTGTTTTTTAACCTGACAAGTCCAACCTGACAAGTCCAAAGGACATTGTCAGGTTAAGGTTAAAAGGGGATTTCGCTATCCAATAATCCCTTTTCTCTCGCATCTTTTTCTTGTTCATAATCTGCAGCTATGTCCGCACATCCGAAACAATAACCAGGAAAAGGACAATGAGCCTCATCGTAATCACAAAACTCAATATGTGTATAACCTACCCGCATAGGAAAATGTGACTCTGACCAAAACTGACGGATAAATGAATAGCGCATTTCATGAGGTACATCCTCAGGAAAATCTAACTCGAAATGATGATGATGTAAGAGCTCCTCTAACAATGGCGACAACTCCGCCCGCTGCGCCGCTGTAAAACGCTCCGCTGGTGGCAACTGCTCTGGAATGATGCCTGTAATCTCGCCTATAGGTCGTTTTTCTCCCTTGCCATTGACATACTTATGGAGTTCCAAAGAACATTCTGCAAAACTCTCAAAACTGTCCAGATCTTCTGGTACATATTCTTCCTTCTTAGCCTTGTAAGCTATCAGACGGCTAAGGTCTTCTTTTAGTTGGTGGTGGTATCTTTGCATAAGTTCAAATATTTTTCAATAAAATTATAAACCTCTCTAAAAAATTTCAAAACCTGATTCAAGTTTACTGTCATCTAGTCCACATTCATAATCATACAATTCATCTGAACCAACAGTAGCTTTGTTAAGTTTTAAGTATTGTGAAAACTGATATTCACTTAAATCTTCATTATAATCTAGAAAACACCGTATTATATCGATTTTATTAACATATAACGATATCGTAAATTTACTCATTATACCATTTAATATTAATAACTGATTCCTTTTAAAATAAAAATTATCTTGATTACTTCGCACAATAGACAAATACAAATCCCACAACTTTTCTCCAATAACTTTATCATTTTCAATACATTCGTGAGAAAACAGAAATCCTTGTTCTGTTATTGAAAAATTCAGAATATTATCATAGCAAATCAATGGAACATCTAAAGGTATAAACAAAGTACAATTATCACTATCAATCAATTTAAACTTACTATCAACACTCTTAAAATCAAATCTTTTAAAATGATTTAGATAATCTTTTCGAAAATTCTCTTTAGCCTCTGATCTATTATTAGCATCAATATCTTCAAAAACCTTTTCATACAACTTATCAAAATCTTTATTTGTAAGTATATCTTTAATAAATTCTTCCGAAAACTCTAAAGTCTTCTTATATCTTAAGTCATTGCCATAAATAAGCTTTGGTTCATTATATTTGAATAAATACAACTCACAGTTCTTTTTCTTTACATTACGATTAATACGACCTGCAAGCTGTTCATCACTATCAATCAATGATTGGTTTTTAAACCCTAAATCCATATCAATATCAACCCCAGCTTCTACAACTTGAGTTGTTACTAATAAAATGCGTTTCTTCCTATTCTTTTCATCCTTTAGATATTCGATGATAAACCTACGTCTTGGTTCAACAATAGTACCAGATAAAAGAAAAATCTCATCAAAGACCGAATTCTTCTCATTTATTGCCTTATAAAACTCACTTGCTGCCTTTTTGAAAATAAATTCTATAATCGTGTAAACACTACCAGAATATGAGTCACTTCGATTATTTGAATATCTTTCAGATTTATCATTTACAATTTTCACCAAATCCGAAATTTCAATCTCATTATCAAGTAAATCCATTTTAATTTCAACTCTCTTTGCAAAATTCGGATTCTGTAAATATTTCTTTGCATTCGGAATTAATGATTCAAACGAAGAATATTCATCAAGTCCAAAATTAATTTTATCAATTTTAGGCAAAGTTGCTGACATTACAATAAAACGAATATTAAACAACTCCGAATACCTTGAAATAAAAAATTTAATCTTATCCCAATGTTTAGGATCATAAGATTGCAACTCATCAATAACAACTACGGAATTTGCTAAACGATGCAATAAATAATTAATATCCTTTCTATTAGATTTTAACACATCAAAAAATCGAATATGAGTCATTAGAGATATTGGATAATTAACGAACAGATTATCAATCTGATTACGCCTATCATCACCATAAAAAGCATCACCCTTAGAATATTTCACTTGAAAACCTGCTTTGGAATGTAATTGAGATATTTCATTATCTGACAAACCAAATGTCTTCTGTATAGCTTGTGCTGTTTGTGTTATCAAAGTGGTAAAAGGGAAAATATAGAAGACCTTATTAATCTCAGAATTCAATTCTAGCAACTTTCTTATTGCTAACATTGACATGTTTGTTTTACCTCCACCAGTTGGAGCTTCAAGATAAAAAACTTTGTCGTCTTTGAATTTTTCAATATTCATTAAAACCTCTGCTCCCATCTTTTGCCTAAGCAAATTCAGGTTTGTATAACTCTGCTGCTGTAACTCACCATCTTCAATTTGAAATATTTTCTCAACATTATTAATTAGTTGCCCGTTATACGGATAATCTTTATTATTATCAAAATTCTTAATAAGTCGTGCTCTAAATTCAGATGTTATAACACCAAAATGTTCCTCGGTTTCAAATGTAAGATCATTAATAAACTCTGATGTTGCATAATAATCTGAAGCCGTGAGTAGAGAATAATTTAATTTCAGCAAAACATACATTGAAAAAAAATCAAAGTCATCACCCTTAGCTTTTTCATCAAAGAAAGTCCACAAACTCGGTTGCCCTCCTTTCTTCTTTTCTGACCTAAAACAATTCAGTAAATTTTCGAAGGGAAAACTTAAATCAAAGAAGTCTGCCAAATGACGAATTGACATTATCCTCTCATCATCAAAATCATAATCCTTATCAATAAAACTAGAGTGATGCTTAAGGATCGGAATTGAAAACAAAAAAATCAACGGTGATATTAATGCAATATGTTCTCTATTTGTACAAGACTTTTTTAAATCACTTAAATGATAGGAGATAAAAGCATAGGCACTTAAAAAGGAATGCTTAGTGTCAATTTCAATTGTTTTATCAAATTCAAACTCATTATTTTTCATCTTTATAGCTTGAAAATTTGGATTTAATTTCCCTGCATCATGAAAAACAATTGCATTTACAAACAGCTTTTTCAAATAACATCCAACATCATTATTATCAAAAGAAATATTTGATAATAATGCATCAACTATCGGCTCAATCTTGTTAACTTCAACCAAACGCTCAAAGTAAGTTTTAACTAAGGTCGTATGTTCAGACAGTGTCTCAAATGCTTTTTTTACATGTGTATGAGCATAATATTGAGGATTTTCTTCCAAATAATCCTCTAAATTATTTGAACCAGACAATATTTCTTTAAAAGAACTGTACAATTTCATTTTGATTAATCTTATACAATGGATAGTTTAATTTATAATCTGTTGATAGTTGCCAATCTGTAAATGCAAAATCAACACATTTGTACTGAAACAGATCTTCATCATACGATATTGGCAAGCACTCAAAATAACTAAATGTATTTCCTTTAGGAGATTCACCAAACATTGGCAAAAACAATTCTACAACTTTCCCCTCATTAAGAGATTGCCGTTTTATATAAATTGAATTGATATTAAAACTATCATTAGGCGAAAACTTCTCGGCATCTATGTAATGTGTATAATTTTTCCACCATAACGAAAATTCATTCTTCCCTAAATAAGGTATAAATTCTGCATTGTTAGATGATAAATGATTGTCAATACTCACGTGAAATTCATTCCCCATTTCTAACATTAAAAAACAACGATATGCAGGTGCCACTAATGTCTGTTCCGTTACCATTAAATTACCACCTGTCTCCTTACTTGCTAAACCTGTTGAATTATTATATGTTATAATAGTTTTTTGAAAATTACCTTTATCATGGCGAAGTGGCATTATTCCTATTGGTAAATCTTTTAACTTATTATAATACTCAGGCAATTTCCCTCTCTCTTTAAAACCAGACAGACCAATAATAGCACCAAGTATTCCTAATACAGCAGGCTTATGAAGCATATTATATGTAAGATATACAGGCTCATTGGTGTCAGGTTTTTTCAACATGCCAAAATCAGCATAAAAATCTATTGATATTATTTTTTTCATAGTCGTTTTATCTATTGAATTTCAAAACACATAAACTTATACCATAAAACGGTATAAATTCATCGAATACAACAACTACAAACTGAATACATTTACCTGTTCAGGTAAATTCTCTAAAACAATAGATGAATCATTTCTGAATATCTCTAGCAACTCAACATCGTCTTTAATCTTATCAAGTTCTTTCTTTAATGCAATAAAATCCACAATAACTTTTCCATCTTTTTTCTCTTCTTTCATCGAAATTAGCTGAGCCAAATTTGGAAGCACTAACTTTGAACTTTCACTTAACTGAATCCATATTAATAGTTCATTTTCAGTTCCAGCTTTTGCTGCACTATCATAAAGAGTTGCACCTCTACGCATAGCTTCCTTAAGCTTATTGATGTCTTCTTGGGTTAACGTCTCCGTTCCTTCTCCAGCTAATTCTACAACTTCCTTAATATTTCTTGGGTTCACTGAAAAATGATGCAAATAATGACCTTCTTCTAACTTTGATTGTCGACCAATTGTTGTCATTGCAGCCTCATCAAATTCACCGTCTTTCGAATCACTTTTTTTCTTAGGATCTCCAAAAGGCGCAGTGATTTGCTCCGAATAAATATTATTCTCATGCCAAATATTTATCCCATGATTTATCTGAACTGGTCCATGTATTGACACGTTAATCTTTTTAGCTTTATTTGCATAAGTTGCTCCAAACATGCGCACATCAATACAAGACAATAATTTTCCTGAAACCACTTTCTTGTCTTTTGTCGTGGCTTCACTAGGAAATGAATCCTCAAACTTCTCATCTAAACTCATTGGATTAAATGATTCTTTTAACTTTTTGAAATAAAAGATCTTCTCCCCATAGACATTTTTTAAATAATTTTTCACTGTATACTTAAACGCCTTATCTGTAGCATATACTTGACCACTAGGTAACGTTCTTGGCTGTCCAGAAAAATCTGCATTGTAATTAGAATTAATAGCCTTAACAATTGCAGCGCCGAATACTCGATTATTAAACTGTGTCATAATTATAATATTTATTTGTGATATTGATTATTTATCATTTGAGTTATTAGAAAAAATGGAATCTGAAAAATATCCAGCCAAAATTATTGGTAATAGATTCTTCAAATTTTCTTTGGTTTCAAATCCCATTACTTCGCTCATAATTTTATCAAAGCTATAACGTTTCTCCTCACTTTTATAAAACTTAAATGCATGTTTATAATTTTCAAAAGCCCTAGCTATTGCAAGTTTAAATTTATCATCTTGAGTCTTTTGCAAAAATGGTTCAAGTAAAGCATGCGAGCGTTCTCCTGATTCACTTTTATTCAAAATAGTACGAATCAGTTGTCCACTAGCAAACGCAAATTCCTCGTTTGACTCAATATGCATTTCTTTTTGTTCTGCAATCTCTCTAGTATGCAGAAGCAATTCTTTTGTTTTGTTTACCATATTATCTAGTTTTATATTATGATTAAAATAATTGTACAAACTGAACCAAATATTAAGTTTTTCTTTTATACGAATTGATTTGTCATCGGTGTTCTTTATGTCATCAAGAATACTTTTCCTACAAATCTCATCAAAAACTAAAAATGAGATAGTCTCATCTCTTGACTTATACACATAGTCATATAATGCTCTTCTGTATCTATAAAAAAGATTAACAATTGTTGCTGTCGCACCATAATCTGGTTTTTCATCTAAATCATCGAAATACTTTATCCAAAGTCCATTTTTTGTTTCTTGAAGCAATTGCTTATTGAATAACACATTAAGAATACTCTTTTGAAAATAAAAAACATTTTCTACAGAAAACCTTCTAAATATCAATTCATTATTTTTTAATCTCACATTAAAAACAGGAGAAATTGTAGGCATATCTTCTGTGAAATATCTAAATTTTGAGACAAAATCATAATCTACAATACGACTTCCTTTATATCCATTATGGAAATAAATTAAATAGTAATTTGATAAATCAGCATTCTTTTCTTTTAATAACAACTCTATTATTTCCTGATGCCCCCGTTTTGCGTCTTCTTTATAGAAAGATATCGCATCTTGAGTTAACTCATCTTTATCAATAAACAATGGCATTGGATTAGGCAACACTTTATTCTTTTGTTGTAACCTAAAAAATTTATACAGCTTACGAGCTGATTCACCATCAACTCTATAATTAATATCAAATGGAGCTGTTTTGTGTCTTGTGAAAGGTTTTTTATCTACATTACCAACATTCAAATCATTTGAAATGCCATATATCTCATTTCCTTTTAAATCATTAAGAAAAACTTTCTGAGATAAATACTTATTATGGAATGTAGAATAATCATCTACAGTTGGCTTTTCCATGAAAAAATAAAACATGAAAGTATCTTTTACTCCTATAGATTCACCATTAAATATATAAGAATATTCCCAATTTTTTGTTGCTTCATTTTGTTGGAGTTTTCCATTCTGATCATATAAAATCATCTGTAAATCATCTTCTACAAATGATTTAAATATACTTCTCATTTCTACAAGTTCCTTATCATTCTCTTTATCCCAATCCAAATAAGAATCAACAGCTTTATTATAAGCTTTCATTGCACTTATCTGTTTCTGCTTTCTACCTTCAAAGTCTTCACCTTTTGTGTTATCAGGTTTAATCCCTTTCCCTGAAATTGAAATTGCAAAAGGACTCCCTACATCAATAAATATCTTCTCAATAGAATTTAAACTCTTGCTTGTTATCATTTCTGAATTTGAATACAAACTTAAAAACTTCTGATACAAAGCTCCCTTCTCAGTTTTCTTATTAACCAGCAATGTTTTTTCATCATTAATAGTAAGCTTATCTCCTTCGTACTCTAAAAGAAAATAAAGTCCATCTTTTAATTCAATATTTTCAGAAAAAATACTTGTACTATCTGCTTCTAAATGATCTATAAATCTTGTTATTTCCTGTATCATATTAATGTATTTTAAATCTTAACTTTATCTTCTCTTACATCTCCAACCAAACTTCCAAATCACGCCAATCCACCACATCGCCGTGCTGGGTTTTAAACTCGCCCACATCATTAAACCAACCTACCACTTCATCCCTATTCAAGTTTGTGGGTTTTAACGACACACAACTGAGATAGCTTGTCCACGGATATTCTAAAGGATGGCTACAGAAACCATGGTGAACTGGATTGTTGTGAATGTACAATATCAATTGTTTTAAGTAACGGATATTATCTACTTGTTTGCGTTTAAATGGACGTTCGAACAAAGCTCCGCGCATCGTATATTTTGTGTTAAAATGACGAGCGTATGAATTAAACAGGTGTGCAAAATGCTTCTCTGGTTTGGGAATGCGGACATTGTCAGGAGCTTCGCACGCTGACAAGTCATGCGTTTCCCACTTGTGCTTGCTAAACTTGACGGCGTCAATAGACCCGTCAACGTTGGAGTATTTATATGCAATATTTTCCTTTATCCGAACAAGGAAATGAACGTGATTAGGCATCAGCGCCCAAGCAAAAGTATCAGCCACTGGTGAGATGTACTTATCGTATTGGTGCAAGAAATATTCGTAGTTGTCAGCTTCCTTAAACAAATCACGTCCACCCACAGCGTGAGTATAGATGTGATAATACTTTCCAGAATCTAATGGTTCGTTTGGCATATTATTCTGTTTTTTCCTTTTATTCGACGTTGTCTGTCAGGACGTTGTCAGATGCTTCGCACGCTGACAAGTCATTTCCACCCAACCAAAACCTGTAGCACTCTTTTCGCTAATGCCAGCACCATAGATCATCTTATGCACGGCTATGGGAGCCATTAATTCAAACTCAAAAAGATTACCGACCACTCTACTCTCTTCTTTGGTGTCTGGTTTTATTCTAAAGCCTGCACGCTTGGAATCTGAAAGAATTTTAAGTCTAATTTCTGCGTCAGTGACACCGTGAATATTCTTCGCTTTCTCTTTGATATGCTTTTCCGCTAAGGAAAGAAAACGGTCATCGCTAGGCGATAGATATTGCGGATAACGATCTTCTTCTGTTTTGTAGCTCACCACCCAAGGGCTATTTAAACGATAGTGCATGGTTTCTTTAAAGTCGGGCTCTTCGAGCACCGCCACCTGCACTACTTTTAAATCAATACCATTAAAGCGATTGCCAAGAAAGAATGCTTGATCCATAAAAAGACCCTTTATAAAATTTGAGGCTACCTCTTTAATATCAAAAGAGATATTAAGCTCTAAAGTATCTTGGCGTATCTCAAAAAGTTTCTTGTCTTTCCAAAGTTTAGGTTTTCCAAAATTTAAACGGTCGAAACAGAAAAGTTTGTACGGTTTTGTGGCTTCGCCATAACCTGTATTATGCAAAAAGTCGGCAAACTCTTCATCTGCATTACGGATCACTTTATAGATCCAAGCACTAATGTAGTACTGATAATCCATAGGCAACATACGCTGACGCCCAGTGCGATTAAAGGTGATTTTAATTCTCATGATAGTACGGTTTTTTATAATAATTACAATAAATAATAATTTTTCACCCACAATTTATCCAATAAAAAATGAGAAAAGCAAACCATTCAGCTCCTAATCCTCAGAAAGTTATCAACAGAGTAATAATTAAGTCAGTTGATAAGCCTGAAAAGTTAGCAATAGCGACACTTTTACAAAAGTCTCTTAATCTGCATTTTCCCATCCCTGAGTTCAAAACCCTGACAGGTATAAAACCTATACCTACATCTCCAACCAACTTTCCAAATCCCTCCAATCCACCACATCGCCGTGCTGGGTTTTGAACTCTCCCATATCATTAAACCAACCTACGACTTCATCTCTATTCAAGTTTGAGGATTTTAACGATACACAACTGAGATAGCTTGTTCACGGATATTCCAAAGGGTGACTACAGAAACCATGGTGCACCGGATTGTTGTGGATGTACAATATCAATTGTTTTAGGTAACTGATATTATCTACTTGCTTGCGTCTAAAAGGACGTTCGAATAAGGTGCCTCGCATATTTTGCCTCTTATTAAAAGCTTGTGCATAACCATTAAAAAGTTTTGGAATCTGCATCATTGGCGAACCTATTTTTAAATATACCGCCTCCCTGTCAGGGTTTAGAACCCTGACAGGGAGGTCGTCCACGTCCTTTATCCGAACAAGGAAATGGACGTGATTAGGCATCAGCGCCCAAGCAAATGTTTCAGCTATTGGCGAAATATACTTATCGTACTGATTAAGGAAAAAATGATAGTTGTCAGCTTCCTTAAACAAATTACGTCCACCCACAGCGTGAGTATAGACGTGATAGTATTTCCCAGAATCTAATGTTTCGTTTGGCATATTGCTCTGTTTTTTCATTTTATCTTACGTTATCAAGACGTTGTCAGGAGCTTCGCACGCTGACAAGTCTTGCACGCTGACAAATCTATAATAAGGTTTGCACACACAATTTATCAAATAAAAAATGACAAAAGCAAATTACACAACACCTAATCCTCGAAGGATCAACAACAAAAAGTTTAATAAATTTGTTGATAAGGACTGAAAAATCAGAATTAAACACCCCACCCAGCCCCTTTCACATCACTAAGAAAAGATCTCAGACTCATAGAACGTTGGCTTTTTCACTTTAGGAAATAAAAGGGCACAGAAAGGCATCGCCCCATTATCAGAACAACACCGATCGAACCATTTTCGGGATAAGACAAAGACAAACAGATAACAAAAAAATGGACTCTCTTTATTATTTACTAATAGAATACGAGTAAAGCCTAAGACAGAACCTTAAACTTCATTATGTATTTTCTTAAGTAACAAATAGGATTTTAAGCCGAACGAGGCAAAGGATGGTAATTATAATAATGCGACACCTCATCTAAAGCCATCATCAAGGCTTCATTAATGGGTAAGATGATGTTGCCAAGGTGAAAATCGATTTGATTTAACCTCATATAATAATCGGTGAATACAGGAACATAAAGTCCTTTAGCAATAGCTTGGGTGGTAGAAGAATAAGCAACAGCTTGACCTTCTTTGATAATTTTACACGTGGCTAAACGTAATTTTCCAAATTTATCTTTGCTAGCTGCTACACCAAACAAACGACAGATAAGACCGCGCTCCTGATAAATACTACAGTACCCTTTTCCGTTTTCACAATGATTAAGAGAAAGAGGGTGATACAACACACAGATATTATCATGTGTTGTTTTAAGCTTATGCATCATAGCATCAGCTTCTCCATTCATAAACAAATGAAAAGCCCAAGGAAAAAACTCGAGAGGCGAAGCTTCTATATCTGGGAAAGTACAACACTTTCCACAGCCTGCAACACAACTAAGACCTGAAGTCTTTTGGAATTGAACGCTTTCTTCATTTAACCGGTAAAAGAGATGTTCAATCAATTTTACTTTGCGTTCTAAGGTCATAATTTTTGATGAAGGTAGATAATAAATACTCAACAAATGACAAAAAGTCACTATATGTTTATCAACACTTTATGACCTTATCCAATGCTCACACTGTCAAGACATAAGTAATATGAATCATTAAATGTCGTGTTTGCAAATAGTGTTTTAATTGAGCTAATCTATTTAGAGCGGTACTTTGAACACTTCGGCACTTCGACTCCGCTCAGCGACCTATCCGCACAGTAACCAAGCAGTTGAAGTGCGACTTAACTCTAGGTGTTTCACATAATGCGACAATAAATACTACTCATTACTTATATCGTAAAAGAAAGGAAGAACACGAAGAGAAAACTTTGGGATAAAAAAAAGACCGCTCAATGAGCGGTCTTTAATAATTATTTAAACCTAAAGATAAAACTTATTTAGCTTCTTCTTCTTTTTTAGGCTCTTCTTCTTTCTTTACTTCTTCTTTAGCTTCTTCAACTTCAACGGTTTTAGCTTCAACGGCTTCTTTTTTAGTTGCTGTTTCTTTTTTGGCAACTTTAGTGGCTTTAGCTTCTACTTTTTTAGCCATCTCTTTAGCTTTAGCTTTAGAATCGTCTTCTAATTGAGTTTTCAACTCAGCCAAACCACCTACATCACCAAGAGTTGTTTTCTCGATTTTATCAGCTAACTTTTGTGTAGTTTTTACAGTTTGTTTTTTGGTAGCAGCTTTTTCTGCACGCTGTACATCTTCGTGAATACGGCTATGAGAAACAATAATACGCTTACCTTCTTTGTTAAACTCAATTACTTTGAATTTTAATTGCTCGTCTAATTTAGCCGAAGATCCGTCTTCTTTCACTAAGTGTTTTGGAGTTGCAAAACCCTCAACACCATAAGGAAGAGAAACAACAGATCCGCGATCCATAGATTCGATGATCGTTCCTTCGTGAATTGAACCTTCAGTAAAGATAGATTCAAATACATCCCAAGGATTTTCCTCTAATTGTTTGTGACCTAAGCTCAAACGACGATTATCAGCATCAATTTCTAAAACAACCACATCTAATTGCTCGCCTACAGTTGTAAACTCGCTAGGATGTTTGATTTTCTTAGTCCAAGAAAGATCAGAAATATGAACCAACCCTTCGATACCTTCTTCTAACTCAACAAAGATACCAAAGTTAGTGAAGTTACGTACAAGAGCAGTGTGCTTAGATTGTACAGGATATTTCTTAGCAATACCAGACCAAGGATCTTCTTTCAATTGTTTGATACCAAGAGACATCTTACGCTCATCGCGATCTAATGTTAAAATCTTAGCTTCTACAAGATCACCCACTTTCAAGAAATCTTGAGCGCTGCGTAAGTGCTGAGACCAAGACATTTCAGATACGTGAATAAGGCCTTCAACACCAGTAGCGATTTCTAAGAAAGCACCATAGTCAGCCATTACCACAACTTTACCTTTCACAACATCACCTTCTTTCATGTTAGGATCAAGAGCATCCCAAGGGTGAGGAGTAAGTTGTTTAAGACCTAAAGCGATACGTTTTTTCTCATCGTCAAAATCAAGAATAACTACATTCAATTTTTGATCTAGTTCAACGATTTCATCTGGATGGTTTACACGACCCCAAGAAAGGTCAGTAATATGAACCAAACCATCTACGCCACCAAGGTCGATGAATACACCGTAAGAAGTGATGTTTTTAACCACACCTTCGAGTACTTGACCTTTTTCAAGCTTAGAAATAATCTTTTTCTTCTGCTCTTCAAGTTCAGCTTCAATAAGAGCTTTGTGAGATACCACGACGTTTTTATATTCGTGATTGATTTTAACCACTTTGAATTCCATGGTTTTCTCAACATATGCATCGTAATCGCGGATAGGTTTCACGTCGATTTGAGATCCAGGTAAGAAAGCCTCAATACCAAATACATCAACGATCATACCACCCTTAGTACGACATTTAACAAAACCTTTAATGATTTCGCCAGTTTCAAATGCGGCATTAATTCTATCCCAAGCATTCAATAAACGTGCTTTTTTATGAGAAAGGATTAATTGTCCTTTTTTATCTTCTTGATTTTCAACATAAACCTCAACGACATCACCTACAGCTAAGTCTGGGTTATAACGGAATTCGTTGAAACTAATAACACCGTCAGATTTTGAACCGATGTTAACAACAACTTCACGTTTGTTGATTAAAATTACAGTACCATCAATCACTTCTTTTTCTACCACAGTAGAAAGAGAGGCTACATATTTTTCCTGTAATTCTTCTTGATCTTTTCCTGATAGGTCATCGCCTTTTTCAAAAGCATCCCAATCAAAGTCCTGATCAGAACTAACAACAGTAGAAGCTTCTGCTACTACTTCAACTTTTTCTTTTTTCACTTCCTCTTGAGCTTCAGGAGCTTCTACTACCTGTACCTCTTGAGTTTCTAAATTTTGCTTGTCTTCTGACATTGCGTAAAATTAATTAATTAGTTTATAAAAAATATTCATGGTGAACTCACTCCACCATTTCGGGGCGCAAAAGTACCACTTTTTTATGAGAATAGGAAATACTCACACCACCCCAAGAGACAGCAGATAGAACGCCTAAAAATCAACTATTTATATAAAACAAAGTTCTTTATTATAAAGAAGGGAAGACCGCCAACCATGACATTTAAAAGGACACAAAAACATCTTCAAATTATTATAAAAGGCATAACAATATAAAATCAAAATCCCAAAACGATGCAATCATTACAGAAAGCTTTATTAATCAACAATCTGAAACAACCCCACAAAGCATTTAGTTAATGAAATATTTATTATTCGCAGCAAGCTATGAAAAAAACACACCCACAATGTGGGATTAAAAAATGTTTAATCAATAACCATCAATACTTTTAAAAATATCACCCATTCAGGTTTTACTCAATCAATACAAAAAAATCATTCTATAATAATATCAACACTTTTGGACTTAAAACAACCCAAACACTCACTTAATTATCACAACTTATTCAATTCACAAATACAAAAGATAGCACTCTGTTCTCAAGGATGCTTATTATTTCATTAATTCGAAACACCTCTTCAAGCTCCACCTTGACCAAAGCAATAAAAAAAAATTAAAAGTATTTTTTACTCAACACCAATCAAACATAAAAACCAACCACTTATTAGCTATAGACCTAAAAAAAACGCACCTCAACAGAATCTTATTCACTCAATATAAAACTCTTATTACATCCCAAAACAACACAACAATCCTCACCTTCACTATTCAGAACATTTCCAGTTAAGAAAACTTTATTGCAGAACTCATAAAATAAAATAACACCATTGTTAATTTCTTTTTAACAACTATAAAACAAAAAAACAACATACACACTTCTTTTTCATCTACATTTGTCAATAGAAATTGATGTAAGAGAATACTGTTAAATTCAGTAGCTGTACCCGCAGCCGTAAGTTGTAAACACGTTTTTGGTTCTACTAATGCCACTGTCCCTATTTATTGGGATGGGAAGGCCAGCCAAAAAACAACAAGCCGGAAGACCTATCATTTTCACTTAAGATTCGTAGCTTTCGGGAGAAAAAGCTTAGAAAGACCTATACCCCTTTCTTGTATTCCATCCTCAGCTACCATTGTCTATTGTACAATGACGAATGTTTTATCAATTAAAAAACGTAGTTTAAACTAATACAATAAAAAGATGGATACATACATTGTTAAAAGAAATGGAAAAAAGGAAGTGTTTTCTTTCGATAAAATTAAAAGTGCGATATCAAAAGCATTTTTATCCGAAGGCAGCTTTGCCACACAAGATGTTATTTCTAACATTCTATGCCGCGTCAGTGTTCATGATGGCATTGGAGTAGAAGATATTCAAAACCAAGTGGAAGTGGCACTTATGGCAGAAAAATATTATGCAGTAGCAAAAGCCTACATGTTACACCGCCAAAAACATGCCGAAGACCGCGAAATAACAGAAAAACTTGAATTTATGACCACCTATTGCGGTGCTACAAATGCAGCAACTGGTAGTAAATTTGATTCTAATGCCAACGTAGAAAACAAGAATGTAGCCACCCTTATTGGTGAACTTCCAAAATCCAATTTCATACGTTTAAACCGCCGATTAATCACCGACAGACTAAAGGATATGTATGGCAAAGAAATGTCAGACAAATACCTCGATTTATTAAATAACCACTTCATTTATAAAAACGATGAAACAAGCCTAGCCAACTATTGCGCTAGCATCACCATGTATCCTTGGCTTATTAGTGGCACCGACTCCATTGGTGGTAACTCCAAAGCACCGACTAATTTAAAATCATTTTGTGGTGGTTTTGTCAATATGGTATTTATGGTTTCGAGTATGCTAAGCGGGGCATGCGCCACCCCTGAATTCCTCATGTATATGAACTATTTTATTGGTTTAGAATACGGAAAAGAATACTTCAAAGAAGCAGAGAAAGTGGTGGATCTATCAAAAAGACAACGAACCATAGATAAGATAATTACAGACTGTTTTGAGCAAATTGTCTATTCCATCAATCAACCCACAGGAGCCCGAAATTTCCAAGCCGTATTCTGGAACATCTCATACTATGACAAATACTATTTCGAAAGCCTATTCGAGAACTTCTTTTTCCCTGACGGAAGCAGACCTGATTGGAATTCTCTTAGCTGGCTACAAAAGCGTTTCATGAAATGGTTCAACGAAGAACGTACACGAGCGGTACTTACGTTCCCCGTAGAAACGATGGCTCTTTTAACCGAGGATGACGGACCAAAAGATAAAGAATATGGTGACCTTACGGCCGAGATGTATGCTGAAGGCCATTCATTCTTCACCTATATGAGTCCTAATGCCGACTCATTAAGCAGTTGCTGTCGTCTGCGTAACGAAATAACAGACAACGGTTTCAGCTACACTTTAGGTGCTGGTGGCGTTTCTACAGGATCAAAAAGCGTATTAACTATAAATCTGAACCGCTGTATTCAGTATGCCATCAAAAAAGACATTCCTTATCAAGACTTTTTGGATGACGTTGTAAACCTAGTACATAAAGTACAATTGGCCTATAACGAGAACCTAAAACACATGCACAAACAAGGCATGCTCCCATTATTTGATGCTGGCTATATTAATATGTCCCGCCAGTACCTCACCATAGGGGTTAATGGATTGGTTGAAGCAGCAGAATTTTTAGACATCAAAATCAATGACAATCCTAAATATTTACATTTTGTACAAGAGATACTAGGACTGGTTGAAAGCTACAATAAAAAATACCGCACAAGCGATGTCATGTTCAACTGCGAAATGATACCTGCCGAAAATGTAGGAGTTAAACATGCTAAATGGGATAGAGAAGCTGGCTTTAAAGTCAATCGCGACTGCTACAACAGTTATTTTTATAATGTAGAAGATGAGTCGTTGAATGTGATAGACAAATTTAGGTTACACGGTAAAAAATATATTGAGCACCTCACTGGAGGATCTGCATTGCACCTTAACTTAGAAGAACACCTAAGCAAAGACCAATACAAACAACTCATAAAAGTAGCGACACAAGAAGGATGTAATTATTTCACTTTCAACATCCCAAACACCATTTGCAATGAATGCGGACATATAAACAAAAACAAACTGAAAGAATGTCCTCAGTGCAAAAGCACAAACCTAGACTACATCACCCGCGTCATTGGGTATATGAAAAGAGTCAGTAATTTTTCGCAAGCAAGACAAAAAGAAGAATCAATACGCAGCTATGTTAAAGTACGTTAATTACAACATTGTATTTCAGGAAGTGCCTAACGAGACCACCTTAGCTATTAATTTATCAAGATGCCCTTACAGATGCAAAGGGTGTCATAGCTCTGACTTACAAAAAGATATCGGCGAGGTATTAGACAAAAAAGTCATTTTAGAAATACTGAATAAATACCAGCATTCTATTACTTGTATCTGTTTTATGGGGGGCGACTCCTGCCCTAAAATGGTAGAAGAATTAGCTGCCTTAATTAACAGGATAACGCTTCATCAAATAAAAACTGCGTGGTATTCGGGTAACAACAAACTACCAGAAGACATATCGATAAATCATTTTAATTACATCAAACTAGGTCCTTATATAGAAGAACTAGGTGCTCTTGGTTCTCCAACGACCAACCAACATTTTTACAAAATAGTAGATGGAAAAATGATTAACAAAACGGCGTTTTTTACTAAAAAAGTGTTAAATCCAACATTTTGAAACAAACAAAATCCCCCTCCTAATGATTTATACCAATTAGGAGGGGGATTTTATAAAAAAACAACGTTAATATCACCACAGCAATCTCAAGAGAGACGACATGAGTATCGAATTATATATAACTCAATATCTGTTCTGTAGCACCAGTATGGTCTTTCACATAAGCAGCAGCTGCCTGAGAAGAATGAGACAAAGCCTCAGCATCATTAATAAATATTGAAAGTTGAGTAGTCAGCTCTTCTTGATTTTGAATTGAAAAACCAGCTTGTTTACCAACCAAGTCTTTAGCTTCTTGAAACTTGTGATAATTAGGACCAAAGATAACAGGCAAACCATAAGTGGCAGCCTCTAAGGTATTATGTATCCCTACACCAAATCCGCCACCAATATAAGCGACCTCGCCATATCGATAAGCAGAAGACAACACGCCAATAGTATCGATAACTAACACTTTAGCGGAAGCTAATTTATCGCTATCCATTTGCGTATAGCGTTGAAAAGGAACAGTCAACTGGGAACAAATACTAGCCACATGAGACTCGTGAACCTCATGAGCTGCAATGATATATTTTGTATCGGTAGTATCAGCATTAATAAATGGAATCAAAAGCTCTTCATCTTTAGGCCAAGTGCTACCACCAATCACCACTTTTTTATCCGCTTTAAATTGAGCAATTTCGGGTAAGTCTTTGGATAATTTTACGATATCAGCTACACGATCAAAACGGGTATCACCAGCCACCGCCACATCTTCAATTCCTACGCCAGCCAACAATTTCTTAGAGACTTCGTTCTGAACAAAAAGGATAGTAAAACAAGACAACATTTGACGATACCAAGAGCCATACCACTTAAAAAAGATTTGTTTCTCTCTAAAAATAGCAGACACAATATAAACAGGAATATCTCTTTGTTTTAAAGTCGTAAGATAATGATACCAAAACTCGTATTTCACAAAAACAGCTTTCCTAATATTCAACTCACTTAATAAGCGGCTTGCATTTTTCTTATTATCAAAAGGCAGATAAATAATCAAATCAGCCCCTTCATAATTCTTACGAATCTCATAACCTGAAGGAGAGAAAAAAGTCAATAACACTTTAGTTTTAGTATGTTTCCTTTTGTACGCTTCGATGATTGGCCGCCCTTGCTCAAACTCGCCCAAAGAAGCACAATGTACCCAGATGTATTTCGCATTTTTATCTGCCTGAGCCACTTGATCCCAAACGTACTTACGCCCTTGCAACATTTGCTTAGCCTTAAGATTGAATGGAGCAGCTAAATATAGCGCAAATTTGAAAAGTTGAATTGACAGATTATACAAAAGTATCATATCTAAATATTAATTATATACAGAAAATCGAATTTGCGGAAAGGCAACTAAAAAAGCCCCATAAAACCTCTTATTTCAAACACAAAAGAAAAAATACACTAAGCACAAAATCAACAACCTCGGGGTAAGTCCACGAGGCATTTAGTTGAAAAACATTTTATTATTCGCAGCAAGCTACGGAAAATAAAACCCACAATGTGGGATTAAAACGCAGTAAAAGTACAAAATTTGAAGTAAAAATAACGGTATAAGCCCCCGACAATATAGGACTAAATAATAAAATAGCAATGTCCCCCCTATTACCCGCATTGCTACAACGCACATTAAAACCAAAAAGAAACCATAAAAAAAGTGGCCATAAACATCACTGCTTAACGACCACTTTATACTTCTTTTATCTTATAAAGACTAGCTTACAACACAACCGTTAGCTACTGCTTTATCAGGATTTAAAAACACCAGTTTACCATCAGCATCTTCGGTCATAAGAATCATTCCTTGACTCTCGATACCACGTAGTTTACGAGGCTCTAAGTTAACCAAGATAGACACTTGTTTGCCAATAATTTCATCTGGTGTAAAATGTTCTGCAATACCAGAAACCACCGTACGCTTATCTATACCCGTATCCACTAAGATCTTCATCAGCTTCTTGGTCTTAGCAACCTTTTCGGCTTCAAGAATAGTACCAATACGAATATCCATTTTAGTAAAATCATCAAAAACGATATCATCCTTAGCCGGAGCCGCTTCATAACTATTCACCTCATTAGCTGCTTTAGTATCTAATAACTTTTGCACCTGAGCTTGTATGGCATCGTCTTCTATTTTCTCGAACAATAAGTCAGCTTTATTAATAATATGACCTGCAGGAACTAAATCGGCAGCACCTAGACGTTCCCAATCTAAAGGCTCAACATTTAAGAATCCTCTTAATTTCTCCATAGAAAATGGCAAAAAGGATTCTAATGCGATGGTACAGTTAGCTGAAATTTGCAAACAAATATTCATTATTGTTTTCACACGTTCGGGATCCGTCTTCACCACTTTCCAAGGTTCCTCATCAGCAATATATTTATTACCAATGCGCGCCACATTCATAGCTTCGAACAAAGCCTCACGGAAGTGGAAAGTATCTAATGATTTTTGCAATTTAGCTTTTGTAGTAGAAAGAGCCTCTAAAGTCGCTTTATCACTCTCAGTCAACTCACCACAAGCTGGCACTACGCCACCATAATATTTATGCGTCAGCACTAAAGCACGGTTGACAAAATTACCAAGGATAGCCACTAACTCACTATTATTACGGGTCTGAAAATCTTTCCATGTAAAGTCGTTATCTTTGGTCTCGGGCGCATTAGCCGTTAACACATAACGTAACACATCTTGTTTACCTGGGAAATCGACCAAATATTCGTGCAACCATACCGCCCAGTTACGAGAGGTAGAAATCTTATCACCTTCAAGGTTCAAAAACTCATTAGCAGGTACATTTTCAGGTAAATTATAATCACCATGCGCTTTCAACATCGTAGGAAATACGATACAATGGAAGACAATATTATCTTTTCCAATGAAATGCAACATACGCGTTTCATCATCCTTCCACCACTTTTCCCAATCAGGAGTCAACTCTTTAGTAGCTGAAATATAACCAATTGGAGCATCGAACCACACATAAAGGACTTTTCCCTCAGCACCTTCTACCGGTACAGGCACGCCCCAATCAAGATCACGACTCACGGCACGAGGCTGCAAGCCCATATCTAACCACGATTTACATTGGCCATAAACATTAGGTTTCCATTCTTTATGATCTTCCAAGATCCATTTCTTCAAAAATGGCTCATATTTATCCAAAGGCAAATACCAGTGTTTCGTCTCACGCATCTCAGGTTCAGCACCCGAAATAGCAGACTTAGGATTAATCAAATCTGTTGCGTTAAGCGATGTACCACACGCCTCACATTGATCGCCATAAGCTCCTTCACTCTTACAGTGAGGGCAGGTCCCTGTAATATAGCGGTCAGCCAAAAACTGCTGCATCTCAGGATCATAATACTGCTCAGTCGTCTTTTCTATAAACTCACCTTTATCATAAAGCGTTTTGAAAAAATCGGACGATACCTGAGCATGCACCTTTGATGTAGTACGCGAATACACGTCGAAAGTAATACCAAAATCCGAAAAAGCCTGCTTAATAATACCATGATAACGATCCACAATATCCTGTGGTGACACGCCTTCTTTTTTAGCCTTCAGCGTAATAGGCACACCATGTTCATCCGAACCACCAATCAATAAAACGTCCTCGCCTCGCATGCGCATATAGCGGGCATAAATGTCAGCGGGAACGTAAACCCCGGCAAGGTGACCAATGTGCACCGGACCGTTAGCATAAGGTAAAGCAGTAGTAATAAGTGTTCGTTTCATAAATAAGGTAAAGTTAAAAGGCCAAAGTTAGAAGACACATTATTAGCATCTTAATGTTTTAAGCTTTGGTATTATTATCAAATTAAATCTTCATTTTTAATCTTGCAATAAAAACATTCTAAACAAGAATCAACAACCTTGAGGCAAGCCCACGCGGCATTTCTTTGAAGAACATTTTATGATTCGCAGCAAGCTACGATAATTAAACCCACAATGTGGGATTAAAAAAGTTGCGCAAAGGTAATTAAAAATGAGATACCATAAAGCCTGTGGCATTTAGAAAAAATAAGGAATAAAAGTCAACAACCTCGAAGCATGATCACGAGGCATTTAGTTGAAGGACATTTTTATTATTCGCAGCAAACTAAGGAGAATAAACCCCACAATGTGGGATTAAAAATATCTATTATAAAAAACGATTCTCAACTTCTTAAAAAAGCACCTAACTATTTGTATATATTTGCCACACCATTACCTTTGCACTGAAGGACAAATAATTCAGGTTAAAATCTCAATCTTTCATTAAAATGACAAACAGATAAAAAAGCCAACAACAAACAATTCAATATTAGACTCATAAACAGCACGCAAACATATAACACCAACGCATAATCCATTAAAAATGAAGAAACACACTCTACTTACTTTACTTCTAGCCACCTTGCTCTTATTGGCTTGTGAAGATGAAGTGATTAACAACAATGATTCCTTAGGTTATATTACGGGAAGTAGTAGTCGCCAATATTATACCGCTTCTTTTGATGACCAAATGGGTTACATTGACAAAAATGGAGATCAAGTCTTTAACCAGGTTTATACTGATGCACAAGATTTTTACAATGATTTTGCAGCTTTTGGAGAAACCCAAACATCCTCAGAAATTAAATATGGTTATATCAATACAAAAGGTGAAGTTGTAATACCTGCCACATTTGGATATGCGACAGAATTTTCGAAAGATGGTTTTGCTATAGTAAGCGACAAAAGACTCCCCTATGCGTATGATAGTGCCTTCTATTTCATCAATCAACAAGGAGAACGCCTTTGTGAAGACAACTACTACAGTGCTCACATCTTTAATGAAAACTTAGCTGCTGTACAATACACTAAAGATGGCAAATATCAATTCATTAATACGCTAGGTTTACCTGAAATAACTACAGGCTATGACGAAGCTCAAACATTTATTAATGGCATTGCTGCAGTAAAAAACTATGGTTATTACGGTTTTATTGATAAAAATGGTGACGAAGTACTCCCGCTACGTTATAAAAACACAACAGGCATCTATACCGATGGATTTATTGGCGTATCAGATAATTATGGTATAAACAATAACGATGAGACGAAATGGTTTTTTATCACTCTAGAAGGTAAAAATGAATTTAAAAACAATAGCCTATTTGATGATATAAAACCTTTCTTTGAAGAACTAGCTGCCGTAAAAATAGACGAACAATGGCGGTTTATTAATACGAGTGGAGAATATGCTTTTGAAGGATCTTTTGATGATGTATCTAGTTATAGCGAAGGCTTAGCTGCAGTGCATGACACCAATGATTTGTGGGGATATATCAACAGCACTGGAGAATTCTCGATACTATCTCAATTTTTATATGCTAATGACTTTATTAATGGTATTGCTAAGGTTATATTTATCGATAATACTTGGGGATATGTGGATAAAACAGGGGATAAAATATGGCGAAGTACTGAAGAAACAAATACAGGATTTAGCACTAGAACACTAACAAACAAAGACAAAACGAATCAATACATACAAAAAGCTATTCGTTTAAAATAAAACACGACAAGCTATTGATAATACGCCGTTTTTTGTCGTCACAACTTGAGATTCCTTAAGAAATATCACCTTCTTAAGGGATTTTTTTTGAGTTATCTTTAAAACATTTTACTCTTCTCCGATTTTAAAACACAGTTAGGATTAAAATATGAAAGACAAAAAAGACATTAACCTGCCGCTATCTGCATCAGCAAACCACACACCCAAGCACCGTAAGTGCCCAAGGCATAACCTAATACTGCCAACAATACCCCAACTGGAGCTAGGGATGGATGAAAAGCTGCCGCCACCACAGGAGCACTAGCAGCACCTCCTATATTAGCCTTGCTTCCCACTGCGAGAAAAAAGAAGGGGGCTTTAATTAACTTAGCAACAATAATAAGAAGAATAATATGGATAGACATCCAAATAGCGCCCACCATAAATAAACCAGGATAATCAAAGATCTTGGTCACATTCATCTTCATACCTATAGTAGCTACCAAAATATAAATAAAGATAGAGCCCACCTTTGAGGCACCAGCCCCTTCGTAATTTCTCAACTTCGTAAAGGACATAACAATACCAAAAGTAGTAGATAAGATAATCAACCAAAAGAACTTGGAAGTCAGACTAAGTTTCTGCAATACAGGCGCATGCTCTTGAATAAAAGGAGCAATATTATCTGCCATAAAATGAGACAAAGCCGTAGCACCAAATCCCAGAGCCAAGATAACCATAAAATCGGTAGTAGAGGGTACACGGGTAATGCGTTGACTAAAGTCGTGCATTTTGTCACGCAAAGCAGTAACACTACTCGCATCCGCTTTAAAAAATTCATCTATTTGTTTTGATTTGCCAACCCCAATGAGCAAGAAAGCCATCCACACCTCAGCCACCAAAACATCTACTGTTATCATAATAGAATACAAATGATCCGAAGGCTCAAAGATCTCGTACATAGCCGCTTGATTAGCACCTCCACCTATCCAGCTTCCTGCAATAGTCGTCATGCCTCGCCACACCGCATCAGGTCCAGCTCCCCCTACCAAGTCAGGATTGAAATAAGAGATAATCAAAATAGCCAATGGACCACCAATAATAACCCCAACAGTCCCCGTGAGAAACATAATAAGTGCTTTACTACCAAGCTTCATGATCTGTTTTAGATCAATACTTAAAGTAAGTAAAACCAAACTAGCAGGCAATAAATAACGTGAAGCTACAAAATAAAGCTGCGAATTCTCGCCATCAACCACACCAAAAGTAGTGAGTAAACTAGGCAAAAAATAACACAACAAAAGCATGGGAACAACCTTATAAAACTTTTTGAAGAAAGGAATACTCGAATTACTCGAATAAAATATAAAAGCCAACATACTAATCAAAATACCCAAAACGACTGCATCATTGGATATTAAAGCCTCAGCTTCTTCCGTACCTATCATAATATGTTAAGAATTAAGATTTCAGCTTGTAAATATAGTGAATACTGTTTTAATTGAAGAAATAATGAATAATACAATGAAAAAATGGATGAATGAATGACGAATAAATAACGAATGAAGCAAATTCACAACTCACAATTCATCATTCACAATTTATACTTATGATATTTCACACGCATCACCTGCACAATTTGGATTCTCTTTGGGTTGTTTTATCCAGCCTATTTTCCGAAATAAAAAATAGAGTTTGCATCCTATACATATTCCAAATCCCATTTCTAAAAAAAGAAGAGTTAAACAGGTAATACAAAGCAAACAGATCGTCTGAAAAAGGCTCACATCATTTTGTAATAAAATAGACAAAATGAAGATGACGCTTGATAAGGCAAGTCCAAGACTCCAAGCAAAATGTTTTTGAATAGCTCCAACCCATAAAGGCTTTTGCTTTCGCGTTAAAAGCTTTGAAATAATCACCGTAGGTGATAACTGGGGATTAATGACGACACCTATGAGGAAGTTTAGCATCAAAAAACCAGAAAAATAAGGTAATACAGCGTAATTCTTAATGACAAAACCAAAAACGAAAGTAATGATTCCTATCAGGAACATTAAGGCGGCACTACCTCTCATCACTCTTTCATCTAACACTTTGAAACTCTTTTTCTCTATATATTGACCAAAACTAAATAGTATCATAATTTTACACTTTTAAAAGTTATCTCTTGTACAAATTTATACTATTATGAACTTGCTAACACTACTCAATTCTTAAAATCATCACAAATAATGAGCAGCAAAAGATGTTGTGAGTAATAGGTTTTAATGTGACTTTTAAAAAATACCAATCAAAATTATTGCCATTTACAAATAGTACTTTTTCAATATTTTGCTATCTCGAAATATCAATTTTCAAAAAGATTGAAAAAGAGATTCATCCTTTTACTGAAAAGGTCTATTTTTGGGTTACAAACACAAATTTCTTAGGGAAATACACTATTTTTGCAGACGTTTTTTCAGATGAAGAATTTTATAAAAAATATACAAGATTTAATTATCAGATTTCTGGACTGGATGTACCCGCCTTTTAGTCGGTTAATATCACGTCAGGTATTCCGTTATGCAGCGACTGGTGGAGCCAATACTCTATTAGATATTATACTTTATTACGTAGTTTATACTTTCATTCTCAAAGGACGTTTAATAAATCTAAGGTTTGTAACCATTAGTGATCCTATTGCCGCTTTTTTAATTGTATTCCCTATTACGTTTATTATTGGTTTTGCATTGGCAAAATACATTACGTTTACCAATTCTAACCTCAAAGGGAAAAACCAATTAGTACGTTATCTTACCACGGTAATAGGTTCTTTTCTACTCAATTACATATTATTAAAACTTTTCGTAGAAGTTATTCATATATATCCAGTTACAGCTAACATAATAAATAAAATCATCATCATTGCTTATAGCTATTTTGCACAAACTTATTTCTCATTTCGTAGTGGAGAAGGAAACCGTTATAAATAAGAAAAGGTAAGATTAATGGATAACAACATCATCACCTGTCCTCATTGTAATAAAGAGGTCAACAAAGCAACAGCTCATCGCAATTGTGGCAACTGTTTTTCGTGTTTACATTGCGAACGTTATACATGCCCTCATTGCGCACAAGAAATAGTGATAGAAGAACTGAAACATACTTATAAAAAGTAAAAAGTTGAAAGTAAAAAGTAAAAGACTAAACGTAAAAAACAACATAACAGTAAACGATATGAACCAATACATTGACGCATTAATTGAGAATGCATTTAACGAAGACATAGGTGATGGCGATCACTCTACTCTTTCTTGTATTCCTGCCGAAGCAACAGGAACTTCACAATTAATCATCAAAGAAGATGGCATCCTTGCTGGTGTAGAATTAGGTGAATATGTGTTTCATAAATTCGATCCAGAACTTAAAGTTGATATTAAGATAAAAGATGGCACACGTGTAAAAGTTGGTGAAGTTGCCTTTAACGTTACAGGTAAGACACAATCTATATTACAGTGTGAACGCATAGTGCTCAACATCATGCAACGCATGAGTGGCATTGCCACACGTACTGCAGAATATGTAAAATTACTCGAAGGAACCAATACCAAAGTATTAGATACCCGCAAAACAACGCCTGGCATGCGCGTAGTAGAAAAAATGGCCGTTAAGATAGGTGGTGGTGAAAATCACCGTATGGGTCTTTTTGATATGATCATGCTTAAAGATAACCATGTTGATTTTGCTGGAGGCATAGAGAAAGCCGTAACAAAAACACAAGCTTATCTCAAAGAAAAAGGGAAAGACCTTAGAATAGAAGTGGAGATTCGCAACTTTGAAGAACTAAAAGAAGTGATGGAAGTAGGTGGAATACACCGCATCATGCTGGACAACTTCACACCCGAAAACACAAAAAAAGCCGTTAAAATCATTAATGGTCAATACGAAACAGAGTCATCAGGCGGTATTACTTATGATACCTTACGTAGTTATGCCGAATGTGGTGTAGATTACATCTCGGTAGGTGCCTTAACCCATTCCGTGATGAGTATGGATATAAGCTTGAAAGCAATTTAATTAATTACGAATTTTGGAATTACGAATTACGAATGCGTGTTATTCGTAATTATTGTAATTCGTAATTGTCTCTTTTTTTTAATTCGTAATTCGTAATTATTTTTAATTCGTAATTGTATCTTTTAATGAAAGACAATGTAGTACAAATAAAAAGTTTCAATTTTTCTGTTAGAATTGTTCGATTATATCAACACCTCAGTTCTACAAAAAAAGGATTTGTACTCAGCAAACAACTACTTCGTAGTGGTACGTCGATAGGAGCAAATATTGAAGAAGCCATAGGAGGACAAAGCAAGAAGGATTTCTTTGCAAAATTAACAATAGTCTATAAAGAAGCTAGAGAATCTCGTTATTGGATTAGACTACTTATGGCAACAGACTATTTAACAACAGACGAAGGCGAAAGTCTTTTACAAGACATAGATGAACTTTTAAAAATCATTGGAAGCATCCAAAAAACAATGCGTAATTCCAATTCGTATTTTTTTTTAATTCGTAATTCGTAATTGTTTTAATTCGTAATTATTTCTATTCGTAATTATTTTAATGGCATACACACAGAACACATTAATCATCCGTAAGGAACTTATCGCATCATTAGCCGATATGGTATATCGTGGTAAATTGGAAGAAGAAATCGACTATTTACCGCTCAAACGCAACCCGAAAGAAGTAGGTGCTACACGCCGCTGCTGTATTCATAAAGAACGTGCTGTAACCAAATACAAACTACTTCCCCTCCTTGGCATTGCTATTGATAATGATAATGAAGACGAACTAAAACCTCTTTCGGCATACGCCAAAGAAGCACTAGAACGCACTGAACCTACGAATAAGATATTGACAGTAGTAGATGAAAGTTGTACGGGCTGTGTGGAAGCTAACTATGTAGTAACCAATCTTTGTCGTGGCTGTGTAGCAAGCCCATGTGTAGCCAACTGCCCCAAAGATGCCGTAAGCATTATGAGCAACAAACAAGCTATGATAGATCCATCAAAATGTATCAGTTGTGGTATTTGCGAACAAGCATGTCCTTTTCATAGCATCGTTTACATTCCTGTACCATGCGAAAAAGCATGTCCTGTAGCAGCTATTTCGAAAGATGAACGCGGCATAGAAGTCATTGATTACGATAAATGTATCTATTGCGGAAAATGTATTCAAGCATGTCCTTTTGGTTCTATCTTCGAGATTTCTCATATGATGGACGTTTGGAAAACGATGGCAAATAAAGAACCCTTAGTAGCCATTGTAGCACCAGCCATTATGGGACAATATAAATCGGATCCGGGCAAAATAATGGCTGCTATAAAAGCTATTGGTTTTACAGATGTATTAGAAGTAGCGCAAGGTGCTACGGATACCAGTTATCATGAAGCGCGCGAACTCAAAGAAAAAATGGAAGCAGGTATAAGCTTGATGACCACCTCTTGTTGCCCAGCCTATACTAACCTGACAAAAAAACACATAAAAGACTTACAACCTTTTGTTTCTCACACGGGATCTCCTATGCATTATTCTGCTATCAGAGCCAAAGAACAATATCCTGAAGCGAAAATCGTTTTTATAGGACCATGTGTTGCAAAACGCGAAGAAGCGGTGCGCGACAAAGGGGTAGATTACGTGATGACCTTTGAAGAAATAGACGGTATATTTGGTGGTTTAGGCATTGTAGTAGAAGATATGATACCATTAAAAATGGATGATAGCATTACTTTTGAAAACCGTAATTATGCGGTATCAGGAGGAGTCACCAATGCTGTAATGGCCGAAGGTATAGATTTGGACTATGAGATGATGAAAATCAATGGTATCAACAAAAAAAACATAGCTTTATTACGAGCTGCAGCCAAAGGAAAAATAAAAGCTAATTTCATAGAAGTCATGGCTTGTGAAGGTGGTTGTATCGCAGGTCCTTCAGCCCACGTGGCTCCAGAAAAAAGTGGGCGTATATTGGCTAAAAATCTCGAAGGCTTACAATAAAAAAATAACAGAAGACTAAACACAACTCCTTTATATAGTTATATTTGAAACCATTATATAAAACTTGAAATTTAGTCTTCGGTTTGTCGCTTACTTTACAAGATTAAAATAAAATGGGTTATAAATATCTCTTAGTAACAATTCTTTTAATCTTTACAACTGCTTGTGAAGATCAATATGAAAGCGATGTACCAAATGTTAATTTTACCAGTTACTTTTATTTAAATGACCCCTATTTTTTCGGATTCTCGGAAAATAGCTCTATCAAATTTGACAGCTCATACGGCGGCTATGCGGGCATCATTCTATTTAAAGCAATCGACGGAACCATCAAGGCTTTTGACCTCTGTTGCCCCATTCATTACGAAGACAAAGAAGAACTGGAGATTGATGGTTCCGTAGCCATGTGCCCAAGTGATAGTGTTTCTTATATACTCAGCGACAATCCTTCAATAAGCATAAATCAAATAGACAGTTTTTCTATTTTAAAAAGCTATGATGCAATCATCCTCTCTGGCAACATACTTAAGGTTTCTAACTAATAAACAGAATTTCACCGTCAACAAACTCGGGGCAAGCAGACGGAGCATTTAGTTGAAGAATGTTGTATTATTCGCAGCAAGCTACGGAGAATTAAACCCACAATGTGGGATTAAATCCTAGCCACAGAAAGATATATTAATAGCCCATTTATGCTTGCAATTTAGAAGTAAGAACAGGCTATTTCGAAAGATCACAAGTGCAAAGATATAGTTGAGGTAATTTTCCCTACCATGCTTCGATCCTACCATGTTCGGTTTTATGGCAGTTCCTCCTTTGTAGTCTATCATTAATTATTCACACAAAAGCACAAAACCAGCCCAGTCCAAGGGCAAACACCCCTTTTTGATGGCCTGTAACTTTGCCAATCTAAGAGCTTCAGCATAACTTTTACCCTCCAGAAGTTTCTGATAAAACGTGAGCATAAAATCTTTTGTCTTTTCGTCGTGAATCTTCCACAAGCTCGCCATGACATTAGGCACACCAGCATACATAAAACCACGGGGCAAAGCCATAACGCCTTCTCCCGTTTTTACATCACCTAAGGCCGTTTTGCACGCTGACAAAACCACTAAGTCTGCATTTAAGTTCAACTTATACAATTCATAAGCAGGTAAAAAGGCATCTTGATCGAGACTCGTCCCCGCAGGTTCAGAAAAGAACAAACCACACTCTTGCTCACGCCCACTGATACCGTGAGTAGCCACATGAATGATAGAATATGCACGGGCATTTTGCGTAAAATTAAGTTTCGTTGCCTCAGCATTTGAATATTTGGTCACAGCAATATTCTTATTCACAAATAATTGATCGAGCTCATCCACTTCTTCTAAGGAATACTTTAAAGGAAGCAAAGCAGCACGATCCCCATCACGATAAAAAACACTATCACTGCGCAATGTTTGCTCACTAATTGTTTGATTGAGATCCAAATTATTATTTTGCATAAATCCTGGAGCTACCAACATCAAACTCATAGCTTGCTCGCGAGGCCTTTGCATCCACTGTTTTGCCGAGTAATGATAGTCAAGGACATAATGCTGAATAAGGTAATGAGATGACGGATCTTGAAAAGCTTCGAATGGTACTCCCGAAAAAGCTTCATCAGGATAGATCAATAAGCAGCTTTTCCCCTTTATATCAGATGCCACAGGACGAATCAATTTATCGTACCACAATTGCTGGACAGCAGAATTTGATTCTCCCGTTTTTAAGGCACGAATAAGCGCCATTTTATGAATTTCAATATCTGCAAAATCCTGCGCATACATTCGGACCCCAGCAGAGGAACAGCTGGCAATATACACCACACTATCCGCTAAGGTGTATTGCAAAATCACTTCATTATTAGCTATTTGATCTTTTATAACTGAAACATCGACCCCAGGTGTTAAAATGGCCTCTGCCGCAGAAGACAGTTCGTTCATCGTCATTTTGTTGCGCAACAATTGCAATTGCACCATCAAGTAAGCCTCACTGTCTTTCTCTTTAAAATTCATCAAAGCCACACTAAGACTATTGATCGTTGCCTTTAAACTATCTTGCGTACTCGTTGTCCTTTTGTTTTTCAACGATTTTAGGTTATTCAAACTAAAAGAACGTGGCAGATCGGCACAAACAAAAGCACTATCGGCATATTGTGGAAAGTTCTCTACAAGTTGCGAGTAGGCATAAAGGGCATGATTTCCATTTGCCTTGAGCAGTGCCACAGCTTCTAAAAGAGTCTCTTCATTCGCCACATTACGGTACCACTCTTGCACCAAACCATTTCCATAATCCACCAATTTCAATATCGCTCTTAAATCTTCTTCGTTGCCCTTTTGCTCATACCTCTTTCTATACACTTGCATCATTTCTACAAGCAAGCCATCCACATTCGACAAATAGAAGGATGGAATACTGTCAGCATCTACAAAACGGAAAGAATCCGCCACATCCGTATAAGCCTGTGGACACATCGTTTTCACCGCATTTTCATATAAATTAATGGCCTCATCATAACGATCTTGATTATAATAATTTGTAGCCAAATCGGCATAAGGACGACAGAACTCATAATCTAAACCATTATCTCCAATAACCTTAATATTTTCATCAATACAGCGTTCAAAACTCTGCTGCGCCTTATCAAACTGCCCCAATTCATTATACATGGTGCCCTTGTACTGTGCAATCTTTGCAGGAATAAGTACCGCATCTTTAAAACTTTCGCGCTGCTCACCGATCGCCGTCAAGATGGAATCGCCCAAGTCAAAACGGTCGAGATAAAAGGCCGCTTCAGCTGCAATACAATGCATATCTGACGGTATAGCCATATACGAAAACAAAGAATGACCATCACCCTGTAAAAAGTCGATCCCCTCTAAAGCATGAAATAAGGCCTTATCATAATCCTCATTTAAAAAGGTGAATATGGTCAAGAAATCAATAGTTTTATATCTATTCACTAAGTCTTCTTGAAGCTCATCATTAACCAGACGCCAAGCCACCTCTAGCAAAGCATTGGCCACTTCTAAATCTGTCGCTCTCACAGCAATACCAGTCATACTATAAAGCATGACCTTTTGCTGCGCAATCAATTCACTACCAAAACAATAATCCCAGCTATCCCACGCTTCGGCATAGTTACCTTTCCACATCTTTGATGCACCAAAATAAAGCCGCGCCTGAAACATCTGAGGCTTAAGTAAATAATTAGGACAATTCGCAAAAAACTTTGAATACCAAGGATAAGCCAAAGGATGTGAACCATAACTTACTGCTTGATTGTAATAGGCATATAACAATTCAACATGATCATTGGGCAAATGTTGCTCACACACTTTTACCATACTATCGGCTAAAGCAATAGCCTCTGCTTGACGACGTTTAGCCCTTATCCAAAAACCATATTCATTAGTCAAAAAAAGAGCATGATCGTAATGACCACTTTCAACATAAGCCGCACTAAGACGTTCATATTCTTGTTGCGCCCACTGCTGATTATTCACTTGCAACGAATCATATACCTGAATCCAAGCGGAATCAGGAGGTATTATTCTTTCCTCTTGATTAGCTACAAATACATCCGCTGCCCATAGCGTAGTTAGCCCACACATCAATACGAGCAATAAAATTCCCCTTTTCATAAAAATTAATATTTTTTCAACTTTTCGGCACCAATACTTCATCATCTATTTAAAGAAAAAAGCGGCTACTTTTTCTAATGAATTAGCCCACATAATGCAAGGAATCTCTAGGTCCGATAGGCAATCCTATCAACATCCAAATAATTAACAAAACCGTCCATCCGAAGAAGGAAACAATAGAATAAGACAACATAATAGAAACCACCGTCACGATGCCTACTTTCTTGTCATATTGCTGAATAAAAGAAACAATAAGAGCAAATAGTGTGACAGGATGAGGTAACATATTGCCTCCCTTCTGCACCAACTTCAAAAAACGACTAACAAAGAATGTTTTGTACATAATACACTCCTATTCTTTTTATTGGAGTTGTTTAAAGTTGTCCATTAAAAAGACTTTCTCCTCCGCACACCCTTCACGTCTTCCGCACGTCTATGGAACAGGCTCTAAAAAGAAGCCTGCACTCTGGACTCATTTTCCTTTTAGGAATCAAGAGTCAATGCAGGCAAAAATTGGACTTTAAACAACTTTATTAAGTAATAAGAAACAAAAATACTTTTTTTAATGAAGATATCAAACATTAAAAAATTAGAGCTCAGACAAAACAATTAAGATAATCTGCAGTTTATATTAAGATATTGGTACGGTAAAGGGGCATCCTTTACAAAGTTAAATGCGCATCGTTTACACTTTTTTGAGCGACATTTGGAGTAAAAACTAAATGTTATGCCTTGGAAAGAACAAACGACAATGGAACAAAAAGTAGCGTTTATTTGTGAATGGCGTACTGGAAAGTATAGCCTCACAGAGTTGTGTAAATCATTTGGGATATCGCGTCCCACTGCGTATAAATTGATTCATCGCTTTGAGCAAAAAGGGATGGAAGGGTTATTAGAAGAGCCTAAAAACTCACACCATCACCCGAATCAAACCAAGCCTGAAATTGAAGAGGCAATTTTAGATTTGAAGGAGAAATATTCACTTTGGGGAGCGAAGAAAATTCGTCGTTTATTGTTAAACGATTTTACCGAGCTCAAGGTCCCAAGTGTTGTTACAGTTCATAATATTTTGTCCAAAAATGGCTTAGTCAAAAAGCAAAAACGGTTTAAAAAAGTGAAGCCAGTCTTCCCTATTTTTGACCCTAAAGAATGTAATGAAGTATGGAGTGCAGACTACAAAGGAAAGTTCTTGATGGGCAATAAAATCTATTGCCATCCACTGACCATTGCAGACTCTAAAAGCCGTTTTTTGTTTGCAGCAAAAGGACATTACAACGAAACACTAAAAGAGGCTAAACAAGAGTTTACCAGGGTATTTAGGACCTATGGCATACCTAAGCAATTGCATACCGACAATGGTTCTCCCTTTGGATCTGTGAGAGCTGTTCAACGCTTCACCAGGCTTTCGTATTGGTTCATAGAATTGGGAATAGAGCCCGTTTTTTCGGATCCAGCACACCCCGAACAGAATGGACGTCACGAACAAATGCATCGAGATCTTAAAGCAGCTTGCGCCAAACCTTCAGCATTCGATTTAAAGGCACAGCAGAGGCGTTTAAACAAGTTTATATACGAGTACAACAACATAACGTCCACACGAAGCATTAGAGATGGAAACGCCGGCTTCTGTGCATCAGTTTTCTTCACGCCCATTCCCTGAAAAGATACCCTCTTTTGATTACGAACCAGAGATGAAAGTGTTGAAAGTAACACAAAATGGAGCCATACGATGGAGAGCCTATTACTGGGTATATTTAACGGCATCTTTAAAGGGCAAATATGTGGGAATGTTGGATATGGGAAACGGAATTTGGAGGGTATTCTATAGAAACGTATTTTTGGGGTACTTCGATGAGAGCAATAGAAAAAATGGACAAACAGCAATAAGGCTAAGTCAAAATATAGTGTAAAATGCAATCTTTAACTTTTGTAAACTATGTGCCTTTACGAACATATTTTGCAATTTATTTTAAGATAATCTGCAGTTCGTATTAAGATAATCTGCAGTTTGCATTAAGATATTCTTCAGTTTGCATTAAGATAATCTGCAGTTCATATTAAGATATTCTTCAGTTCTTATTAAGATATTCTTCAGTTGAAGATTAAGATAATCTGCAGTTCATATTAAGATAATCTGCA
The DNA here is from genome assembly GCA_965662645.1 of Bacteroidales bacterium. Classification (GTDB taxonomy): domain Bacteria; phylum Bacteroidota; class Bacteroidia; order Bacteroidales; family UBA5342; genus UBA5342. The sequence goes on from CBFIII010000005.1 coordinate 70,440, forward strand.
ATTAAATTGACAATCATCTTAAAAAGATATATTTTTGTTACAGATAAAAATCACTCTAATCATGTGGATACATAGAAATTACATCGAAAAAATAGATGAAGCACTTAAAACGCGTCCTGTAATCATACTCACAGGCATACGCCAATCAGGCAAGAGTTCTCTATTGCAAAAATACATAAAAAAAGGAACGTATTACACCCTAGACAATGTCACCACAGTAGAAGAAATTGAGAATAATGCAGCCTATTTTTTAGAAAAACAAACAGGGACAGTCATCATAGACGAAATACAATATGCCCCCAGTATCTTTAGAGACATCAAAATGATCGTAGATGCCAACCGCCAAGATTATGGTCGATGGGTACTCACAGGAAGTCAAGTATTTGGATTAATGAAAGGAGTTACTGAGTCTTTAGCAGGAAGAGCACGTATCCTACAACTGTGGCCACTAAGTTCCGACGAGCTGAATAACACCAAGTTACTAAAGAACAAAGCAGATATGCTATGGCGTGGTGGTTATCCCGAAGTATGGGCAGCCAATCTTAAAACAAAGGATTTCTTTACTGATTATATCCACACTTATTTAGAACGGGACATTAAAGACATCGTCAACGTCAGGAATATGCGTGACTATCGGCGTTTTCTGAATACCCTAGCCTTGCGTGCAGGTCAAATCATAAACTACACCAACATAGCGAACGACCTCAATGTATCACTAAACACCATAAAAGAATGGTTAAGCACACTCGAAATTAGCGGGGTCATTTCATTGCTGCCACCCTACTATAGCAACTTAGGCAAACGCTTAATAAAAGCGCCAAAGCTCTACTTTAATGACAATGGACTTTTGTGTCATTTGCTCAATATCCATTCGCTAGAAGCCTTAGAGGCTTCTCCACTCAACGGGGCTATCTGGGAAAACTTTGTATTTGTAGAATTAGCCAAAAATGAGTTTGAAGTGGGAAATAATCTCTTTTATCTAAGAGATCAAAATGCGGTAGAAATTGACTTTATAGTGGAGCGCGACACTAAAACCTGGCTCATAGAAGCCAAGAACAATGAACGCCCCAACAAGAGTCGCTTAAACTTCAGAAAAATAGCCCCTCTTTTTGATAAAGAAGTAAACTGCGTGGTGGCTTGCCGCACCAGAGATCCCCTTAACCAAAGACTAAAGGATTATACCCTTTCAAATCCTTTGTTTGGTTTTAATCTATTGAAGTAAAAACAAAAGAGGCTGAATCTACAACGACTCAGCCTCTTCTATATCTTATTTTATTCTCCTTACGGCTTTAGCAAAGTACTCGTCTGCACCCCCTGACCAGCATCATAGCGTAACAGATAAAAACCCGAAGACCATGTAGAAATATCAAGCAAACAATTGGCCTCTACGGCAGGATAGCTCATCAGAACTCGTCCCGAAAGCGTCATGACCTCTAGATCATTCACCGCCGCTGAGATTGAAAATGACTGTGTAGCTGGATTTGGGTACACATTTATCACGGTCTTTTCAGCTTGCGCTAATGACGCACTCGTTTCACCCGTCAAACTCACATTGTCAACTTCCCAAGTGGTACCATTAGTAGCATCAGAACGATGAACAAAAGCAAAATAAACAGCTTCGCCAGTAATACCTGTAACATCAGCTTGACCATCTACCCATACCCATTGAGCACTTCCCAACATTAAATCATCTACCGAAGTAATACGTGTCCAATCATTAACATCTATCGTTGTGCCATCAAAAGAACTTGAATAATACAAGGCAAATTGGCCATCACCCGTAGCTGCTACAGTCTGATTAGATGCATAAGAAGTTACTTCAAAATCAAACACTTCATTATCTATAGCATCCATATCTACAGCAGGGGTCACCAACCATGATTCGTTAATCCCTTTACCGTAGGTATTAATTGCGGCATAAGATCTCTCCTTATAAGTAGCTTGTCCCCAAGCTGTAGCCCCTGAAACTTGCACCACAGTACAACCATCTAAATCATCATCAAACGTCAGATTCAAGCCCACAGATTCCTCTGAATCTACAGTATCACTAGGCTCAGTAGTGCCAGTGGTATCTGCCACTTCACCGTTCCAAACAGAATCAACATATTCAGGATGATCAATAAAGGGATTACGGTTGTGTTGCCAATCCTCATAAATAACATCATTACGTTCGGTCTCCTTATCACTCACAGGATCCGCCTCATGCCAACGTTTCAACATGGTTAAAGCCCAATCTTTAGGTTCAGCTCCATCGACCATACCGCTACCAGACCAAGAATCATCCTCGCCATAATAACGCGTAGCCATGTAAAAATAAGCACGTGCAAAATCCCCTTTGTATTCATCAATAGGTTCGAAAACAGTACCCGAATAACCATCGGTAACACAAGGTCCTAACTTACAACCATTCGTAGAAGTCCAAGTAGGATTATCCACCTCGCCATAAGGATAGTTACTTCGCTTTCCATTGACATAACCATCCGTTGGAACAATGTGAAAAATATCCGACACCATAGGAGAACCTTCGTTAAACCAACTTTTAGGAAAGGAGTGTTCTCTATTATAGCAATCCCCTTCGCCACTATAACCAGCACTACCACATTGATTGGTACTATATGTATAAGTATAAGATGACGTACCATCAGGCACATCAGAATACATATCCCAGATAGTGCCGTCAGCTTTGCGATCGGTATACTCATATGCCATCCACAGACCAGGAGTATAAGATAATACCGTATGACCATCAATAATATCATGCAAAGCTGCCTTGAGATTCTCTCCTGTCAGTCCATCAGCAGCATCGTAATAACCACTTGGTACTTGTCCCCACATTCCTGCTGAAATCAACAACAGAATCAGTGTTAATTGTTTTCTCATTTTAAAATAAGTTAATTTCAAAAAATTATTGAATGATAAATTTATAACTTAACAACTGATCCTCTGATAAACCATTTAGAATATAAACCGAGGACAGAAATGATGAAACATCAATACGCTGATTAACATTCATCTGTGATGAAGAGAAGACACACTGTCCTGCTAGATTTATGATTTTGAGGTTACTCGCCTGAGCCAACATTTCTAAATATTTTTCTGACGGATGATAAATGACATTAAGATGTTTATCCTCATCATTATAAAGATCAAAAATAGAAGTCGCCACAGAACCAAAAGTAAGAGGACTAACACCAGTACAATAATAAGTTTCTTGCGCATCAAACGTAGTATTTCCATTATAAATGCGATAATGAACAGCTAAAGAATCATTAAGAACAAAAGCAGCACCATACACAGGAAGTATAACCAATCTAAGCGCCTCATCAATAGCATCATTATAAGTTAGGAACGTACTATTATACTTTCCATCTCTTCCATCAAAATTACCAAAATTAGCATTAGATCCATAATAAGTCTCAGAGTTAGAATAAGTACTGGTATTGGGTAATCCTTGTGCATTTACATAGTCCACAATAGATTGATAATCGGCAGTATTAAGCAGAATAGAAGAAACAGGTTTATCTTCTAACACAATAGGAGAAATACGAATTCCCACAGGACGATGATCCGACATATCAGCATCATAAACAGCACTCGTCACCAGACTATCAATCTTTATCGTTTGGCAATCGTAATGATCAAATAATTCATTGGTCACCAAGATATGATCCATATGTGACGGCCAACCTGGATAAGACCAATTACTTGTGGGTCCCTGACTGATGCTCATATCAGCAAACTCAAAATTAGTAACATCATCAATAAAAACTTGAAAAACATTATTAGCACTAACATCTTCTAATACGTCATTAAAATCGCCCACTACAATCACTGCATCATTAGGATGATAAGTGTCAATATAAGTTTTTAATTTGGCGGAAGCCCTAAGTCTCCTATATTCCTCATCACTATCATTCGACGTATCTAAGGTACCATCACCACAACACTTAAAGTGATTATTGATGATATGATACTCTTGATCCTCGTATTCTATATCAATCACTAAAGGAGGACGCGGAAATTCCACATTATCAGAAGCATAAATCATATAAGACTTCTTCAACTGCACGGTAGAACGCTTATAAATAAAACCCAAAGCAGCAAAATCAGACGAAGCCACCACGTAATCATAATCATCCAGTTGATTGATCATATTAGCAAACTGCACCGTATCATCAATTTCCTGAACTGCAATCACTTCAGCATCTAGAGCAAGGATGGCCTCTTTTACCTTAGCTATGGTTACATTCAAATTTTTAGGAAAATGTTCTATATTCCACGTTATCACATCCAAAGTAGAATCGGTACCATACGACAAATTGCCCAAGACATCAGAAGGAGGTGTAGGCATCACCACTTGCGTAAACGTTAGAGGAGATACATCCGTACAAAGGAAACTCAGCTCCCTAACACTAACTTGCCCATTATATGTTTTATAGGTAATCTGAAAAGTATCATTCTCAACCAATGCAGGATATTTAGCAGGCAAAAAAGCCTGAGTAAGTGCCGCCTCTATAGCCTCTCCTGATGAAGCAAAAGAATCATTATAAGCTCCATCATTTATATCGAAATTTTTATATTTCACCGACGCCCCATAATAGTTTTCATCAATAGAAGAAACTGTTCCAGTAAACAACGAATTATCATTAACATAAGTGACTATCGTTTGATAATCGGCTTCTACCATGGTATAAACAGTAAGCGATTGCCCAACGACTACCGCTGATATAAACAGGAGTATGAGAATTATTGTATTTTTCATAAGTAAAGAATATATTTTTGTATTTAAAGGCACGTCAATCAGTAGATTTATTCTATCACAATATTACGTGTCGATATTATAGCATCACCAATAATCTGCAATAAATAATGGCCTGAAGGAAGTGCTGACACATCAAGTTGACAAGTTTTTACATTCGACACAGAGGATGATTCAATAAGTTGTCCAGAGATAGTAAACACATTCAAGACAGACACAGGTTCCTCTGAAATAACATTAATAATTCCAGAATGAGCAGGTATTGGATAAACTTGAACGTTTGACTCGTCTTCTACCTCAAACAAAGCTGACGTTGTTCCATAATTAACCCAAGAAATATCTTGCACCACGATTTGGTAATTACTAGAATATTGGGAAATAATACAAGCCAAATCTACCGTATTCGTAGGAATAGTTGCACCCACCAGAGTTGCACCATAGCTTAAATACATAGAAATACTGCTTGTCCCTTGCTTAATAGTATAAGTTTTACTGTTAGCAAATGTGCCACTTTCTTCGAATGTAACATCCTCAAAAAGCACGAACATACCTTCATAATCTTCGCCCACCTCAGCTATAGAAATGGTCTTAGGTGTTTGTTTACCCACTGGTCCACAATTCTGGAAATAAGCAATATTTTGGAGCTCTGTCAAATTATTATACTCAGTAACAGTAGCTGTAAGTAGAACAGAATCGCCTACGTTACCTCTAAGAGCATCGCCATAAAGCAAAACTCCACTTCTAGGTGATGAGGACGACTGTACATAATATTGACTCCCTAAGTCGGCCGTCACAACACCTGTAATAGATACCTTCTGCCCTACTAATGGAGAAGCATCTGCTGTACCTTGAACCTCTGAAATAGGAATAGTTTCTATTCCTTGTTTAGGATATTTTAGCGTAGCATACAAGGTGTCAGATACCTGATCAGCAAAAGCTACAATTTTAATATGAGCTATACCATCTACATCTAGTAATGGCACAAAATTAACTTCAAAATCAGATGTCGCAGATGATGCATTAGGTGCTTCGTTAGTCGTCTCAAAGCTATCACCCCATAATAATTTGGCTGAAGTAGCTCCAGTCAATTTAGCACTAAATGACACTTGTTCCCCTTCTATAGGGATGTTTGGATTAACCATTACATCACCTATGGTAAGACCTGATAAACTTTCATCAGCCCAAATAAGATCAGCAAATCCAGGATTATCAATAAAAGGATTTCGATTGCCCTGATATTCAAAAACGCGTTCATTACGACGACGTTCAAAATCAGTAGGAGGATATGCTCTATTCCACTTCAATAAAGTAGAGAGTTTTCCATGTTCAGCCACTGAAGAAGAAGAGGTGTTGACTCTATCGACAACTTCAAAATCGAGCTCTCCATTGTCACCCTCATAGCGGACAGCCATATACAAGATAGTGCGTGCAATGATACCTTTATCTCTGTCAGCAGGTTCAAACTTCATTTCACTTTCATTGTAATAAGCATCAGCCTCTTCGATATAGGTACCACCAGTCACTTCATCAAAGTCAAAGTTACTACGTGCAATATTGGTTGAAGCATCAGCAGCGTGTAAGTTATGTCCATCACCAGTCATAGGGTTTATTTCTCTAAAATCGCCATGTGAAGCGGCCCATATATGCTCTTTGTTTGACTTATCTCCACCTGTTCCCCAAGACAATTTACTCACCGAACGATTGGTATAAAGCTGAATAAAATTATCACTATTTTCCGGATCCTCATCAGCATAATTCAAAATATACTTAGCGTTAGCATAGCCATAATCGAGGTGTTTATCAATGATCTGATGCAAAGCACTTTTCAAAGCATCACCTTTTAATCCCTCTGTACCATTATAGTAACCTACAGACTGTGCACCAAGCGAAACGACTGCAACAAAAGCAAAAACAAAAGAGAAAAGTTTCTTCATACAATACACATTTAGGTTTCATAAAGTCTAAAAGAGGCTACCAAAATAGGCAGCCTCTTCAGACATATTAAGCTATAAAAAGCTATTGAACTTCTAGTTCTTCAACAAATGTAAATTCTGGATCAGGACCAGACTTAGTACAAGCATATTTATAGGTGTACCAGTTTTTAGCTAAATCATTCTCATAAGTTACGAAAGTCACTTCGTAAGTCTGGTCTGCACCAAACACTTGAGTCTGAGCATCAGGGTATTTCAAAGAAAGGATCAAAGGAATACCTTCATTCTGAAGTCTATCAAATATAAGAGCAGTAGCTTGTTCTGTATCATCAGTCCAAACTGTAATACCGTATTTATCCATTTCAGCCTGAGTCAATGGCACATTGAAATCAGTACGTTTAATCACACGAGTATCCACATTAATATAAAAGGCACTAAATCCATAATAATACTCACTATTTCCTTTATATATTAAACTAGCACCATCTTCCACATTGTTTTTCACCCAATCCACAGCAGCTTGATAGTCGCTTTTAGCAATAGAAAAACGTACCGTAGGATCAAGAATCCATCCCGCAGTACCACGGAAGAATGGCGAAGTCAAGACTTCAAGATTACCATCTGACGCTGAAGACAGACTCCATTGTCCATCAGTATAAGTATAATAATCAGCAGCAAAAATATTATTCTTATCTTTATAATACAGATATACTGTAATAATAGCATCACCTTCTTTTGCATAGGGTTGAGTCTGCATTAAGAATTGTGGCAAGTAATCGCTTGATGGATCATCGTCAGAAAAGTTATTGTATTTACCAGGAGTTCCCATAGCGTCATAATCTGCATCATTCAACACAATAGCATCAGCATCTACAGCCCATTCAGTACCATCAAACATATAGATAGCATTGAAAGATTCAGCTGTAGCTAACTCAGTACTCTTATCTGCAACTACCCCCACTACAAAATTATCCAATTGAAAAGTAGTTGTCAAATCAGGATCAGATCCAGAATACTTAAAGGCTACATTCACGGTACCTGCATAAGAAGAAAGATCGATAGCACCTGAAGAAAGAAACTCACCATAACCGGAAGCTGTCTCTGTAGAAAAAGTCACTTGACTGGTAAGATCAGACCAAGTAGCAGTAGCAACGTCTCCAGCATAATCTGTAGAAATCAACACTTCTACTACAGCGCCATTAAAATAACCATACTTAGAATCAAAAGTCAGCTGAGAACCAGAGACCACATTCATAACTGGACTAATAAGATAAGTAGTCACCGCCTCACCAGCACCAAAAGCTGAGAATTGAAGATAACCATTGTCACTGTACTCACGAAATTGCCATCCACGATCACCCACTGTTCTCGCTTCAGACCAACCAAACTGATCAACTAAATCAATCTTATCACCAATCCCATCAAAGTCATAACTATAACCAGTCACTTCTGGTTCAGCAACAGTGCCAGGTTCTTGTGCAGAATAGTTATAAGCCACTACAGCTACATCACCATCTGTTGCAGCAGGAATACCTGCCAATAAGATTGCTGGAAGATTATCTTCAGCAGTTTCAGAGGGGAAGAAAGATTCATTATCTTCCACTATACCACCAACGCTAGCATAATCCTCTGTAGATACTTTATAACTCGTTGCTGTCTCATAAGCCAAAAGCGTATTTTCCAAATCCGTTTCACCTGCTTTTGAGATAAAATTATAAGATACTTGTGCCATAGAACCAAAGTCCAAGGCTACAAAACCATCGGCTAAGATGTCACCAACATAATCGGCAGCAGTAACAGAGTCGTTAAAAGCTTGATCACTTTTCACAGCTCTAGCATACATAGAATCTACTGCATTTTTAGCATTTGCTAAAGCGGCATAAGATACTGTGCTGTAGTCATCACTGGTAAATGTGTAAGTAATCGCCTTAGAATAAGGAGCGGCACTTTCATCTAAATCATCATAGATATCGTCCATCTGATTACACGCTGATGCTAAAAGCAAAAACGCCATATATATAAAAATCTTTTTCATCATCATTATATTTTCAAAATTAATGTTCTATCTATTCGACTTAAAACTTCACTTTTAAACCTGTTGACCAAGTTGTTCCGAAACCATAATACACCAAAGATGAATTCACATCATGAGCAGTTCCATCAGTAGCATCAGCAATATAGTCTGTATTGAGTAGGTTCTGTACGTTTCCAAATAAAGTAGCATCTAAGTCGCCTATCTTAAACTGATACTTCATATTCATATCTAGAATAAATGCATCAGGTAGTTGCCAAGCATCAACTTGATCTTCTACAGTGGTACGGTTCGTTGGGTCAAACTTAGCAAAATTACGTCCAAAGTAGTTGGCATCAGCACCAATCCAGAATTTTGATAAGACTTCGTAATCAACACCAATAGCAGCTGTCATCTGTGCAGCATCACCTACGTGTACGTCTTCAAGATAAGCAGAATAGTCACCTAACTTGTTTTGGTTGTCGTCATAAAGCTCGAACATTACATTATCAGCATAATACCAGTTACCTGCTGAGAACATGGCTTTAATTTTCAATGATTGAATAGGATGATACTCTCCCTCTAACTCAAAACCATAGTGTATTTCATTAATACCTGGAATATTGGCCACAGCATCACCAAAAGTTTTCACAAGACCTCTATCTTTCCATTGTGTGTAATATACGTTAGATTTGATATTGATCTCACGAGTTCGGAAACCATAACCTATCTCTGTTGTAAAAATTTTCTCATTTTTAGCTTCTGCATTCTCTTCGTTGGTATAACCTACATAAGCTTGCTTGAAATAAGGAGCGCGAGAAATAAAACCAGCATTAGCAAATACATTATGTTGTGAACTGATATTATAGTTCGCACCACCCTTTGCAGACCACGTCCAGAAATTTTGCCAATCAGTCACTTGTTCGTCACCTTGGTATTGGAAATAATCGCTACGACGGTATTCGTTAGCAGCTCCAGAAAGAGAAACAAAAGCAGAATAATCATCCATCTTATATTCACCTTGACCAAATAATCCAGCATAGATTACTTCTCCGGGGTTGTCATAAGCAATTTTATCTCCTAATCCCTTTGCAGCAGTAGCTTGATTATCATTACTATAATCTAACACAAAATCGGCACCTAAAAGATCGGCAACCTCTTTGGTATGTTGTGCTTTATAATAACGGCCATCAAAACCTCCTGTTACTGTGATGTTGTCAATTTCTTTTTCATAAGACGTCAACGCACCATACCATTGGTGACTGTTTACAGAATTTGAAATAACGGCACCAGCCCCTTGACCTTCAGCGGCTAATGCTTTATTGGCAGCTATTGCTGCATCATAATCAAGATAACCTTCAGCAGTTAATTTTGTTGTTTCTTGAGCTAAACCTGTTGTATAATCATATTCTAACCAATCGTCTTGACGACCATCTACTGAACGTCCACCTCCTGAAGAGATAGAAGCATAAATAGCAGTAGAAAGTTTAGACGTTTCGTCAATTTGCCAAAAGTGATTCAATGATATTTGAGGTTTATGGTAATAATTATAACCATTAGTATATTCCTCACCATTGCGGAAACCGTATTCAGAATTTAACTTTTTACCAAACTGACTATCGCGATACTGCTGTATAGTATGCTGGATGCGACGTTGGTTGTGTGTTTGTGGAGCACCAAAAGCGGTAAACGAAAGACTTTGATTATTATTGATACGTTTTGATATGTTGGCAAAATAGTTCCACCCTTCGTAACTAGTCCCTTGAATATAACCATCACCTTTAGAATGACTTCCCGAAAGGCTCACAGCCCAACCGTTATCGGTAAGACCTGTAGAAACAGTAAACATCTGCTTCATATAACCATCATTACCCATCCAAGCACCAGCACTACCACCTTTATTAGCATCTGTAGAGTTGGTTACAATATTAATAGTACCACCTACTGAAGGGATAGATAATTTAGAAGCACCAAGACCTCGCTGCACTTGCATCAAACGGGTCACGTCTGAAAGTCCTGCCCAGTTACTCCAATAAACTTTGCCAGTCTCCATATCGTTAATAGGAATACCATTAACTAAGATACCAATGTTATTAGAATCAAAACCACGCATAGTGATGCGACTATCGCCAAAACCTCCACCCTGCTTAGTAGCATATACCGAAGGTGTCGACTTCAGAATTTCAGGAAATTCTTGGGTTCCTAACTTCTCTGAAATAAGTTGAGGACGTATCGATGAAATAGCCACCGGCGTTTCTCTATCTTTTGCCACAGAAGCAATAACCTCTACACTCTCGAGCATAAGGTCACTAGTTTCTAATACTATCTGCCCCAACTCTTTTGTTTCACCAGTTTCCAGACTTACGGTTACATCTTTTGAATTGTATCCGATGTAAGAAAATTTCAATACATAAGATGAAGCTTCCTCTATTTTTAGAGTAAAACTACCATCCATCAACGACACAGTACCATTCGTTGTACCTTGCTGCAACACTGATGCACCCGGTAAAGATTCACCATCACTATCAACAATTAGCCCCTTAACAATACTCTGTGAGAACATGCACATACTTAGGCTACTTAATAATAAGATAAGCCCAAATCTAATAATTGGTTTAATCATTATTTTATTGATTTAATTAATAATTGGAATCAAATATAATAAAAAAACCTTAGTAACTTTCAGTGTTGAAACATCCAGTACTAAGGTTCATTTGTATTATTGTATTACTAATTTGCGAACAGCAACACTTTCTTTAGCATTTACTTTGACTAAATAAATACCAGATGACAAGCTTGAAACATCAAGCGATGTATTGGCAGCCACATTGTACCTACTTAACATTGTACGACCAGACAAAGAAACAAACTCTACTGCATCCACTGCTTGGTTAAACTGAACAAAAGTACTTGCAGGGTTAGGATAGATGTTAAACTCTAATACAGAAGTTTCTTTTAATGCAGAAGCACCACCATATAACGCAAATATTAAAGGATCTGTAGATGTACATTCAAAAGTCATTGAACCAGTAGATTCATCAGCTTTATAAAGTGCATATGACACAGCAAAAGTATCATTTACTTCAGCATTAAAACGTACAGCAGGCAACAATACGGTAGAGAGAGCTTCTTCTATAGCCTCATTATAACTTGCAAATACTAAGGTGTCATAAGATCCATCAGCTGCAGCATCAAAGTTACTATATGCTGAACCTGCGCCAAAATAGTTTTCAATTATAGTCTCATTATAAGTTGCAGTATTCAATCCTCTAGCATTTACTGTATCTACAATAATTTGATATTGAGACGTTGTCATTGCAAACTCATTATAAACTTGACCAATTACCTCTGTAATAGATGATTTTGTTATTTCTCCATTGTTACCATAAGCAATGACTTGACCATAAACTGACGCCGCCCCATCAAATACAAACCATTTATGGTAAGTACTATCAGATACTAAATCCATAGTAGCCGTATCTGTCAAAGCAGAAGAAGCAAACCCGAAAGCCATTTTCACGGAATCAATACCACCAGCATCTTCTGTAGCTGCACTAGCATATACTCTTACAGTATCACCTACAAGATACACAGAGCCTGACTCTGGTAAAAGATTGCTTATTACTGGAGCTACAACTGGTTCAGCTGAAGAATTATAAAATTCAATAGTTACATTACTTTCTACTGCAATGTAAGTTCCATAACCATCACCAGAACCTGATACGATTACCATTTTTCCAATTAAAGAATTATCATTTTTAGGAGACCAAACAGCTCTCTGATCTGTTGATAGTTTTACTTGCATACAGTTAGCAATATCAGCTTCAGTAGCAACATCAGCTAAAGAAAAAGCATATTCATTGCTGTTGTAATCAAAATCGTCATATCGACCGCCCACAATATAACCAAACACATAGGTTTCTGCTGGAACATTATTATCACTTCCATAAGCAGTTATTACTTCAGCTACAGTAAAAGGATCAGTAACCGTCCCAGTTCCAGCCATAACACCCGCCCAAGCAAACAGAGCCAAGACCAACGTAAAAAGTAAATTCTTTTTCATAATGTTTAAATTTAATTATTAATATTTAGTTTTTCAATTCGTAATTTGTAATTAAACAATTCGTAATTATTTATATTCCCAACTTTTTCAGCACCTGCTCAGTGGCCTCTTTGGTCTTCACAGCCTTAATCACTGCTAACAGCACGCCTTCTTCATCAATGATAAAGGTAGAACGTAATACCCCTATCGACACTTTACCATAAAGCTTCTTTTCGCCATAGGCGCCATAGGCTTCTAATATCTTTTTATCTGGATCTGAAATGAGCTCAAAAGCTAGATCATATTTTGTTCTGAACTTCTGATGTGCTGCTATAGAATCAGGACTCACCCCTATCACTACGAACCCTTTAGACGTTAAATCTGCCAAATTATCATTAAAATTACAGGCCTCAGCCGTACAACCTGGCGTATTATCACGTGGATAAAAGTACAAAATAACTTTATTCCCTTTGTAATCTTTTAAAGTTATTTTTTTATCATCTTGGTTGAGCCCTTCAAAGTAGGGTGCTTTATCACCTGCTTGTAATGTAATCATATCGTTTTTTTTTAGTTAAACACAAGTAAATATAGGCAATATACAGAAGAGGAAGGGGTTTTATTCCCGTTTTTTTTGGAACAATAGTCACAGAAACTCAAAACTCCATCATTGTCGATACTCCCTTTTGAGAAAAATAAAACCATCAGTATTATTCTGATGGTTTTATTCTCATTCCTTAAAATTTCCTAATCATTACTTTACCGCCACTTTAGTTATAGTCTCATTGGCTTTTACAATATAAAGACCACTTTTTACCGGAATAGTTACCTGATCATTAAGCAACTGATGTGCTACCTGGCGACCAGTAATATCATAAACTTGTAACATAAGCTCTTCGGTGCTACGCACGATGATCTGACCTTCGTTTGTGAAAACTTGAAGAGGACTAACCACATTATTTAATGCTGTGGCAGTGCCGGTAATTACTGAAATAACATTTGACATGTCACTTTCACAGCCATAAGCATTATAGGCACTCACGGCATATTTATACGTTGTGCTTTCAGGAAGGCCTGTGACCACTTTCGAAGTCCCGAACTTAACACTATCGCCTAGTAAAACATTATTTTTGGTAATACCTCCTGACTTAATTATGACACTATCGAGATAGGCTCTCCCAGCAGAAAAAGAAACACTTTTCTCACCACTTTCAGCAGTAAAATCAACTATTTGTTCTTGCCATTCTTCTGTCAATGTTGTTATCTCTTGATTTTGCAAGCCATAAGACACTGTGATGGTTTTCTCTGACATATCATATTGCTTCGCATAAAATATTACAGAAAAAGACTCCGAAACAGAAAAAAGAGGACTCGTTAAAACACCAGAAATATCAGCAGTCCCTAACTTTAATCCATCACCATTAAAACCGGCACTTGTAGTGTACACTTTATCATTATCAGACCAGCCTGTAGGCAATGGACTTACGCCATCATCAAAATCACTGGAGACATATACCACTTCAGAAGTGCTTTCTTCAGTCCACACGTCTAACAAATACCCTAAAGCACCAGTACTAGCGCCCCAATTAGCCGTAAAGCTAGTAGCTAAAATCTCCGATGCCGCACTTGCCACAGGAGCCTCTACGACACCACATTCAGCTATTACACTCGTAATACTTGAGGATTTAGTAGTACTATTACTACCATAAGCAATGACCTGACCGTAATACGTCCCTTCATCGCCAATACTCATAGGTAAATAGAAAGAATCTTGATTCAAAACATCCTGCATCATTTTTGAGGTATCACCAAGGTTAGATGATTCGGTACCATAAGCAAAACGCACACTATCAATACTACCATCGGTAGTCGTCACAATAGCACTTACATTAAAAGACTCACCTAATGTGAATGTAGTAGCATCAGCTGGTAAAAAATTGGTAATAGTAGGAGCCTCCGAACCAGCAGCTACAATAGGCAATACACACTCATGCGTACCTGGAGTAGCATATTGAGCAGAATCAACACTGGAAATAGTCCATTCTGAAGCAGTATATGTAGTTGATGGCACTATAACTGTACTTAACCTCACCATTTGTTTATCAGAAAACAACGCACCTACAACATAATCAAGAGTGTCTCCCGATGCGTTTTTTAATATCGCACCATCATCCACAGCTCCATTCCAAGATGCGTTAGATGAAGTTGTAGAAAAATCTGGACTTACAGCAGAAGTATGGCTATCAAAACCCATCACTAATGCTTCACCTGAAGCTATTGTTCCACTTAAAAGCCAAGAAAATTTCGCTACTCCATTCTGTACTGAGACCACTGACCATCCTGTTAAATCCACTTCAGATGTTGTAGGATTATAAATCTCTGTAAATCGATTTTTAGAATAATCTTTGAGAGGATCACAGTTCTGTGAAATAAAAATAGAGTCCGCTGCACTAGGACCTACCATATAGCTAAGCGTATCAGAAATCGTGAATAATGCAGTAGCATCAATAGCAACAATAGAATAATACACCGTTGTACCATTGGTTTGAGCAGGAATAACAGCATCAGTAGTAAATGCATCCTCCAAAGCAGACATAGTAATCTGGCTATTAAGATTATACAAATCAGTCCCCCAATTACAAGACACCCCTGACAAATTAACATCAGCATCCGTTACCGTAGCAGAAACAACCACCGTAGTTGAAGAAGTAATGCCATCGGAGGGTGTGGTAGTCATATCCAAAATAACAGGTGAGTGATTATTTGTTGGTGTAGGAGCCAAAGCACTAAGTCCCATTAAAGACATCAATAACAAACTAATTAATAAAGTAATTTTTTTCATAACATATTTATTTAAAAAATTAGATAATTTATTAAACAGGAATACAAAAGAGAGTTTTATTTGTTACAATAAGACGACAATAATATTACAATATGATCACCATTTCTCTCTTTCTGAAAACAAAAAGACACGAAAATAAGAAAATATCAAACAAAAGTAAACATAATTAAACAATTCACAAACACTCTAACTATGAAATATCATTACAAACTTAAGCAATTTTTAATAAAAGGGCTAGAAAGAAATAGTTAATCTAAAAATGGTGATATTTTTGACCTGGATAAACTTAGACAACCACCAACGGAAGGAAACGAGACTAATGAACAACTATAAATCAGAAGCATAAACTGATTAACAATAGAAACACTCCTAAAAAAGAGAACGTTAAAAGAAAAGAAATAATAGAGAAAGTAAAAATAATATAACGGTAATATTACAAACCACCTTTATTGGGTTAAACTAAATCTAAAGGTCATACCAAAATTAGAGTTCATAGTCCGAAAAGAAGTAGATACCACAGGATTGGTTATCTGCCTATCATAAAATACAGTCACTTCTAAATTACTATTCACATTATAATTTGCCGTTAGCTTTAGCGCTGTTATTTTATTACCAGAAGAAGGCTGTACGTTAACTTCCTGGATACGACGTATAATACTTATCATATCACGAATACTAAAGTCCACATTTAAACGTAAATCATTATTCACTTTACGTCCTTTCTTGTCCTTGCTCGTGCGCACAAGCAATTTAAAATCTTCGAAACGATAACCGGCACCAAAGACAATTTCATTATTACGTGATTCTATAACCTGATTACTCGCAATATTTAAAGCTAAAGAACGCAATTTATTCATTGAAAAGTTAAGGGATAAATTATTTTTCAACGTCATATCAACCCCTATCAAAGGATTCATTCCCTCCGAGATAATCACCGAAGAAATATCATATTCAGATGTAAAAAAATCCTCACCATTCAAATGCACATAAGCCCCTTTCTCATAATCAGTTAAAGTCATATAGTTACTTACATTATAAGTACAAACATAATTATGACTTAAGGTTATATTTTTGAAATAAGGCTTCAATAATTTGGTTTTAGCCAAACCAGAATAACTCATTTGCCAGTTAGGCAACATACTACGCAACGATGGCGTAACACTGGTGCCCACATCACCTGGCTTTTTCTTAGAATAAGCAGCAATAAAGGCTGGAATTAAAATTTCCGGAGAGTTAGGATCATAAACCACATCTTCACGCTCTTCAATCTCACTATCCGACAAGCCGACATTCAATTCCTCACGTCTTAAATCGGCCACATCTTCTCTATAACTAACAAAATTATCATAAGCTTCTGAGGTATAAAACTCATCATCTTGTTTTTCAAAAAAGGTCCCTAATCCTACCCAAGTGTGAGAATAATTACCCGAATTAGTCATATTGGTCGTCGGATCAAAATGCCCTTCTCCATCAATATAATAAGCTGACATCCGCTCAGTATGATTGTAACTAGAACTTAATTTAATACTAAGACCAGGCAAAGGCTCTATGGTAGCGCGCACCGCAACTTGATCACTTTGCGTTACCATATAAGGTTCTGCAAAAGTAGTATCTGTCACTAACCAACCCTTCTTATAGTATTGGTGCACAAATGTAGAATCTGACATCTCATTAGTAAAAATGTTACGATCCTGCATTCCAAGAGCAAAATCCCACCCAGGCTCAGCCCCCGTTTTAAACAATGAATTATCACGTGTAAAGCCAGGCAAAGAAGTAGATCCACCACGGATCATATTTACACTCACAGTACGCACGCCCATCAAAGCATTAGCCGTATATCCCAAAACTTTTTGAGCTAAAGAAGCTGCATCTTCGATACGAGCAGAAACATCAACGCGTCCACCCTCAATATCTACATTAGGCACAAATAATATCGTATTATCATCAGGTGAATCTTTTCGTCCATATACCACTTTACCATTAGCATCAAAGACCCTTATATTAGCTTTAGAGGAACCCAATTTATGTTTTATGGTCAAGACTTCGCCTTTCTTGGCATTTACATTTTTGTCTTCATAACGCACCGTTTTATATTTCTTACGGCTACTACTTCCTATACGACCATATTTATTGCTCACCTCCGAAAGATATTTCGACTTATTATAAAGCTTAGTCATCTTAAAAGAAGTATTAAGCGTTCCTTGCTGGGTATTGCTTATCAAATTACCATTATCAACCCAAGTAGAATCCGTCTCTTCATCATTATTATACATCCAATACCCTTCGTTTCCGCGGTTCCAAGTATAATTAGAAGTATAGGCTGCATCCACATTAATAAAATCTAAAAGAGGAATTTTGGAAATAGGCACATTATAGCGCACATTAAATTTCTGCGAGTAATCCATAACAGTACCAAAATCTAACACACTATCGCGTACATTTCGCCACCACACGTCATAAGCATCACCGTAAAGTTTCTGATTCAATCCCACAACACTCTCAAGTTCATCATCCTCAAGGATAGTACCATACATATCAGTATTTACCTCATTAACAACTGCATAAGATTGCGCACTATAATCCACACTTAAGGATTTAGCCAATTTATAAGAAAAACTAAACGCATTATTCCAATCTAAATCTTTCTTCACCAATAACGGCAAGGTATTTTCAATTATTACTGAACTAGTAAAATCACGCGACTGTTGCTCATAATAATTCCTATCAAGCACAGAAGAAAAAGCTATTTTCTGAGGTTTTAAATAAAAGTTAAAATCTCTAATTAAAGCCAAATAATCGGATTTAAAAATATCCATATTTTTAAACGGCTCCACGGGTTTTGAGGTAGGTGAAAAATTATAATTCACAGCGAATTTACGCTCTCGTTCTATCTCTCGTTCTGTAGTCTCATCACTTGATTCAACTTCTGAAAAAGAATAACTTAACGACAAATTGACAGGATCATAGAAACGTTTATTCTTGCTTTGGATATTTAGTTTAACATTTGAAAAATTCAAACTCTTTCGCGTTTCAAAATTCTGATTAGCACTTGAAATAGAATCTTTTGCCGCTTGTGAACTAGCAGCATTTAAAACATCACTGAACAATAAATCTTGATTTAACGGATCGTATTTAGGTGTTGAAGTGTTTTTAGAATAAGCATAATACATAGGCATCTGTATCTTAGCTTTACGCGGCAACAACTTACCTAATTCTAATGAAGTAGAAACATCTAAAGAACGATTGTCGGATATCGAACGTTCCGCCAAAGTTTCTTCTATACTTCCCCATCCTGTAGTAGAAAACGATCCAGCAGCACTAGCAGTACCAATATCTGCTAACTTGAGCACCATACTACCATTACCAGTCCAACCGCCACCTTCTTCCAAACCACTCAATCGCAACTCATTAACCCAAATCTCAGCAGACCGACTGTCACTGGTTTTTGACTTTGTATTACGCACACCAATCATCACCATACGCACATTACTCAACGATGGATTCCCCTTAATACTCACCTTTTGTGTAGGTTTATCTTCCACTATCTGCGTAAAACTTTCGATATTAGAGATATCATTACTATTACGTTGCACCTTGAGATCGGTAAACAGCTCCAAAGGTACATCTAAACGATTGTCCTCAGGCCACACCATGTAACGGTCTGTTTCATCGTCGGAATTATAGCTGGTATTAGAAAAAGGAGTCAAAGATAAAGGCAACTCATATTCATAATAGTTATCGTTATAATCAGAACCCAATCGGACAAAAAGAGCTAAATCACCATCTTCTATTGGTGTATAATCAGAATTTAATGGCAATTTTTCGGCATGTACCCACATCTGCAACTTCTCATACTGACGGAAGTCCATCTGCATCACTTTATAAGCAGCACGACTATCACGCCCCGAGAGGTTACGTACACGCATCACCATCGACTGTTCATTGAGCTGGGTCAGCTGTTGCTGTGCTGGGTCAGTGGCACGACTCACACTAGGAGGCAATATATAATTAACATTTTCACGGTCACTATTCTCTTCATAATTAACAGCTTCCACGTCTAGCTCACCCTCTAACCCGTTATAAATATCTGGTTCTATTTCAAGACCATAACGTCTCCATTCGCTACGCACAAGTTCTAGATTAGCCAAACGTAAGACCACAGGTTTTTTAAATCCAGTCATATACATCCGCATAAAGCGAATAGAAGTAAAATCATTGATAGCCCCTACAGTAAGTGTAGGATCAAATTCATGTATTGGAATACGGTATTGGTACCATTTAACTTTTTCAGTTGGTTTACCCTTAACCGGCACTGATTCATAACGTGTATCCACAATGTAATTACTGCCCACCACAGTATCAGAAGGACTTATAGAAAACTTATACCCATAATAACTATCACTTTCACTCAAAGTATAATCTTGATTAATATCTTCACCATCAGGAAGACTCGTTCCTGCTGTAGAATAACCTGCACTAGAGCTTAATGATGACGGTGAATTACCTTCATAATTATTATAATTTTTATAACGAGCCAAAACGCCATAATCAGCTTCATCATAATCAGAACCACGATAATAATGATAGTCATCTTGAGAAGGATCATTGATCAAGCTATCGATATAGTTCGTATTAAGCGGCGTTTTCAAAGCCTCCAATTGTGCTATATAAGTAGCAAAAAAAGATTTTTCATCATCATTACCCAATCCATCAATTCCTACATCCTGATAGGTACGAGCACTCTCGTTATTATCAAAGGCATTCACTATAGATTGCTTAGTAGAAACACGTCCCCATTTGGTATAATCAACATCTTCCACAACATCAGTCGATGGCAAACCATTTTCAAAAGCCTTACGCCCATCCTTCAGTACATCTTCTGATATATTTCCAAGGTTAAAATAGATTTCACCTCCCATACCCTCATCTTGACTATAAATATATGGATCCATCATCCAAAATTCGATGTATTCAATATTCGAATTCTCAAAATTAGTGGTTTCTACCTTACGTGTAATACCAGCCCAACGTTTCTCTGGTTCACTCAAACGCCCATTAGCATCCAAATCAGTATCATAATTATAAGGTCCCTTTTCGCTAGGATAATAAGCTAAATTAAGGATAGGAATATAAGTACTCTCTCCAACATCATAATCTGCTTTCGGAAATAAATTACGGGCATTTACGGTACGCACATAATGATTATTACGTTCAGCCTCATCTATATTATCTGGGGTCTCAGAACGCTCCACCTGCATAATGCGATCAATAGAATACCACGCTAATTTGGCACGATTATAACCATAATCCAAACTATCAGTCAACGCTGATTCTTCAAACTGACGAGGCACAGAAGACAAATCCCAAGCGTACGAACTCTGAACGCTTACCCCAATTTTTGTTGACTCAAAATCATCAAGATATACAGAACCAGTTTCGCCAATAGCATCATTATGACCAGCAATAAGCTGAGCTACTTCTCCTCTTACAGTCATAGAAGATGGAGCTTTAGTATCCGTAAATGGAAGTTTATCAATAACTTTAGTTAAAAAAGGCAAATCGGTACGCCATCCCCCCGTAAGCCCCCATACCGTATTAGATATTGGATCATCACCCACGGCTACTTTTGTTGTTTGCGGACGCTCATTAAGATGAGTCACCGAAGCTCCAATCTGCAAATCATCACTAAAACGATACACCAAATTAGTCCCCAACATTGTTTTTTTCTGTAAAGAATAGAGAGACTGATTTTCCATCGACACCTGAATAGTCTGCCCTGACTCTAAAATGCCTTCGTTTAATATCCTTAAATATCCAGAGTTATAATCTACCGAATAATCGACATTCTCTGTCAATTGACGACCACCAGCCGTTACTTTCACCGAGCCTCGTGGTATATTATAAGCATTAAGTTTTATTTCGGACCCCGAAGTAGATTTATAAGTTCCAGTAAGACGGAACTTGTTTTTTTCAGCCATCTGCTGAGCAGCTACCAAAGTAGTATCATACAACTCTTGAAAAATATACTTATCAGCAACACTATTAGATCCTATTTCATCCTTTAGATAACTACCAAAAGGTTCTCTAACAGGAAAGATAATTTGAGCACGACTGGTAGAATTAACAGTATAACCTTCTACCCAATCAAAAAAACCATCAGAACCTGTCTCATTAGAACTGTTCAATTGGTCTAAGCCCATCACTTGCAATAATGTTTTTTTATTAATGTCCCCTGCTGAAATATAAGATTGATCTGTTCCTATATCATCATCCTCATAAACGATAGACAAACTAAAATCTTCTTGACTCATATTATATGCATCTAAGGCATAAATATTTTTCATCATTAAATCCCAAGTAGGTAACGAGGGTGAGGTATTTGTTGCTTTTAATAATTTCAAGAAAAGAACATCAGGAGCCGTCACTCCACTACCAGACGAAAACTCACCAACTTGATACACTTCACCCCGATAAGTATATTGAAACGCTACAGCCAACACTTCATCAGTATTCAATGAAGAAGACAATGAAATATAACCCAAAGTAGTATTTAGCGTATATTCTGATGATGAAAGCAAACGAGCATTCTCAACTTTTTCATAATCTTCACCCTGTATAAAACCCTTATCTTCAAGTGACTCAAACACAGTGCTCACATTACTAATACTTCTAATTTTAGAATAAGTATTATTCATCTGGTCATACAGCTTATTAACACCATTTGATGGTTTTTCGCTGGCATGAGATGCATCCCACCATAGATCAGCATTATCAAGATTACTCTCTTTGGGCTCAGCCAAATCCATAAATGCCACTAAATTACGAGATTGATCAAAATTACCTCGTTTATTTGTCACCCAAACTTCTATTTTATTGATATTTAATCCTGATGCATCTACATTGGGCATATAAGACATCCAATTATCATACTTCTCTTTAAAGAAATGAGTTAAGAAAAAATGACGATTAGCATCATAATCATCAATAGTCACATCAAACTCTTGCGACATAGCTCCCCCCTCTATAGTCATCGTTTGCGTTTCAGACTTTTGCTGCGAAACCACCCAAGCCCAGGTGAGCTTTCCATATTGTTGTGTATTCTGAAACCCAAATAACTTCTGATATCCAGGCAAAGCCATACTCGACTGGCCACCTGAAGAACTACCACCTAATGTAATCATAGATCCCACACTAGGCATCGACACATTACCAGCCTTAAAGTGCTTCACAATGTCATCTTCCTTGCCATTGTATTCCAGTTTAAACTGGTTATCAAAATCAAAAGTAGCCTCTGTATTATAATTCATATCCAAATTAATCTTGTCGCCAACCGAACCAAGAACATTCATTTGAATTTTATTATCGAGATCAAAATAAGTCGTTTTCCTGCGATCTTCTGTAATAGTGGGATTATCAATTTTAGTGGTTTTTACCGAAAAAGTAAGATCAGCATATCCCTGTGGTTTAATACTTACCCCCCCCTTTCCGAAAAGTTGGCTACTACCGCTGAAGTCCAACCCCAGATTAAGTAAACTACCTTTACCCTCTTCCTCTTCGGCAAACGTTTTACTCTCCCAATACTTATCCAAAGAGTTTTTCTTAGAATAATTATAATATTCATCAGCGGACATCTCCACTGGCACATTCAGCTCCTCATCGCCTACTTTGTTAGAAAACAGATATTTATTACTTAAAGGATTATATTCTATCTCTTGCTTATTATTATCTGGGTTATCGAGATCTATATTTGAAGCTTTGGAAGGATTATACAAATCACTATTGATATCATTAACGGGGAAAACTTTCGGAACCGTATCAGCAGGATCTATTCGCGGATCAACACCACCAAACAAAGCAGCTAAAGCACCAGTACCTTTTGCCTCAAAATTAAGTAAGCGATTATTTTTAAGTTTTATAGTATTATCACCGGACTCAAAACCGTATTTTTCTATAGTTGAAGAAAAGTTGGAAAGGAAAGAAGACGCATTATCTTTTACTAGAACAAAAGATTCACGCCCTTGAAGAGAATCTCTTAAGGCCGCCTTCATATCAGCAGGCATATCAGCATGTTCATCAAGATAGTCCTGATCTACGCTAACACCACCTTCTTCTATCTGGGTCAAAAATTCATCTAAAAAAGACGATACCTGATCATCAGATTGGGCATATGAAAAAACATTAATACCTAAGAAACAGGTAAAAATATAATAACGCAATAGCTTTATGTGATTATTTTTTGTACTCAATGACAAACTTTTTATTATTAACTACTTTAGCATAAAATCCCCTTGCTGAAAAAATCAACAAAAAACTCACTGTAATACCTATAAAATTGCAACTCGAAATAAAATTTAAAAAGTAGTTATTCTCAATAAGCTATTATATTTAGTAATTATAATAATTTCAATGCTTCTTTAATCAAACTCTCAACAGTATGAGAATTAGGAGTACTCATGATTTTTTTAAGTGCTTTGACTACCTGCCCTTTATTGAAACCAAGCATAGTCAATGCAGCTAACGCTTCATCCTGGATATTATTGTTCTCTGGCATTAAAAAATCAGACTCTCCACCTAAGTTAACCGCTTGAATTTTATCCTTCAACTCTACAATGATACGCTGAGCGGTCTTCAATCCAATACCTTTTACGCCCTTTAAAGTATTAACATCACCAGCACCTATTGCCATCTCTAACTCTTTACCTGTTAGCGACGACAATATTACACGAGAGGTATTAGCTCCTACACCTGATACTGAAATTAATAAATTAAACAATAAACGTTCTTCTTTTTGTAAAAAAGCATAGAGATCATGAACATCTTCACGAATTATCTCTCTAATATACAAACGTACACTATCTTTACCTTTAAGAGCCGAATAAGTATTTAGTGAGATATTACAAAAATATCCAATACCTTGATTTTCTATCACTACATACGTAGGATTCAACTCTTCTATGTGGCCACTAATAAAGTCGTACATGCATTGTTTTTTTATCGAAGATGCAAATTTAAAAATTATACGCAAAGATTAGTCATCATATTAAAAATATACATTAAGATTTATCTAATTCTTTCATTATTGATGAAAAAGTCGCAAATATCGTCGCAAAAAATCAAGAGTAAAATCAATGAAAACCTATACAGGAGCTCATTTTTCAAAAATCACTATTCATAACAATTCTATTTAATAAAACTTTTTGAGTTTAAATGAAAATAAAATTAAAATCTTCTTTTAGCACTTTTCAACATATGAAACAAGAATACAAATTTACACTAATCATAACACTCTCTATAATTGAATTTTAAGTTATCAACATTTTAAGATGATAGATTGTTCAAAACTACAGATTAAATTTTCCGACATACAAAAAAAATATTCCCTTAATTTGTACTACGAATTATAAAATAAAGGGTCAAAGCCCCTAACACATAAAAACCATTTCTAAAACATATAAAGCCAACAAATATGAAAGAAACCAACACAATGATACAAGAAACATCCACCACAACACCAAACCAAGAAACGAAAATTTATTCTTTCAACGAGGCTTTTGAGGCATCAATCAAGTATTTTAATGGCGACGAACTAGCAGCTCGAGTATGGGTAAACAAATACGCTTTAAAAGATTCTGATGGTAATATTTATGAAAACACACCTGATGCTATGCATCACCGTCTAGCATCGGAAATCTGTCGTATAGAAAATAAATATAAGAACCCACTTAGCGAAGAAGAGATTTTCAATTTAATAAAAGATTTTAAATACATAGTACCACAAGGTAGCCCAATGGCTGGGATCGGCAATAAACATCAGGTAGGCTCTTTGTCTAACTGCTTTGTTATTGGACACGAAGGTAACGGCGATTCATACGGTGGCATTATGCAAGTAGATCAAGAACAAGTACAATTGATGAAACGTCGTGGTGGTGTTGGTCACGATCTTTCACACATTCGTCCTAAAGGATCTCCAGTAAACAACTCAGCACTAACTTCTACAGGATTAGTTCCTTTTATGGAACGTTTTTCGAACTCTACCCGTGAAGTAGCACAAGATGGGCGTCGTGGAGCTCTTATGCTCAGCGTTTCCGTTAATCATCCTGATTCAGAAGAATTCATTGACGCCAAAATGACAGAAGGCAAAGTCACAGGCGCCAATGTATCCGTAAAAATGTCGGATGCCTTTATGAATGCAGCCGAAAAAAATGAGAAATTCACACAACAATATCCCGTTTTCTCTAAAAATCCACAATACACAAAAGAAGTAGAAGCTCGTAAAATTTGGGACAAAATAGTTCATAACGCTTGGAAATCAGCAGAGCCAGGTATTCTTTTCTGGGACACCATCATTCGCGAATCAGTTCCCGATTGTTATGCTGACTTAGGCTACAAAACCGTTTCCACTAACCCTTGTGGCGAAATTCCTCTTTGTCCTTACGATAGCTGCCGTCTTCTAGCTATCAACTTATATTCTTATGTAAAAAATCCTTTTACTAAAGAAGCGAAGTTTGATGAGAAACTATTCCGTCAACATGCACAATTAGCACTTCGTATCATGGATGATATTATTGATCTTGAAATTGAAAAGATCGATCTTATCCTTAAAAAAATAAAAAGTGACCCAGAACCAGATGAATTAAAAAGAACAGAATATAACCTTTGGAATAAAATTAAAACGAAAGCACGAGAAGGTCGTCGTACTGGAGTTGGCATCACTGCCGAAGGCGACATGCTTGCCGCTCTAGGTTTACGTTATGGCACACCCAAAGCTACTGATTTCGCTGAAGAAGTACACAAAACAATTGCCATTGAAGTTTATCGTTCATCTGCATTATTAGCCAAAAACCGTGGTGCTTTTGAGATTTATGACACAGAACGTGAAAAGAATAACCCTTTCATTAATCGCATAAAAGATGCTGATCCTTCGGTTTACGAAAGCATGTTGAAATATGGTCGTCGTAATATTGCCTGTTTAACCATTGCTCCTACAGGAACAACCTCGCTGATGACTCAAACATCATCGGGTATCGAACCTGTATTTTTACCTGTTTACAAACGACGCAGAAAAGTAAACCCTAACGACCCTGAGGTTCATGTGGACTTTGTTGATGAAATGGGTGATGCTTTCGAAGAATATATCATTTTCCATCATAAGTTTATTATTTGGATGGAAGCCAATGGTTATCCGGCAAGCAAACATTATACTTCTGAAGAAGTGGATGAACTCGTTGCTAAATCACCTTATTACAAAGCAACTTCCAACGATGTAGATTGGTTAGAAAAAGTAAAAATGCAAGGTCGAGTACAAAAATGGGTCGATCATTCTATTTCTGTAACCATTAATCTACCAACAGATGTTGATGAAGCTTTAGTTGGCAACTTATACTTTGAAGCTTGGAAAGCAGGCTGCAAAGGCATCACCGTTTACCGTGACGGATCACGTACTGGCGTATTGATAGCTGACGATACAGAAAAGAAAAAAGAAGCGCAAAATAATGAAGTCGTAGAAACCCGACCAGAAATACTAGAAGCCGATGTATTACGCTTTCAAAACAACAAAGAAAAATGGATTGCTTTTGTCGGTCTATTGAACGGCCATCCTTACGAAATATTCACGGGTCTTGCTGATGATGAAGACGGCATCTTATTACCAGGATCTGTCAATAAAGGACACATCATTAAAAACATTAATGAAGAAGGCACTAAACAATATGATTTCCAATACAGCAACCGTCGTGGTTACAAAACAACCATTGAAGGTCTTAATTATAAATTTGACCCTATCTACTGGAACTATGCCAAACTTATCTCAGGCGTATTGCGCTATAGAATGCCAATAGACCTTGTAATTAGCCTTGTAAATGATCTGCAATTAGATACAGTATCAATTAACACATGGAAAAACGGAGTAGCTCGTGCCCTTAAAAAATACATTCCAGACGGAACAGTAGCCAAAGGACACCGATGCCCTAACTGTGGTAATGATAACGTTATCTATCAAGAAGGATGTTTGATATGTACCGATTGTGGTGCCTCTAAATGTGGATAATAACTCACACTAAAAAAAAATCAAAAGCACTGCCTCAATAAAAAGAGACAGTGCTTTTTTTATACCAAGTATCGATTGAAAAATCTAACTCCCACCCTAAGCATTTCAGATGTTATTTTAATCACTTTAGGTTTCTGAACTCATATTCTTAAGTAATATTCATATTTTACTCTATATTTGCAAAGCAGTCTGGTTAGGTAACTAACTAGGTTTTTAATGGGTTAGACTGATAACAAAAAATTTTACTTTTTTGTTATCAGTTTTTTTGTGTCCTAACCATCAACTCCTACAATCAAAGTGTCTAATTTTTCTTTCTGAAAATAAAAAAGTTACCTCTTGACAAAACTTTTTTTGATGTTATATGTTAAATAATAACAGCTCAATCTTTTCAACAAAAAGAACGAGACAACATACCAAAAGAAAAACAAACCTATAAGACAAAACAGATGACACAATCTATAAGCATTAATAATAACACATCCAACGAATTGAATGCGATTTTCGAAAACGCCGCAGTAGTATTAATTCTTATGGATAAAGACGGAAGAACCTTAAACATCAATAAGGCTGGTCTTCAGATGATAAGAAAACCACGTCAAGATGTGATAGGAAGATTAACTGGAGAAGTTTTTAGTTGCATCAATGCTATACGCAATAATAAAATAGTGTGCGGCAAAACCGAAGCTTGCAAACATTGCACTATCAGGCAGCAATTAAATGCATCTATTGACCATGGCGCTCATCAATTCAAAGAGGAAGGAACCATTAACGTATTCCAAGAAGACAATAGTCAACTGCTTATCAATCTTTTAGTATCCACATCAAATGTTAACATTAATAATGATGAATACATCTTATTAACCATTGATGACATCTCCAAAATAAAAAAACAAGAAGAAGAACTAAAACGACTCAATGAACATAAAGACAAATTTTTATCTATCCTTTCACACGACTTACGCAACCCCTTTAACTCATTAATTGGATTCACCGAAATATTATTAAATCATTGGCAAGAGTACCCTAAAGAAAAAACAGATAAAATCTTAAACTCTTTACTCAGTGTAGAAAAAAACGCATATTCATTACTCAACGACTTACTTTCTTGGGCAAAATCACAATCCGGGCAAATACAATTTGAACCACAAAACATACCTGTTACAGAGATTTTTAATAGCGTATTAAGCACCATACAACATGCAGCGGACTTAAAAGAAATAAAAATTCAATTAGAAAATAAGGATAACAGCTCTATTTTTGCTGATTCTAAAATGCTAAGCACCATTCTACGTAACCTGACTTCTAATGCAATCAAATTCACAGAAAAAGGGAAGAAAATAACTATCATTGCACAAAGCACACCAACAAAAACCTCCATCACTGTGAAAGATGAAGGCACGGGCATTCCTGAAGAGAAAATAGATCATTTATTTGACATCACTCAAGTAGAATCAAGACCGGGAACTGATGGAGAAAAAGGAAGTGGGTTAGGTCTTATTCTATGTAAAGAATTTATTGACAAACACCACGGCACTATCAACGTAACGAGCAAAATAGGTCAAGGTAGCGAATTCACATTTACCTTTCCACAGGAAAAAAATTTACAAATAAAAGGAGCAACAACCTCGGGACAACCCCGAAAAGCAAGTTGAAGAAAATTTTATTATTAGCAGCAAGCTACTAAGAATAAAACCAACAATGTACGATTTATAAAAAACAAACATAATAAATGACAAACAACTCAAAACCATCAATAACAATCTCTTTATTTAAAATAGAGAAAAAAGATTAACACAGCTAAATGAAAATGTATTTATAATTATAAGTGAGATTCTAATGGGTGCATATGAATAAAGCATCATCCGTCTGTTATGTTTTATAATTAGTATATTTCAGATCAATAAACATTTACACAATAAACATAATCGCCTAGTTATCAGACACAATTAAATCCTGCCTTCCTTTTTTTATTGTTTTTTACCACAAAAACAAAGCCTAAAGATTTTAGCAAGAAACATTTTAATATTTACCTATAAAAATAAACCATATTTATTAATACATAGCATTTTGTGTAATGCATTTTTTATATGTTCTTTGCAGTTATTTTCCTCTTAATAATGTAATACGATTTCAGAAATAGTTTTAATTTATTCACTATCTGATATTTATGTTCTTTTTGAGAAATTATCACTTAAAACACCTAACGATAAACTGGCTTAATAATAAGTAGTCATTATTTTTTCACACTACTTATATCTTTAAAATACTATTATGAAAAAACAAAGCACCTATCTAACACATCCAGAATATCAAGCTCTTAACAATAACATCATTCTACTACACCAAAATTTTAATAGCGCAGGGGAAACACTAAGAAACAAACGCAATCACCTCAAAACAGACACATGGAACAACACCAAGGTGTGTATAAAATCATATAAAAAAGCGACTATTGCCAACCGTATAATCTATGGTTATATCCGCCAATCTAAAGCAAGACGGTCCTATAATTATGCACTGCAATTAAAAAAACTTAATATTCAGACTCCTGCTCCCATAGGCTTTCTGGAACAGCGCAATAAAGCAGGATTATTAGAAGAATCATACTATGTATGCCAATACGAAAAATCATTATTTAGTTTTGCGGACGTACCTTATTTAGAAATTCCGACTGAAGAAAAACAGAACATTATTAATGCTTTTGTAAAATATACATGTGACAACTTATACGATAATAAGATCTACAATACGGACTATAATGGCACTAATATTCTGATTGATAAAATGGGGGATGCTTATACCTTTTCGTTAATTGATATAAACCGCTTACATTTCGGAAAGAAAATGAATAAACATAAAGAACTCAAGAACCTAAATATGCTAGTCAGCGATCCAATAACATTATGCATGATAGCAAAAGCATATGCTAAAACAAGACATGCTGAAGTTATAAAAACAACCTATGAACTGTTTACCTTAAAATACTTAGAAGGCAAAAAGAGAAGGACAAAGAAAAAAATCCTTAAACCATTAAAAGATACCTCTAACGTTATCAAACATCTATTTGTAAAAAATTAAGGAGAAACTACCCTACTATATAAAATATCAAGTTAGAAAACCTTTAACAATCACAGCAAAGTGGGTGGAATATGTTCCCACAGAACGTGATTAAAAGCTCCATTAAGCAATCATTATATAATATCAAAAGGATAATGACTAATAAAGGATATCGGGTTCTCGACGATAAGAATAAGCTCCTCTGAGTTGTTCAAAATGCTCAGGATGCATTCTAAAAGCAGCATCATCTTGCTTCACATCATAAGAATGATGAACGGTCTCTAGCATAGAAAGAGAAGTAACATCATTAACATCTTTTTCTGGTAATGTGACAGACCAATCATTGAGTTGCAAATTTAAGAAACGACTAATAGCTCTTACCGAAGCAATAGCAGCATTGGCCTTTCCTTCCATAGAATAACCTGCAATATGAAAAGTAGCAATGTCAACAATATTAAGCAAATCAAGATTAATATTAGGCTCATTCTCCCAACAATCGATCACTAAAGCTTTTAAAGAAGCATGGTATTTTACTAGAGACAAATTGTCAACAATCTCACCTCGTGCAGCATTAATAAGAATAGGATGGCGCTTCAGTTGAGAAATAAAAACCTCATCACAAAGATGATAAGTAGGGAATTCACCATCGCGATTCAAAGGGGTATGAAAGGTAATAATATCAGCTTCTTCCTGTATCGTTTGTAAAGACACAAAACCGGCATCGCCTTCTTGTTTGGCACGTGGCGGATCATTAAGTAAAACTTTCATACCTATCTTTTGGGCAAAAGCAGCCAAACGCTTACCAACATTACCAACACCTACAATACCCAAAGTTTTAGAACTGATATCGACACCTTCCTTAATCGTTAATTCCGCTAAAGCGGCAAAAACATATTGCACTACAGCATAAGCATTACACCCAGGAGCATTCACCCACTCTATACCCTGAGACGCACAATAAGCAGTATCAATATGATCAAAACCAATAGTAGCCGTAGCAATCATTTTCACATTACTCCCTTGCAAAAGCGCAGCATCACACATAGTTCGCGTACGTACCATTAAGGCATCAGCCCCTTTCACCATGTCAGCATTTATTTCACTACCAGGAGCATATACCACTTCGGCAAAGGGCTCAAAAACTCCTTGAACAAAGGGTATCTTATCATCTATAACTATCTTCATTATAACAAAGTTTAATCAATTACACTATCAGGTAGGAAAAAGAGCTCGCTGCAAATAGACGGACTATCAAATCTGATAAATATTTTATTATTGCACAAGATGCGAAAAACAAGACTTACTATATGAAATTTTAACCTAACCTTCTGGTAGAGAAATGAAAAGTTTTTTCACATAAAATCATCAACAAAAGTAGAGAAATAAAAAGTTTTTTCACATAAAAATCATCAACAAAAAAAAAATCACGACCCCTTCAATCCAAGTTCTAACACTTCCATATCTTTCATATTTTCGCCATCTATAGTAAAACGAATCATCGTTCTTTTCTGATGAAAACCAAAGTTACCCTCTGCTCCAGGATTAATATGAAGTAAATTAAGTGATTTATCATACATCACCTTAAGGATATGAGAATGACCACAAACAAAAAGCTTAGGTCTGTATTTCATTAATTTAACACGAGCTTGAGAATCATAACGCCCAGGATAACCTCCTATGTGAGTCATATACACTTTCACCTTTTCGCATACAAAAAGCTGTTCGGCAGGGATGCGCTGACGCAGTTTGTGGCTGTCGATGTTGCCATACACCGCGCGTAAGGGCTTAAAAGCTTCTAAACGATCTAAAACATCATCAGAGCCCACATCTCCAGCATGCCATATCTCATCACAATCTTTAAAAAATGAAAAAACACGTTCATCTAAACTACTATGCGTATCGGATAATATCCCAATTTTGGTCATTGTGAAACTTTATACTAAAAAAAATTATGAGGAGTATTCTTGAGATAAGGAAGTTTATTTTTTACCGCGTATCACGGTAATCTCAAAAATAGTATCATGTTTCTTACCATCCGTTCCTCGGGCTTTGACAGCACAATAGTAAACACCTGGCGAAACGAAAGCATCTGTTAAAACCGAACGCCCATCCCATCCACCATCGGGATCATCCCAACTATAAATACGTCGTCCCCAGCGGTTATAAATCGTTGCTTTAAACGTTTCAGGAACAATAGATTGATAAGCCAATTTAAACTTACCATATTCCCCACTTAAAACTAATACATTGGGAGCTTCTAAAGAAGAATCAAAAACAGTTACTTCAGCAGAATCGGAAACATGACAAAATTCATTGCCAACTTCAACCTTCACACGATAACCATTCAATACATATTTCACAAAAGAATGCGTCACTTTGTCTTGATAACGATAAGTTGGTGAAGAAGGTTGATCATTATTGACATCCCATATCCACCATGAAGAATACTCCACGGCTTCTGTTGGACTAACAGTATAAGTCACATCAAGAGGAGCAGAACCTTCAGTTATACTCGACGCCTTAAATCTATTTATCTTATCATCATCTTCAGGAATAGACTTCTCTAACGTACCCAAAGACACAGCAATAGCATCATACTGTAGAGTCGTCATTGTATCAGGAGAATCGTACTTAACAAACAAGTCATTACTCTCAAAAAAATCTGCAGAATAAGGAGAACACAGATAACTGGTATCTTGATAAGGTGCATCAATGGAGTAAGGGGAACTTTGCTCCTTACTAAAATTCTCCCATTTATAGGTCGTTACAGGATCAAATAAAAGATGAATAGAATCATTTATTTTATCATAAACGGAAATATCCTGACGAATCAAACGCGCAAAAAGACGAATTGTATTACAACTATCGCCCTCATCTTGAATCCATACAGAATCTAGCTCATGTTGATAATCTGAAAAATCGACAATAAAAAAATAAAAAGAATCAGTCACTGTCTTTAGTTCATAGAGACCTTGTTGCAAACTATCTAAGACAGCTAAAGTATCCTTACCCTGAGATGACATAATTAAAGAATCAGAGAAAGAGGTATGATAATGCCACTCAAAATCAATAGAATCCGTAAACAAATAAGACAATTCATCACTTTCATCTAACTTCTCAAAAATCACGATATCATCAATTCCAAAAATGTGATTATCTTTTCCAAAATCAAAGGTATTATCAGAAGAAACGGAAAATTGTCCCACCATTAAAAACGGAAAAATAAGTATTATAAATGCTAAAGCACAAACTCTCATATATTCAATATTTACACATCAATTATTTTAGGAATTTCCTAAATAAAAAAGATTATTTTCACTGTATAACAATGAAAATATGACATAAGGCTAAAATCAAAGACTTACATCACCTTCTTTTATTCCTTCACCACGAGATACCGTAAAAATAGTTAGGAATAAACAACGAAGATCAAAACAAATACTCCGTCGTGCCACATAATCGCCATCCAAATGTGCTTTTTCTTTGATCGACAGCTCATCTCTTCCATTAATCTGTGCCCAACCAGTAAGTCCTACAGGCACATCATTAGCCCCATATTTATCCCGTTCTTCTATCAAATCAAATTGATTCCACAAAGCAGGTCGTGGCCCTACAAAACTCATTTCCCCAGCTAATATATTAAAAAGTTGAGGTAATTCATCCAAACTGTATCTCCGCAAAAAACGCCCCACCTTTGTGATATGTTGATCGGGATCCCCCATAAGATGTGTCGGTATATCTTTAGGAGCGTCAACACTCATGGTGCGGTATTTCAAAATATTAAAATACGACTTATGATTACCTACTCTTTTCTGTTTAAAAAATATGGCTCCTGGAGAATCAATTCTTATAGCCAAATATAGGATTAAAAACAAAGGAAATAATACAATAAGCAATACCAATGCAGTTATGAAATCAAATATACGCTTTACAGATAAATACATCATTATTACAGGTCTAAAAAGAGATTAACAAGACTAAACTCATTAAACTATATGTCTTTAATTAAAGTTAAATTTATAATTATCTTCCTATTGAAATATACTTATAACCAAACTCTCTCATTTGCTTAGGATCATAAATGTTACGACCATCAAAAATAACTTTTTCTTTTAAGGCGCGTTCCACAAAAGTAAATTTAGGTACACGAAACTCGGGCCACTCAGTCACTACAATTAAAGCATCAGCCCCAGATAACGCTTCATATTGGTTTTCAGCATACTTTATCTTATCACCAACACGACGCTGTGATTCTTCCATAGCAATAGGATCATAAGCTACAATATGTGCACCAGCCGTCAACAAATCATCAATGATAACTAAAGAAGGAGCCTCACGCATATCATCCGTTTGTGGTTTAAAAGATAAGCCCCAGAGCGCAAAAGTTTTGCCTTTGACATCACCATTATAATAAGCCATCACTTTCTTACTAATAATATGTTTTTGTTCTTCATTAACCTCTTCTACGGCTTTCAAAACACCCATTTCATGATGCGAATCAGACCCTATCTTAATCAATGCTTTCACATCTTTAGGAAAACAAGATCCGCCATAACCACAACCAGGATAAAGGAATTTCTTTCCAATACGAGGATCAGCACCTATACCCTTTCTTACCACATCGATATCAGCACCTAAAATCTCACAAAGATTAGCAATATCATTCATAAAAGAGATACGAGTAGCTAACATAGCATTAGCGGCATACTTAGTCATCTCCGCTGAAGGAATATCCATCTTTATCAACTGATAACCTTGCTGGGTAAAGGGATAATATAAACGTTCAACAACTCTCTCAGCACGCTCACTTTCAGTACCAACAACAATACGATCAGGTTCCATAAAATCTTTAACCGCACTTCCTTCTTTTAAGAATTCCGGATTAGAAGCCACATCAAAAGGAATATCAACATTACGCTTATCTAACTCACTCTGAATGGTAGCTTTCACTTTATGAGATGTTCCAATAGGCACGGTAGATTTAGTCAATACAACAATATACTCTTGCATATGTTGTCCTATTTCACGTGCTACTCCTAAAACATATCTCAAATCAGCACTACCATCTTCGTCAGGCGGCGTACCTACTGCAATAAAAAGAGCATCGCTATTAATTAAACTCTCTTTTAAAGACGTAGTAAAACGTAATCTATCTTTTTCTACATTATCAAGAACTAACTCAGACAAGCCAGGCTCATAAATAGGGATTATGCCTTCCTTTAGTTTTTCAATTTTACCTTCATCTATATCGACACAAGTTACTGTTATACCACTTTCTGCAAGACATGTTCCCGACACCAAACCAACATAACCAGTACCAATAATTGATATTTTCATAACTATTTAAATAATAATATAAACACTCTTTTATTACTAGTCTTCAAAAATACAATTATTATTGTTTTTAAACTCTTAACTTTAAAAAAACATACCAAATATTTTAACGCAATCTGTATTATTTATATTGTATAAAAGACATAGCATCCTAAAATTAAAATATGGCCTTAAAATTAACAATACATCGAGATAATAAAACTTACAAATCAGAATTTTGTTCAGGACGAAAATAAAATTCACTTATGCAACGACATAACACTTCTTCACTATTCATATAGCATTCATAGAAATTAATATTTTGTGCATAATGAAATATTTATCGCAAACACCCCCGCGATACAAGTGTCACTTTATTTTATTAAGAAACCTAAAACTGTGTAGCCAAAACATTAATATAAGCATATGCTGCTTCTACATTATCAGTTCACAACTTACACGCGTAGCATTTGACGGATGCGATGGCAGCAACTCTGGCAACGAAACAATGAATTTTTAATATTACACCTAAAGATAAAAAAGGTCTGCCGCTATGCGACAGACCTTTTTCGTCCGATTTCAATATTTTTTAAAAAATTGTTTGCTATTATTCTGAAACGACTTCCACTTCTACTTCAGCAGAAACTTCTTTGTGCAATTTCACAGTAGCAACGTATGAACCAACGTTTTTGATGCCTTCATTCAAAGTAATATAACGACGGTCAATATCATAACCAGCCTTAGCTAACTCTGCGGCAATCTGAATATTAGTTACCGATCCAAAGATTTTACCAGAAGTACTAGTCTTAGTTTTCACTAACACTTTTACTAATTTCACTTTAGAGGCAAGCACTAAAGCATCATCTTTCATTTTCGCTAACTTGTGAGCGCGTTGTTTCAAGTTCTCAGCTAAGATTTTCTTTGCTGACACACTAGCCACAACAGCCATTTTCTTAGGAATTAAGAAGTTACGGCCATAGCCGCCCTTCACAGTTACAACATCATCTTTGTAACCGAATCCTGCGATATCTTCTTTTAATATAACTTCCATTGTTCTTGTTTTTTTGAATTAAGTTAAAAAACTTGGCTTACTTCATCAAGTCAGTTACGTATGGTAACAACGCAATATGACGAGCACGTTTCACAGCCTGAGCTACTTTCTTCTGATATTTTAGAGAAGTACCTGTAAGGCGACGAGGAAGAATTTTTCCTTGCTCGTTCAAGAAACGTTTCAAGAATTCTGGATCTTTATAATCGATGTATTTTATTCCCGCTTTTTTGAAACGACAATACTTCTTCTTTGAGCTATCTACTGCAACTGGAGTAAGATATCTAATTTCTGATTGATTTTGTGCCATGATTACTTTCCTTTTTCAGCTTTTAAACGTTCAATTCTACTTACTCCGTACTTTTGCGCATATTTGTCAAGAGACATCGTAAGAAAACGCATAACGCGGTCGTCACGACGGAATTGCAATTCTAACTTCTCTACAATATCTCCTTGTTCTGAAGCGAATTGGAACAAGTGATAAAATCCTGTAGATTTTTTGTTAATGGGATAAGCTAATCGCTTAAGTCCCCAGTTTTCTTGGTTCACCATTTCAGCGCCATTCTCTGTAAGAACAGCTTTGAATTTGCTTACCGCTTCCTTCATCTGTTCATCAGACAAAACGGGAGTCAAAATGAAAACGGTTTCGTAATGATTCATTGTCTTTAAATTAAATTTATACTTAAAAAAATTTTGGGCTGCAAAAGTACGGATATTATTTCATTTTTACAACGCATACTACACATATATTACACTCACTCATTCTTTGGGCGCTCGAGCGGGCTATCCGTTCCTATGAATAACCCCACAGAACTAGTCGTGCCAGCATCGGTACGGTGGCTCACGAGATCGCCTCCGTCCGTTGGGCACGCCTGCTCTGTGAGGCCATTCATACCACTGCTATCCCTAGCGCAAGGTTACTCGTCACATACTACTTCGTAAATTTTAATTATTAAGCAGTAGACTCAAAAACAAAAACTATCGCCTCTCATTTGCACATCTCAACCAAAATCTTCTTAATATTGCACACCAAGAACAAAAAAAAATATCAAACTACACTTTCACCTTTTAATTTTCAAATCAAAAACTCAACATGGACAATATACTACATACCGACTGCCTACAACTACGCCCTATTACAAAAGAAGACGCCAAAGCAGTATTTGCCTATCGCTCGGATGCCATCATCAATCAATATCAAAATTTCATTCCACAAAGCATAGCCGAAGTTTATGACTTCATTGCCGATAGCGCCCCTGAACTAGACGAAGAAAATACTTGGTTTCAATTGGTAATTATACATACCGAAACAGAACAAATAATAGGAGATTTAGGTATATTTACTCTAGACAATGCTCAAGTAGAACTAAGCGTCACGATAAGCAAAGAATACCAAGGCAGAGGATATGCCAACGAAGCGATGATGAATGTCATGGACTTCTTATTCACACAACAAAAAAAACACCGTATCATTGCCTCTATCGACCCTCGCAACAAAGCCTCACAAACACTTCTAGGCCGATTAGGATTTCGCAAAGAAGCTCACTTCGTAGAAAGCTACTTCCAAGATGGCAAATGGCTCGACGATGTACAATATGGCATCCTCAATAGCGAATGGGATCAATAAATTAGAATTAATTAACCATTTTTACATAAAAAAAGGAAAATCAGAGACTCACATCTTAGATTTTCCTTTTTCTCTTTTAACTCTTCACTATTAATTCCCCCCCTACTCGCCCAATGTCATTAAGTTAAGGAATTAATCTTTTTTTATGACGAATAACGCACACTCCTTTTCGACCACAATTTCACCTATCCTAAATAGGCTGAAAGCCTTACATAATTCAGCCCAGGGCGAAACCCTGGGTTTATAACGAATAACGTTCAAAAACGCCGACCGCAATCTCCTCTATCCAATAAGCATTTTCGGCGTTTAATTCCTCAATCTTTAGTTTGTAATTAACAAAATAAGAAGATATTTTTATAATCAAACATCTTTGTAGTTCTACGTAATCATCTTATTTGTAATACAATTGTCCATAATTTATAGTTCTTTATTCCTTAACTTAATGACATTGCCTACTCGCCATGCATTGCCCTTAGGATCTCTTCATCTTTAGACACACTACCATGCGAAATATTAATTGCTGTCTCTATCAAAGCCAAATGAGAATAAGCCTGCGGGAAATTACCTAGAAGATGCTTGGTTTTAAAATCTATATCTTCACTAAACAACCCTAAATGATTAGAATATGATAGTAATTGCTCAAACATATCTTTTGCTTTCTGAGTCTCTCCTATAGCATTCAAGCTATTGATGAGCCAAAAAGTACAGACGGTAAATGAAGAAGTGGGCACACCAAAATCATCATGATTTTTGTAACGATACATTAAGCCATCCTCACACAATTCTTTCTCTATAGCCTTTACAGTAAGCTTATACTTATCATCCGATGCTTTTATAAAACCATAAGACTCCATCAATAAATTAGCAGCATCCTGATCATCAGAACCATAATATTGTGTAAATGACTGCACCTTTTCATTCCAGCCATTATCATAAATATCTTTCTTAATCGTTTCGGCTAATTCCTCCCAACCCTTCACATAAGCAGTCTTCTTCACCAGTTTAGCAATGGACACAGCACGATCTATTGCCACCCAACACAACACTTTAGAAAATACAAAATGTTTCTCCTCCCCTCGAATTTCCCAGATTCCTTTATCTGGTTTTTCCCAATTGTGAGTAACCGTCTTTACAATACTACGCGTAATAGTCCACAAATACTCACAAATCTCAAGTGAAATATCGCTCAATTCAAAATTCTTAAGAATCACATCCATCAACACACCATATATATCATTTTGCTTCTGAATATAAGCTGCATTACCCACTCGTACAGGCTTAGACCCTTTATAACCAGAAAGATGAGACAACTCTATCTCAGGCAATTCTTTCTGCTTATTGATACCATACATAATTTGAATTTTTTCATCTTTATCAGGTATAATATCCACAACAAAATTAACAAATCGTTGCAATGTATTCAAGTGTCCTAACTTAGCCATCACCTTAATCACCATCGATGCATCCCTAATCCAACAAAAGCGGTAATCCCAATTACGCTCTTCCCCAATAGTCTCAGGCAGAGACGTTGTAGCAGCAGCAATTACCGCCCCTGTTTTATCATACGACAGCATTTTTAATGCAAGAGCACTTCGCAGAATTTCTTTTTGACAATAAGTATAAGTAGGCACTTCGTAAGCCCAATCTAACCAATACACTTTAGTCTTATTCAGCTTTAAATATTGATGTCTTATATTCTGTTCTAATATCTTTTGATGATAACATATCATCACAAAAGCATCTTCCTTTAAAAAGATAGTATCTTTCTCTACAATAGCCGTCTTTGACAAATCGGTATATAAATAAAGCGAATCATAATCCCCTTCTTCAGTATAACTTTTGATACAATCACCCCTCTCTTCCGTAATTGTATTGTAACGCGCATATTCCAAACGAGGATCATAATCTAAGACAAAACGAGGCGCACCAGAGATATACTTAAAATAACGTACCACATCAGGTGGCGTATGATATCCCCCCGTTTCTACTTCATAACGTGGCATAAAATCTAACAATTCAAAAACCCCCTCAAGACTAGTAAAAGTCGTTTTCAAAATATTCGTATTATAAACATAATCCTGAGTAATAGTATAGGAGTCATCTACCTTAATTGCAAAATGCCCTCCTTTCTCCTCATCAAGCAATCCTGCAAAAATTGAAGAAGCATCAAAATCAGGTAAACTACACCAATCAATAGATCCTGTTTTAGAAATCAATGCTGCTGATTTACAATTTCCAATTATTCCATAATCTAAGTTATCCATACACGCATCATTTATTTCGTTAATATTTCATTTAAGAAACTCCTTACTTCTGTGTGATTATTGACATAATACTTTGCTTGAGATCTGTCAGTCCCTACTTTAATTGTAATCGCTTCCTTTGGCAATTCTTTGAACAAATATTCATCAGTCCAATCATCCCCCATAGCCATAATAAAATCATATTTTGAGCCCTGAATATACTCCAGAGCAGCTTTTCCTTTATTTATGCCCGCAACTTTTATCTCTATGACTTTATTCCCTTCCAGAATTTCCAATTCTTGATTCATAATAATATTAGAAATATCGGTTGTTAACTCTAAAGCACGTAAAGCCCCTAATTCAAAATCAGACTTACGGTAATGCCAAACTAAAGAATGAGACTTCTCTTCAATCAAACTACCAGGCGTCCTATCTACATAAGATTCCAAAATAGGTTTTATATTCTCTTTCCAATCACTACGACTTTGAGAACGCTCAACCCAATTTTTTCCTTTCTCCTTGAGCCACATACCATGCTCTGCTATAAGCGAAAAACCGAATTCTTCAAACCAATCATTAAGGGTATCCTTATCACGCCCACTAATAATAACTAAATCTGTTTGAGGATCACCTTTCACTTTCATCAACAAATCAATCAATTCCTTATCAGGCTTAGCATCTGATGGATGACTAAAAAAACGTTGCAAAGTACCATCGTAATCTAAAAATAAGATACGGCGATCAGCCATTTTATACTGATTTACTAATTTGGCAATTAAAGAAGCAGACACCTTTCTTGATTGATGAATAGCTTGTTTCGTAATGATTTTTTTCAACGTACTAATAAAGTCCGAAGCCCATTTATACACATCATAACGTGCTATACGTTTCTGCATCATCTCCATCGCTTCTTTCTGATCTTCAGAACTCATTGTCAAAGATTGATAGATAGCTTCAGAAACTTCCTTAATATTATTAGGATTCACAATTAAAGCCTCACCCAGCTCCTTTGCAGCCCCAGCCATCTCGCTCAGGATAAGAACTCCACGATGATTTGTCTTACTAGCAATAAATTCTTTTGCCACAAGATTCATCCCATCACGCAAAGGGTTAAGCAAAGCCACATCACAAGAACTATACAGTTCAATCAAATTATTAAAGGGCAATGAACGATAAAAGTAAATAATAGGATTCCAATTCAAAGTTCCAAATTCACCATTTATCCCTCCTACCAATTCTTCTATTTCCTTTTTTAAATTCTGATATTGTTCTACATCCACACGAGAAGGAACAGTAAGCATGACCAACGAAACTTTCTCTCTAAATTCGGGATATTCTGTCAAGAAATATTTAAAAGCCTTTATTCGTTCAGGTATTCCTTTCGTATAATCCAACCGATCAATAGACAAAATAAGTTTACGCTCCGGATCATCTAATAAAAAACGATCAATATCTTGATGTTGCTTCGAACGTTCCTTTATGGATTTGCTCTGCACCTCTAAAGCCTTATTTTTAA
The DNA here is from genome assembly GCA_965662645.1 of Bacteroidales bacterium. Taxonomy (GTDB): domain Bacteria; phylum Bacteroidota; class Bacteroidia; order Bacteroidales; family UBA5342; genus UBA5342. The sequence goes on from CBFIII010000005.1 coordinate 112,872, forward strand.
ATTTATCATAATCAATTCCCATTGGAAAAACATCAACATAGATATGACGTCCTTCCATAAATATGGTATTAAAATCCACATCATACCCCATCAAACGTTTGACAGAACTAATAAAGTGACGCGCATAATCATAAGTATGAAAACCAATCAGATCAGCACCTAAAATACCCGCAATAATTTCTTCACGCCATGGAAGAATACGAAACACCTCGTATGAGGGAAAAGGAATATGAAGGAAAAAACCAATTTTTATATTAGGCCGTTGCTTTTTGATGAGTTGGGGGACTAACAATAATTGATAATCATGCACCCAGATCGTATCTCCATCTTCTGCATTTTCAATGATTGCAGCAGCAAATTTCTCATTAACCGTCTTATAAGCTTCCCAATACCCCTCTTTGAATTCTGCATACTCCGTAAAATAATGAAACAAAGGCCATAAGGTTGTATTACTAAACCCATCATAATATTTTTCAATCAGATTTTCATCCAAAAACAAAGGCAAACAATGTTCTTTTTCCAATAGATGAGTCACTTCCTCTTTTTGTTCCTGAGTTCCTTCTTCAATACCTGGCCATCCTATCCACACACTATTATTACTTTTATGATAAGATTTAAGTCCTGTAGCCAAGCCACCAGCGCTGGACTCCACGGTAAAACTCCCGGGCTCGCCATTAATCTTAACAGGTAATCGGTTTGAAGCTATTATTAATCTATCCATATTTCTTATATTTATTTTTATTTCCGCATAGTGTCTCTGCCAAAGATAAAGAAATATCGAGTTATTAAAAAATTAGACACGAAATGCTTTTTGTTGCACAACAAAAGATAAACATCTTTCTAACAACACAACCATTTCCAATCCCGAAATGGATAAAAGAAATAGTACCTTCATAAAAAAGGAACATTATAAAAAACATTCCCATTTCAAGCAAAGACGAATATCACAAAACAATAAAAAAACTGTATATTTAAACCTTCGTAATTATTAATTATAATAATTTGGTTATCAGAGTAATGGCTAAACAAAGTAAAAATACAAACTATTTTTCTCATAATAATAACATTAGTACGCTCTATATAACAACACTTAAGAATTTTCTCTTGAGCAAAGAAAAAATCCCGACACCAATTAATTCTATTCTATAGGATATCACTACCGCCCCAACACTAAACAACTGCTGTATGATATCTATTTATATGATAGCTCTGAATAGAGCTAAATCTTCTTCTTTTCACATTATAAAAAATTAAACAAATGAAAATATACACAAAAAGAGGCGACAAAGGCGAAACATCATTAATAGGTGGACAACGCGTTCCCAAATACGATTTAAAGGTAGAAGCTTACGGCACACTAGACGAACTAAATAGTTATCTCGGGTTAATTGCCGACCTCAACAAAAACCATTCTCTTATCAATGTTACACTTGCTAAGATTCAAAAATGTATCTTTGTAGCAGAATCTCGTATTGCATCTGATTCTAAAGAGGCCTTAGATAAAATGCCAACACTACAAGATGAAGATTTACATTTATTAGAATCAGAAATAGATAAGATGAGTCACGAATTACCTACTTTAACAAATTTCATTTTACCAGGCGGACACCCTCTATGCTCTTATAGTCATATTGCACGCACCATATGCCGACGTGCCGAACGTCACATTTTGCAGGCCTACAACACCTATAATTTAACAGATGAAATGGTTTTAAAATACGTCAATAGACTTTCGGATTACCTCTTCACTTTAGCCCGTTATTTTTCAAAAATTGAAGGGAAAAAGGATCTTTTATGGATAACATCAAATGAAAAATAAAACAAACCACAAAACACTACATTTTAAAATGTCATTTAAAAAATTCAGTCAGTTGACGGGTATCTACAATAATTTGAGTAAATTTGCAGCCGATTTTTTTATCTCTTGTTAAAATTATGGAAAACTTAGACAAGTTTATCATCCCATTATCAGGGACTAAGAAAGACACAAGTAATTATTCATTTAAACTCAAAAAAGATTTTTTTGAGTTTTTTGAAGATACAGAAATATTAGATAGTGATATAAAGGTTGAAATAACCTTGAAAAATAGCTTTGGCGTTTTTGAAATGAATTTCGAATTAGCTGGCAATTTAACGGTCATTTGCGACCGCTGTCTCGACCCTATGGTACAAACTATAGAAAATGAAGCAGAGCTCATTATCAAATATGGTGACAAATATGAAGAAGTTGATGATAAAGTAGTAACAATAGCTCCTACTGACGAACAAATTAACATCGCTTCTTTTATTTATGAATATGCAAAACTTGCACTTCCAATTCAGCGCATACATCCTGAAGGAGAATGCAATAAACAAATGCTAGAACAAATGCATAAATATGAGCGTAAAGAAGAGGAGAAAGAAACAGATTCTCGCTGGAACGCTTTATCTGCATTAAAAAATAAATTAGAGTAGATTGAAGATGTTTTTAGATGAACATCATATAATCAATCATTAACAAGAATGTTATTCTGGATTTAAAATAAAATCTGGAATTTATAATTAATTTTTTACAATTACCTAAATGGCACATCCTAAAAGAAAACAGTCGAAAACGAGAAGAGATAAACGTAGAACACATTATAAAGCATTAGCACCTACATTGGCTATTTGTCCTAACTGTGGTGCAGCTTACAAATACCACACAGTATGTGGCGAATGTGGATTCTACAAAGGGAAACAAGCGATAGAAGCGGTTGAGGCATAAGCCAGACACAAAAGATCACCTTAATGAAAGATAAAATTTATGCTCAGATCTCAGGCGTAGGTACTTATGTACCCGAATATATCTTAGATAATGAGGAACTGAGCCGTATGGTTGATACTAACGATGAATGGATTATGTCTCGCGTTGGTATCAAAGAGCGTCATATACTTAAAGGAAAAGGAAAAGGGTCATCAGTAATGGGAATTAAAGCAGTTGAACAACTTCTTGAAAAAACCAACACTGATCCCGATGACGTAGAACTCGTCATCTGTACAACCGTAACACCAGATCACCATTTTCCATCCACAGCATCTATTATAGCTTACGAATCTAAGCTAAAAAATGCTTGGGCTTTTGATGTAAATGGTGCTTGTTGTGGATTTTTGTTTGGTCTTGAAACAGCACGCGCATATATTGAATGTGGACGTTATAAAAAAGTCATCCTAGTATCAGCAGAAAAGATGTCATCAATTACCAATTACGAAGACCGTTCTACGTGCCCTCTATTTGGTGATGCCGCTGCTGCAATCTTATTAGAACCATCAACAGAAGGCTTTGGTGTTATTGATTCAGATCTATATACAGATGGAATGGGAAAACCTTACTTGCACCTACAAGCAGGCGGTTCAGCTCATCCAGCTTACGCTAAAGAAGTCGGCAACATTGATCATTACATTTACCAAGAAGGACGTCCTGTTTTTAAACATGCCGTTTCTAAAATGTCTGATGTGTCTGTTAAAATGATGAATAAACACAACCTAACTCCAGAAACACTGGCATGGTTTATACCTCATCAGGCTAACTTACGTATTATAGAAGCAACAGCTCATCATATGAACTTAGCTCCTGAGAAGGTAATGATTAACATTGAACGTTATGGTAATACGACCTCAGCAACCATACCACTCTGCTTAGCAGAATGGGAAAAGACACTAAAGAAAGGAGACAATTTGATTTTTTCTGCTTTTGGTGCTGGTTTTACATGGGGCGCTATTTTCGTAAAATGGGCTTATAACTCTTAAGATTATAAACCTCCATTTTTATCAGATAATAATCACCTAAAAACACTACGATGGCAAGAACCAATAACAACAATACTGATTTTGACAATAAGAAACACAACGTGTTTGCTAATGGCACACGCATCGTTGGTAATATCAAATCGGATGGTGATATCAGAATTGATGGGGAAATTGAGGGAGAAATTAAAACTAACGGTCGTGTAGTGCTAGGAAAGACTAGTCTTGTAAATGGCACAATAACTTGTCCTAATGCTGAAATATTAGGAAAATTTAATGGTGTTTTAGAAATAGAAGACACCTTAGCTATTCGCGACACTGCTGTAGTAACTGGAGACCTTACAACCTCCAAACTTACCATTGATATCAATGCCGTTTTTAATGGAACGTGCAATATGAATAGTAAAGATAAAGTAACTGAAAAAACTAAAATAACTGAGAAAGAAAAAAAATAATGGACGTACAAGGAAGAATTTTTAAAATCTTAGATCCAGTAACTGGTGAATCAGCAAAAGGCCCATGGAAAAAACAATCATTTGTGATTGAAACAATGGATCAATATCCCAAAAAGGTATGCTTCACCGTATGGAATGAAAAAATAAACATCTCTGAGATGACTCCAGAATCGGTCATTACGGTACATTTCAATGCAGAGAGTCGTGAATACCAAAATCGTTGGTACACCGACTTAACAGCATGGAAAACAGAATCGACTGATATGCAAGCTGCAGGAGCCAATATACCTGCTCCTCCTGAAGAATTAGCACAACCTGATGAAGATGGATTACCATTTTAATCAATGATTTTTTTTTTGCTCTAATATTAGCTTTATATTTGTAGCGTAATTCATTTTGATCGAAACAATAAATAAACCAAACAGATGAAAATTCTTTTAAAGTACAGCGGATTAATTCTTCAACTTATTGGAGTAGCATTATTGCTTATTCCTAAAATGATGGGAAAATTAAATAATGGCACTTTAGCTGCTGGTGGTATCTGTATAGCTCTTGGGATCATCGTTTATATTATCATCAGTAAATTTGAAAAAAAATAATATTTAGCAAGACAACATCTTGCCGTTTAAGTACTATAAAAACGACTTAAAACCAAGGTTTTAGGTCGTTTTTGTTTCATTTAACCCCACATTGTGGGTTTATTTCTACGTCGTTTGCTGCGAATAATAAAATTTCATTCAACTAAATGCCTCGTGGACTTGCCCCGAGGTTGTTGACTTACAAAACGGAACTTTACAAACATCGATATCTACCCCATGAATCCAGACATAGAAGCCTTATTCAACAAGAGTATGCAGCTCGATGATCTTCATTTCTGGATGGAGGTGTGCGCAACAAATAAAGACGCTTTCCTCTCTTTTTGGGTAATAACGAATGATCCACAACAGAAACATGCGTGGCGTGCTTTGTGGGTAATAGAACATGCTATAAAACGCAATAACAAAATGCTGGATCTTATCTTTGAAGATCTTTATCCATTATTAATAAAGACAAAAAACAACAGCATTTTACGGATGGGCTTAAAACTGGCAATTTTACGACCGATTCCAAATAACGACACCTCGGGCAAGCTACTCATCAAATGCGAAAGGTTATTAGGGAATTCGAAGATTCCCATTGCAACTAGAGTCAACAGTTTACAATTCATATTTGAATTGTGTAAAACAGAACCCGATTTCACGAAAGAATTAGAAGCCCTGATGAGTCATATCTCAGAACATGAACAATCGGCTGGTATGAAATCCCGCATTCGCCTTATCAGAAAAGAATTAAAGAAATTATCATCACTATAGTTGATGAATCAAAACAGCATAAAGTGTTACAACTATGAAACGAGAAGATATTGAAATCATGGCACCAGTAGGATCTTTTGAATCCCTTCATGCCGCTATACAAGGAGGCGCAAACTCTGTTTATTTTGGCATTGAGCACCTTAATATGCGTTCACGTTCCAGCGCAAACTTCAGCAATGAAGACCTTAAAGAAATTGTACGTATAGCACAAGAAAACAATATTTCAACCTATCTTACTATAAACACGATAATGTATGATAGTGACTTAGCCATGATGCGTCAAATCATTGACACTGCAAAATTGTCGGGTATCACAGCCATCATAGCGAGCGACCAAGCAGCACTTAGTTATGCTCATCAACAAGGCGTTGAAATTCACCTCTCAACACAACTCAATGTGTCCAATTACGAGACCTTAAAATTTTATGCCCCTTATGCTGATGTTGTAGTATTAGCTCGTGAATTAAATCTAGAACAAGTAGCGGAGATATACCGTCAGATACGAGAAGAAGACCTACGCGGACCCTCTGGTAAATTGATCCGCATAGAGATGTTTGTACATGGCGCACTCTGCATGGCCATTTCGGGAAAATGCTACCTGAGTCTTCACGAACTTAATTCATCGGCCAACCGTGGAGCTTGTATGCAAGTGTGCCGTCGCAGTTATGCCGTGAAAGACAAAGAGCAAAATATAGAGTTAGAAGTGAACAATGAACACATCATGTCGCCCAAAGACCTTAAGACCATACATTTTCTAAACAAAGTATTAGATTGTGGTGTTCGTGTGCTAAAAATTGAAGGTCGTGCTCGTAGTGCGGAATATGTAAAGACCGTAAGTCAATGTTATTCTGAGGCAGTAGAAGCCTATCTAGAGGAGGATTTCACAGAAGAACGCATAAGCAATTGGGACAAACGTCTCAGTCGTGTCTTTAACCGTGGTTTCTGGGATGGCTATTATCTAGGACAACGCTTAGGCGAATGGAGCCATAAATATGGATCAGCAGCAACCCATAAGCGAGTTTACATTGGAAAAGTCACTAACTTTTTTGGACAATTAAAAGTAGCAGAAACAAAAATTGAGTCTTCAGGTTTCAGTGTTGGTGATGAAATCATAATAACTGGCGACACAACAGGGGTGATAGAGAAAACAGTTGAAGATATACGACTAGACCTTAAATCAGTAAAAACAGCAGCAAAAGGTGATCTCATCTCTATCCTAATCGGCGAAAAAATACGACGTGGTGATAAAATTTATAAAATGGTTGAAGTTTAAAATGCAAGACATTGAACAAACTATTAATGCATAAATTGAAATCATTAAAAACGAGATAAAACCTTCATTATATTGCATTTATAAGTTAAAAAAACGAACTATGAAATAAATAGAAACCATTATGAACTGCTTATCTATTAGATTTTAAAAAAGGGATATTTTTACTAAACTTCAGTTTTTAATTATTTCTGCGTGTCTTTAGTATTTTAACACATAGACTTTACTCAATATAGGGCTTAAAACACTTTATCAATATTCAAATTTTTTCTGCACACCACTTACACTTCAAACGAACGATATGCCCTTATCATTATTAATCATCATATACGTCTTCTCCCCAGCTATCATTCTGTGGTCATGTAAACGTTATAAATGGGTAGAAAATGTAGGTTCTGTTCTTTGGGCTTATCTTATAGGATTACTATTGGGTAATTTCGATCTCTTACCAAACAATGTGGCCAACATTCAAGATCTAATGACAACACTAACGGTTCCTTTAGCCATTCCTTTAATGCTTTTCTCTTCGCACAGTAAAGATTGGAAACAAATGACTAAAACCACTTTTCTATCTCTAATAGCGGGAGTCACAGGCGTTATTATTGCCATCATTATAGGTTTTTTTGTTCTTCGCCATAGCGGTATTGAAAATCTTGAAAAAATCAGCGGTATGCTCGTTGGCGTTTATACAGGAGGCACACCTAACCTAGCAGCACTAAAACTCATGTTAGACATTGACTCAGAAACATATATAGCCCTACACACCTACGACATGTTGGTATCTTTTGTCTTTTTAATTTTTATGATAACTATTGCCCAAAAGGTTTTAGCTTATATTTTACCCAAAACAATAAAAACAGATGACAAGTTAATACTCAACGAAAAAGATAAAAAACTTCCTTTAAATTCAAAAATAAAAGCGATTATCTTCTCATTGACCATCGCTATTGTTATTTTTGCAATCGCTGGCGGACTAAGTCTTTTTTTCGGCTCCGAACAGCAAATGGTTATTGTCATATTAAGCATAACAACTTTAGGTATATTAGCATCTTTTAACACTAAAATATATAATACACCATATAGTTTTGATACAGGAATGTATCTGATTCTAATATTTAGTGTTGTTGTTGCTTCAATGGTAGATATTCGTGCTTTTATCACTGAACCACCAACACTATTTTATTACATTTTGTTTGCTGTTTTTGCAAGCATGATTTTACAAGTGTTGATATCTCGCTTGTTGAAAATTGATGTTGACACTACCATTATAGTTTCAACGTCGTTAATTTGCAGTCCCGCTTTTGTTCCTTTTGTAGCCACGGCTATTCACAACAAAAAAGTGATAGTGGGAGGTATTACCGCAGGGTTAATAGGTTTTTCAATAGGCAATTACTTAGGCTTTGCATTAAGTAAATTATTAGCATTGTTTTAGAAAATTACAATTAGAGTATAGAAATAAAATTAAAAATTAATAAGCTAAAGGTTACAAGCCAATAGCTAACAGCAAATAAAAAAGACACTATGAACAACTGGTTTGAAGTAAAAGTAAAATACGAAAAAATAGATGAGCGTGGAGCAGTAAAAAAAGTAACTGAGCCTTATTTAATTGATGCCATGACCTTTACTGAAGCAGAAGCTCGCGCCATAAAAGAATTAGAGCCCTACCTCAATGGCGACTTTGTGATTAGCAATATGGGACGTGCTAACTATACCGAGTTATTTCCTTATGATGATGGCGATCGTTGGTTCAAATGCAAAATAGCTTATGTCACTATTGACGAAGAAAAAGGCATTGAAAAACGTAAAGCTTCGTATGTATTAGTACAAGCTAATGATATAAAACATGCATGGGATAACTTAAGCAAAAGTATGGAAAGCTATCTTGGAGATTACGAAGTTAATGCAATTCAAGAAACTAACATTCTAGATATCTTCCCCTACTCTGCAGATCATATTCTATCAGAAACACCTATAGCAGAAATTCAAGAAGAAACTGAGATAGACAACACAACAGAAGCAATTGAATCAGAAGAAGATACAAACGAATAACTAAAGAAACACCTCGTGAAAATTATTAACACTTACCATCGTCAACCAAGTTCTGATGTATTGATTGGAACTATTCCATTGGGTAAAGATTGCCCCATCCGCATTCAATCTATGACCAATACTGATACGATGGATACCGATGCTACCGTAGAACAGTGCATTCGCATTATTGATGCTGGTGCAGAGTATGTAAGAGTTACAGCTCAAGGTGTAAAAGAAGCGAAGAACGTAAAAAAAATCAAAGAAAAGCTTATTAATAGAGGTTATTTCCAACCTCTGATTGTTGACATACACTTTAACCCTAAAGCCGCTTATGAAGCAGCAAAACATGCCGATAAAGTACGGATCAATCCGGGGAATTTTGCCGACAATAAAAAAGGAGATAATGACGATTTCGAGAATGGATTTCAGCGTGTAAAAGACACCTTTATTCCATTTTTAGATATATGTAAAACCTACAGAACAGCTATTCGTATTGGCGTAAACCATGGATCACTTGCAGAACGCATGATGAGAAAATATGGTGACACACCTGAAGGAATGGTTGCTTCGTGTATGGAATATTTGCGCATAGCTAAAGACGAGAACTTTTCGGACATTGTTATTTCCATAAAATCGAGTAATACTAGAGTGATGGTGCACACTGTACATCTGCTTGCTCAAACAATGGAAGATGAAAATATGGCTTTCCCCCTACATTTAGGTGTTACCGAAGCAGGAGATGGAGAAGATGGCCGCATCAAATCAGCTGTAGGCATTGGAGCATTACTATGCGACGGCATTGGAGACACCATACGCGTCTCATTAAGCGAAGCACCTGAGAAAGAAGTACCAGTAGCTAATAAACTCGTTGACATTGCATTAATGAGAGAGCACTCTGAACCATTACCTACAGGAGGAGAGTCGTTTTATTCTCCATTTAGCTTCAAGAAACAGGAAAGCAAAGCAATTGCTCATATTGGTGGAGACAACAAAGCGGTAGTATGGACTAGCATTCCACCTAATATCAAGACCATAAAATTAGAGAGTGATAAAATAATCAGTCCTGCATGTATTGAAAAAATAAAAGATGAAGACACGGTAATCATTGCAGAAACCACACACCCTCATGTATTAGGAGCCCACCGCTCATTAGCTCTTCGATTATTAGCATTAGATATTCATGCGCCTCTTATCTTTTCTTTCTCGAGTGATACAACAAACAAATCAGATTATCAACTAGAAGCCGCCGCAGAATTAGGAGGCTTGTTATTAGATGGTTTAGGTGATGGATTATATCTAAAAGGACAGTTTGACCAAGCATTTTTAGAGCAAACAGCTTATGGTATATTACAAGCCTCACGTGTGTTATTTACTAAAACAGAGTACATCTCATGCCCTGGATGCGGACGTACCCTCTATGATCTTGAAAAAGTGATAGGACAAATAAAAGAAAAGACTTCTCACCTAAAAGGACTTAAGATTGGCATCATGGGATGTATCGTTAATGGACCTGGAGAAATGGCAGATGCAGATTATGGTTATGTAGGTGCTGGACCAAATAAAATATCGCTTTATAAAGGTCAAACATGCATAAAGAAAAATATTCCACAGGAAAAAGCGTTGAATGAATTAATCTCATTGATAAAAGAAAATGGAGATTGGGAAGAGATAACGAACTAAATCTCGCCCTATCACCAAACAGTAAATCATAACATTTGATGATCTCTCACTTTTAAGATCTGTATTATTAAGTTGTATTTTTGCATCTGAAGTAAAAAGGACACTAAAACAACTTAATTGGTAACGATAAAAAAACATTTTAGAAGAACAAATATTGACATCATTTAAAACACATTTATCATGAACTCTTTTTTAACCCTATTTTTGGTTATTTTAGTCTTAGTTGCTATTGCATTAGCATTATTAAGCATACGCGTATTATTCAAGAAAAATGGTCGTTTTTCCAGTCAGCATATAGGACAAAGTAGAGCCATGAAACAACGCGGAATACATTGCGCTCAGACACAAGACAAGATAGCTCAAAAAGGAAAATAACAGAAAATAGACCATATTTATCTTTAGTCTTAAAATTCAGGATATACCCTCTTTTTACATCAACCTACAAATAAAAAGAAAATAAAAAATTACTTTCTTTTCTTCGCATTGCAACAGTAAGCTATTTCAACAAAATAAATTTTGGGATGGGTAAATATTGCTAACAATAATTTAATAACCTGAGTTCGACATTAAATTCTAGCCACAAAAAGATATATTAAAAGTCCATTTAAGCTTGCAATTTAGAA
>CBFIII010000006.1:0-121903 GCA_965662645.1 Bacteroidales bacterium
TGCCTTGGTGATAGACGATAAAATTGTAGTGAAAGGAAAAGTTCCTTCTGTCGAAGAAATCATAAAGTTCTTAAAATAAGAAATCATTTTCAATATAAACCACAATGTAAAATTGTAAATATCATTCAAGATGAAAAAATTAATCAGCACCCTTAGCTTTATCTTTTTATTCGGGATAATGAGTAGTTCAGCACAATGTTGTGGTAGTACTACAAGCGATAACTCTACAACTAAAACAACATGCTGCTCGGACACTCCAAAATCGAGCGAAGTAAAAGCCTACTATTTTCACGCTACACGACGTTGCGTTACATGTGAAGCCGTAGAAGCCGTTTCTAAAGAAGCTATTAAGGAATATTATGGCGACAAAGTGGTTTTTGCATCCATCAACAGGGACGAAGCACAAAACAAAGCATTGGTCGCACAATATAAGATTAGCGGAACCGCCCTTTTAATTGTCAACGGTGATAAAACAGTCAATCTGACCAACGATGCTTTTATGAATGCACGTAACAATCCCGACAAATTAAAAAGCAAGTTAAAAACAACTATTGATTCAATGCTATAGCTATGGAGGTATTGCAAAGTTTTCTGGAAACCTCACAGTTTCCGATATTCACCGCCTTTATATTGGGACTAATGACTGCCATTAGTCCCTGCCCCTTGGCGACCAACATCACCGCCATTGGTTTTATCAGCAAAGACATAGAGAACCGACGCAAAGTATTCTTCAATGGTCTAATTTATACTTTAGGACGAGCCATTACTTATACCGTCCTTGGGGTGCTTTTTTTCTTTGGTGCCAGTCAATTTGAAATGGCAGGTTTCTTTCAGGAGTGGGGTGAAAAAATATTAGGTCCACTACTGATCATCATCGGTTTGTTTATGTTAGGAGTCATCAAACTGAAGATACCTGGCATAGGCTCATTGACCGAGAAAATGGAGAATAAATCGAACAGTAGTTTCTGGGGCGTTCTACTTTTGGGTATTGTTTTCGCTTTGGCTTTTTGTCCTTACAGCGGCGTCCTTTATTTTGGGATGCTGATGCCAATGACCATCAGCAGTGCCAGTGGTTTATATCTACCCGTTTTTTTCGCCATAGCTACAGGAATACCCGTTATTATTTTTGCTTGGCTCATAGCGTTTAGTGTAGGTTCTATTGGCAATGTCTATCATAAGCTGAAAAATTTCGAACTCTGGTTCAGACGCATCGTAGCTGGTCTATTTATTGGTGTTGGCATTTATTATATCCTCACCATTTATTTCTAACAAACTATTCCGCTGCAAGCAGACGTAGTCTCCATTCAAAACACTTTTTATTCGCAGCAAGTTGCGGGAATCAAACCCATCAGGTGGGATTTAAATTAATTGTTCGCATTTTAACGAACAACAATAACATAATCATGAATAAGTTGAATTCTTTCATAAAAAATAAAAGCAAAGCAAAAGGGATTGCCGTAGCTCTGGAACAGACTGATCAGCTCGATCAGGATAAAAAAAACAAGATACGATTAGTGGCTTCTGTCATTATTGTATTACCTCTCTTAATAGCACTGTATCATTTTTTACCACGCCTCGTTAATGCTTTTACTTTTGATTTATTAAAGTTAAATCCTGAGACACATCTAGGAGAAGCTGTTAACTTTTTCTTTTATGACACCATAAAAATCTTTATCCTGCTCTTCCTTATCAGCAGTTTGATGGGCGTTATCAATGCCTATTTTCCGGTAGATCGTTTACGCATTTATCTGACCACCAAAAAGATGTACGGTCTGCAATATCTCTTTGCTTCATTTTTTGGTGCTGTAACGCCCTTTTGTTCTTGTTCTTCAATTCCTTTATTCATTGGTTTTGTAAAAGGCGGCATTCCTTTGGGCGTCACCTTTGCTTATCTCATCACCTCACCCCTAGTTAACGAAGTAGCCGTGGCCATGTTTTTAGGTTTATTTGGCATCAAAGCCACCGTTATCTATGCTGGCACAGGTATTCTTATGGGGATGTTCGGAGGTTTTATCTTAGGCAAACTAAAACTGGACAAATACCTCAGTGATTGGGTGCGCGACATACAAACGAATGCTATACAGGAAAACGAAGCTTGGGATGGGGAGAAATTATCATTTCTAGATCGCCTGCCTACCATTATCAAAGATGGTTGGGATATTGTACGCAAAGTGCTCTTGTACGTCATCATTGGTATTGCCATTGGCGCCGCTATGCACGGCTATATACCTGAGAATTTCTTCACTGAATTTCTATCTGCTGACAAATGGTATGCGGTACCACTTGCCGTCATATTTGCAGTACCAATGTATGCAAATGCTGCTGGCATTGTACCCGTCATTCAAGTTTTTGTGGCCAAAGGTGTGCCACTAGGCACCGCTATTGCTTTTATGATGGCGGTAGTCGGTTTGTCATTGCCCGAAGCTACCCTATTGAAAAAAGTCATGAAATGGAAACTTATAGGTATTTTCTTTGGCACCATTACCTTATTTATTATAATTTTGGGTTATCTATTCAACCTTGTACTCTAAAAAATAATAGTAATTTCTGATTACGATAAGAACGACATAAGAAACAAAAGGGTGCGGGAACGAAAGCTACTTCAAACGACTATATCTCTTTCCTTAAACGAGCTACGGGATATTTTAATTCTTCACGATATTTAGCCACTGTACGTCGTGCTATATGGTATCCTTTTTCGTTGAGAATATCCGTTAATTGCTGATCAGTAAGCGGTTTTCTCTTTGATTCTTTATTGATTGCTGCTTTTAGAACCGCTTTAATCTCTTTGGTCGAGATATCTTCACCTTCATCATTCTGCAAACTATCTGAAAAGAAGTATTTCAAAGCATATATCCCAAAATGAGTTTCAATATATTTACTATTACTCACCCGTGAAATGGTTGAGATATCAAAGCCCGTCTTGGCTGCCACGTGTTTTAATAACATAGGCTTAAGCTTCGTTTCATCACCATCTTTAAAAAACTCCTCTTGCATTTCAAGGATGGCATTCATCGTCATCATCAGCGTATTATGACGTTGCTTTATAGCTTCAATAAACCATTTAGCTGAATCTAACTTTTGCTTCACAAAGATCATCGCATCTTTCTGACTCCTTGAACTATTGCTATTATGCATCTCCTGAAGCATATTCAGATAAGTACGACTAACCCGAAGTTCTGGGATATTACGATTATTGAGAGAAAGGTTATATTCCCCATTATGGTACTCCAATAAAAAATCAGGCACTATCTGTTGCACCATTTTATTCATAGGATTACTAAAAGCATTACCTGGTTTTGGATTCAGTTTTAGAATCTGATCCACAATTTCTTTAAGTTCTTCTTTTTCAATACCCATACGAGTGAGTATGGCAGAATAACGTTTTTTCACAAAATCACCATAACTCTTTTCAAGTAATAAAATAGCCTTTTCATAACCACCTTTCTCTTCCTGCAATTGATATAACTGAAGCAAAAGACATTCTTGCAAATCACTAGCACCTACACCTGGAGGATCAAATTGTTTGATCTCCAATAAGATTTCTTGCAAACGTTTATCGGTAACGTATATGTTTTGCATAAAGGCCAAATCATCAACCATAGAAGTCACATCACGGTTGAGGTAGCCATCTTCATCAATATTACCAATAATATATTCCGCCACCTTTTCTTCGTCTTCCTCTAGAGATATCTCATTAAGTTGTGAAATGAGGTATTCGTGAAAAGTACGCCCCGCAGAAAAAGGGATCTCTATTTGCTTATCATCTTTTGATCGGTTATTAGCATAAAGTTTATAAGCAGGAATATCATCTTCGGTTTGGTATTCATCCAAAGAAAAATCATCATCTGGATTATCAGCATTATCATCCGAGTTAGAATCATCGTTCTCCTTCCCTTCCTCTAATGCTGGGTTTTCCACCAGTTCTCTCTCCACACGTTGCTCCATCTCCATCGTAGGCACTTCTAACATCTTAATGAGTTGAACCTGCAAAGGTGATAAACGCTGTTGTAACTTTTGTTGTAATCCTAATTTCTGCATTCAGATTATTAAATTAAAATATATTTTAAATAGAAAAGACGCTACGATCTCTTGTAGTGTCTCATATATCAAATACCGTTCCAATTAATTATTTACTCATATTAAAGATAAACTACCTTTTCCTGCACCTACTCCAAATTAATGCATTTCTATTATTCTGTTTTTCATGTTTCTACATTTTTATTTTATTAAAAATGAAACAATTACACTTTTAACAACTCTTATAAATATTTCGTTCTCATCTATTTTTATAAAAGAAATGATAGGTTGAGAAAAGGAGTAACATACTATAAAATTTAATCGTCTAAAACACATTATAAATAGACTCCTAAACATAATAAATTGCTCGATTTCACTACAAATATAGGCGAATTATTTAATATTCAACAAAGTTTTTATTCTGATAGAATATCCGTAATTTTGTGACCTTAAAATAAAAGAAAACTATATATACTATTGAAGGATAATTTAAAAATACAAAAAGAGTTTGAAGCCTTTTTAGACACTCTGGACGAACAGAACTGCTACATGCTTGAAGATGAAATCGATATAAATATTCAGAACAAATATTTTTTACATTCACGTCAAGTAGATAAAAAACAGAATAAAGAAGAAGTATTTAGGAGTATTCCTCTTTTGTCTGATAGCACAGCTGATATTGAGACAAAAAAAGATATCTTAACAAAACTAGCAACTTTACGTGATGTAGAAGCCTATCGTGTACTTGAAAGAAATCACCGTACTTTTGAAGATGAAGAACTAAATCTTTGGAGTGTTTTGGCTTATCATGAGTCTAAAATGCTGCTTAATGGGTCTTTAAAAAACGAACAACAAGTATTTATTTCTACAGGCCTAGGTAGTAAAAATGGTAAGTTTAGGTATTTTGTAGCCCTCTTACCTCACGAAGAAAATGAGAAATTTAATGCATTTCAGCGTGACTTCATAAAGAAAGAATTAGATTTCACCCTTAAAAAATTTCATGCTGAGTTAGAATTAGTACTGGAAGAAGCTGACGAATACATAAGTTTCAAACTCCTTATTCCCATCAAAGTTAATGTACCACGACTTTTCAAAGAGACCTTAGGCAATTGTAATCAGTTAGCTCCTTTTGTTAATGACAAATTCATTATCACTAATGTAAATGAGATGGATCGTGAGGAAATATTTGACTTTATCGAGAACATTGACAATGAAGAAGAAGATATTATAGAAGATATCGTATCGTTGAATTGATAATATGCAAAAAAACAAGATATGATAAAGCTAAAACACATCTTGAATAGCTTGTTAAGTCTATGCTTTATTTTATTTCTGAGTTCTTGTGGCACTTATAATAAGATAAATATTGATGTCCTTCAGCCTTCGACTTATGCGTTTCCAGAACCTGTAAATCAAATTGTGGTTCATAACAATGCAAAAGAACAGGCTTCTAATGTAGGACATACCAATTACAAAAGCACTATAAATTATAACAATTCAAATCCTAAAAAGAAAAAAATTAAAGAAGTAAATATTAAAGTGGACAGTACCATCACTACTTGTTTAGATAATGTAAATATCACCCTTAACTCAACAGGACTATTTACGAAAGTATTAGAATCTGAAGAATTAAAAAACACAACTATCGCTCCATATAATTCGTATAAGTTTTTCAAATCATATGATGTAGAAGCCATACTCGTCTTAGAACGTTTAACCTATCAAGATAATTATACACTTCTTACGAATAAAATATATGGTAATGAAGAATACGAAGTAGAAGTTATCGTTAAATCCAATTGGAGTTTATATTTCTCAGAGAAACCTGCACATGGTTATCCTTTTGAGGTAAGTAACACTTTATATTGGAATGAGAAAGATGCTGACAGGACCGATTGCATATTGCAAACAGTTAATGAAAATGGATATACTGCAGCACAAAAAATAAGCCCCTATTGGGAACAAGTATCACGTTTATATTTTACCAATATTTCTTATGTCTATAAAGAGATAGAAGAAGCTATAGCTCAAAATGACTGGACTACTGCTGCTAAACGTTGGAAAGCAATTTACGATAGTCAGCGTAAGGATAATAAAACAAAAGGACGCATGGCCTATAATCTTGCGCTTTATTTTGAAATGAAAAATGATTTTGAAGCCTCCTTGTCATGGTTGGCTACAGCCGATACCTTATTTACTAAAACCCGTGCTGAATCGGAAGTTTATATTTGTCAATTATATACTAAAATACTAAATAAGCGTATTATAAACCAAAAGCTAATAGAACAACAATTTGGTCTTTAATAAGACATTTATATTTTTAGTATCCCCTTGTTTTTAGTACTTTTGCACACTTTTTATAAGAAAGCAGAACGCCCACCACAAAAACCAATTAAGCAATTCACTATTAAAACCTTAACCTAAATTATATATGTTTTTTATTCAAAAATTAACGGGTGGTATAAACATCCAAAATGAAGTTCTCTCAGGCATTACTGTGGCTTTAGCATTAGTTCCCGAAGCAGTGGCTTTTTCTATAATTGCAGGTGTGAGCCCTCTTGTTGGCTTGTACTCAGCCTTTATTATTGGCCTAGTCACAGCTATTATGGGAGGTCGCCCTGGTATGATTTCAGGAGCTACAGGATCCATAGCAGTTGTCATTGTAAGCCTAGTGGTGAGTCACGGAGTAGAATATCTATTCTCAGCCGTTATCTTAATGGGTATCATACAAATGGCTGTAGGGTTTTTTCGTTTAGGAAAATTCATTCGTTTAGTACCACATCCTGTGATGTTTGGTTTTGTAAATGGATTGGCTATCATCATCTTTATGGCTCAGTTGCCCCAATTTAAAGTAGCCGATGCTGCTGGAGATATGATGTGGATGGCTGGCACTCAGCTATGGACTATGATAGGCTTTGTAGTTATGACCATGGCCATCATCTTTTTAATGCCTAAAATCACAAAAGCCATACCTGCTCCTTTAACTGCTATAGTTGTGGTATCTGCCATTATCTTATTATTTGGCATACAGACCAGAACAGTAGGTGATATCGCCTCTATTTCGGGTGGTTTACCTAAATTTCATTTACCACAAGTCCCTTTTACCTTTGAAACTCTGCGCATTATTTTTCCATATTCTCTTATTATGGCTGCGGTGGGTTTAATAGAAAGTCTATTAACCCTTACAGTAATAGACGAAATGACCGAAACCCGTGGGCGAGGCAATAAAGAAAGTCTAGCACAAGGCATTGCAAATCTAATCACCGGCCTTTTTGGTGGTATGGGAGGCTGTGCTATGATAGGACAAAGCATTATCAATGTAAGCTCAGGCGGACGAGGCCGTCTCTCAAGCACAGTCGCTGCTACGGGGCTTTTAGCAATTGTATTATTTGGCTCTTCGCTCATCGAAAAAGTTCCTATGGCTGCTTTAGTAGGCTTAATGTTTATGGTTTCTATTGGTACTTTTGAATGGGCCAGTCTTAAGATCTTCCGTAAAGTACCTATCGTTGATGTGGCCGTTATGGTTATTGTTGCTACTGTTACTGTTATCCTTCACAATTTAGCCTTGGCCGTACTTATTGGTGTTATTATATCTGCTCTAAGTTTTGCTTGGCAAAATGCAAAATTAATTCGCACTAAAAGTTCTATTGATGACAAAGGCGTTAAACATTACACCTTAATAGGTCCTCTCTTTTTCGGTTCTGTGACCAATTTTCAAGATAATTTTGATGTTATAAATGACCCCGATGAAGTGATTATCGACTTTGGACGAAGTCAGATCATTGACCATTCAGCTATTGAAGCAGTTAATAAACTGACAGAGAGATATGCTAAACAAAATAAAGTGGTGCATCTGTGTCATTTAAGTGAAGATTGTAGAAAGCTACTCTTTAATGCTTGTGCTATTATAGATATTAATATTATCGAAGACCCCCGTTACAAATTGGTTTCTGATAAACTAGCTTAAAAAACACAAGAGTCCCATTGTTCATTCATTGGGACTTTTTTTGTTTTATATCATATACAGTGGATCGTCAAATTAGACCTTCCCCATTACAAATATATCCTGATAATAAAGTTGTCACTATTACGACACCCCCTAGTTGTACTTTTACTGCTTACCCCTTAAGAACAACATTAGTTCCTTTGTATTTAAAGTCATTCATTATTCCCTTACAATGTATTTTTAGAGTTTTAGTGAACTTATTAAATGGATTAATTTCACTTTCATCTACTATATCACACAAAAAAAATAGAACAGCAGCTTCATCTATATCAATAAAATCCATGAGGTCATTAATCAATTCTTTTAGTTGATATGCCTCTCCAATGACAGGTAGAAAGCATATCAATTCATCTCTTTCTTTACGCTGATTTTTCTTCAAATTACAACTCTTCTTAAGAAATTTATATTTTTGTCTTTCAAGTATTTGATAATAAATTTTCTAACTTTCCAACTTCATTAAACAGTTTTATTATATAGAATTTATCAAAAACAATATTGGCTTTAGGAAACCCATCCATAGCCCCAGCAATAAAGGATGATGACATATCAATGCTGATATGCTCTATTTGTTCTTTAAAACATCCTCTATGTTCAAGATGTTCTCGTATATTTTTATCGTATTCATGTCCTTCCCATGTATAAGATATAAAGCAATTGTTATACACAATTGTCTTCAACTAAAGCCAAAAAAAGGACAACGCTATCTATATTGATAATAATTGTAACATTTTTGCAACATTGACTTGCAAAAGTATTGCTACCCTAACGATTTTATGTATTTTCGGAGCTCAAATAGATATGGAATGGAATATAGTATTTTAGACTTATTAAAACTTTTAGGTTCTTTAGGTTTTTTCCTTTACGGAATGAAGTTGATGAGCGAATCGCTTCAGAAAGTAGCTGGTGATAGAATGAGGAACATTCTTGCAGCAATGACCTCAAACCGTTTTCGTGGCGTACTGACCGGACTGACCATTACAGCCATCATTCAGTCATCATCTGCCACAACAGTAATGCTCGTAAGTTTCGTCAATGCAGGACTCATCACCGTTGCCGAATCCATAGGTGTTGTCATGGGATCAAATATTGGAACTACAGCTACAGCATGGTTAATTACAGCCCTAGGATTTAAAGTCCATATGGGCGATCTAACTCTCATTCTTATAGGTCTTTCACTACCATTATTATTTTCCAAAAACGCAAAAAAAAGCAACTGGGGAAGTGTTATCATCGGCTTCTCAATCATCTTTATAGGTCTTGATTTCTTAAAAGCCTCTACTCCTGACATTAATAACAATCCTCAAATCTTTGAGTTCTTAACACAGTTCTCGAACCATGGCTATGGTTCGGTAATGATATTTCTAGCTTTGGGAACGCTCTTAACGATGGTTATCCAATCGTCAAGTGCTGTAATGGCTTTAATGCTAGTCATGTGTTTCAATGGTTGGATATCTTTTGAGATGGCTGCAGCCATGGTCTTAGGCCAAAATATTGGCACCACCGTCACAGCAATTCTGGCTTCATTAGTTGCTAACACTTCCGCGAAACGAACGGCAATGGCCCACTTGGTCTTTAACGTTATTGGAGTTATACTAGCACTTCTGATCTTCTATCCATCACTCCATTTAGTAGAGGTCATCACCATTAAAGCGGGTTTCTTATCTCCTTTCCAACAAGCAGGTCAAGATCCTAAAGCTACTGCAGAAGTTATTCCAATAGCATTAGCCATATATCATACCATCTTCAACCTACTCAACACTTTCATATTGATATGGTTTGTACCTCAATTAGAAAATTTAGTGACCCGTTTGGTAAAACAAAAAGACGAAAACGAAGAAGAATTTAATCTTAGATATATCAATACTGGTCTATTATCTACAGTTGAACTATCCATCTTGCAAGCACGAAAAGAGATTGATATTTATATGAGTAAGGTTAACAAAATGTTCCATAACACAGCAGAGATATCAACGATTGCATATGGCAAAGAGTATCACAAGCTTTATGACAAAATAAAAAAACGAGAGGAACATGCTGATAATATGGAAGTGGAAATTGCAAACTACCTCATTCGCATAACCAGTGAATTGAATAGCACCTCAAGTGCAGAAGAAATTAACTCTATGCTTGTTCTTATCTCAAATATTGAAAGCATAGCGGACGCATGCTATGGTATAGCAAACGCTATAGATCGTAAAAAAGAACAAAAATTTACCTTTATCAAAGAAGTTGACGAAAATATAAAATTACTATTCGAGTTGAATGAAAAAATGCTAGTAGAAGTACTCAAAGACTTTGATGGCAAAGAAGGACGTGCTGATCTAAATATAACAAAACAGCTCTACGAACAACAAAGTAAACTCTTGGTACAAATACAGAAAGAACACTACAAAAACCTTAAGAAGGGAGCTTATAAAGTAAAAATAGGTGTTGTTTACTCTGACATTTATAACGAATTTGACAACATGAAAGAATACATCTACAAGGTTGCTAAGACAAAAATTCCTCACGAATCTATTATGCAGTAGCTTTATAAGTCAATAACATTAACAATACAAAATCCCGGAATTAAGATTCTGGGATTTTTTATTTAATAACCTGAGTTAGATTATAAATTCGGTCACAGTTTGAATTTTATTTGAGTAGAAATTTACTCAAATTCAAGAAGCAATAGCGGGCTATTGTGATTGAATTTGGGTAAATTTATGCCAAATAATACCAATTTAATTTTAAAATGAGCTTTAACAGTTGGTGGTATTATGCCGATATAGAATTGATTGAGTTTTATAAGCGAAGCGAAATAAAGCGCATTTCAATTCATAATCGGTATAAAAACATACACGCAGGAAAAATCAGTTAAAATACATCTTTGCACTTTTTATTTTTATAAATTGTCTGTTATTACTTCTAAATTGCAAGCATAAACAGACTAATAATATAGCTTTCTGTGGCTAGAATTTAATGTCGAACTCAGGTTAATACCAATTGTGAATTGAACCGAATTTTTAATCCCCCACTGTGGGTTTAATTCTCTGTAGCTTGCTGCAAATAATAAAATGTTCTTCAACTGATACCAATTAACATTTAAAATGAGCCTTAACAGTTGGTGGTATTATGCCGATATAGAATTGATTGAGTTTTATAAGCGAAGCGAAATAAAGCGCATTTCAATTCATAATCGGTATAAACGCCTCGCGGGCTTGCCCCGAAATTATTGATTTTCACTGACACTACACGTTTCAACCTCTTTCGTAATTCTTATTGATAGGCGTAAAAGAATTCATTCACTGTATCATTTAGTCCAAAACCACAGAGAATATGAATGCTCTGAATAGCGATAGCTTTGTTTTTACTGGGAGAAGCGTAAGCCCGTTAAGATTTTGCAATAGCAAAAAAACTGCTTCTATTAAACAAGTTGAAAATACCATATAAATATGCAGTTCGCTCAGTTCACCTTATGGTCGGGGATAACCAACCTTAACTATTTTATAGGATTTGCTATCATTAGGAGTAGAAAAACGAATAAGATATAAACCTTCATCATTAAAGTCAAAAGAGATGGTATCTTCTAATTGTGAGACTGTTCCACTTTTTAATAACTCACCATTCAAACTATAAATCTCATATTGAGTTTCAACGCTAAGAACTGAAAAGGACAACTCTTCTTGTTGGTATAAAATATTTGAATTAATCTCTAATTCAAAAGGTCCAGGATAATGAAAAGAAAGTGTTTTTACCTCAGATTTATTACCCGCACTATCAACTAACTGGATATCGAGAAGATATACCCCATCAAGAGACAATTCAGGCGACTTAATGTGCATCAAGCTATCTTCACTAATGGATAGCTGATCATCATAGATGCCCAATTCATCTGTCGTTGAAAAATCAGTCGTTGTCATATAGTTATTACGCAAGCGTACTAAGGCCGTACCACCTTCGGTGAAATGCACTTGGTAGTTTATACGTGATCCAATGACCTCATCTAAGATAGGATACCCTAACTTAAACTGAGGTATAATCGTATCTTGAGTTGAAAATTGAAAGTTCGAAACACTTGAAAAATTACGTAACGTATCAACAGCATAAAAAGCGATATCATAACGCATCTGAGATTGAAGACTATCAAGCGTAAAATAATACATAAGACTTTGATCTAACATCTGCAAACTATCAGAGGTTATTGCTGCGGTATCTACACTAAGAGAATCCGCAAAATACATCGTATCATTTTCATTGACTTGATAAAACAATTTTGCGACCTCATCTAATCGCACAGCAAAAACAACAGAATCAATGCCCGAACGAATAACCCTAGGAGTCGAGGATAAAAATTGAGGACCATTGATATCCAAGGTCTGGAATGGCAACTCATAAGTCTCAGAATAATGCATTCCTGAAGTATCAACAAGGGTAATAAGTGTCATATAATCCACCTGCGACACCAGACTATCAACCGAGAGAACTACTGGAGAATTAGCCGTCATCTCTGTTGCATAACGCAGCACTGAATTGGGACCGGCATTAAAATCTTCGAGAGTAAAAACATCATACAATGCCCTACCCGGCTTATCGGTCTTAATCCATACCTCTACACTTTCACCATAGATCTCTTTAATTTTGGGATACCCCTCTTCCATAAAGGGCATCAAATCATTAACGATCACAAACGATAGAGTGACTTCCTTACTCAATTTTGCAGGACCATCATCACTCACCTCTATACCTACAGATATCACATCAGTGTCAAACACATAAGCTGCAGTATCAATATAGAGCATATCATCGACGATATAAAAGGAATCCAAACCAGATGTCAAAGTATAAGTATAATGCTGCCCAGCATCTATGTCTATAGCACTTAAGCCCCCAATGACCTGACCTGAAATCATAGTACGCATTATAGTATCATTATCAATACTTAAACCTGTAGGTCTATAATTGAAAGGCAAAAGAGTATCTGTCAGGTTCATTATTTCCTTTGCAGGAAGAGGAAAACCATTATCTGTAGCATAAACTTCACACCAAATGATAGAATTTTCTAGTGATTCCTCTATCAACAAGTCTTTATCACTAATAAGACTAACAGGGACTTTTGAGATGTTACCATCTAGATCTTTCTGCATCCATTGATGTGATAAGGTTATTACACCATCAGGATCTACCCACTGTCCATAATCTACACTGATGATAGAGTCTGGCAAGAATATTCCTGAAAGTGTTGGTCTCACGGTATTACTTGGCGCATCATTCAGCGGATTAATAAACACGCGAGTATAAAGTGTATCTGAAAATGAAGTCGGCGTATCCCACACCACCAGCTTAACATCACGTGTAAAAGAATCGTTATCACTCGTATTTCTAAACTTCACATTGTTAAGCATTTTCTGCAAGACAAAAACAGAGGTATTGTTTCCTATCAGAGTCAGCTTATCGACATTTAGTGAGCTATCCTTAACAATTCGAACCCAAGATAAAGCAGCGACATCTAAACTATAAAGATTCTGATCTGCTGGAGAAATCCACAATTCTGCCTTATAAAGCGTATCAGAATCAACATCTTTTACCTCTAAGTTATTATAAAGATTTTGCCAACCTGAATTTTCCACATAGAATATCTCTGGCTGCAGAACAGTTACTATTGGAATATCATTGACAGACCTCACATCGAAACGTAATTTAGCTGTTTTCTTTCCACCTTTTAAATCGTTGGCCTGATAATAGCCAGAATCTAATCCGTAAAAATTAGGATTTGGATAGTATTTCCAGGTGGTATCATTGATAAGTTCAACGTATCCATGCTTGATGTTCATCACATCAAAAGGACCAGCATTAGGTACTAAATCATCAACAGTAGGCCATAATGAATCACCTTGCACATCCCAATCATTAGCCATAGGATTGAAACTAATGCTAGCATCCTCATCCAAAACAATAGAATCATTAACAGCACGTGGCTGATAATTAAACGAATCTGTCAATATAGTTACCCACGCAGAGTTAGATGCCGCACTCAAGGTGTCTTGCACGCGATAACTCAAGGAGTCGTAGCCTATAAAAGAACTGTCAGGAGTATAAATAATACTTAGTTTATCGGCTGTAAAACTAAGGGTACCATAAAGTGGTAATGAGTCAACCGTTACACGTCCTTGCATCGGTATTTCATCTACATCACTATCATTTTCGGTCACAGCCAGATAAACCTGAGCAGAATCTTTCACCCCACCTATCACATTGGTATAAAAATCATTGACAGCTACAGGAGCATCATTAACACTAAGAACATCTATCGTCAACAAGGCTTCAGCCTCATCGCCTTCTCCATCTTCTACCACATAAATCAAAGAATCGCGACCATAAAAATCTTGCTTAGGTGCATAAATAAGTTGATTATTCCACAAAGTTATCTCACCATTTTTAGCATAATAGTTCAGAATAGGAGCACCGGCTCCCACTGGTAATTCAACGTGTGGTGCATGTAACGTTAACACTGAGAAATCCGGCGACTCAGCATACAAGAGCACATCAATCGTATCCTTGTTATCCTCATCTATATTGATATGAACATCCGACAGCAGAGGACTCTCATTAACACTATCCACAGTAATATAAATAGTAGCAACACCAGAAGAAGCCTTCACACTATCACTCACTATATAGGTCATGGTATCCTTACCCCACATATTGGCATGGGGTATGTAATTCACTTGTCCATTTATCACTTCATACGACCCCATGTGAGGTTTTTGTAGAATAGATATATCTTTCAAGATAGCTTCTTCAGCATCAGAATCATTGGCTAGCGGGCTAAACAATAAAGCAACATCTTCATTAGTAAACACTACATCATCATAAGATACAGGCGCATCATTAATAGGAAAAATAATGTAGCTTAATATAGCCTCAGAAGTATCACCTTCGCCATCTTTAACAAAATACGTCAGTGTATCGGCGCCATAATAATTGAGTTCTGGACTATAAATCACATCATCACCACTTACTGTTACATCACCATGTTTTGGATTACTAGTAGAAACCAATGTCAAACCAGAGAAATCAGGATCTTCAGCAAAAGCCAGCACATCAGTGGTATCTACAAAATCCTCATCAAAGCTACTCGTCATATTTATTAAAAGTGGCGACTCATTAACACTATCCACAGTAATGTAAATAAAGGCGATACCAGAAACAGCACGATTACTGTCCCTTACTACATAAGACATGGTATCATTTCCCCATAGATTAGAATTTGGCAAATAATGGATATCAACACCATCGAGAGTATAGCTTCCTAAAGCAGGCTCTTTAATGATCGTATAATCAGTAAGCGTGCTTTCTTCTACATCCACATCATTAAGTAGTGGATTAAATATCAATTCAGTATCTTCATCACCATTCACAACATCATCATGCGAAACAGGCACATCATTGACAGGGAAAATAGCGTAGTTTATTTGAGCTATCGTCACATCTCCTTCACCATCTTTTACCCGATAAGATACTATATCATTACCATAATAATTACTATCTGGTGTATAGATCACCTTATCGCCCCATAGACTGGTTTTACCATGCGCCCCATCATCTGCTGACACTAAGTTAAGCCCCGAGAAATCAGGATCAAAAGCTAAGAGTAAAACGGAAGTCGTATCACTAAAATCTTCATCCAAATTATGATGATAATCAGAAAGAATAGGTGACTCATTGACACTATCGATGGTGATAATAATACGGGCAATATTAGATACTGCATGATAACTATCCTTTGCCACATAACTTATGGTATCCTGTCCCCAAAGGTTAGAATATGGGCTATATTTAATTTGTCCTGAAACCAATTCGTAAGATCCTAAGATAGGCTCTTGATGAATGACGAAAGTCTTTGGAACAATATCTTCCACATCCGTATCATTAATCAAAGGATTAATAAACAAATCCAGATCTTCCGTTGCCAAAACATAATCATCATAGGCTAATGGATAATCATTAACAGGTGTAACGGTAAATATTAGCTTTGCTGTACTCTTATCGCCTTGTGCATCACTTATGGTATAAAATAAAGAGTCAAGCCCATTATAATTAACATTTGATTTATAAGAACAAACGCCGACGTTTAAAGTAACATTACCATTGACAGGAGAACCTAATGAGAAAACTGAAATACCCGTCATATCAGGATCCAAATCGTTAATTAAAGGATAAAAGATAGTAGCCTTGTCCTCCGATACCCAAATAGAATCGAGAAGGGCTACTGGACTATCATTCACCCCAAGTATTGTAAACCTTGCCCAAGCATAAGCCCTATCAGCCTCTGCATCACGAACGACATACATAAAAGAATCAACGCCATAATAATTAGCTTCAGGAATATAGGTGACAACACCAGCACTATCCCTTACCACACCATTTTGAGGCAGACCTAAACTATCCAACAAAAGCCCATTCCTATCTACATCCACATCATTAGAAAACAAGGAGAGAACGATGAAAGTATCTTCATTTAAAGTATAACTGTCGTCATAAGCTACGGGGTAGTCATTGCCTGCCAACACATAAATATGCACCTCAGCAGTATCTTTATCATTCTCACCATCAACTATCACATAATGCAATGAAGCATCACCAAAAAAGTTAGCTTGTGGCTTAAAGTAAATATGATGATTAAAAACATAAGCTGAACCTCCTATCACACCATAAATTTGGGATAACAACAAACCACTATTATCGAAGTCTTTATCGTTTTGCAAAACATTGAATTCAGTCGTCAAGTCATCTTCCTGAATCATAAAACTATCGGCAAGAGCAAGAGGCACATCATTGACACAAGATACCGAAATGTAAACCCATGCTAAATCTTTATCGCCCTCTTTATCTGCAATGATATACATAAAAGAATCTTGCCCACAATAGTTATCAGTAGGAATGTAAGTCACTATGCCCCCATTTTCAGCAACACCACCATGCTGAGGTTTTGTAAAACTTTCCACTATTAATCCACCAAAATCAACATCTTCATCATTAGCCAATACATCAAGCACAAAAACACTGTCCTCACGAACAACTAAAGTATCGTTATTGGCTATAGGACTGTCATTCAAAGGCAACACCACGATATGAACTGCTACAGTATCCAAATCATTTTCACCATCTTGCAACACATAACTAAATCCTGCAATACCAGAATAATTTGGTGTGAGACTATATTCTATTTTTTGATTACTAATAATAGCATCACCTCCACTAACATCAAAAACAGCGATCAAAGTAACACCACTATGATCAGGATCCTCATCATTTTGCATCACATCAAAGACGGTCATTGGAGCATCTTCGTTCAATACAAAAGTATCAGCAAGAGCCCGTGGAGCTTCATTGATGCAATTCACATTAATAGTAGCCCAGGCAAAAGCCATATCATTATTCCAATCTTCAATAAAATAACGGAAGGAATCAAGGCCACAAAAATCTTGATTAGGCGAATACATCCATTGTCCCGCAATTTGATCAAGTTCACCATAGAGTGGATCATTTAATCGACTAAGCGTAAGTCCACGCTGATCATCATCCACATCATTACTTAAAAGCATCAAGAGCAAATCATTATCCTCATCAATATAATAATAATCGTCATTAGCTACTGGGTAGTCATTAGCCCCTACCACCTCTATATAAGCTGTTGCAGAAGCACTGTCTCCTTCGCCATCTTGCATGGTATAAGATATGGTAGCATTGCCCCAAAAATTAGCATCAAGGGTGTATTCCACTTTATTATTAACCAACTGTGCGGTACCACCAGTAACATTATATAAGCGTTTTATGGTCAAACCACTAGCATCCTGATCGTCATCATTTTGCAAAACGTCTAAAGTTGTAGTACTAGCATCTTCATCCAAACGGTAAGTATCATCATAAGCTAATGGTACATCGTTTACGGGACGTACCGTGACATAAATCTTAGCAAAGGAAGGATCGCCTTCGGTATCTTTTATTTCATAGTTAAGAACATCTAAACCATTAACATTTCTATAAGGCTGATAATTGATATAACTGTTCTTAGGAATGGCAGCACCTAACTTATTATCATATACCGATTCTACACTTATCCCTGTACCATCAATGTCCTCATCATTGCCCAAAGGGTAAATATTAAAAGGGGTATCTTCATCTGTTGTCACGGTATCATTATGAGCCACAGGCACATCATTAACTTGCTCTACCAATATTTGCACATTAGCACTAGCACTGTCATTTGTAGCATCTTTCACTTGATAAGTAAAATGTACTGCACCAGAAAAATCCAAGGGAGGCATAAAACTAAAAGTCCCAAGACCCAAATCCGTAAATTCGCCAATAAGAGGAGGCGTGAAAGTAATCACCACAGGAGCATCTCCTAAAGTAATATCATTAGCAATGACACTACCAGAGAATGAGACATCTTCTTTACTGCTAAAATTATCGGGTAAAAGCTCAGGAGTAAAATCGTTATTAAGAATAGTATAAGAACTACTCATCTGCCCCGGAACAGCATTTTCCACATTGGACATGACAAAGGACAAATACTCATCATCTTCATTAAAACGGTCATCGATAGTAGGCACATACAAATTAAATTCTATTTGTCCTGAATCGATACGACAAGCTATAGGCCCATTAAAAACCACATCATTGCTATCAGCAGTATAATATTCTACCGAAATATCAAAAGTCACATCCACAGCCACTTTCTCTGACAGCTGTATATTTAACCAAAGCTCCTCTCCCTCTTCTACTTCTTCAGTCGTTGTGGGCATAAAAGCCACATTAGCACTGGCTACATCATCATCATAAATCGTTACTTTTGCACTATCAACACCGACATCTGCATTTACAACATTCACGATATGGAAAGATAAAATACGTCGGTCATTAAGATCATCATTATCAATTAATGGTATCCTTACCGATTTCAGGTACTCATCAGCAAGAAATGTTAAAGTCCCTTTCGTTTCTTCATAATGTGTACCAGCTATGGCACTAAGATCTGTAGTATAATAATCTACGGTAACCTCATTCTCGGTATCTCCTATTTTAGCTATCGCTACAGAAGCTGCCCCCTCACCTTCAGTAATATTAACATTTCCCATAATTTTAATGG
Source organism: Bacteroidales bacterium (assembly GCA_965662645.1). Lineage (GTDB taxonomy): Bacteria > Bacteroidota > Bacteroidia > Bacteroidales > UBA5342 > UBA5342. The sequence goes on from CBFIII010000006.1 coordinate 19,161, forward strand.
TGGGAGCATTATCATTATCAATAATTGTAAAAGTCAAGATATCATTCTGAACAGTGGCATTGTCAGCAAAATAAATTTCAAAAAGAAAACCTTCAGAATCGGCCTCATCAGCTTCATCATCAAGGATACTGATAAACAAGGAATCTTCGGTACTCCCAGCAGGCATGACGCCAATACCCGTTTTAGCTTCATAATCTCTCCCCTCAGTAGCACCACCATCAAGAGCAACAGTGCGATACCAATACGTCACATCATCGTCACTAGGCAATCCTAAACGCAACTTAATCATCACATCACCAGCATCTTCTAAGTATTCACCGCCACCTTCCATCGACAGACAAGTCTTCAGAATAAAAGGGTCTGAGGCTTTTGTAGTACCACAACTCGTTGTTCCACTCACACGGTATTGTCCCGTTTTGCTTGGTATTAATAGGGCTTCATTTTGCCCCTCAATAATTTCGTTATCGAAGTACCAAATATAGGAATCATAACCATCGGCTTGCAAAACAGCATTGTTAGGGTAACAGGCCTCGGTACCTTCTAGTGTAGGTATAACCAACAGTTGAGGACTTACACCAAAACCAGAAAAAAATCCAGCACCCCCAATAGAGCCTGATTGAAAAGCCAAAGCAGCATTAATAGCACTCGTAGAAATGATCTCGAAAGCATCAACAGAAGTAGTGTACTCTGCAATATCCGTAGAATCGAGCCTAAAAGTTACCCAGTCGGGATTACCCACTACAACCTGAGGCGTATGCGTCACAACTGATCCATTAATTGTCACCGTAGCTCCCAACTCCGTAATGATGTTAAGTACGGGGGCACCAATTAGGTTAGCATACGAAATATTAACTTCACGATTAGACAAACAAGAAAGTGGTGGTATAAAACACATCCCTACCGAGACGTCAGAATACTTGCCAGATAATGTCTGAAACAAATACACATTCTCACTACTCTCTATGGAAACGTTATTTGTAGTTGAATTATACTCATCGCTATTAACCACATAATATTCACCACTCTGAAGAAAAGTATGCTCTAAAGTATCATTGACAAAAAGTTGAGTATTAGCTTTTGTTGCTACAACAATAACTTTCTCACCACGATCTGTACCATACCCCTTTACAGCAATATACTTTTTACCTACAAAATTTTGTGGAACTAATTGATCAATACCAATATCTTGTTGATTTCCAGTATTAGCACTGCCCATCCACGATCCTGTATTAACAGCAATAGGCTTAGTACTGGTCACCTTAGTACCATTATAATCGTTTATATCGTAATTAGCCTCTAGTGCGTTGGCATAGATCGCTCCTAGTGCATAACTCTCATTCTTATTTAAGGTAACAGAGAATGTGTTAGAGCCCTGACCATCCCACTTAACACGCGGATTACTAAAAGTAATACGGGTATTATCAAAAGTAGCCATTACGGTAAGAAATTGTGCTCTACCGTAAATATTACCATAGTCACCAAAAATATGCCCCGAATAAAACTCTTGCCCCAAAGCTGTCGCCCCCTTGCATGTGAGCACATCACCTTGATAATTTGAACGTTGATAAATGGCAGCAAAAAATGATTTTTCGCCTTCTAACATAAAACCATCATCGGACAAAACTCTATTAATACCATTTTCATTAACGACCCCCGTAGGATTATTCGCTGAAGAAAACCCACTACCTAAATGAACCAAACGCGGTAGATCTTTTGATACAGAAATAGTTTTATAAAGGGTTGTTCCGCGATAAATAGAAACATTAAAAGCGGTCGTTTCTTGCGTGGACAATACAATCCACTGATTTTTTACGCTACTAGAAGCAGCTTGCGGTGCAAAAAAGGGAGGAATATAATGCACCTTATCCAACTGTGCAAAAGCACTCAATCCATAAAAGCTTAACACAAAAATCAAAAAACACTTTAATGAAAAATTTTTCAAGGCCTAATTTTTTTAATGATTAAAAATAGAATTAACACCAATAGCTAAACGTTATCTTTAATTTGTAATTAGTATAACCGAACAAACATAGCCTATTTTCCCATCATTTCAAAACTCCCTAAAAAACAGTCAGTTCACACGCACACGTTTTCACTAAGCTGACCTAAATTACAGTTGTTTATGTTGTTAATTTTTCCACCCATCATATTGATAATCAAACAATAAAATACAAATTTAGATAATGAATTAGTGCGTATTTTGGGGCAACGAAGAAACTCCTAAAAACGCTACAAACAGATTAATGATATTTATATTTGTCTTAGCGGATGGTTCAATTTACGAGGAGTATTATATTACTAATAGCATCTGATTCAGACAACAGAATTACATTTAATAGAACATAAAAGAACCTTAATTAATCCACGCAACTTAAGATAGTTTCTTAAAAAAACATTTGTATTTTTGCGAAAACGTTTTAAAAATGGATACTACAGATATTTTAATCAAAATCAGAAAAATTGTTCGCTCAGTAGATATAGAATCAAAAAAGATTCAAAAAGAATATGGCGTAAGTATTCCGCAAGCCTTATGTTTAAATTTCCTCCATGCATCAGACAATTACCAAGCCACTCAAAGTGATATAAAGAAATTCTTGAACTTAAATTCAAGTACAGTAAGCGGTATTATTACCCGACTTGAGAAAAAAGGTTTTTTAGCTCGTTTACCCAAATCGGGCGACAAAAGAGTCGTTAATATAGCTTTAACCTCAACAGGTAATAAATTATTAGGCACCTTACCATCACTTCTACACGAACAATTATCACAAAAACTTCAGAAATTAAACGACGCAGAATTAACAAAAGTAGAAGACAGTTTAGAAACTCTTATTCAACTCTTAAATATAGAGAAAGTTGACGCCTCACCTATGATAGCCTTAAACATTATTGCAGAACGCATTAACGACTAACAATCCCCCTCTAAATAACACCAACAAATAGCCATTCATTACTTTAATTATTCAATTAAACCAGAATAATCTAAGATTTCTTGTTTCATTTTTGTACTTTTGTTCGCACAGAAACTAATTTGGGACTTGTTGAAATGGTCTTAGGATACATTGTCAATAAAAGAATTAAAGCTAACTCTAACGAGTAGAGCGGCTTTGTTATTATACCACTACCATTTCAACGGAAAAGGCTCCAATTTAAAGTGCAAAACACAAAAAGGGGAATCAAAATATGATTGACAATAATGTACAACATAAGATTGTACATAACATGAATAAAGAACTATTGCCATTAAAAAGAGAAAGAATAGTATCAATCTTTTATTATAACCAAAATATAAAAATTGATATTAAAAAAACTCACCTATCCATTACAACTCTAATAACAAGTTAGAGTTTATTTTTAAAACCAATAATACAAATACGAATGCAATTAAAAAAAAGTTTAATAGCTTTAGGTTTATTATTATCTATAGCGATTAGTGCTCAAGAAGAAAATGAAGATTTCGTGAAAATTGGAGGAGCTCTCCGCTTTAACATTTTTTCTAAAAGCTGGGTGGACAGCAAAAAACAACCAGAAGTAACCATTGATACTTGGCGTCTTAACGTAACAGCACGTAAGAAAGGTATCGATCTTAATTTCGAATACCGTTTTTACCCTACTTACGATACCCATTTTATGAAACAAGGATGGCTTGGTTATGGTATTACTGACGATATTTATGTTAAAGTCGGTGTTTCTCAAGTTCCTTTTGGTATTACTAAGTATGCCTCGCATTCTTGGTGGTTTCAGGGGGCTTATTACGTAGGATTAGAAGACGATTATGACATGGGTATTAAGTTTGATATCTCATCGATCGAAAATCTAGACTTAAGCTTTGCGTATTACCGTCAGTCAGAACCAGAAGGACCTTATGATGGTCAAATTACTTATGGAAATTCTGGCCCTGGGCGTTATGCTTATGACTTAGTACCTACTACTGGTTCATCTAATAGAGAATTAAATCACTTTAATGCGCGTGGTGCTTATCATCTCAATGAGAACGTAGAAGTGGGATTAAGTGCTCAGGTAGGACAAAATTTTAATAGTGTTTTAAACGACTCTGAACTATCAACGGCTTTTGCACTTCATACAGTTATGGATTTCGGTGGTTTCAACTTTAAGGGAGAGATTACTCAGTACAACTATGCCGCAAAAGATGATAAAGGTGTTGATTTAGAAATCGTTTCGATGGGAGCTTATGGTTCTACTTATGAAGTAGCAACTGAAGCTAGAATGTATATGGCAGGATTGGCTTATACCATTCCAGTAGAACTGGGGCCAATTAGTAGCATTCAGGCTTACGTCGATTATACCTATACCGACAAGATGAATGATAACTTTACAGATATGCAACATTTAATCCCTGGTTTTCTTATTACTGCAGGTAATGTATATACTTACGTAGATTTTGCAATGGGTAAGAACCAGCCTTGGCTGACTCCTTCATTTGGCACAGGACTAGGTGAAGGTCAGCTTTATAGTGATGATGCGACTGATAAATATTATAACGCAGATGTTAACTTACAAGGAAAGCCTGTAACTATGGAAGACTTAGTATGGGAAACGCGATTTAATATTAATATTGGCTACTATTTTTAGTCGTTAAAAAGTGTATAGTAAGTCATGTCGTATAAGCTCCCGACAAAAGTAACTTTCTGTGTTCAAAAGTAAATAACCAAGTAATGTTGCCTTATAGAGCGAATTATTAGTAAGAATGTACAACCTGTATTTCGACAACGCACAGTAAGCACTTAGTCGCCCAAAGCATTATCTATTGATACTGAATCGTTACAAGAAAAAAACATAAAAACAAACGAATGGCAAATGAGGATTTCAAAATTGAAGTAAAAGATTTAACCTTAATATTTGGAAAAAATAAATCGCAGGCTTTAAAGATGCTCGAAGAAGGCAAAGGTAAAGCGGAGATATTAGAAAAAACAAAATGTACCGTAGGGGTTAACAAAGCTAATTTCCAAATTAAAAAGGAAGAGGTTTTTGTAATAATGGGACTTTCGGGCAGTGGAAAATCGACACTCATCAGGTGTTTAAATCGATTGATAGAGCCAACAGCTGGAGATGTTATTATTAATGGCATCAATATAACGAAAGAATCGAACGAGAGTTTGCTTGAAACGCGCCGTACAGAGATGAGTATGGTGTTTCAAAAGTTCGGTCTTCTTCCCCACCGTACAGTTCTTGAAAATGCCGCTTTTGGTCTCGAAATACGTGGCGAGGAGAAAGAGATACGCTTACAAAAGGCGCAGGAAGCTCTTGATGTGGTAGGCTTGCAAGGCTTCGAACATCAAAACCCATCGCAACTCTCAGGAGGTATGCAGCAGCGTGTAGGTTTGGCACGTGCTTTAGCCAACAACCCTGAAGTCCTTTTGATGGATGAGGCTTTTTCAGCATTAGACCCCTTGATAAAATCGGATATGCAAGATGAACTGCTCGATTTACAAGACAAATTGCATAAAACGATTGTGTTCATTACGCATGATTTAGATGAAGCCATCAAACTGGGCGATCGCATTGCCATAATGAAAGATGGTGTAATAGAACAAATAGGTACTGCCGAAGACATCCTGAACAACCCTGCCAGTGAATATGTAGAAGCTTTTGTAGAGAAGGTTGATCGAAAATCTATTATTACGGCAGGTACACTTATGTTTGAAAAACCCACTGTGGTTCAACTAGAGAAAGAAGGTCCGGGTTCAATTATCAGAAAAATGCGCTCAACAGCTCTCGATGCGCTTCCTGTTATTGACAAACAACGCATCTTCATTGGTTTTATTTGGTTACCGCAAGTACTCAAAGCCGAAAAACTCAATAAAAATACGATTGAAGATTTTATTACCACCACCTGTCCTAGTGTCTATGAAGAATATACTGTAGAAGAAATGTTACCACTTATCACAGGGACAAAATCACCCATTGCAGTGGTGAATAGAGAAAATGGCAAATTGAAGGGAGTCATATCCCAAACCTCTCTGGTTATTGAAGCTACCCGCTTTAATAAAAAAGAAATTATAGAATTAAAAGAACAAGCAAAAGAACAATAAGATGACGAAATTTATTGATATAGGACAATATGTTGAAAGTGGAGTGAATTGGCTTACCGATAATTTTGATGGTGTATTTAACTTCATCAAAGTCGTTGGTAATGGTTTTATTGGAGGCTTTGAATGGTTGTTATTAAGCATTCCATTTTATGTTATCATTCTACTTTTCACTATTTTGGCTTACATAAAAGTAGGTCGTGGTGTGGCTTTATTTACCGCTTTAGGTTTAACCTTAATCTACCTGCTTGGTTTTTGGGTGGAAACGATTGAGACCTTAGCACTTATCTTTGTTTCCACTATCATTGCCTTATCGCATGCTATTCCTTTGGGAATATGGGCAGCCAAGAAACCTACGGCCAATAAGATAATACGCCCTATTCTAGACCTTATGCAAACCATGCCGGCCTTTGTCTATCTGATACCAGCCGTCTTGTTTTTCAGCATAGGAAAGCTACCTGGTGCCTTTGCAACGGTGATTTTCGCTATGCCACCAGCCGTTCGCTTAACGACCTTAGGCATACAGCAAGTACCCGCAGACGTGGTGGAAGCCGCACGAGCTTTTGGTGCTACCAATAAACAAATACTTGTAAAGGTAGAACTTCCTTTAGCTACAAAAACCATCTTAGCAGGCGTCAATCAAACCATTATGATGGCATTATCTATGGTCGTGATTGCTGGAATGATAGCCGCAGGTGGTTTAGGCGAAAAAGTACTGGAAGGTATTAATAACTTAAATATTGGCCTTGGTTTCGAGAGCGGTTTTGCTGTCGTTATATTGGCTATTATTCTTGACCGTATTACACAAGCTTTAGGACAAAAAGGCAATAATGAAAAATTAAATAACCTAAAATTAAAATTTAAAAAGACTAACAATTAAAAATTAAGAATATGAAAATTAGAATTTTACTATTAGCAGTACTGACTCTTGCATTGAGTAGCTGTAATTCTGGAAAAAAGAAAGCAAAAGACAATAAAAAAGAAATTACAATGGCCTACGTAGATGGTTGGGCTTCAGGTGTAGCCATGACTCACGTTGCTCAAGTTATATTAGAGCAAAACGGTTATAAAGTAAACACTAAAGCAGCTGCTGTCGATTTAATTTATGCTTCTATGGCACAGGGCGATGTTGATGTTTTTATGGAAGCTTGGTTGCCTGTTACACATAAATCTAAAGTCGCTAAATTTGGTGATAAACTAGTCAGCTTAAATGTTAATACCGATGAAGCACGTATTGGTTTGGTGGTTCCACAATATGTCACTATTAATACTATCGCAGAGCTAAATGATGTCGCTGACAAATTTGATGGAAAAATTATTGGGATTGAAAGAGGTGCTGGTATTACAAGCAAAACGGATATTGCGATTAAAGAATATGGCTTAACGAATATGGAGCAATTAAACTCTTCGGGTGTAGCTATGCTAAGTGAATTGACAAAAGCAATAAAAGAAAATCGCTGGGTTGTAGTTGCAGGTTGGGCTCCTCACTGGAAATTTGGTCGTTATGATCTTAAGTTTTTGGATGATCCTAAGAATATATATGGAGAAGCTGAGCATATCGAGACATTTGCACGTGCTACATATCTAGAAGAAGACCCTTGGGCTGTTCAATTTTTCAAGAACTTTCATTTAACCAAATCAGAAGCTGGCGAAATACTTGACTTTTTTAATCAAGGAGATAGTGACAGACACGAAATAGCTAAAAATTGGGTAGCTAAACACCAAGACATCGTAAATCGTTGGTTGCCAAAATCTGAATAAAGGCCACCTCTACCTACAAACTGCGAGGAACAAACCACACCAAGAGGGATTCAATCAGTAGGTATTTTAGAATATAAAAAAGGAAGGAACATTTCGTAAGAAATTCCTTCCTTTTTTTGTTTTCGGACTCCCTCATCTCAACTCTGAATGCTATGAAAAGGTATTCATCTTTATCAATCACACTATACCGTTCAGATGCAAAAAAATACTGCTCAAACGAAGTGAGATCTCGACATTAAAAATTTATATACTTCGTAGTATTTATGTCGCAGCTAAGCTACGTTATTCATACCTAAAACAAGAAATCAATCAACAAACAGAAGCTTTCATTCAAGACACACTTGATGAGTGAAAATACTTTCTCTATATTTGAGGTCTTATAACCAACAGTTTAACATTTTATTGTAAAAACGAAGCTTACAAAACAATCTTAAAAAGATAATGAAACAAATTGTTTTAATAACTGGAGCAAATGGTATGCTTGCCAAAAATTTGGCTAAACAACTAGATAATACATATACTGTCAGATTCTTAACGCGAAAGGTGACTAAAGAGAACGACTACTTGTGGGATGTAAAGAACAAATACATTGACCCAAAAGCATTAATAGACGTTAATTATATTATCCATTTAGCAGGTGCTTCGATTGCAGACAAACGGTGGAGCAAAAAAAGGAAACGAACCATCATATCGAGTAGAATTGATAGTGGTCTTTTAATACTTGAAGAACTAAAGAAACACCAGATAACGATAGAAAAATTCATTTCAGCTTCAGCCATTGGGTATTACGGAACCACAACGACCAATACCATTTTTAATGAAGACAGCCCCAAAGGAAACGATTTTTTAAGTGATGTTTGTAGCCAATGGGAGCATACTGCACAGTTGTTCAAAACTGAAAATGTAGCAGCCAATGTCTCTGTTGTTAGGATAGGAATTGTTCTCTCAAAAGATGGAGGAGCATTAAAAAAAATAGTCCAACCCATAAAGTATGGCTTTGGTTCAGGTATAGGGAACGGGAATCAACATATGCCATGGATACACATTCAGGATTTATCCCATATTTTTAAATTCATGGTGGAAAACAACTCTATGAATGGAATATTTAATGCCGTTTCTCCTGAACATATAACCAACATAGAATTCACAAAAAAAATCGCAAAATTACTTGACAAAAAAATAATTCTCCCCAATATCCCAAGGTTTATTATGAAAGTATTATTTGGTGAAATGTCTATCCTATTATTGGAAGGAAGTAGAGTTTCATCTGAAAAAATTATAAGATCTGGTTTTAAATTCAAATATGAGAACTTAGATAAAGCCCTAAATGATAATTTAAAACTAAAGAACTAAACTTCAACAATTAGCCGCAAATATTGAGTCCCTGATATAAGCAACCCGCTAAAAAGAATAATCAACAGATTAGGGATAAAAAACCTTGTTATTAAGATTGAAAATTATAACTTTGTTTGTTATAATCAGAAATGAAAGACGCCTCCTCCGAAACTCATTTATAAGGATCTTTTTTTAGAAAAAACATCCGTATAAATAAGTGATAAAACGAGTTGAAGACCTCTTGAAATAATTCAATATAACAAGTAGCTATTAAAACTGAATACTGTTGTATAACAGCAAAAATTATTGCCGATAATTTAACATCATATGGAATCAACTAAGCTTAAAAAAATCATTCAAGGCATTCCCAAAGCGGAACTTCATTTACACATCGAAGGGACTTTTGAACCTGAACTCATGTTCGAAATAGCCAACAGAAATAATATAACTTTAGGTTATAACTCCATTGAATCATTGAAAAAAGCTTATCAATTTAATAATCTTCAGGAATTTCTGGACATCTACTACTTAGGTGCTCAGGCCTTAATTCATGAACAAGATTTTTTCGACTTGACTTGGGCATACCTATGCAAAGTACACAGCCAAAATGTGGCTCATGTTGAAGTCTTTTTCGATCCTCAAACCCATACTGATAGAGGCATTGCCTTTGATGTTGTGATTAATGGTATCCATAGAGCACTCGAAAAAGGCAAACAAGAATTAAACATTTCCTACAAACTCATTATGTCCTATCTGCGGCATTTAAGCGAAGCTGAAGCCTTCAAAACTCTTGAAGCATCACGTACCTACAAACATTGGATTGATGGCGTAGGCTTGGACTCCTCGGAGATGAATAATCCGCCTAGCAAATTCAGCAAGGTGTTTGAAGCATCAGCAAAGGAAGGTTACCAATTAGTAGCTCATGCCGGAGAAGAAGGTCCAGCCGACTATATCTGGGAAGCTATCGATCTCTTAAAAGTAGTTAGGATAGACCATGGTAACCGCTGTTTAGATGACCAAGCGTTGATAGAGCAATTAATAAAGCGGAACATCTCATTAACGCTGTGCCCACTAAGTAATATCGCTCTTAAAGTCATAAAAAAGATGGAGGATCATCCGCTTCTTGAAATACTCAACAAAGGCATTTCAGCAAGCATCAACTCCGATGACCCCGCTTATTTTGGAGGTTATATGAACGAAAACTACTACGAAATTGCTCATGCCCTCAACTTAAACAATAAGCAGTTGGAGCAATTGGCAATCAATGCTTTTGAAGCCAGCTGGCTAGAAACAAAAGAAAAAGGAAAACACATTTCGCAAATAAAAAACTATTTCAACTCTCTAAACCCATAAACTAGAATAACTATTTAATCTAAACACAAAACACCTCCTACTAACTCAATGAAATTATCAACATATTAATACAAAATATGAGCTTTAAAGATGAAAATGTATAATTTTGTTAGTTATAAATAAAGCAAAAATAAACTACACCGCTGCACACAAACAAAGCATCAATTCAAAACACTTTCATATTCGCAGTAAGCTGTTGGAAATTAAACCCACAATGTGGGAATAAAATCACAAGAAAAGGAACAAATGACTAAAATAGGAATCATAATATGCGCACGCTACCTCAACTGTGGAGGAGGTAAATGCCTCAGAGCTATGAAAGAACACGTCGGCGGATTTGCAAAATATCCTATGACGGAAGAATTGGAATTGGTTGGATACTCTAATTGTGGCGGTTGCCCTGGTGGAAATATCGAATACGTCCCTGCCGAAATGATTAAAAACGGCGCTGACGTTATACATCTAGCTACAGGTCTGATTGTTGGCTATCCCCCCTGCCCTTACATCAATCAGTTTAAAGAGTTCATTGAGACGCAATATAACATCCCCGTTGTAGTAGGCACACACCCCATACCTCTGAAATATTACAAAACTCACAAGCAACTCACAAGTTGGGAAACGATGAAAATGGATGAGATTTGTGCGCCATTATTAACTGAAGACAAGCTGATTATGAAATCATACGACTAGCTCATAGTTCACACACGGTAATTCTCTTTTTTCAAAAAAATAATTTGGGCATATCCCTTCGGGTCGGGCTATCCGCACTCACTCTTTTTCTAAAAAAAAAGGAGTTCAAACAATTGCTCCTATCCCTTATGCAAAAACGAGTACACCCGATTTGTGATCTATCAATCAAGCCAATAGAAGGATTAAAAAAAGAACCTTACACTTGCATTATGCCTTAAGTTACGTTCTTTACTAACCATCAGATACAGGAATAACGCATAAATATTTAGAGGAAACAACCATAGAAAAAAATTCTGTCAAAAATGCAATTATTAAGCTTAATACAAACGATTACTTCTATCTTTGCACAGCACAATATATAAAAAGGGTTTTAATCAAAATCTAAATAAATCACTACAACTTTATTATAGATTAGAGAGCTACCTAACACTTACAAAATGGAATTAGACTACATAGGAAACATCAATGCATATGGAGAAAACATTGTTAGATTATACAACTTTGACAAAGCTCAATCCATCAAATTTAGAGACTTAATTAAAGATGTCATTATAGAAAAGAAACAAAAACTAGACCTCTCACAAGTCGATTTCATTGAAGGCCGTAATTGCAATTTAATCCTTGGTCTATTTGAAACCGATGAAGGCATAATCAGTAATGATAACCAGCTTTTTTATTGTGCTCTAACGTTAGAAAGCTATCATACGATGCTCAAATTACTAGAGTCCTTCTGCAAAAGAGAAACGAAAGGGCATCGCTATTTATATGACGTTGATAATCCCACCGATTTTCTATTCTCTCCTGCTGGCACTTGGTAACTTACTATAAGGAGGAACAACAGACTATATACTGTGCTCCTCCCCATTTGTATTTAACCTTCAAGACTTAATCAAAAGCCAAACCGGATTCACGACGGATGTAAAAATGATCAATGGTTCCTTTTCCCTTTCGGGTAATAATAAACTCTACTATATCAGCAATTTCTTCGGGTTGGATAAGCTGTTCGGTATCAATATCAGGGCGCATCTCGCGTACCATCTCGGTATTAACACCACCTGGTGAAATCAGATGTACACGAATACCATCCTTTTGTACTTCCTTAGCCAATACTTTTGTGAATCCAGCCAAAGCGTGCTTAGATGAAGCATAAACGGCTTGGTTCGCATAACCTTTAAAATCTACAACAGAGCCTATATTTATAATAATAGGTTTTGGACTATTCTTTAAGTAAGGCACCGCAGCCTTGCATATAAAAAATGGAGCACGGGCATTTACTGCAAAAATACTATCCCACACATCCATAGACGTTTCGGCTACTGGTAAAGCGTTGGCCAAGCCCGCATTATTCACCACAAGATCTAAACGATTATAAACCTTGATACACGCTGCAATGATAGTCTCTGGTACCTCAGAAAGGCTTAAGTCTGCTTCTAAAAACTGACAATTAACACCATAGGTTTCTAACTCAGTTTTAGTCTGGCTCAACTGCAGAGCATTCCGACCTACAATAAAGAGATTATAACTGTGTTCTGCTAGCTTAATAGCAATGGCTTTACCAATACCCTTAGTAGCCCCTGTGAGAAGGGCTACTTTATGACTCTCGTTATTCATACTATTTTATTTATTAAGCAAGTAAGACTTGAAATTCTTATCTTTCAGTTGGATAATTCATTAATATTTAAAGAAATAAAGGTTAATCGACATCTTCAAATTCAGCAGAATCTTCATAAATTTTATCATTAGTACCAAATAAGGAAACCACCTTACCAGACAACAAACCTGCCGCTACAGCCAACACTACGGTGACTAAAATTCCTTTAATTTGAGCTACAGCACTAATATCATCAACCACCACAATAGCAGCTAATCCACCAAAGATACCTGGTAATCCGTGTAAGTTAGAAACACCACAAGTATCAACAATCTTATGAAATGCCTCTTCTTTCTTTTGGAAAACAGCAAATCCTACAGTCGATAAAATCCCAGCTAATATACCTATAACCATTGCTTCTCCGTGTGTGGCGTAATCGCAAGTGGCTCCAATAGCTACACCACCTGCTAGGGCAGCATTAGCAATGTCAGCAGCATTTATCTTACCACGTATCGAAACCGAAGTAATATAGGTCGCAATAGTTGATCCACATAAAGCTAGAAACACATTAACTACGGTCATAGGAATAGCTTCCGAAGGCACTAAAGCAGCACAGAAACTAGGCCAAAAGACCCATAAAACCATACTTCCTAATAATGAATACCTGTCGGATGTGGCATCTGCCATTATAGGTATCTCTCGGTCTTTAGGTTGAGTTAAGGAAACAGCTGCAGAAATACCAAAGATGGCACCAAAAGCATGAATAACGATTGACCCACCCGTATCGGCAACTTTGCCTATAAAGTGAAAGTAATCCTCTACAACAACGAGCTCATTGAAAATATAGAACGGGATAAAGAGTAAACCGAGTATCAAATATTGGTACATCTTTAATCGCCCTAAAAGAGCTCCAGCGGCAATCAATAAGCTGGCAGCACCAAATTCGGCAAGAATAAATTGTTCAATTTCTCCATGCTGCTCAAAGACGCCCATACTTTTAATAGCCAGATAGGTAGGAATGGAAATACTGACTAATAAAAAAGTTGCGGTTATGGCTGAACGACCATACATCTTTACAAAAACCATCAAAAAGCCGAAACCAATTAATAACATGGCCATAATATGAATGGCTCTATTATATTGTTGAATTTCTAATATGTTAGCGATGGAAGCCTGTGCGGTCTCTTGTGCAAAAGTATTAATTATCGTAAAAAATAAGAACAAGATTAAGGTGGTGATTTTTTGTGTTTTGTTTTTCATGGTGAATTTTAAAGGTGAAATAATAAGAATGGTTGCACGACAAAGATAATAATTTGTCGTACAACAAATAATTTATGCCGTTATTACCTGACATTTTCAAGCAATTTCACACAATAGTGATAAAATTCATGTTATTTCTAAATTCCAGCAAGACTTTTAATAGCGTAAAATAGACTTCGCCCCTCCCCGTTTGGCGCAAGTTGGACGAATGACGTTTAGTTCCCCTATTCTCGGGAAACTCAAAATAGAGCAAACTTTTAGCTTAGCAGGAAAGGAAACGCAAGCATGTGAGTGTTGGGTAAAATCATGAACAGACAAGCTGAAAGCTTGAATTGATTTTGGGTGCAAGCGGACACTTGAACCAAACAGTATATGTAGGTTCTAATCACCTGACTGACAATATCACTATTTTTATTAATTGAACGAATGCCATTAATCAAAATAACAACTATAAAACGAGCTGTTATTTATCTTCATTCATTTATATCATTGATTTCAAACTAAAATCTAAAGACGTTTGGGTGATTTACTTCCCTTCAATATATCAGCAGGACTAACTATGGGCAACGGATAATTAGCTAACGCTGTACCTGCTGTTTTCACCACCATAATGCCTCTTATCGTTCCTATACTGATGCCCAACAAGGTAGGTAGAATGTTTGCCTTATCGGTAAAACGATTCTCTTCGATAGAGATAACATCATTTAAGTTTTTTATCTCAAAATAATTAGCACTGGTTAACTCCAATATCTTAGCATCTACACCATCAATAGGATAAGTGTATTTGGTAAGTAAGTGCAAAACAAGCACCTTATTCTGTTTTTGAATATCAATCTTAAAACCAAATTCTATTTTCATCAAATCACCATCAAAAGCATGTGATTCTAGATATTCTAAATCAGCAAAGTAACCTGTTTCCAAGACCTTATTTAGCTTAAACTCTAGCTGATATTCTTTTGGGTTTTCCATTTCAGAATGCTTATTTATAATTTTCACAACACTTTTCATTCACAGTTATAGGCATTTCATTCCAACCGTCATATAATGATGTTGTAGTTGATCTATTAGCTTTGGTCGAGAGCTTAGTGCTAGCATTAGCTGAGAGATGAATGACCATATCATAAGACTTAGGAGTCTTATCAGAAATATCAAAAATACTCTCGCCTAAAGCCACATCTATTTTGGCTATCGTTTTGGTGGTAAAGGTATGTGTACCTTGCAGCCATTTGCTAATTTCAGCTTCGCTTTTCCCTAGAACTTTAGCTAAATCTCGTTGACTTTTGCCTTGTCTTTCCAAGATATCAAATATCCTATTCGCTACAAAAATGGAATAGTCCACACTCCTTTTTATTTCAGGGGTAATGAGTTGGCGACAGGCCTCCATGATAGAATTTCGTTTCATAACTGTTATTGTTCTTGGTCTTCTGTAATATATAACGACAAGTTGCCCACTAATGTTTTTCCATTGATAGAGATACTCCCATAGCCTTCTTTCTTGTTGATTACAAAATCAATTTTTTGCAATGCTTCTACACAGCTATTCAAATGAGGGTCTTCATTATAGGTTCGGGTCCCTTTTAGCCCGCCATTTCCCAATATTAATATTTGTGGGGAAATACATAAGCAGTATAATCTTAAGTTTGACGTATCAAAATGGCTTGGCAATTCTGCTGTTCTATCCTTAACTCTTCCTGCATATCTAAAATGTCTGTCAAATACACCATCTTGCGTTATTCGTTCCATACGATACATTATCGTACCGACATCTTGGGAATAAGAATCTTTATAGGCCATCAAGAATTTTTCAAACTCCGTTAGCTTTTCACCCTTATAGAGAATAGAATAAAAGTTTACCCTTTCGTATTCTTCCAGTAGTTCTATGGTCAAATACCGCTTCAACTTCATTTATAAGTTAAGTTTTGCAAATGTACAATAAGTTTTAGAAATTCAAAACACGGTAAGGTTAATAAATATTAGATAAGTATTTTAATCAAAAATACAATTATGATGGACTCAAAACCAAGGACTCCCACTTGTATTAAGACTGCAACTTTACTTAGTATCTTACTTGGTTTTATTAATTTAATTCTTATTATCCTTTCTATTTAATAATAAACTAGAATCAGATGTCAACTTAAATCAAAAGCCACCTAACCCACACCCATCAATCCAGGATTATCAATCATACGTCGCATCAAATCAAAGACACCTTGGAAGTAAGCTTCGTCTTTGGTGAACTTCTTGTACTCTTCCACGTGGGCTTTGCGCTTGTTGAGCATGGCTTTTTTGAGCATTTCTTCCAAAGCTAGGTTGCTGGTTTGTCTATCTGGATTTTCGGCCACTTTCTCCTTAAATCCCTTAGAAGCCATTATGGATTTGGCAAGCGAAACAAATCGCACTCTCGCTTCTTCGGGTGTTTCATCCCATCCTGCATAAAAGCGTTCGTTGAAGGAGCGAATAATCTCATCCAAAGGATCTTTGTCTTCATCACCACCGTGCGTACCTCGTGGATTAGGATTCTGAGGCGTGAGTTCACTGTTCGCATCATCCAGATCTATCGATTGGTTGATCTTTGTCCGCTCAAGACCGTAAGTCGATAAATCTACAGAGTCGAGTAAAGCATCAATCAGTTCATCATCTTTGGACTTGACAATAAGCTTAGGAATCAGAAACTTTAAAAACCAGAACAGCTTTTCCCATACCAACACTTCGTAAGGCATGATAGAAGCCATCTGTCCATAGATTTTCACAAACTGCTTTGCCTTGATCTTAAAATCCGCTTTATGCGCATCATCCAGCTCTAGTTCATTATTAAAACGTTCTGCCGCTATATCAATAATGGGGCTAAGTTGCTGCGCATCTACACCTTCAAAGTATTTCTCCACAAAAGATTCTACCTCATACCATTCATATACACCTACCTCATCCAATGTGCCTTTCAATTCGTGCAACACATTGACATCTGTGGCTTTGCTCAATGTCGTAGAAGTATAAAAAGGATCAAAAGAAGTCTTGATATCATCTATTTGATTGAAGAAATCTAAGATAAACAGATCTTCAGTTTTCTTACCCAGTTTCAAAGCCGAACGGTTAAGGCGAGAAAGAGCCTGCACGGCTAACACGCCTTGCAACTTCTTGTCCACATACATGGTACAAAGTTTGGGCTGATCAAAACCAGTCAAGTATTTATTGGCTACCACTAAGATGCGGTAGTCGTCCTCATCAAATTTATCACGCGTCTTATTCTCGGCACAAGCATTCAGTTCGGCTTCGGTATATTCTATGCCATCCACCATCTTCTTACCCGAGAAGGCCACCACAATTTTAAACGGATTCCCTTTCGTATCAAGAATGTTATTCATCGATTGATAATAGCGTATGGCCGACTCAATGCTTTGTGTGATGACCATGGCTTTGGCTTTACCTCGGAGTTTTTTGGTGTTATACACTTTCGTAATGAAATGTTCTAACATGATCTCTGCCTTTGTGGCAATGGTGCGCTTATCACGCTCTACATAGGCCCGCAACTTCTTCTGTGCTTTTGCTGTATCAAAGAGGGGATTGTCCTCTATCGATTTCTCAATTTCATAATAACTTTTGTAAGTGGTATAGTTAGCAAGTACGTCAAGGATAAAACCTTCTTCTATAGCTTGTTTCATCGAGTAAAGATGAAAAGGCTTGAACGTGCCATCCTCTTGTTTTTGACCAAAACGCTCAAGCGTCGCGTTCTTAGGCGTCGCAGTAAAAGCTAGATATGAAGCATTGCCTTTCATCTTACGCGCTTGCATGGCTTTCAGTATCTTGTCTTGCGCATCCTCTCCTTCTTCTTCACTTGTATTAGAACCCATAGCCTGGTTCATATAACCAGCGGCTGAGCCACTTTGCGAACTGTGTGCTTCATCTATGATCACCGCAAACCGCTTGTCGGACAAGTCAGCAATGCCCTCTACGATGAAAGGAAATTTCTGAATCGTGGTGATGATAATCTTCTTGCCTTGCTCCAGACTCGTTTGCAATTCATGTGACGAATAAGCTGGCGCTACAATGTTTTTCACTTCCGAGAATTCCTTAATATTATCCCGCAACTGTTTATCCAACAAGCGGCGATCGGTCACTACAATAACAGAATCGAACAAAGGTCTATCAATGCCTTTTGCTCCTGGTGTTGTCTCACATTCAGGATAGGTTTCTATCAACTGATAAGCGGCCCAAGTGATGGAATTGGATTTTCCCGAACCAGCAGAATGCTGAATCAGATAAGTCTGCCCCACACCTTTCTTAGCGGCATCTGCCAGTATATTGCGCACCACAGCCATCTGATGATAGCGTGGAAAGAACAGCGTCTTTTTGCTTAAAGCATCATTCGCCTTACCATCAAAACGTACAAAATGCTGTATGATATTAGCCAAACTCTCACGGGTAAACACCTCATTCCATAAATAAGCCGTTTTATGCCCAAATGCATTAGGTGGATTGCCCTTACCATTATTATTATTTCCTTGGTTGAAGGGCAAGAAAAAAGTCTTTGCTCCATTCAACTTGGTAGTCATATACACCTCATCGGTATCTACAGCAAAGTGTACCAAGCAGCGACCAAAATTGAGTAAAGGCTGCTTAGGATCGCGGTCATATTTATATTGTTTTATGCCGTGGACTTTGGCGCATTGTCCTGTCCATTGATTTTTAAGTTCGAGGGTAGCTATGGGCAAACCATTCACAAAAATAGCCATATCAATTTCCTCGCGCAGGTTATCTTGATTGTAGCGCAACTGACGGGTAACACTAAACTCATTGCTTTCAAAATTATCCTTTGCCACCTGACTACTACTGGCCAATGGCAATTCGTACATCAAGGTGAAAAAGGCATCTTCCACCTCCAAACCTTTGCGAAGCACACGCAACAGACCATACTTTTTCACCATACGGTTGTAACGCTCCACTATCTTGAGTTTCCAATCGGCAGAACGCTTCAGCTTCTCCAACTCCTTAGGCTGAGTCGTTTCCAGAAAATGCCAAAAGCGGAGTTCATCAATAGCATATTTCACGCTAAAATCATCGGGACTACCCATATAAAATCCACTGCCACCATAGATGACAGAGGCTTCTGCAGCAACTCCTACAGGAAGCTCTTCTTTGCTTCGTCCTACTAAGGCTCTTTCGATGGCTGCCTCTAGGGCTTGTTCGTTGGTTTGTGATGTCATAATGATTATATTTTTTACACAACTAGTAAAGTGATTTATCAATTTTAGTTTTATAAGCAAAATATCCTAAGGTATAACATACCTGACCTAATATAATGGCTGGATGGATACGGTATCTTTTACTAAAATCGAGTGTTATATCATCAATAAAATAAGGTATCTTTCTGAAATAAGCTACTATAGGACTAGCACAATTATTAGGCAACAACTTTTCTTGTGCAAAAGCATCAGCTTCCCTCTCACAATCTAAAGTGCTCTGTCCTGCTTTTTTATTAAAGTCAAGAAATGGTTTATCTTTATCATTACGCAAATGCAAGCTAATATGAGCCAGTTCGTGCATAAGAGTAAAGGCAAAATTATCAATACGTTTATGCCTTAAAGTCATTGCAATAGCAGGGTTATTCCCTGACCAAAACGAAAAACCATCAACAGGTGTACCCTCCAGTTTTTCAATATAAACCATTTTTATACCGTAAGCATTTAAACTTTGTTTCACGCGCTCTAATGTGTTCTCATTGGTATAAAATAACTCATTAAGCTCAGTACACAAGGCATCCATATTGTCAAAATCAAAAATACCAACCTTCTGTATCGCCGCTTCGTGTTTTGCTAATGAACTCCAAGCAAAAATATTAAGATCATTTATCTTAAGCTTTTCAGATTTACGATAATAAGCATTTTGACAATGGGAAAAAGAAGCCTTAAGAGCGTCAGTATTTTCCACAGAAAAAACAGTAAAAACGGTTTTAACATCCTTAGTCAGATCATCGGTAAGATAACCCAACTTGCGAAAATAGTTGACGGGGACAAGTTCTTTTATAATAGTCCAAATCTCAATATTTTTTGCTTGAATAATGTTACGTTCCTTGATGCGGGCACAGTCTATTTCGTACTGTGACTGAAATCGCATCCAGAAATCAGCAGAAATAGCCAACACTTTTTCTAAGAGAATAGCCAAATCTGCTGTAATATTGCGCTTTCCTTTAATAACTTCATTTAGAAAAGAACGTTTTACACCCAGTTGCTTAGCAAGCTCTGCCTGTGTAAGTTCTGGTCTTGCATCTATTTCATCTTTAATAAGGTATCCTGGATGAGTGGCTTCATGTGGAATAAGCGGGTTAGGGATATTCATAGTGGTAAGTTTAGCTGTAATGATTACTTAATTCAACAATTGAGCAGATGGTGACAACAAAAGGTTCTTCGCCTTCAATTCTGCTTTTAAACTCAATACGGTACTGGTCATTAACCCGTACTGATTCAAGTCCTTTTTTGTCATTAATTAATTTTTCATAATTTAAACTCTTAATACGGTACAGATCTTCAATAGAGTTATTTGCTCTTAAAGTATCTATTACGCGTTGGTATTTTTTAATAATTTGAGGTTGAAAGCGGTGTTTCTTATCCTTAGATTTTCCTTTAGCGTATAAATCTTCTAAATATTGCTTTTCAAATTCTATTTGTATCATACGCTTTGGGGTACAAAGATAGGACAATTATAAATAATTGTTCACAAATATGTGAATAAATAACAAAGAAAATATGTATGAACTAATCATACAGTAGCAATTACTGTTACAAGTAATAAAGTAATTCAACTCATCTCCTAATACTTAAGTTTTCAAATTTAATATACCACCCCCATTGTCCGAATTAGGATTTTTGGGATGCTTGAATGCTCGGATTTTGTTTATTCTTAGGGTGACGTAGGCGTTTAATTTCTAAACTTTGTGCTCCAAAATTCAACAATAAGCCAATATCCACCTTATAAGCCACGAGATAGTTTAGACCTTGTGCCAGATGTACATCTTCTAACTTGACAACGGCCTTCAATTCTACCATTAAGGTTTTTTCTACTAGGAAATCGACACGACGTGTACCGATGTGCTGATTATCGTAATAGAGGGGCATCTCTAATTCGCGCTGATAGGCAATGCCTTGGTTTTCGAACTCAATAGCTAAAGCACGTTGGTAAATCACCTCCTGGAAGCCATTACCAAGAGCAGAATGCACTTTCATAGCGCAGCCTATCACTTTATAGGTCAAATCATCTTAAATCTTTTCTTGCATCTTTTTTTAATTTAATCCAACAATCCCCAAATCCAACACATCCCAATTCTTACACTTTCACCCAATTCATACTATTTTCACCTTCCCCGTCACCGCACTATCGATCAACACCGCTTTGTATTCTTTTAACTTATCTATCTGCTTTTGCTGTAATGCTATGGATTGGTCTATCTTGGTGGATTGGGTTTTGATGTAGGTGACAATTTTAGCTTGTTCATCTTTTAGTGGCAATATGCAAATCAACTGTTTAAACTCATCCCAATACAACCTTTTTCTAAAATCAGTTATTCCTTTCGAAAAACAATTCATTTGTTGAATAAATGCACTGGTTCTATATTGATATTCAAAGAAAGATGAAAGTATTTTATTGTTAGGCTTAGCCACAACATAAGCAGGACTAACCATTCCCTTTACTCTAACGGCTCCAATTGCACCTTGCCAAGCCCTCATCATATTATAAACAATATCATCAACATCTACGTATTTGTAACTTCTTTTGTCTTCTATTTTTGTTAAACCTCGTATATTTTGCTCGTCACTTAATTCCTCTGAAGAAACAGCCGAATGTATGGAAACCGAAAGCAATGGCAATCCTTCTTCACCTGGTTCTTTTCTTTCGACAAATAATATTTTATTTTTCACAACCTCCCACCCCACAGGAATCTCCCCAATCCATTCCACACCACTATCTTTCATCTTGGCATTAGGATCTAAGCCTTTGGTCACAGCATTCTGAATAATGATTTGCTTGCGCTCTTTGAGCAGGGCTATCATCTTTTCTTTTTGGGCAATGACGCTGTCTATCTTAGCGGTTTTATCGTCTAGAAAATGGGCTATGGCGGTTTGTTCTAAAAGAGGAGGGGTTGAGATAGAAAGATTTTTTAATAAAGAAATTGCAACACCACCTATTAATCCACTCATTGAAAAATTAAATTGGGTTATAAACGGACTTGATTTAAGCGAATAAAAAAGATATTTCTTATCTATATTATTAGAAAACCCTTTAAAACAAGCTAACTTGTTTACAAAACAAACACTTTGATTAGTAAAAGCAATTTTTTTACCTGCACTGCCTCCTTCTATACAAAGCAATACTGAATCTTTTTCCGCTATTTTAAAACTTTGATTATCAATAGGAATTTTTAACCCATTCACATAATTAACTGATGCATCATTAACATTTATATCTTTAGAGGAAATATATGGACGATAAGAAGTATTTTCAGAACTATACTTTTTTTTCTGAGATTCATTAAGACTATCTCCGTTATAAATTCCACAAAGATATTTTAATTTATTAGCATCCCACCCCTCAGGAATCTCCCCCAACCATTCCACACCAGAATCTTTATAAGCAGGGTATTTTTGAAATTTTATATTTACACTCATTAGTCCATCAATTTTTTAAGGGTTTCGGCATCGGGCAAAGCCTTTTGCAGTTCGGGAGGTAAAGTATCACTGGTTGTAAAAGTAGATACGCCCATAGGTTTGGAAAAGTCACGAAAACTGTATTCTACGGTTTTGTTGTTTACACACATCATTGTCTGAATCTGGATTTTCTTGATTATAAGATTAAGAGGATTTTTTTAAATAGGGAATATTAGGATTGAAAATTTTCTTGAATTGCAGACTTTTTGCTCCAAAGTTGATAAGCAAACCTATGGGCTTATTATAAGCCACTACATAGTTTTTTGCTTGTGCTAAATGCACATCTTCTAGATTAACAAGTGCTTTTAATTCTACAATAACTTTATCTTCAACTACAAAATCCGCTCTTCTAGTTCCTACCTCTAAACCTTCATAATATATCTTATGTTCTTGTTCACGCTTAAAATTCACCCCTGCTCGTTTTAATTCTATGGCCAAACACCGTTGATATATAACTTCTTGGAAACCGTTTCCAAGCGTATTATGTACCTTCATAGCACAACCATTTATTTTATAGGTCAAATTATCTAAATCCATATTATTTTTTTAACTAACAATACTATAATCCTGAAAATCAATAAATCTTGAACAATCCTGATTCAGACAATTGTTAAGCAACTTATGGCGCACAGACCAAAAGTTTTGAGCCATTTGTTTGATGTAATACCAGCGGTCTATTTCATTCTTTATCTTTAGTATGATTTCGTAATGATGGGAAAATGGCACTGATAAAAACGCATCCACATCGGCAGCTTCTAATTTGGTTGACACTATCGACCGAATCTCTGTTTCGTCACCTTGTAATTCTCTCGACACTAACGAGAGAATTGAATCATTTTCAATTTGTCTCCACGGAATCTGAAACATGGGGAGTTGTTGCAATTGGGCAACGGGCTGTTGCCCTATTGTCTTTTCGTAAAAGGTAAAGAAACGCCGTGCATATTTAAGGTTACGCACCGAGAAACCAGTCAGGTCAGGAAAGGCCGTTTTCAAATCCTTAGAAAGCTGTTCTAACACCTTATCTCCCCATTGACTTTGCTGTTGTTTTTCTGTGATCTGCTGACCTATTTCCCAATAAAAAAAGATCAAACTGGTATTCGCCGTTCGTACAATATGCTGTTGCACTTGGCGTACGCGATCTTTAATGTTCGATAACCATTGTTGATACTCCGATAATTGAATATTCTCCATCTTTTATAGCTTTAGAATGTCCATAATCAAACCTTCGTTTTCCTTTTCAAGGGCTAGTATTTCTCGGCTAACATCGGCAATATCACGCAAAGGCTGGTGTTGATAGAAATATTTGTTGAACGATATTTCATAACCTATCTTGGTTTTCTCTAGGTCTATCCACGCTTCGGGAACGTGTGGTTTTACTTCTTGTAAAAAATAAGCGTGTATGACTTCTTTGAGTGGTACGTTTTCGTTGTCGCGCAGGTCACTTTCTGTTTCGTAAATGAGGTATTCGTTAGCTTTTCCGCTAGGGAAATAACCGTAATCGGACAATTGCTCTACGGTACAATCGAGGCGAGTTAAGAGGGTTTTGAGTTTATCCCCCGCAATTTTCTGTTTCTTTTTGATGACTTTATCCGCACTTTCGTCGTACCAGCTCACCGCCGTATAAATGGCGTTTTTCTCCGAAGACGAAAGACTGAGTTTTTGTTTTTTGAGCTGCGCCTCTACCAGCGTCTGGAAAGCATTAAAGTTACTAAACTCTTCCGTGCCCACTAAGGTCATTAAGGTATTAGCAGCATCGAATAGCGCTTTTTGTTTGTCCCAAATGGCAGTAGAAAGAAGGGTTTTGCGTTTCTTGGCATTGAGCTCTACCTCGTTCTTTTCGCACCATTCCAGGATGTCTTTTTCTAAAGAAAGCCATTGACTATAGACCTTTTCGCCATAGGTTTTGTAAGCCCATTGCATCGGTTCTCTG
Source organism: Bacteroidales bacterium (assembly GCA_965662645.1). Taxonomy (GTDB): domain Bacteria; phylum Bacteroidota; class Bacteroidia; order Bacteroidales; family UBA5342; genus UBA5342. The sequence continues at coordinate 43,824 of CBFIII010000006.1, forward strand.
AGGGTTTTGTCGTAACGTAAATCAGCAATATGTTCGGGCGTAAATTGCGCTTTCAAACGACTAGGTCGCTCTATGGTGACTTTATAATAACCGAAGTCGGCATTATCAAACACCTTCACAGCTAGTCCGTCAGCTTTATCACGTTTTACCTCCTCAAAAGCCTCGTAAGCCAACATAATCTCTTTGATGTGTTTGGCCTTTAGCTCACAGTTTTTAGCACCCAAATTCTTTCTTAGCTTCGCAAAACTCTGCCCCGCATCTATCAACTGTACTTTTCCTTGGCGATGCGCTGGTTTGTTATTATTAAGTATCCAGATGTAAGTGGTAATACCTGTATTATAAAACAGGTTATTAGGCAACTGAATAATGGCAGATAACTTATCATTCTCAATAATGTAACGGCGAATATTACTCTCGCCACCACCCGCATCACCTGTAAATAGACTCGATCCATTGTGTACCGAAGCGATACGCGATCCATAAGGACTTTGCTTCAAGGTCTTCATCTTAGACACCATCTCCATCAAGAAGAGCAACTGACCATCAGACGAACGTGGCACGGCATCTACCGTCTCTTCATTGCCCCAATAATCTTTCAAGGTAATGATAAAACGGGTATCGATGACCTCCTTACCGTCTTTGATGTATTTCTGTTCCGAAGCCCACGATTTGCCGTAAGGCGGATTGGATAGCATAAAGTTAAACTGCGTTCCCGCAAATTCATCAGTCGATAAGGTAGAGCCATTACGAATATTCTCAGGATTATTACCCTTAATCATCATATCCGACTTACAGATGGCGTAAGTCTCATCATTGATTTCCTTACCGTAAAGGTAAACGTCACCCGAGGCTTTTATCTCGCCTTTAGGATTTTTGATAAAGTTTTGCGCCTCGGTAAGCATCCCTCCACTACCGCAAGCGGGATCGTAGATGGTGATGACTTCGGGCAAATTCTCTTTTATAGGATCAAAAATAATATGAGTCATTAAGTCAATCACTTCGCGTGGTGTGAAGTGCTCTCCTGCTTCCTCATTATTCTCCTCATTAAATTTACGTATCAATTCCTCAAAGACATAACCCATTCCTAAGTTGGTCAATGGAGCTAATTTACGGCCATCAGGATCTTTCTTTTCTTCGGGGGTCAGGTTGATGTGCGAAGAGGTGAATTTTTCGAGCACATCGAGTAAGACATCTTTACTGGCCATATGTGCTACTTGCGCTGGCAAGTTAAATTTATTCACAATCTCGATGACATTAGAACTAAAGCCATTGAGGTATTCCTGAAAGTTGACTTGTAAAAGTTGTTGACTGTTCGTTGCGGTGTCTTTCAAACGTTGAAGTGTCCATTTACTGGTATTATAAAACACATAACCAGAAGCTTCTTGCAATCCTGCATCATCCAATTCGGTGAATTCGAGTTCCTCACGCTGATAGCGCACTTCCTCCATCACCTCTTTCTTGGTGGGTTCCAGCAGCACATCTAAACGGCGCAAAACGACCATTGGCAATATCACATCACGGTATTTCCCCCTTACATATACATCTCTCAAACAATCATCGGCTATCGACCAGATGAATGACACTAACTTATTGTGACTTGCGTTATTCATATCTTCGTTTTGGTGCTTTTTTATAAGAAACCCAAAAGTAATAAAAAATACCATTCCTTACCATTGGAAATGCTGATAATAAGTAAGATTCTCAGATTTTAATAAATAGCAAACATATTATCAAAAGCAAAACAATAACACCCACTCTATCCGTATTCTCGTTGCTCCAATAAACACTATAGTTGACTTCGAAAATATTAAGACAATGACCTCGTTATTAATATTTTTAGAGTTCGGTTTTGAAGCATTCTAAAACATTAGTAACGCCTACCCTTTTTTATTGGTACAACCTGCGGTGTTAACGAGAAGTTTATCACCACTTTTGTAAGAGGTTTACAAATTAATATTTAGGCATAAGAAAAATTCAACTACACCCCCATATCAGTACCCAAGGTTCCGTATCAAAGTCCAATTAACCCCTTTTATTTTGAAAACAAGTCCAGACTTATTTATCAAAAAAACCGTATCATTTTAGGAATCGCTCCTATCATTTGTTCTTTTGCTCTGATGAAGCGACCAAACAAAACTCTGCCTATTGCAGCAGAACCAAAAGCGACATATAAAGAAAATGATTAACTTTGGATGCTTTTTGATGAGAGTATATGGCTAACTCAAAAAAGCATGGGTGAATTATTTAACACCTCAGAGTAGTCTATTAGCTATCACTTGACTAATAAATGAAGAAAGAAGAAAAAAATACTGTAGCTCAAAAATCATTGGAAGACTATATTCCAACATTTACTGATATATCTAATTGGCAAATAGATAACCAGTATAATACAGGAGGCTCACGTAGTAAGAAAATTGTAACCAACTTAACATCTGGCAATATCTACTTTTACAAAGCATCTAAAATTGATAAATATGGAGAAATAAGGTATCCATTGGAATTTTGGTCTGAAATTGTATCATCTAAAATTGGACAGTATCTAGGTTTTAATATTCTTGATTATAATATTGCATTTGAAAAGGGCGATAGACAACCAGTAGGATGTTTGTCAAAATCAATGATTGATTTTGATCGAAATAAGCTTACTGAGGGGATCTCATACTTAACAGGATCCAATAATAGTTACGATCCTGTAATAGATCAAGATAAATATACATTTCAATTTATAAGATCAGCATTAGTTCAGTTTAAGCTTGAGAGTCAAATAAACCAATTCATTGAAATGCTTGTTTTCGATGCGCTTATCAGCAACTCTGATAGACATCAGGAAAATTGGGGTTTCATAACAATATTTCAATCTTGGATAGACAACATAAATATGGCTTTAGCATCAAAAGAATTCTCTCTTAAGAATAGAATAATTTTAAGAGGTATTAGATGGATAGCAAAATACGTAAAAAGCAGAAGATTTACTGACTCAACTATTGTTTTGCAACTCCAATCTATTCTTGCCAACAGGTATTCTCCAATCTATGATAGTGGTTGTTGTTTAGGGCGTGAAGTGATAGACAAGAAGGTCAAACAATTAATAAACGACAATCAGGCACTTGAGGCTTATGTAAGTAAGGGAAATTCTGAGGTACGTTGGGAGGGTATTGATAAAAAAACGAATCATTATGAACTACTTAAGCGCTTACTACCTGAATATAAAGACACAATAGTTGAGACTATAAATCGTTGTGTTGAATTTTATAATGAACCATTAATCTCTCAAATCGTTAATAATATAGACTCTAAGTTACCCGATCATTTATCGAATTATAAATTGCCCAAAGAAAGAAAGCAATTGATGATAAAAATACTAACTTTGCGACTCCAAAAATTAAAAGAAATCATTTGAAAGCAATAGGCAACATATATCTCTCTTGGCGTAAAGGACGCGGCAGTCGTCGCACTTTAGTTGGTATTATTAAAAATAACGCTACTGAAGGAGTGCGTTTCAAATATTTAACTAAAGGTGTAGAGAAAGCTACGAAAGCAGGCTTTACACCTTATGAAGGTTTCCCTGATATTAACAAAGAATATACTGAGAATGTACTCCGTATTTTTGGTCAACGTATTATGCGCACTGACAGACACGATATCGATGACTTCTTTGATTTCTGGCAAATAAATAAAGAGTTCAGAGATGATCCTCTTTATATGTTAGCTTATACCCAAGGAATGCTGCCGACTGACAACTACGAATTTTTGGCCTCATTTAACCCCGTAAAAGATCTTTCTTTTGTTTCTGAGATAAGCGGACTATCACACAACCAAATTGCTACTGGAACTGTTAAAGTAGGCGACTTACTTACCGTAGTTAAAGAACCATTAAACAAGCAAGATAATTATGCCGTAAAATTGTTTAAAGGAAATGTGGATTTGGGCTATGTAAAGATGGTACATTCTAGAGTCTTTTATCAAGCACTTAATTTGAAAGTGACAGTACATAAAGTAGAACAGAATGGTAAAATCAATAGGATATTTATTAAAATATCTACACCTCAAAAATAATTTATCTACTTTATATATACAGCTACGCTTTTAACATTTAAGTTTTTACATTTATATATAATCACAAAGCTCGGACTTGATCCGGGCTTTTTTTATACCTCTCCCTCCTAGTTTTCATTTTTCCTCTTTATTTACTTTTACAAACTTTATTATTTGCTATTTACATACAATTGCCCTTTACCCTAGACTTTCTATCTACACCCACATATCAGCATCAAAAGTTCCGTATCACCCCCCCCTTCCATATCACAAACAAGTCCAGACTTGTTTGTCAAGAGAACCGTATCATTTCAGGAATACTTCCTATCATTTGTGCTTTTGCTCTGATATAGCAACCAAACGGGACTCTGCCTATTGCAGCTGAACTTTGAGTTAAACCCCAGAATTAAAGCGCAGCTAGGTTTTGGTTATGGAATTTGAGGTGACTTGTCCTGTGATGTGAATGTTATATGTTTATAATGTTATGTTTGTCAGATATTTTTTCTTAAATATCTCAACTAAAGATATAAAGCTTAGCAGTTTTTTTAAATGTACCTGAGCATTTTTCATCCAAAAGGGTCTATACAGGCCTTACTAATCGCTTTTTTTTTAATTACGGTTGGCAATTTCTAGGTATAGAATAACTTCGTAGGCTTGTGTTGAACAATTATGCTAACCTGATCATGAACACCAAAATAAAACTTTCCCAATCTCTATCTCAAAAGTCACCAACCCTTTATCACAAGAGAATAACCCCACCCTTTCATCATTTAATAGAATAAAACCCCTTACATTCTTCTGTTTTATTTATACCTTTGGCAATGAGGATGTTCACTAAGATAGATTGATCAAGAATACTCAGCAATTATGAGCACCTTCTTGTATATTTCTTTGACAAACGCAATCAGAAGTTGCCTTTTGATAAATGAGAATTATACGCTATATTCGTGAATATAATTATTGTGGGGCAGTTAAAAAAAGACCACACATAAACTCAAAGAATAAATAATATAATGAACGAATTAACAACCCAATATTTCATTGATAGAAAAGAGTGGAGAATGTGGCTCGAAACTAATTTTGAAACAGAAGATACTATTTGGTTGGAGTATCCTCTGAAGGAAACGGGTAAAAAACGCATCTTGTATAATGATGCAGTTGAAGAAGCCCTTTGTTTTGGATGGATTGATAGTACAGTTAAATCATTAAACGAAGAGACTACTATTCAAAGATTTTGTAAGAGAAGGATAAATTCAACCTTCTCACAACCAAACATTGAACGATTGAAATGGCTCTTTGAAAACAATTTGATTCACAATTCAATTAAGAAAGACGTTTTAGAAATAATTCAACAAGAATTCGTTTTTCCAGAAGATATAATAAAGAAATTGAAAGCAGATAAGGTGGTCTGGGAGAATTATCAATCCTTTTCAGAGCCATATAAACGAATCAGAATAGCCTATATTAATAGTGCAAAAAAAAGACCTGATGAATTTGAAAAACGATTGAATAACTTTATTAAAAAGACAAAAAAGAAGAGTCTAATTAAAGGATTTGGGGGAATTGATAAGTACTATTAACAACTCAAGTTTTGTACCTCACTGACGCAAACATAACGAGTGAATTGAAAATCAGCGAAACTAAATATAACGTGTCCTGGTTCCCCGATTCTCGGGAGACCTAAAAGGAGGGGAAGCTTACGGCTTCGAAGAGTAGGTTGGTGTGAGTGTTGGATATGAAGATTCAAATATAAGCGATACGTTTAAAGTGGTTTTGAATCCCCCCTCATTTACAACAAGTGGCTACCAGTCTTAGCATTTGCAATACGATTTAACACCATATATATCCTGTCCATCCATCAATACAACAAACATTTCATTCCAAACAAAAATAAACTTTTTTCAACCCTATGTCATAGACCAACAATCCTTTATGACACAGGAAAAAGACATTATCATATAAAACACATAAAATAACAGTCACAGATTCTTTTAAAAATATCACCCTTTGGGCTTAAAACAAAAAACTTGAAGGGCTGACATTATTATAGAATGTATTAGTCAACAACCTCGGGACAAACTCACGATGCATTTAATTGAAGAACATTTTATTATTCGCAGTAAGCTACAAAAAATGAACCCCACAATGTGGAATTAAGGATGATAGGGCAAGATCTCATTATCCTCAAAACTGAAGAGGCCATTCATTTTCCACTCTCCTGCCAACGTACAATGAGTCCAATAATTTTAGCATAAACTACACTTAAATTCATTTAAAAGCTATAAAACACCCCATAAATGATCTATTTTAGGTATATTTGTGGATATTTTTAGCACCCGACCATCTGGTGTCGTACTATAGACTAGTTCTCCTAATTCATCATCTTTCCTAGATGCATTGATAAATCAATGTTGGAGAAGGCTAGCTTTTATTTCCAAAAGTTAGTATAAATAGGTCTATAAAACATTAAAATCTGTATATGTTATTTGAACGAAAAAAAGCATTCAAAAGAATTAACGAAAGAATAAATGATTTTAGCGAAAAAACGAATAGAATAGTCCCCCCAATAAGTGAGCTAGGAGATGTGTCATTAACTCCTGATGAAGCATATAACGTAATCAATGATGAATTACGTTTTGAAGCTGACCCTCTCCTAAACTTAGCCACTTTTGTCACCACAACTATGGACAAAGAGGCAGAACAATTGATGATGGAATCTTTTAATAAGAACTTCATCAATAAACCAGAATACCCACAGACCATCGAGATAATGCAACGCTGTGTGAACATCTTGTCAAATCTTTTCAATGCAGAGGAAACGGGAACTGGAACAGCTACAGTAGGATCTTCAGAAGCAATACATCTCTGTGGATTGACTATGAAATGGAATTGGAAAGCGTGGTACGAAAAGAAATACGGCGAAAAACCAGATCAAATGCCGCGCATCATTATGGGAACCAATGTGCAGGTCTGTTGGGAGAAATTTTGCCGATATTTTGATGTAGAATTAGTCGAAGTTGACCTAGACGACAATAACAGAATACCACCTGAAGGTATAGAGGCTGTTATCGATAAATATACTATTGGTGTTGTAGGCATACTTGGCAACACCTATTCTGGTGAATTTGATGACATTGCTGCCATAGATACGATGATAGAACGTGTAAATGCAGAACGCGGTTTTGATATCCCTATACACGTAGATGGAGCCAGCGGTGCTTTTGTAGCCAATTTTACGACAGCTCACGAAGATATTGTATGGGATTTTCGTCTGAAAAATGTCATCACTATCAATGCCTCAGGACATAAATATGGTCTTGTTTATCCTGGTATAGGATGGGCTATGTGGCGATCAAAACGTTATATTCCTGAAGATCTGGTATTTGAAATAAATTACTTAGGTGATTCTCAAAAAGACTTTGGCATTAACTTCTCGCGAGGTTCGAGTCATATCATTGGTCAATATTACAATTTTGTAAAATTGGGTAAACCAGGTTATTCTCAGATCATGAATGACCTGATGCTGATGTATGATATGGTAAAGGAGACTTTATTGGATATCCATTTGCTCGACGGACGCAAGTTATTCTATTCCCAAAGTCATGATAAAGGATTGCCTCTTGTTGCCATTTCATTAAATAAAGAAATAAATACATTTACATTACGTGATTTGTCAGAAGCCTTAAAAAGAAATGGATGGATATTGCCTTCATATCGCATGTCGGCACCTAAAGAAGACACCCTAGTAATGCGTATGGTAATTCGTATTGATTTCACCCCAGAGATGCTGCGTGCTTTAATCAAAGACATCGAGAACTCTCTTGTTGATTTATTAACGCGAGAAGAGCCTCCTATTAAGGAGCATTTCGAACTTAAGAAGAAGAAAGTAGCACGAAACATTTGCTAATCTGGGTATGAAAATTAGGAATTACAAATTATGAATTACGAATTCGCTTCATTCGTTGTTCATTCATTCGTCATTTTTTATGTGTTTTAATATGCGGGAAAAGTGGAATAACCTCATCGTGTGAAAGCCCCCTTTGCTCATCCCACACTCCTAAAGGCGTACCTTCGTTCGTTACTCAATAGTTTTCTGGGTATGAAAATTATGAATTACGAATTATGAATTACGAATTCGCTTCATTCGTTGTTCATTCATTCATCATTTTTTATATATTTTAATATGCGGGGGAAGTGGAATAACCTCATCGTGTGAAAGCCCCCTTTGCTCATCCCAAACTCCTAAAGGCGTATCATCGTTCGTTACTCAATAGTTTTCTGGGTATGAAAATTAGGAATTATGAATTACGAATTATGAATTACGAATTCGCTTCATTCGTTATTCATTCATTCGTTATTTTTTATGTGTTTTAATATGCGAAAAAATTGAAATAATCTTATCGTGTGAAAGCCCCCTTTTCTCACCCCTAAAGGCATACCTTCGTTCGTTACTCAATAGTTTTCTGGGTATGAAAATTACGAATTATGAATTACGAATTATGAATTACGAATTCGCTTCATTCGTTGTTCATTCATTCGACATTTTTTATGTGTTTTAATATGCGGGAAAAGTTGAATAACCTCATCGTGTGAAAGCCCCCCTTTTCTCACCCCTAAAGGCATACCTTCGTTCGTTACTCAATAGTTTTCTGGGTATGAAAATTACGAATTACGAATTCGCTTCATTCGTTGTTCATTCATTCGTCATTTTTTATGTGTTTTAATATGCGGGAAAAGTGGAATAACCTCATCGTGTGAAAGCCCCCTTTGCTCATCCCATACTCCTAAAGGCGTATCATCGTTCGTTACTCAATAGTTTTCTGGGTATGAAAATTACGAATTACGACTCCTAAAGGCGTATCATCGCTCATTACTTAAGAAACTAGTGAATATAAAATTTAAATTCAGAACATGTTGTGTAAGATTCCTTTAGAAAACAAAAGGGTAAGCGAGGAAAAACCTTGAAATCAAAATATCTTTATTGTAAAATACCAACATTTAGGGATATTAAATACCAATGCATTTTGATAGTTTTGTATTAAGCATATATCATAACTTAAAACCATAAAATGATGAAGAAAAAAATCACTTATATTCGTATTTTACTTTAGATAAATTTAGTCTTTACTTAAAGCATAAACGGTTCTATATTTTTATACCAAATGAAGACTCTTTTTGTTTTTCCAATGGGAGAAAACTCCATTCAAAAAGAAATAATTAAACAATTAATATAGAGCTGAATAAAATGAAAGAAGCTATTGTATTTGTAAGTAATAATACTAGAATCAGCATTTAAGAAAAAGAAACTCACTAACAGGTTAAAATCTCTATAATTAATAACCTTAAAAATATGATTGAATATAATGGTTTTACTAATAATATTACAGATCTTTGACTGCTAAAATATTCGATAATTATTTCAAGAAATGAACAACTCCAGAATAAACAGATGGAGAATCAAGTTAGAAAACATTTTATTATTCGCAACAAGCTGCGAAGTATAAGATTCACAATGTAGAATTTAAAGTAAGACTAATGGATAAAAAGGGTAAAGTAATAATATTCTCAATGGATCTCGTTTTTGTTCAGATTATTAAGCGTCTGCTGGATAGTTGTCATCAAAAATACCAAGTCCATATTTATAATTTGTTTTCTCAAGCCGAAACATTAACGAATGATGATGGCATTGATTTAGTGATTATTGATCATCAAATTATTGGGGCATCAAACTTTGAAATTATTTCATTTTTGCGACTAAAACGTAAAATAGTTTGCCCCATTATCAGTTTTGGAGTAGCAGAATATAATGGTGAAAGAAATGCAATTTTAGCTGGTGCTAATTACTTCTTTAATAAACCATATAACCCTGATGAGGTGGAAGATGCATTAAGGAAATTATTGTTTTCTGCATAAATATAACTAACAAAATATAAGATGAAAAAAATAATAGGAACTGTTATTTTTATAATATATACATTTCAATTAACAGGACAGGTAAATGCTGATTCTATCTTTAATTCAGCCATCCTCAATGCACGAGCAGGAGAATATGACAAGGCACTTAACGAAGCCGCCGCGGTGTTAGAAATACTACCCGACCGCTACGATGTCATGGTGTTTAGTGCTAACGTGAAAGCTTGGAAAGGTGATTATGCGGCAGCATTAGTTGACATTGACAAAGTCTATTTGCTCAACCCATCGAACAAAGAGCTCTATGATACTTGGCTAAACGTTCTGCTTTGGTCCGAAGATTATCCCAAACTCATTGAAACAACAGAGCTTGCAACACAAAATGATTACCCAGACAACTACAATATTGTTTTAAAAAAGTCCATAGCATACAACTCCTTAGCTCAATATGATGAAGGAATTGATTTGATTGATAATAATGAAACATACTTAGATTCTACGGCTATAAAAACACTGTATGATGCCATGCAGATGAGTAATAGAGATAGAGCTGTTAGCTTTTACTATTCTATTGATTTTATTGATCAGAATGATATTAAACCACAACATTTATCTTACATTGATTATACCTTTAAGAAAAATCAACATACTATCATCCCTCGCTTTAGTTATGCTAATCGATTTGATATAAACGACTTTCAGCTTGAAGCAGATTATTATCATTCATTTAATAATAAACACTATTTATATTCCAACTATGGGTTGGGGGTAAAGAAAGAATTATTTCCACTCCATAAAGCAGGATTTGAATATTATTTCCCCCTTCCCCACTTATTCGACGCAAGTTTGGGTGGAAGATATTTTTATGCTAATACGACCAGTACAGTGATACTTACAGGGCATATAAGCAAGACTTTTCATAAGTTATCGCTTTCTTACAGACCGTTTTATGTCTTTAATGACACAAAAAACACATTAACGTCCATTTTTAATGCTAAATACTTAGGTATGAATCCCATTAATTATTGGGGACTGGAATTAGCGTATGGCAACTCACCTGACGAAAGAGACTTGATAGTGGAATCATCTGAGATTTTTACACTAAAGAATTATCGTGTAAAGATTGAAAAGAATACAGCCGTTTTTAAATATGGTGAAATAAAATTATCTGCGTCCTATTCTTATGAGGAATATGTTATTAGCTCATACAGAAATAGATTGAGATTTGAACTGTTATTAAAACATAAATTTTAAAATGAAATCTCTGATTTTCAAACATATATTATCTGCAATAAAGGTGCTTATAGGGTTAGCCATAAGTCTTTTTATTGTTAGTTTTATGTATATATTCTACCATGCGGAAACCCATTTCTTAGGTATTAACTATATAAATCCATTTTATAGTTATGTTGAATATATGCCTGTTTGGATATATCTTGTTTTATATTTCATCTTTTTTTCACTTCTAATTGCATTCATATTTATCAGTCTAAGTCATTATTTTAATGTAGAAAAAAGCATAAGTTTAAGGATTAAGAATCGGTATTATCATTTTTTTACTTATGTGTTGTCCTCTTACCTTCTACTCGATATATATAACGATGATGATTCTCGAAAAAATCTTTTCCTTAAAATCAAACCTTTCTTAAAAACCAGAAAACAAATATTGGCTTTCTTTGAATCTTATCTTAAAATTCAGGAAACCATAACAAAAGATTTAAGTGTTGATTTTATACTTTTAATCAATGATTCTAATTTACAAAGTAAGATGGAATCCTTAATGTTCAATAAAGCTTTTGATGATAAAATATTAGCGATGAAAATGCTTTCGTATTTGCAAATTCATAGCTGCGATAAACAAATCGTGTTAAATGCCAAAAGTGAAAATGTGGCTCTTAGAACAGAGGCTTATGCTGCACTGATACGGTTAATGAAAAAAGATGAACACCTGTTATACTACATAGGAGAGGATCATCAACTGTCTATACTTGATATTAACATTATTGTTAATGCATTGTTATACAATCACAAAGTAAACATTGATTATAAACAATTACTTTTTTCTATTAATCCACAAAAGATCATGATTGTTCTTATTCTTATTAAGTATAGGCTTCAAAAGAACGAAGAGAATCTGTTTCTTATCGAAGATCATCTCGAAAGCACCAATAATTTAATTAAAAAGTTTGCGTGGAATGCTTTATTAGCACTTGTCCCTGATGAAGATTGTGTAAATGTTATCTTTGAACGTTTTGAAAATGAAAATGAGGCTATAAAATTAAACATACTAGAAAAATCAGAACATATAATTAGTGCCCATTTTTTTAAATTCCTTGCATATATTATGGAACATCAGCCTCTTCTTGTAAAAATAGAGGCTATAAAGATTCTTTTTCATAATGATTTTGATTTACTTGAAAAGTTTGTCAACTCGCCTAATGATGAAATTAGAATGGCCTATGAAGAAGCAACCTGTATGTATCTAAATGATTAACTTTATTAATAATGAATACCTTATACCATATATTTAATTCCTTCTTTTTTGTTTACAGTGCCTTATTATTTATAAGCTACATTTTTGTCGCTGTATTATCAGCTTTAGATTTATCGTTTTACACAAAAAAGTCAAAACATTTTCGTTTTAACACCATCAAGGAATATAAGGTTTTACCTTCTATCTCTATTATTGCGCCAGCCTTTAATGAAGAAGCTTCAATTATTGAGAATATAAGAAGCCTGTTATCACTTGAATATCCTAAAGTAGAAGTCATCGTCGTTAACGATGGCAGTACTGATAATAGCCTACAGAAAGTTATTGATTACTATCATTTGGTAAAAGTTGATTATGCTTATGGTAACGAGATAGATACCAATAAGGTACGAGGAATCTATAAATCAACAGAGGTGGCTTATGCCAAATTAATTTATGTTGATAAAGAGAACGGAGGGAAAGCCGATGCTCTCAATGTTGGCATTAATGTTTCACGTTCCGAATTGTTTCTGGCTATCGATGTGGATTGTATTATTGAGTTTGGTGCTATCCTGCGTATGGTAAAGCCTTTTATAGAAGAAGAGGATGGCAGAAAAGTAATAGCAGCAGGAGGTGTTGTTAGAGTCGCTAATTCATGCAAAATAAAAGATGGAAGAGTGGTTGAAGTCAATTATCCTAAAAATATATGGGCTAGATTTCAGGTCCTTGAATATTTCAGAGCCTTTACGCTTGGCCGAATGGCCTGGAGTAGGATCAACGGATTATTAATCATTTCAGGTGCATTTGGTTTATTTGATCGCGAACTGACGTTAAAAGTTGGTGGCTACGATAAAACAACGGTTGGCGAAGATTTTGAACTCGTGGTGCGCTTAAGAAAATATATGCACACGGTTGCAAAACAAAAATACAAGGTGGCATTTATACCAGATCCTCTTTGCTGGACAGAGGTTCCTACAAAACTAAAAACACTTAAAAATCAACGTAATAGATGGACAAGAGGATCAATAGACACCGTATTAAAGCATAAAGACATGTTTTTTAATCCTAAATATGGTAAAATGGGGATGATTAGTTTTCCCTATTGGGTTATTTTTGAATGGCTTGCTCCTATTATTGAAACCATTGGGTTAATTTATTTCCTTTTTGTCATTATTTTTTCAAGTATTAATATGCAGTATTTTTTGATCCTTACTGCTTTTGTATTTTCATTTTCTTTGTTCTTTTCTTCTTTTGCTGTATTTTATGAAGCACTCATTTTTAACCGATATAAAGGCTCTAGATTCTTATTCACCGTCATCTTAATTTCATTTGCTGAAATTATAATCTATCATCCCCTTAATGTTTACTACTCGCTTTTAGGTAATTATACTTATTTTATTAAAGGCAATAAAAAAGGATGGGGTAAAATGACAAGAACAGGTTTCGATCAAAAAAAATAATTCTACTATAATGAAAAACAATTGGACAGATAAATACATCTTAAATATTGAGGAAATAGATCAACAGCACAAAGTATTTTATGATCTTTGGGATTCTGAAATAGAGAAAGTTGACAAGAATGATGATGCACAAATGGCAAGTATAATACACAAACTTGAAGACTATTTAAAAGAACATCTTAAATATGAAGAAGAATTAATGCAAAAGGCAGGATATAAAGATATTAATATGCATATTGCGCAGCATAAATTCTTTATTAATAAAGTTGACAGTTTAAAACAAGAACTCAACTATAGTAATCCTTTACTCTTTGAAAAAACGACTGTATTTATGAAAAAATGGTTTTTACACCATATCATTCAATCTGATAAAAAGTTTCAGAAAACGGTTAGTGAGTATCTAAAACAGACAGAATTATGAAACATATTTTCACCCCATATATTTGGATAATAGTTTTAATATTAGCTATTTATAAACCTGCCAATAGTCAGGACATTCCTTTTTCAACAAACGAAACGAATCTTACCATCTGGAATGGAACGGATTATGTTCCTTTTTTTATCAATGGAACAAATTTAGGAGTGTCCATTCCAGGAACTTTTCCTGGCCATTTAGCTGCCAGTAGAAAACAATATGGTGATTGGTTTAAAGGCATCAAAAACGTGGGGTTCAATTGTATTAGAATCTATACCTTGCATTATCCTCGGTTTTATGAAGTCCTTGATTCTTTTAACCTTGCCAACCCTCAGAATCCTTTACTTTTTATTCAAGGCGTTTGGCTCGAGGAAGAATTACCAGATGACGAAGACTTAATTTTTTTAACTGACCCATTCAGAGTTGAAGCAGAAGAAAATATTGACTGTCTTCACGGCAATAGAGAGATATCTTCACGCTTTGGTAAAGCTTTCGGCAACTATACTGTAGATGCATCAAAGTGGTGTTTGGCTTACATCATTGGACGTGAAATTATGCCTAGCGAAGTACTTAAAACAAATATAAATCATCCAGAATCTGTTAGCTTTTCTGGTCAACATTTTTCCATTAAAAACGCTTCCGCTACCGAAGTATGGCTGACTTCACAATTAGATAATCTTGTGGATTACGAAAATAAGAATTACAATACACAACGTCCTGTGAGCGCCTCCAGTTGGCCTACACTAGATCCCCTTTCGCATCCCGAAGAAATACATAGAGATGAAGATACGGTTTCTATTAATTTATCAGGTATCAAACTTCTAGATGCTCCAGCTGGTTTGTTTATGAGTTATCATGCTTATCCCTATTATCCTGATTTTATTAGCCATCAATCCGATTATCTAAGCTATTCTGATAGTTACGGTTCCAACAGTTATAAAGGATATCTTAACGATCTTAAAGCTCATTATCCTAACTTTCCGTTAATTATTGCAGAATATGGCGTGCCATCCAGTTGGGGTGTAGCACATTATGCTACTTCTGGCATGAACCACGGTGGTTTTGATGAAGCAGGACAAGGCAATACAGACATACGTCTGTTAAATACAATAGAAGCAACTAACTGTGGGGGTGGTATTCAATTTGCTTGGATTGATGAATGGTTTAAACGCACTTGGGTAACTGATCATATTGATTATAACCCTGAGGATAGAATTTTATGGCATAATGTTACTGCAGCAGAACAGAATTTTGGTCTTCTTACCTTTAAGAAACCGTCCAACTTACAGAGCATAAAACAATTTAACACCGATTCTGAAATTACAGAATTAAAAGCGGACGCTAACTATGACTTTTTTGAAATGGAAGTGGGATTAGATAATACGCTTGATGTTCCTGATGAATTATGGATAGCTCTGGATACTTATGCTGATGATTTAGGAGAATCCATTTTACCCGGAGGAGAGACAATACCTTTTCGTTCAGAGTTTTCACTAAAGATAACAAACTATTCAGCCACACTTTATGTTACACAAGCTTATGATATTTATGGCATCTATTTTGGGGACGTTTCAGACGAAAAGCAGTTATACCATTCTACAGCAAGTGATGGTGCCCCTTGGCGTATCGTAAGATGGAAAAATAACAGTGGTGATACGGATATCCAATACATTGGTAACTTACAAGTTAATTATGATTTTCAGAACCCATCATCAAAAGACGCTGTAACTATTAGTGCTGACAAGATACACATCAAATTACCTTGGTCTCTTCTAAATGTAGTTGCTCCTAATCGTTTAGCCGTTTTGCATTCTTATCCAGACTCCCTTAAACAGGATACCATTACTGATGGTTTTAATATTGGTTTGTTTTATCATAATCAATGGTTTAAAACAGATCAACGTTTTTCATGGACAGGATGGGATCGTATCAATAAATCTACGGTAGTTGAGACTCCAAAGTTGTCATATACTACAATGAAAAATCAATTGACACAGTACAATGTTTCAGCTATTGCGATGCGTGATACCTTTATATTTGACACCCAAACATTTCCTGTTACTATTGATTCTATAGATGGAATACTTAAAAATGATTTCGATTTAGATGGTGAAATAATGGTTTCATTAGTTGCAGAGGATCCACGTAACGGAAATATTGATCTACATAATGACGGATCATTTTCTTATTATCCAAACGATAATTTTGATGGAATCGATTCCATGAAATATTTTGTGTACGATGGATATACCTTGTCGGAACCCAATGTCGTCCTTTTTGATGTGACGGGGAATAGTATAAAAATCGGAGATGTTTCACAGACCAATGATGACTTCATGGTTGTTTCTCCTAATCCTTCTTCTTCTTCAATTACGATTAAGACCGATATTATATTTGAACAATTACACCTTTTTAATTCTATAGGTCAAGAAATTCACACCTTTCAATACGGAAAAGACACGTATGAAATGGATATATCAAATTTAGCAACTGGAGTATATATGCTTGTTGGTCAGTTCGATCATAGGTATTATTCTAAAAAAATAGTTAAAAAATAAGACACATTGGTCTAATGATGGACGAATAGCATAGGAGTTGTTTTAAAGTTGTCCACAAAGAGGTTTTTCTTTCGCTCACCCTTCACTTCCCTAAAAGGGAATCTTGCGCTGTGGGCTGAATTCCCCTTTTCACGTTCATTGAGATTGAACGAGCTACGGGATGTCGCCTGCGGCAAGGGGTTAAAGGTGAGTGTCGGCCGAAAGTTGGACTTCAAACAACTTTATGAAGTAAATATTATTGTAAAAATAATTCATGGCAAACATCTGGACAAAAAGATATTTATTAAATATCGATAAAATTGACGAACAACATAAAGTTTTTTTTGATCTGTGGGATAAAGAAATTAATCAGGCTGAACCACAAGATCATACACAGCTGTCTTTAGTTATAGAAAAGCTTGAAGATTATCTAAAAAAACATATTAAATACGAAGAAGCAATACTTCGGAAGTCTAACTATAAAGATATTGAGAGTCATATCACTCAACACCAATTTTTCATTCAAAAGATAGACACCCTAAAACAAGAACTGACCTACAATAATCCCCTATTATTTGAAAAGATAACTGTATTTATGAAAAAATGGTTTTTAAACCATATCATTCACACAGATAGTAAATATCAGGAAACAGTTATCGCATACCAAAAGAAATAATCATCAAATAAATCTTTGTGCAATACTTTAGTCCTTAAATTCAAGTAGCAAAAGTTAATTGAGACCTTATTAATACCTTTTAAGTAGTGAATAGAAAATAATATCGTATTTTTCAGAGCGCCGCACTGAGCAAAGTCAAAGTGTATTTTAAGTGTTCTTAAGTATTTAAAGTGTCTAAAGTTAAAATGCCTACAATAGGTGTTAATTCTTTACATCAAAATAAGTGATCTGTTTTAATTATAATTTTATCAATTAAAAATCATATGAAAGCTCAAATCTTAAGTATTATATTAGTCATATTTCTATCTTCTTGCATTCAAAAGAGATCTAATACTGTATCATTTGGTCTTTTAAACGGACCATCGGCTATTGGTATGGTCAAGTCATTAGACGAATTGACCGTTTATAATTCTAAGATTATCAATTACGAAAAGAAAGATAACCCACAACAAATAAGAGCTCTACTGCAAAGTGGAAACATTAACATGGCTATCATCCCTATGACATTAGCCTACCATATGATTGATAATAAAATACCCATAAAAATAGCAGCCATTACGGGTTGGGGAAATCTATTTTTACTCAGTAGAGATTCTATTCACCATTTTTCAAATCTTAAAAATACCTGCATCTCTGTACCTGGGGAAGCACAAACGCCAGATTTAGTAAGTAGATTCCTCATAGATCATTATGATCTTAACGGAAGTGTTAGTTTAAATTACACCTACAGCTCACCAATATTACTAATGAGTGCTTTAGCTATTGGCAAAGTCAATTATGCAGTATTACCCGAACCATTAGCGAGCATAGCTATTAGCAAAGATTCCTCTATTCTACGAGCGATAAATCTTGCTGATGTATGGAAGGATGAAACAAAAATCCCCTTAGTACAATCGGTATTAGTAATAAATGAAACCTTCTACAAAAAAAACAAAGTATGGCTTAAAACTTACCTAAAGGAGGTAGAAAAGAACACAACATACATTATTCAACATCCTGTAGAAGCTTTAAAATCAGCAAAAGAACACGAATTGCTACCACAATCAATACACAACGAAAACATTATAAAATACAGCCAATTAGATTATCAACAGGGCAAAAAAATAGCTGATATAATCACCAGCTATCTTAAAATATTTTATCATCTCGATGATGATTTTAACATTAATAGTTATATCATAATGGAATAATTATTCTACTACTATTTCAAGTTCTGCAGCTTTTATCTCATTACTTGAACCATAATCGACCACTCCCATTACCGAATATTTGCCTTTAGGAATGTCTGTAGGCAAAGCAAACCTTGTTTCTTTAGCACCACCAGGCAATAAGGTAAATCTTTTCTTAGATGTGTTGTGATTCCATCCCGTTTGCAGATTGGTAAACTCTAAATAAGAACGACAATCTAAAATACTAGGCGAGGTGTTATTAGTCGCTAGCATTATCGTCATTTTATCATTAAGCATTTCTGATTTAAAATCATAAATATCAGCACTTTTTTCTGTAATAGAAGGTGGAGACTGGAACATATAAACGATAATCTGGAAAGTATTAACAATAGCCATTCCTAATTGTTGATTCTGCTCATCTAAAGGAGCATTTTGTTCTTTAGCTAACTTAAGTGACATAACACCCCATTTTACACTATTTGCTTCTGGTGTATTTGGCGTATCAAGCGTTACCTTTATTTCTTTACTAGCCCCTGCTGGTAACGTAAAAAAAGATGGTGAAGCACTTATCCAAGGCGAAATAGAGTGACTATTCTTATTCGCACCCATAAGTGTTGGTTTACCCTTCTTGTTAGTAACGTCAAAATCAAGAAAACTTACCTGATAAGATTGAGGTTTTTCAGATTTATTGACAATAAAGACTGTTTTAGTCCTACTCTCGCCTAAGTTATTATTAAAATAAACCCTTGTAGGAGAAACAGATGCACTTTGCCCAAAAACATTAGCAGCCAATAAAACAAATATAATACACACTAAAAATTGTTTCATAATATTCACTTAATCATTAATTCTATATTTAATTATCTCCTTTTCAAATCAATACCTTATCCAAGGCATAATAAAAACACATATTTACACTCTATTAAACAAAAAACATATAAAGGATAGCTACTACCTTTGTCGCAATATTTTCTCCTGTTCTAAAGAGTCTGCAGCCTGAAAAGCAGCCTTCTCTTTATCTAATTCTGTAAAATCGATATCCCACACTCCCTTTTCAGCACTTACCTGACCTGTAGTAGTATTAGCCTTGACACCTCCATTATTTACTCTTTCTGTAGAATCTTTAAATTTAGCATAATTGTTCAAATTAACCCTTATTGTAGAATCTGAAGCTCTATCATTAGGATCAATAGTTTCTATTTCTGGTAAATCTGTAATCGTATCATTCGATTCATCAGTCACCATTTTGGTAGAGTCTGTCGTGTCTTCCAACACATCATTTACCATTTCTGAAGAGTCTGTAATCGTATCGTTCAATCCATCAGTAACTATTTCAGTAGAATCCAAATTGGCATTTTCCGTTTCGTTAGAGTCAGTAGCTTTTTCGCCAAAAGTCTTTATCTCTATCTTACGTTTTTTCTCTTTTACAAAGAAATTCGTTTCGACAGATGAATACATTTGATTCAGTTCTACTTTAATATTATTCTCAACTAAGTCAAAAGAACCAGCAAACAACTCGGCATTGACAGAAAGGGAATAACGCCCCATAGGAGCATTTAAGATATAAGCACCATCATTATCTGTCAAACAATTATAAACCATTCCTGTAGAATCTGTAGCTGTCACTTTAATATTATCAAGATTTACCCCTTTCTCAAAACGTGAATAATTAGCTGTTTTTAAATAAATATTACCATATATCCTACCCCCTTTAGCTTGTGCTAACAAAATCGTTCTATCCTCCACCACAGTAATTGAAAAATTACGATTAGAGAACCAACTCTCCACTTTATCCAAAGGATAGGTCTCTATCCTGTAACTTCCTTGTGGCAAATTCAAAAATGCAGCTTCACCATTTTCATTCGTCATAATCTCTAGAGGTTCGGTATAAGAATCAAAATCTAAAGAATTAGTCTCTTCGATCTTAGAGGCTATAATCAACATATTCTTGATCACTAACTCATTGCCCTCACGTCTTCCATTACCATCATCATCACGGAATACAACAAATTTAACATCATAATTTTTCTTACGTGAAATAGGAATTCCAAAATCTTTAGTAAAACCTATGCCCATCTCAAAATTAGCTTGAGTAAAACCTGGTGATAATATTTCACTATCATTATAATTATAATAACGATCTCCCTGATCAAATGCCAAAACACTCATATACCCTTTTAACTTAAAACTATGGGAAATATAATAATCAAAGTTGGGTCTAAAACTAAGTTGAAAACGATCTGTAGCACTTCTATAATTAAGAGTAGAAGAAATATTAACCAACACACTCTTGTCTTTCCCAGGCCAAAATTCATAATTAGAACTCAAGTAATAAGACCGTGGCATTTCATGAGTTTCAGAATAGAATAAATGCTCGGACATATACCTAGCCCCATAGTAATAATTGGCTGACATCCTAAGGTTACGCTGACGGTAAGTCAGTTTTAACATCATGGTATTATAAGTTCCCTCCGTATTCTCACTGAAGTCATTCTGCCACATACTAAAAGAGGTGTTAAATCGAGAATACAAAGAAAAACTGTTCATATATTCTATTCCAACACCTATTTTATTCAGATCATAACCACGTACAATATTCTCATTATACTGACCATATAAGCTAAAAGACTGCTTTTTGACTCTAAAACGATACGACAACTTGGCTTCCTCCTGTTCGCTGCGTAATCCACTGGAAATTAATATACCATTAGACCACAAATTAGGACTATATTTTCGATTACTATAATAACCGATCAACATTCTATCATTCTTTAACCAATAATTAGCATAAGCCTTAAAATTTTGCCCCCCACCAAAAGAAGCAAAATCTTTACTACTCAACTGATAATTAAGCCCCGTATTAAGGTATGTAAAGAAACGTCCAGAATAAACTCCGTGAAAACGATAGCCATTTAATTTCTGATTACCCGATGATAAATCATAAATAGCGTTACTAAAATCTGTTTGAATACTTAAATTTTGATTTTCGAGTATCGCACGGCTAACCTGTAAGCCAACTATTGATTTATTACTATTGTTTAAAGGAATATTCTTATTCTGAATATAAATATCGGATTTCATTTTTTCATCTTTTGTCTTATACCCATACCCCAAAGACATATTCTGAACAGCATCGGAAGAAAAGAAATCATTAGAACGGGTATATAACCCCGACACGGTATGTTGTGTATTTAATATTTTACTAACAACAGCTCCTTTACCCCGCATAACCAAAGCACTCCTACTATTAGTACTAACATCACCAACAGCCACCTTCAAAGTAGGCGTATAATAGGCTACGTTCTGATAATTAGAAGTTAATGAAGTATTAGCACCTGCAGCACCCAAAAATTGAAAATTATAAGTAGCATAACGCTCATCATCAATACGTTTAACACCATAAAGTCCAATAGAGGCATAAGGATTTTCACTTAGCATATCATACATCTGAAAATCAAGAGTCATAGGCAAATTATCCCATTTCATCTCATTAACATTATAACTATCCCTCACCTTAATAAAAGTAGCACTACGTTGCCAGGTTTGCATAGATGCACCTACTGCAATGGCTTTTATTTTAAGGCTGTATTTATCAAACGAACGTTTAGGCTTTCTGAAAATCTCAGCCGCATTCATCGTCACATCCTGCACAATCTTCACATCTACACGTATCGTTGTATCTGCTCCTCGGGGTAAGGAAATCAGTTTCTTGTTTACATTATAAACCTCTAAAGATCTAGAACAATGATAATTTAATTCTATTTGTTCATCAACATTTCCATGGTTCTCAAATTTCAGCATTACAAATGTGGAATCAGAATCATGAAGGAAATATGTTTCTTTTTTTAGGACTTGAGCATCCAAATCATGAATAGTTTCAGTTTCAATGATCCATTCGGCTGTTGTTATCATTACCCCCTCATTATATAAAGAGGATTTAAATCGTATTAAGTTACCACCATTCACTTCTTTTGATGGCAATAATCGTATAGGAATAAATATAGAATCTCGGGGAGGGATTTGGAAAACACGATTAGGTTTTCCTAAGCTACGCCAATCAGGATGACCAACGGTACGTAAAGAAAAGGTGCGATTCTTATCTGTATTATTAAATACTTTTATCATATTGGAACAGAGCTCTCCAGCATGATAAGTAGTATAGCCTTCGGCATAATTCATATAGATACCATATTTCTGAGGCGCAGAAAGAGCGTCTATTTCTGAGAAACTCAAAAACAAACAAACTACAGATATATATATATAAAATTGAGTTTTCAATGTGTTTTATAAGTTTTCCATGAGTGTGAAATAGATGTATATCTCATAAAAACCAGACCGATAAGTAAAACCAGGTTTTATCATAAGATCTATGTTAAACAAATAACAACTAGGAGTCGTTATATAGTCACCAGGAACATTAGTACCTTCATTACCACAAACTACAGGAGCATCTGTTTCGGAACTACCAATAATATATACAGGATCATAGGTATTAGGAAGAGGGAAGAAATCGTTTTGCTGTGAAGTATTTTGAGCATTTCGGAAACGCAACTGAATGAGGGATACTTCAGGCGTAACACCCGAGGTACTATAAGTTAAATCATTAAAATCGTCCCATTCTCCTTCATCATTCGTTCGTGTACTTACATATAAATCCCAAGTAGAATCAGCTACAATTCTCAACTGCATATAATTATACTGGACCAATCCACTTTGATACTTTTCAACGGTATTAAAAACCATTGACACGGTAGGAGATGTTTTTAAATCAAATTTAAGCGTCTGTCCAAAAGAATTTATTGACACAAAAAGAACCAATAGAACATACACACTTCTCATTTTACGTTCTTTTTTATTGCGCATTAATACTTTCATTTGAAATTTCATAAAGAAAGATGACCTACAGCATGTAGATCATCTTTTATTTTAATTACTAAAAATCCTAAGATCATCAGTAAAACAATTCATTATAGGTCTTCTACCAAAGAATATACTACTTCTAAGTAATAATAACCTGCTTGTGCATAGTTAGCAGTATTAGCAGCATCAGAAGTGGCTAAATTAAGAGCTACACCAGCAAAAGATGCTCCGCTAAAAGTAGCAGGAACGCCAGGATAAAGTGCATAATTAATACGGAATTTGTTTGTAGTTGGGTTACCTTTTGCAGTACCAGGAGCATATGCATATGTTGCATCATTACCTTCTACTTTACCAAAAGCTCCTGCTAAAAACTGAGTTGCAATTGTAGGTAATCCAGTAACAGCATCCACACCTGAATTAGTTCTACCTAAAAGAGATTGCAAAGTTCCATCTAAAGCAACACCAGTACCAGCACCAGCAGCAGAATTGTCAACACTTGAAGAGATCATTAAAATCTCAGCAGGTAAACTAGCTGCACCATTAGAAGAAAAAGACTCTACTTGATCCCAAGTATTAGTTTCAGCATATACATACAAATCCCAAGCTACTGTTGCGTCAACTTCTAACTGTACTGCATTATACTTAACAATACCACGTTGATACTCTTCAATAGTACTAAATGTAAAATCTACTTGAGCATCACTAGTCATAGTTAGATCTAATACACCTTGAAGATCCATTGTTACATAACTATACTCTTCATCACTCAATTGTGCTTTCATGATACCACAGGTAATGAACATGATAGCAACTGCTAATTTCAATTTCGTTTTCATAATAATTTTTGATTAGATTGATTTTTTTAATTGTTTTTAATATATTTTAAACATACATTTCATTTCAAAGATATAAATATGTTTTTAATAAAAAAATGTATTTTATAATGAACAATTCTATTCTCCCACTATTTTGTCTTTTTTTTTCACAACAATGACCATTAAGTCAGTTTATTAACCCAATTCTGCGTTTTTTTATTTTTTTTTTAATATAATTTTACATACAAATTCCCTTCCCCATTTCACATCAAAACATTGACAGACTTTCCTGACAACTAGCAGATAACCCCAATTTTGTAATGAGATCAAAATATTTCATTTTTTCAATAATATTTCATCTGCTTTTTTTTTAGAGAAATACAAATATTACATTCATATCCATTTATTAAGTAATAGGAATGATTAAATGTTGCATTTGCACTTAGTGTATAAAGTGTGCTAAAGTATTTAGAGTGTCTTAAGTTGACCTAACTTGAGTGTGCCCCAATAACTATCGGGGCACACTCAAGTACACTTTAGACACTGCATATAATGCGACAATAAAGACTTCGCTCTACTTGTATTATTGTTTTTCTAAAAGATGTCAGAACATCAAAGCATTTCAAATTTTAAATCCTAGTATAAATGTTTTTTTGAACGATTCAATTCAACTATAAAAATGACTTTCTCATTTCAATTTATAGAATTATTCTTTTACGAAATTAGGTCAACTAACCAAAAGCATTTATTTTTGGTACACTATTCATCAAAAAAAATAATATTGTTTAAAACACACACAACAACAGCGACCATACTAGGTATTGTCAGCATTCTAGGAGTCTGGCAATTAGGTGCTAATCTCATAGACAGCACGAGCATTTTCCCATCGCCTCTTCAATCTCTTATTACTTTAACTCACTTAGCAAAAAGTGCGGATTTTTGGATACACATTAGTATTACACTGTTTCGCGGTATATTGGGTGGTATATTATCCCTTATCATCGGTTTTTTATTAGGACTATTATCCAGCTCTAATAAAGTAATCAAATCGTTTATCTTGCCTTGGATAATTCTTTTACGTTCTATTCCCGTTATCTCTGTCATTCTTTTAGCCATTGTATGGTTAATGCCAGGTTATGTTCCCTTTTTTATAATGCTTATCACTGTTACTCCAGTTATTGCAGAAGAAGTAACCGAAGGTATTATAGTTATTAATCAGGATTATAGAGAGATGATTTCTATCTATAAAATACCTTGGTACAAACAACTCAAAGATGTCATTCTTCCGGGGTTACTCCCTCGTTTAGCAAGTGGTTTTAGCTTAGGAATGGGGTATGGATGGCGTGCAGTAGTGGTAGGCGAAGTGCTCAGTCGCCCACAATGGGGCATTGGAGACCGTATGGCTCATTCACAGAACTATTTCAATACTGACGAACTAATAGCTTGGACTGTAATACTTATTAGCATCAGTTATTTTTTTGATAAATTAATAAGTTACACAAAAGACCGCATAATAAAATGGCAATGATCTATAAAAATATCAATAAATCATTTGATGGCATCAAACTCTATACTGATTTCAACATAAGCTTTGAAAAAAACAAAATCAATATTATAGAAGGCGCTTCAGGTTGTGGAAAAACAACGCTACTGCGTCTTATTGCAGGTCTTGAGAAAGATGATGATGATCAATTAATAGCAAAAAAAGATGCGGTCTCTTTTGTTTTTCAAACCCCTACTCTATTACCTTGGAAAACAGTAATAGATAATGTACGGTTTGTATTGAAACACAAAGATGAGCTACTCATAACCAACATTCTTCGTTTACTTGAACTGAGTGAGGTAGCCAACTATTATCCATATCAATTGAGTGGAGGAATGCAACAACGCGTAGCATTAGCACGAGCTTTCGCTTATCCTTCTGAGTTATTAATAATGGATGAACCTTTTATAGGTCTCGATACACCATTAAAGAAACGCATATTTAGACAAATACTACGAATGTGGCGTTATTATCCTAAAACTGTAATACTTGTAACACATCATAGAGAAGAACTCACCACAATGGCTCATAAAACAATTACAATAGGTAAGCGTCCGGTACAAATTTTGAATGAAAACCTCCATAAAGTAATAAACGAATAAAATATTTTTGATTGTGAAAAGATCTAATACCATATCCCATTTCCTTTTTTTTATCCTACTTCTTTGTGTTCACAATGTATCTGCTCAAATTGTAAGTTTGGATGAACGCCGCACTAAAGATCCTAAAAAAGGTATTCAAGGAGACCTACAGCTCACCTTAGATTATACTGAGAACAGTAAACAAGTATTGCAAAGTGGCACAAAACTAAACTTACAGCTCAATGATAGCTTAAATACCTATTTGTTCTATTCTGATGTAAGGCTAAGCCGCACAGATGGTGTTGACGACCTAAATTACGGTAGCTTTGGTACCATATATAATTACAAAGCAGAAGACCGTATCATCTCTGCCGAAGGGTTAATGCAATACCAATATGATAGTGGTAAAGATCTAAAACATCGCTTTATTATTGGAGGTGGACCTCGCTGGAAAATTGTAGATAAAAAAGGTTTAAAATTGAGTTTAGTAGCTTACACTATCTATTTTAATGAAAAATATGATTCTGAGATAGCCACAAAAAAAAGCAAAGCAAAATTTAGCACGATGCTCACTTTTAGTACCAATCTTAGCGAATCAATGTCGATAAAACACAATACGTATTACGAACCAGATTATGCCAATCCTTCAGATTATCGTATTGAAAGTCAGACTACTTTTCAAGCAAAATTCAACAAAAAATTCAGTTATAAGATATATGTACAAGTTAATTATGTATCCGTAGTTCCTACAGGCATTGAGAATTTTGATTACCGCATACAAAACGCATTAAGTTACTCTTTTTAGATCTATTCTGGACTTTGGATAAAATCTTTAATAGCTTTAAAAGCCTTTTCAAGTCGCATCATTCTATTAGCCATAAATTCAAACATAACCTTCCAGTCCGATCTGCAATGAAAATCGTATCCTTCTATTTCAGTATAAATTCTACAGACTTCATTACCTGAATCTGTAGTATAAACATAATCCCAAATCAAAGGACCATCAAACTTTTTTTCTATGATATTCTTATATTGTTCTAATTGAGAATAAATGTCAAAACGCTTATCTTCATCTTTATAATTAACCTCTAATACCACCCGCACAACATTGCGAAGAACTTCAAATTTGAGATCCAATTTTTTAATACCCGTATAATAAAGAATCCAACGCCCCCTATTAGGCCTTAGATAATCAAGTGTTTTACTATAGCAATCGAATTCATTCCAAAAATCTAAACGCAATTGTTTAGCCTCTTCTTTATTATACATATATATTTTTTTTGCGAAAATACACATTCTGATGTTTAAATCCCATATTGTGGATTTTATTACGCACAGCTTACTACAAATATAAAAAAACGCTGCACCTGGAGCATGAAAACGTGCATAGAATACACAACCGTTAAAAAAAAGATTAGAATCACTTCATAAATACCTTTGTAGAAAAAACAAATAAGATACGAAAACATAAAAGCTTTACTTTTATTAACCTATCGACACAAGGCACAATAATTCAACATATTACAATAGCTAATTATTACACTAAAGGTAGATTTAAATAACACGGAATAACCATATTATTAAAACAGCATCAAAAATCGATAAACATTTTAACTAAAAGTTCAACAAATGTTAATAAGCAAGAAGCAGATGTTTTATTTTAATAAAAATGCTAATTATATTTGTAGAAATTTAAATCATATATGGAAGAGAATAAAACATCAATTTTAACTGGTATATTGTCAATTTCGGGCAAACCTGGATTATTTAAGACCGTATCACAAGTAAGCACAAAATTAATTGTGGAATCGTTAACAGATGGAAAACGCATAGCGACTCAGAGTGCTAATCAGATTATTTCGTTAGCCGATGTATCTATTTATGGTGAAGATGACGAAATGCCTTTAGAAGACATTTTCAAGATTATGTTGAAAATTGAAAACAAGCAAAAGTCTTCTGTTTCACCTAAAGATAGTAACACCAAATTACTTGATTATTTGGTAACTATTTTTCCCGATTATGATAAATCTCGCGTTTATCCTTCAGACGTTAAAAAAGTCATAAAATGGTATAACATGCTATTAGAGAAAGACATGTTAAACTTTCCTACTGTTTCTGAAGAAACAAAAGAAGAAACAAAGGAAGAAAAAACAAAAGCTGAATAGAATAATATTCACCATAAAAAAAACCGCATTTTGTGAAAAATGCGGTTTTTTTTGTTTTACACTCCACATTGTGGGTTTTATTTCACGTAGCTTACTGCGGATAATATAATAGTTTTCAACTTAACACGCCGTCTTCTTGTAGCAAGGTCGTTGTTTTTCAAGCTTTACGTACTAACCTGAGTTCGATTTTAAATTCGGTCACAGTTTGAATTTTATTTGAGAAGAAATTTACTCAATTTCAAGAAGCAATAGCGGGCTATTGTGATTGAATTTGGGTGAATTTATGCCAAATAAAAGCAAACACGTAGGAAAAATCAATTAAAATACATCTTTGCACTTTTGATTTTTATAAATAGTCTGTTATTACTTCTAAATTGTAAGCATAAACAGACTAATAATATATCTTTCTGTGGCTAGAATTTAATGTCGAACTCAGGTTATTAATTTCTAATAGCATTAAGATTATCGGCAACTAGCATTAAAACCTAATGCTTTCGTTCTCGGTTTTGGATCATAATTTTCATTTTTTAATGAAGTACTAGATGGAAAAACAAGAATGAGTAGAAGTGCAACTAGTACCTGTTTTTTAATTGTTTAATGTCTATGTGTCCATTATTTTAATTGTTCTTTAATTAATTTAAGTAGTGTGCAGTAAATAATGTCGTATTGTGATGAAGTGTACTAAAGTATTTAAAGTGTCTTAAGTTTAAATGCCTAATTTTCTAGTCTTTAGTATGATGTGATTATTTTGTTTGTTTAACTTTAGTCACTTAAGCACACTCAAGTACACTTAAGACACTTGTTGGAAATGCGACAATAAATACTACTCATTACTTAATATGCTCTCTCAGGCAAAATAAATTTTGAGTATAATTATTGATTGAGACACATCGAGTTGTCATGTATATAATATTTATAAAGAAAAAAAACAGGTTGATGACCAAAGCCAACCAACCTGTTATTCTATTCCTTTATTAATCAATTATGACATTAAATCAAGGTCATACTGAGTTTTTATTACAGCTCAAACCCCGGGTTTTGAATCAGGGCATCATTATCTTCAATATCATCGACAGGTATGGGTAAATAATAATCCTCGGGTTCAAACAATCTAGTTAGAGATTCTATCTTATTACCACTAACAATGTTAATGGCAAATGTATTAGCAGCCACATCCCATGTATATTGAACGCCTGTATATTGTGTATTTAAAGGCCCATCAGCTATTCTCCAACGTTTTAAATCCCAATAACGATTTCTTTCAAATGCTAATTCTACTTTGCGTTCTTTAACTATGTCATCAAAAGTTATAGCAGTTCGTGCTGGCATCCCAGCTCTTACTCTAATCGCATTTAAGGCCTTTAAAGCATCACCCGTTTTACCTAAAGCAAAAGCCGCTTCGGCATAGTTTAAATAAATTTCCCCTAGCCTTAATACCATAAGTGGATTATTACTCATCTGTTTTGGTACAATTGGATTAGCTGTGTTGGCCAATTTATAAGCGGTAAGAGCCGATTTGATACGGTTTTGCCTTGGCGATGCTACAGGCACGCCTGCGGCATTAGCAGCAGCTGCATCCGTAACGCTCTCATGAAAATATACTGGCGCTCCGCCATAAACCATGCCAGGATAACCAATGGTGGCACCAAAACGTGGGTCTCTAGAACCGAACAATGAATCTAAGTCGTAAAATATAGTTGGGCCAACACTGCTTGCTAGAGTGGCAGAACCATCAGGTAATAAAGCTCCGTCTGTACCATCTTTGTAGTCAAACCAAGTGATGGTTTCAAAATACGCATTTTCAACGGCTCCCCAATTAGCATGTTCAGAAAGTGCACGAGGTAAGATAAAAACATCATAATTATTGGTTATACCTCCTTCACCACTGAATTGCTGAAACAGAATAGTTTCTGTATCATTAGCGCTTCCAATATCATCAAAAATTCGACGATATTCTGCTACCGTAGCTCCAGAACGTAAATCATATGATCCTGTACCAAAAGGTGCAGGCATCAGTTTTTTTGAAGCCTCTAAAGATTTTGTGTAAAAATTTGTAGCTTCAGAAGGGCTGATTCCAACTAAACCATCCTTTTTTAAAGGAAGCTTTGCATCAAATTCAGCAATACTACCAGCATATAAGGCAGCACGACTTTTTAGAGCATATACTGCACCTATATTAGGCTCCCATCCACCTATTGATTTATCTACTAATAGCTCAATAGCCTTATCAAAATCGCTTAGCACTTGATCGTAGGTCTCCTTTTCAGTGCTCCTAGGCACTTTAAGTAATTCTGGATCTAAACTAACGTCTTGTACTTCTAGAATAAGAGGCACTCCACCATAACGTTTTGCCATTTGAAAATACATAAACGCCCTGGCAAAATAAGCCTGCCCTAAACGTTTTTCTCTGTATTCAGTTGGCAATGCAATTGTTTCGTCAGATAATTGTTGAATAGCCTCATTAACAACACGCATCAAATCCCAGTTCCAATAGGATAAAACATGTCTTGTAATACTTCCATTAACAACGCTAGCAACATCTCTATAGTCAGGATCTTTATCACCTCCTCTGTAGCGACCTTCAGCACCTAGCGTATTTTCAGCAAAAAGTCCATTACCTGCACTAGGATATGTTGGCTGCTTAACAACTTCTATTCTATTAAACACATCTGCCATATAGGCATTTACTAAATTAACATCATTCCATACAGCATCTTCTGCAATAACGTCCAATCTTGTTGATTCTAATGGGTCTTGACAAGCCGTATTGACAAGTATAGACACCATTAATAAATATATTATTCTTTTCATGATCATTTTTTTTATGTTAGAAACTTACATTTAAACCAAGTGTATAAACACGTTGAGCAGGATAATTATCAATACCACCTGTTTCGGGATCCCAAGGGAATATTCCCAACTTATCAAGGGTTATTAAATTTGTTCCACTAAGGGAAAATCTAATCATCTCAATTCCAAATTTCCCCAACATTTCATCGGGTAGAGAGTAACCAATAACCAAATTCTTGAGACGTAAATAGCTAGAGTTTTTATAGTACTTATCCAATAATAAATTGTTTGTTGGCCCTTCTGTATTAACAGGCAATTCAGCCCCAACACCTTGATTTTCTGGCGTCCATATATTATCAGCTATATATTGATATGGTGTTGCAGTACCACTATTACGTACAAAAATACCACGCTGTTGACCATCAAAATTTTGATTGAAGTTTGAAGCGCCTTGCCAAAACATAGTAAAATCCCAATTTTTATAGTTAAGATCTGTATTAATCCCAAATATAATCTCAGGTGTATTGCTTCTTCCAATTAAGATCTGGTCATCCTCATCAATCTTACCATCATCATTGGTATCCTTTATTTTAATATGACCTGCCTCTAAGTTAGACTCTTGACCCCCAAAGTAATCCATTGTTAGGTTATCAATCTCATCCTGTGTGAAAAAACCATCAAAAACATATCCAAATCGTCTATTTACCCAGTTACCTTCTTTTTTAGTTATGCGCTCCCTATCAGGAGTTAAAAACACACCATCTATAGGGTCATCAAAATTCTTTAACCATTTTTCTCTTGACCATGAACCATTCACAGAAAAGCTATATTTTAAATCGCCTTTACTACCGCGAAAATTCAATGCTGCCTCCATTCCTCTATTATCCCTTGCTTCAACATTTTCAAAAGGCAATTCAGCCCCTGAAGTATTTACAATAATAGTACCTGGATCTTTAGCTAATAATTGCGATCGTTTTCTATAAAAAGCATCCACTTCGACACCTAACCTATTATTGAAAAAATTCATATCTATACCTGCGTTATACATGTCACTTAACTGCCAAGTAATACGTGGGTTTGGAATTCCTAAAGTGCGTATAACAGATTGGTATTTACCATCAAATACATAGCCACTTTCTCCGCGTAATTGTTCAAAACCTCCAATATAATCATATTCACTACTACCATCATTTCCTAATCGAGAATAAGAACCTCTTAATTTAAAGAAACTAATGGTTTTAGAATTTTTTAAGAAATTTTCCTTAGACAATACCCACCCGGCTGAAATACCTGGAAAGAAACCTGTTCTAGAACTTTCAGGGAAAAACGACGATTTATCTTGTCTGAAAGACAACTCTAAAAGATATTTGCTTGCATAGTCATAATTTAAACGCCCTACAATACCAGTTCTTCCTTGCTCTGATCCATTTCCATTAATAGTTGCGAAATCAGGGTTATTGGCATATAAAAATGGGGTGCCAGCTGATAATAAATCATTTCCATTGGCCTCAAAATCTCTTATTTCTTCTCCCAAACGTTCATAAAGCAATAAGGCATTAACATTATGATTTCCATAACTCTTGGTGTAATTAGCACTTATATTCGTAGTAAGTCTTTCAAACTGATACGCTTGTTCACTTAAAGTTGTTTGCTCTCTACCTATTTGATTTTTATAACCATTATCGGTTAAGTACCATAATTCATATGGTTTAGATAAGACAGAACGCAACCTGTACGTTTGTAAATAACCAGCTGCCCCAGTAACGCTAAGCCCCTTAACCGCTGGTATCTTATAAGTTAACTTCATAGATGCATTAATATTGTCTGTTCTGGTATCACTATAACCTGCAAGATCTCTTTGAGTTGCAGAAAGTGGACTGCGCGGATTATCTATATTTGCACCTGGTACTTTATCTGGATCGGGCAACGAACTAGGAAATGCTGGATTAGACCAAGCAATAGAAAATAAGTCACTGGACTCAAAACTTCTATCTTCACTTCTCAATTCACGTCTCCATCCTAACTGAGTAGAAGCAGAAAGATTGTCTGAAATCTCAAAATCGAGATTTATAGAGCCATTATAACGCTTGTATCCAAAATCGCCAGAAGACCAAATGGTATTTTGGTCTAAAAACCCCAGAGACGTAAAATACTTTACTTTTTCGCTACCTCCTCTTATGTTAACGTTATGCTGCTGCTGTGGTGCAAAACGATTTGTAATCACATCAAACCAATCAGTACCAGGATCTCCAGCTTCGAGAAGCGCAAGTCTATCACTCGTAATATTGTTAGTTACAGAATTATTACTCCAGAGTGGATTCAACGATGCTACTTTTATATAGCCTTGGTAATTGGTGACTTCAGGATAGCTAGTAAAATCAGTAAGTGAATACGTTGTGTTATAAGTAATAACAGGCTTACCTGTTTTACCACGTTTTGTAGTTACCAAAACAACACCTGAACCAGCTCTAACTCCATAAACGGCAGCAGATGCATCTTTTAAAACAGATATTGATTCAATTTCATTTGGATCTAACTGTGAAAAATCTCTCTCAAATCCATCAACAATAATCAATGGGTTTTCATTTTGATTGAATCTCTTATTATCCTTATCGCTCACATTATTTGCTCCAAGGCCTCTTATATTTATACTTACATCTTCTGCCCCCGGACGACCTGAACCGAGATTAATATTTAACCCAGGCAACCTACCTTGCAGGCTTTGCTGAATGTTAGGTGCGGGTGCTACCGTAACATCTTCAGAACTAACTGTAGCCACAGATCCAGAAACTGTTGTTCTCTTTTGTGTTCCATAACCTACGGCAACCACTTCTTCTAGTCCAACGGCATCGGCAAGCAATGTAATGTTTATTGATGTCTGATTGCCAACTTCTATTTCCTGTGTTTCCATTCCGATAAAAGAAAAAACCAAAGTGGTATTTTCTGGAATATTTGAAATAGTATAATTGCCATCCATATTTGTAATTGTACCATTGGTTGTACCTTTGATATAAACTGTAACTCCTGGCAATGGTTCATCACCTACATCGGTGACTGTGCCTGTAATGCTATTTTGTGCATAAGCTATTGCAGATATACACAAAACCATAAAGCATAGTGAAATGATTTTTTTCATAGTTTTTGTTTTGATTAGTAAATAATGAATAGTGAACATAATAATAATAATATCAAAAGCAGTTAAGCCATAATGCTTATCTGTTTAAGTTTGTTCTGAACATCTTTCAATTTTTTTTCAAAATTTAATCCCATCTTTTGATTCTTTTCAACAACGCAATATAGGACCAATAATGGAGTTTGCAGGAGAAAAAAAATCAAAAAAAAGGGGTGTCTGAAGCAAATAGACACAGTAACATTTCTTAAATAAGGGGGGCAACGAATTCAAGAAAACATCCTAAACACATAATTATCAAATAATTTACAAAATCCCAACAGGGTAATATTAAACTATTGTTTTAAAGCATTGTCGAAAATGTTTACATCAAAAAATCCCAACTTTATCAGAAATATCGAGGATAATTCTGTTTGAATCTGACAATAACTGTTCTGATTTTTAAACGTATAGATCGTATAAATATATTAGGAGACATATCCTACACAACTTTTAGTTTACGATTTAATGTAAAAGAACTCATGTTCGTATTTTCCTTAATACACGTGACTGAAGTTTAGGTAAAAGGTAGGTAAGCGAATCTGCTTTTGTATCCCAAATGGTTAAACCATTTCCAAGCTTCCAAATAACCAGAGTCCATCAGAACTCTGGTTTATGAAATGTCTTTTTGCCACAAATACATATTTCCCATTTACTGTAAAAAAAGGTTTCAACACCACATTTTCATTCGGCTGATTTACGCTCAAATTTATGTGGTGTACCCTTATTTTTCAGCCGTATATTTTAAACTTGTCATAAAGTCAGCACAAGCAGATTGTACATTGTAATTACGTATCTTTTTTTCCGTCATCGCTTTAATGGTTTCGATAAACGGAGCTTTGTTGCTCACATAAAGCAAATGGTTTATAGTCATCAGTGCCAGATCACTGTCTGAGTTAATACAGAAGTTTTTTAACGCATCTTCTGCTTGTTTGTTTTGGAATGCCTCATAAGCAACTACGGATGCAGTTATTGCGACGGGTGGATATTCGTCTTCCATTGCATTAACAATGTCAGCTTCGAAGGCTTTTAAGACATCGAGATACTGCGAACGCAAGCCCGTGATAGCCCAATAGCGAACTATTTTGTTGGGGGAATTTAGCAATGCTACCTGTTGCTTCGCAATTTCTTTATCCCGTTTTCCAGACAAAGAAGCTGCAGCGTATATTTCTATAATGGGATACAATTTATTATCCAATCGGAATTCATAAGCGGTAGTGGTTTTTGAAACCTGTGAAATTTCAGATTCTGGCAAGAATAAAACGTCACGAGAGGCCTCTACTTCAGCCTTTAACTGGCCTCGCATTTTCTCCATAATATCTTTGTATTTTGGATCATTGGCTAGGTTTTTTTCTTCCCAAATATCATTTTCAATATCGTATAAAAACTCATCAGGGCGATCTTCAAACAAACTCTTTTGCAGTGGGTTTAGCTTGTCTTCGGCCAAATCCTTGCGCATATGTTGCTTAATCTCACCTATCTCCATGTAATTAATGTATCGAGCTTGTGGTATGAAGGGCATAAAGTTGCGCGAATAAACGTATTTTCCGTTGGTTACACTGCGCACTAAGTCGATGCCATTGTCTGAGCGATCTGCTGAAAGGATTAAATGATCTATGGGTTTTGAACGCTGCTCACCTATTAATATGCGTCCTTTTAAGTGATCAGGGATTTCTCCTCCAGATAAGGCAATTAATGTTGGCGCAAGATCTTCAAAGTCGATTAATTCATCGCTTACCACTCCCTTTTCTCCCCAAGGAGACAAATGTTTATACATTTCGGGAAACCAAACTACAAAAGGCACGCGATAACCATAATTAATACCGTTGGTCTTACCACGAGGCATGCCTTCGCCATGATCGGCATAAAAAAAGATGATGGTACTATCGCGAAGGTGGTCATCGTCTAAGTTTTTCAATAAATCACCAATTTGGTTATCGGTTAGCTTAAGCGAATTGTACACCCTTGCAAATTGCTTGCGCATTTCAGGGCTATCTCTGTAAAATGGAGGCATTTCAAAAGCATCATCAGCAATTTGCTCTTCCTTCGTTAAATGATTAAAGACTTCGTCCAAATACCAATCGTAGGGTTTAGTCATGGTGCGCGACTGGTGCGAAGTCATAAAATTGAATACCGCAAAAAATGGTTGACCTGGTTTGCGGTTACGCCAAGTAGCTTTTTTCGAGCTCATGTCCCATGCCTCATCAATAAACCCCTTGTTTTTCAGATTGTAATCCGTCTTGTAATTATTTGATGTGTAATAGCCTTGCTGTTGTAAATAATACGGAAAACCCTTTATAAAATCGGGAATTCGAATGCTGCTTCGATGGTTTCCGGTGGCTGCCTTGTATGTTCTTACACCTGTAATAATGGTAGAACGACTCGGGGAACAAACCGTTCCGGTTGAAAAGGCATTGGTAAAACGAACACCTTCACTTGCCAATTGGTCGATTACCGGTGTCCGTGCATCTTTGTTTCCGTAACAACCAATAAATTGCGGTGAAGTATCTTCAATGGTTATCCACAGTATATTGGGTTTCTCTTGTGCAAATGTTGCTGTACAAATTAAAAGTAAAAAAAACAACCTATTTTTTATTCGTCTCATCCTTCGTTCTTGTTAATATTGGTTCATTCATTTTTTGAAATACACTTAATCAATTATCATTAATCCTGGGTCACCTGACTCCCCCACCAATCGGTATTGGGTTTGAATTCGTGAGAAAGCATTTGCTTCCGCTGATTTTCCAATTCAGGCCAAAGCTTGTTCTCGATGTTCTGTTCATACTCCTTTTCGGCCTGTTCATTGTATTCAGGATCTTTCTGACCAAAACGGGCACCAACTTTAGTCAGGTATTCCATTAATTCGGTATGTAGTTGACTAACAATCTCAGGATTTTTATCTGAAACGTCCGTTGTTTCCGACAGATCTGTTTTCAAATTATACAATTCTTCATGATCATCTTCGATGTAATGAATCAGTTTCCAATCGCCTTTTCGGATAATTGAACTGGGGTCACCCCCCTGGTTTCCGTAGTGCGGATAATGCCAGATTAATGCACGATCTGCGATTTGCTCACTCTTCAGTAGTGGCAATAAACTGACTCCATCGACATGTTGTTTAGGCAAAAGAGGAAGACCGGCCAAATCAAGGATGGTTGGGAAGAAATCTGTTCCTGATACAGGAACATCACATTTTTTGCCTTCCAGATTCAGCCACGGTACTGAAATGAAATAAGGCTCACGAATGCCTCCTTCCCATTGATATCCCTTACCTCCCCGAAGGGGTGCATTATTCGTTGAAAAGCTATCTCCTGATGTGACTCCGCCATTGTCGCCTGTGAAAATGACAATTGTATTTTCATCCAGCCCCAATTCCTTTAGAGCATTTAGAACCACGCCAACAGCATCATCCATCGATTCCACTAAACCGGCATAAACAGGATTATCTTGCTGCAATCGATAGGGCAAGTGTTTTTCCATGGCAAAACCATTCGGGGCAATACCCAGGTAATCAGCTTTATCACGGTATTTCTTCCATTTATCATTGGTCGTCTGGATCGGTCCATGTACGGCATAAAATGACAAATAAGCTAAAAATGGCTGGTCTTTATTTTCCTTCATGAATTTTACTGTTTCGTTGGCCAACCTCATTTCCAGGTTCTCACCTGCGAGACCATCGGTTAGATTTGGATTATCAAAAGGAGAAAAATAGCCACCTCTTGGACTGCCACCATCCCAGCCACCTTTATTGATATCAAATCCATGGTCTTCGGGCCATGAGCCTTTGCTTCCCAGATGCCATTTGCCTGAAAAGAATGTTTTGTATCCTGCCTGTTTCAAAGCTTCAGGAAGTGTAATGTCTTCTTTTGGAAGATTGTGCACATAATCAGCTGGGAGCAATTTCGAATACCTGTTCATAGATCGCCAGTCTTCACCTGATTTTTCGCCAATCCAATCGGTAATCCCATGCCGCGCTGGAAATTTCCCAGTCATAATACTGGCACGAGATGGACTACAGACCTGACAGCCAGCATAGCCGTTGGTAAAAACCATTCCATTAACTGCGATCTGATCAATGTTGGGTGTTTCGTAATATTTGCTACCCATACAACTCAAATCAGTGTAGCCCAAATCGTCGGCCAGAATAAAAAGTACGTTTGGTTTTTTCTCAGGAACAGAGTCAGTACATGATAGCAGAGGCAAGATTCCTAAACTGCCTAACACTAATATTTTATTGATTGTTTTCATTTTTAAAAGATATTTAAATTAATCAGCAGAACATTTTTATTTTTTGTTACAGCTTTACAGCTTAAATTACAAAAGCGTATGTATCGTTTTTCTTTGTAAATCGATATTCTTCATACGTTAAAGACCCCCAACAGCTCTATGTCATATACTGTGGGTAGTCAAATTTAGGCTTACCCATCAAAAAACATATCACGCTGATAAAGTTATCTGTAAATGAAACTCCTTGCTGCCACTTTAAAGATTTTCAGAGCTTAGGGTTGACACAAACCAAGGTTCTGTCAACCCTAAAGCTCAGCTAAAAAAATCGGTACTATTCATTATACAATAATAACATTTTCTTGGATTACCCACACAAACTACATAGCACCACTTTACTTTAATATAACTTTTTGAGTTGTACTTGTTGTGTTGTTTGTTATCCTTAAGAAATACAATCCTTTTTCCAAATGACTTATATTCATTGAATTTTCTGAAGACTTTGCATCATAAGTCTTCATTACAACTTTTTGCCCCTTTACATTGAATAATTCTGCATCAATTTTACCAATTGTCAAAGCATTGCATTTAAAGTGTAACTGATCAGTAGCCGGATTAGGATACACTGTAATTACTGACTCTACATCTTGTTTAATGATATCTTTAACACCCATTATTATATCATTACCATTCATTTCATTTAAAATATTTTCCTGATTAAAAGCAAGCTCGTATATATTGAAATTATCAATGGTACCTTTAATGTTGGGATTGTTAACCCAATACGATTTATTAATATAGTTCATAGTGGTTAATTGTAAATCAGAAGGCTTCATAGCTGACTGCATGGTGCCTTTTAAATCACCGTCAACATACATAGAGGTAAACCCATCTTTTTGAGTAATAGCCAGATGTACCCATTGATTTAGAGGTATTTTATAGTTAACATCTAATGTATTAGTATTGGCATTATCTCTAATCTGGAAGTGCATTACACCATCACCATTATCTAAAACCATTTCCATAAATCTTCTGCGATCCCTTCTGAAGTCGAACAAACGTGCAGACTCAGGTACATCTTCAAGATTTAGCCAAATGGTAATGGTAAAATCGTTTACTGTTTGCAAAATACCATCAGGCATGGTAACATACGGTTCTCTTGTTCCATCGAAATATGCACCAGCACCTTCTTTACCTATAGGGTTCCATAAACTTAATGTGGCAATTTTATTATTGATTTTATCGGTAGAAGTAGTTCCCTGTCCTTCGTTAAAATTCCAATAAGCAAGAGGTCCAACATAAGGTTTAGCACTAATAACATTGCTTGCCACACCAGTTCCTGCTGCATTTACAGCTAAAATTGTGTAATAATAAGTTGTATTATTAGTTAATCCATTATCGAAATACACTGTATCTATCAAAGCATTAGCTATTTGAACAAATGGACCTTCAGCAGACAAAGAACGATTAACTGTATATGTTACATCATACAATTTACTCCAATCAAGGCGAACTTTGGTATTTCCCGGCTCTACAGCAACACCTGTAACTTGCGAAGGAATTGCCAATAGTTTTGTCTTCACACTTAATGGCTGTGAATAAGCACCTAAACCCGCATAATTAGCAGCTACTACTTTATAATAGTATGTCGTATTTTCGGACAAATTAATATCTCTGTAGTTAGCATCTACAATCTCTGATGCAATAGTTGTATATCCTGTATTAACATTAGTTGAGCGCTGTATGGTGTAAGCTCTAGCACCTGGCACATTATCCCAGTTCAAATCAATAATATTAATTGAAATTGCTTCTCCCGATAAAACTGGTGCAGCGGGAACTACATCCCGATTAACAATTATTTCATTGGATAGCTTGCTTGAATTATCTGTAATAGCTTGTATTTTAATTCTGTAAACTGCACCATCAGTAACACTATCAGTGTAAGTAAACACGTTTTTCAGGTTCACAATTTCGGTAAAAGCTGTTTCAGCAGGAAGTTTACGTTGTACGGAGTATGTTACAAGTTCATCATAATTCTCACTCCAATTAAGTTTAACTTGATTGTTGTTTGCAAGCATAGCACTTGTTAACTCAACATTATAATTTAATTTGTATGTTGAGACATATTCTTTTTTTGAATTATAAAAATAGGGTCCTTTCTTATCTCTATAAAACTCACCCAAAGGTGACAAATATTGCGTATTAACAGTTGTTGAGAAATCACCTAATACAAATACATTGCCTTCATAATCCCAATTATATAAAGCATACCTTTCAACAAAGCTACAGGTATCAAGCATATTAATAACATCCTTCAAGCGCTGAATACGAGTTACTTGCTGTGGTGTTAACGGATCGCCATCTTGGTAACCATCAGGATACGCAGTTTTTGTGTGTCCTTCTGTAATCCAAATAGGACGTTTATATCTATCATAAACAGCTTTTAACTTTGAATACCAAGTTGCAGCATCCTGCTCCCAATAACAATGTAAAGCAATATAGTCAACTCTATAGTTTAATCTTTCAGCTTCAGCCATAAATCGTCCCAACCAATCTTCATGAGCAGTAGGATTTACTGGAGCTGGCGAACCTAGTCTTAATCCTCCTTTTAATAAACCCGGCCATAATTCAATGGCACGCTCTACTGTTAATTTTGATTGTTCAGAAGCATCGGGCTCATTGTATCCTAAAAAATGACTCGTTACATTACATGTCAAATTATTGTCTGTACTACCTCCTCCCCATTTTTGAGTCACAAATTCATAATCTAAATAATCAGGACTCACATCGCCCCAAGAATAAAACCAAGTAGATTGAGTAAGGTTTAATTGACTTTGTGCTTGATTAATTCCTGATGCAGTATTGGTATCATTGAATTTATTACACAAACCTTTCTTATTGGGATATTGCCAGTAACTAACGCGCACAAACGATACATTATCATTCAGTTCAACAGGTAATTCTGAAATTTCAATATCAGTAGAGTCTGCAATATAAACTCGACTATAACCAGTTCCATCTTCATGATTTGCAAAAACTACTGCATATCCACGTTTCAATTTAAAGGATGATATGGAATTATTAAAAGTTCCTAAATTATTATTAAACACATAGGGTTTAAACTTAGTGCTATCCCCAGCAAAGTTTTCATCTTGAAACACCTGTATGGCTTCAAAATTTTCTCCACCATTATGTGGAATAACTACAGTTCCATGTTTATATACAGCAATGCGACCATTCACTTTATGGTTAAATTGCACATTGTTTATAAAAATATTTAAGGCATACTTATCAACTACTTCAGACGGTCTGAGATTATCAAAAAACAACCACGAATCTGTTGAATTGAGATAAACATTACTGTTTATTAAAGCATCCTTTGCAGTAAGATGTAAATCTGACTTACCTGCAATTGTAACATTCGAGTTTGTGTAGGAATCCTTCTCTACACGACTTTCAGTTATCACCACTTGATTTTGAGCTTTAAGGGCACAAAATACAACTAGTAACATCCCAATAATTATAAATTTGTTTTTCATTTTTTGATTTGTTTATGATTTGTTTATGATTTCAAGGTGTTTTTAATAATTGATTCCAATAATTCGAATATGTTTAAGTTGATTTCTTAAAACTAAAAATTCAACTAAATATTAGTTATTAAAGTCTCAATCTATTTTAGTTATTTTCTGATTTATAAGGTTCTATAATAAATTGATAATGTGTTGGTAAAGCCATTACTCTATATTTCTCAAATGTTGGAGCACCACAAGACCCATTACCCACACCCGAAACTTGTGCAGCTATACGCAATTCTGTTGTGGTTGGTGTTTTTGGTAAATCGATGGTATGTTTTGCGGCCCTCAATTCATCCTGAGAATAAGGCAAAACACTCATAGAAAGAGGATCGGGAGCCAGAATTTTAAGTCCATTCCCTTTGGTGTCAGTCAACGATAACCACCGCACATTTTCGCGGTTTCCATGATCTTGTGGTTTTGGGTACGGCACGTACCAATCGTTTACACCGGCCGAATGAATTCCCATCCAAGCTCCGGTCTTGCGATCGGAATAATTGCCATGTGGCCCCAATCCGTAATAGCTTACTTGCTGTAATTCGGGTTTAAATTGAAAACGAAGCCCGATACGTGGAACCCACACCTCACTGTTTAATTCCCCCGTTGGTTCAACGGATTCACTTACCTCGATACGTCCTGAATTTTGAATACGCCATACCTGAACTTCCTTAAATCCTGCATTTTCAGCATTCGAGAAAATCTTTTTCACAGTCACATTTACAGCATCTGCACTATTCGCAATATCAATTTCAGCATTGCCTAGGGGTTCAACGCCATCTAATTTTAATTTATGGTAGTCAGCTAAACGAGGTTTTCCTTTTCGATAATAATTATCAATCATTGCTATTTTGAAATCAAATAGCCAATTACGCTGCGTAGGTGCTAACAATTCCTCACCGTTCATCTTTAAAGATGATAGCATGCCACTTTCACGACTAAAAGCAAGCGACACCTCATTTTGAGTGCTTACCTCAATGTGCGTTTTTGTCTTATTTACCGTTGGTTTTCCTTGACTAACTATGGGTTCAATATGGTATTCGCCCTTTAACTTAAATTCAG
This sequence comes from Bacteroidales bacterium, assembly GCA_965662645.1. Classification (GTDB taxonomy): domain Bacteria; phylum Bacteroidota; class Bacteroidia; order Bacteroidales; family UBA5342; genus UBA5342. Next base: position 87,274 of record CBFIII010000006.1, read on the forward strand.
CAAAAGTGAGTTCATGTCCGACTTTTGCCCACTTTGAATCCTCTTTAGTCACAAAACCCAAACGTAGAAAATATTCCTTGTTTGCATCCAACTTATCAGCGTTGAAAGGAACGGTAAATGTTTGCTTCTGACCAGCCTCTGCATTCAGAGAATTGATGGTGCCATTTTGAATTGGATGACCATTTTCTGTCAACTGCCAATGCAAATTAAACGATGCCAAGCTTAACTGGTTGTAGCGGTTGTGCACTTCGAATTGGCCATTTTCAACAGATAATGCTTGCACCTTGAAAGGCTCGTAACATTTCTTTACCTCGGCCAATTTAGGTGTTTTATCCTGATTGGATAAAAGCAAGCCATTAAGACTAAAATTTAATCTGGAAGTGTGATCTCCCCAGTCGCCACCAAACTGATAATATGCAGTGCCGTCCGTGTCTATTGCCTGCACGCCCTGGTCTGTCCAATCCCAAATACAACCTCCGTTTAAACCATTATCTTCATTTTCATACACCATATCCCACACATCGTTGAGCGCCCCCACGGCATTACCCATGGCATGGCGGTATTCGCACATAAAGAAAGGACGCTGGTCTTTGTCCCGGCGATTTATGTACGATTTCATGCTGCTTTCGGCACCGTACATGGGTGTAATCACATCGGGTTTATCCAATCGAGCAGGATTTTCTTTATCTTTATTTTGATTGCCCCTATCGCACATTACCATGCGGCTTGGGTCAATTGCTTTTGCCCGGTCGTATTGTGCATCAAAAGCAATGTTCCAACCAGAGCCCTGCTCATTTCCCAAGGACCAAATAAATACGGATGGGTGATTTTTATCGCGCTGAACCATATTTTCTAGGCGATCGACACAAGCATTGCGCCATTGTGGTTGTGCGGTGACTGCATTACCAAACTGGTGGCTTTCAACATTGGCTTCATCGATGAGTGCCATGCCATAGCGATTGCACAAGTAATACCAGCGCTCATCGTTCGGATAATGCGAGGTGCGTACCGTGTTAATATTGGCTTGTTTCATCAATTCCAAATCGCGGATCATGGTTTCCAAGGGAACCACTTTACCCAATTGATGATGATGATCGTGACGGTTCACTCCTTTGATAAAATAACGCTGTCCGTTTAAGAATAAGTTACCGTCAATCTGCTCGAAACGGCGAAACCCTGCATCAATGCGAATCACTTCCAGCACCTGATTGTTGGCCGTTAGCAATTGAGCTATTACGTAATAGAGGTTAGGCACATCGGGACTCCACAATTTTATATTATTCAACTGAAGTTGTCCTTCCACTTTAATTTGGGCGTTTGGTAATACCTTGTCTATCGTTTCCGTCCATGTTTTCACAGGAAGATCAGAGTCCAGTGGCAACAATTCAAAGTTTACCTTCGCTCCCTCAAGCGCCTTATCTGAACTATTGACAAGGTTCACTGAATAGGATGCCTCCATGTTTTTTAAATCGGCCTGTGGTGTGCCCGTAAACTGAATATCCTGAATGCGTTGTTTGGGTTCGAAGCGCAAAAACACATCGCGATAGAGTCCTGTGAAGCGAATCATATCCTGGATTTCAAGGTAACTGCCATCGGTCCATTTAAATACTTCTAAAGCAATTAGATTTTTGCCTTCGTGTAAGTAAGCCGACACGTCAAATTCTGCCGGCGTAAAACTATCCTGACTATAGCCCACTTCTTTTCCGTTCACAAAAACCTTTATCCCTGCCTCTACGGCACCAATGCGCAACACCACCCGTTGGCTTAAACGTTCGGCAGACATCTCTATCCATTTTCTGTAACAGCCAATACGCTGTGTTTCTTCAGGAATAGCACCCGTTTCGGCACTCCATCCTTCTATTTCCTTCGATGCATCCTCGTTGTACTCAAAGGGCATACGCGTATTCATGTAATACAAACGATCGAAACCATTCATTTGCCATGTGCCCGGTACGGGAATGGTTTTCCAAGAGGAAACGGTCGTTTTAGGCTGATTCCAATCTTTGGGAACATCCTGCCAATTGTGATACCAATTAAAATCCCAAGTTCCATTTAAACTTTGGTAGGCATCGCTACTCCAAGGATTTTCTAGGTCAAGTGGTTTTGTAGCTTCCTCCCTACTCGAATGTATGGTAAACTCGGCATGTGCCGCTTCTTTATTAACACGAAATGTTTCACAGTTGCTCCATACTTCGGTAGTATTAGCTCCAAATGCCAAATTGCTCAAAGCAATAAGCAGGCAGGTAATTGTCAGTAATTTATGCATTCTTTTAAATTGATTTAGTTTAACGTTAGCTCTAACGTGCTTATTTCATCTTCAACAATGGTGCTAAAAGATACAGGCTTACCCACTGTTTGCAATTGGAGACTAGCTATTACAACATCTTTTGATCTTCAACAGGGATAGATTCAAAACTAAGATTTGTTGGTTGTTATGGATCGTTTATGTTATCGAACAACATTACGATACCACTTCCGGCAACTACAAAAGTGTATTGGTTCATACAAATACCCTTCTTATTTCCTTCGATTGAAATAAACGGAGTAGAAACAAGACAAACAACATTTTCATCGCTGGCATTTTCAATTGTGCCGGCATCTTTATTCTTTATTAGATTTTCACTATTTTAACTGTTTTCTCGTTTGCATTAGTGGCAATATGTAAATAGTATATACCCTTTTTTAAAAAAGGCAGACTTAAACTGTTTAATCCCGGGCTTGTTTTTCCATACATCAATTGGCTACCTGTAGTACTGAATAAACGGTAAGCGCCATTTTCAGCATAAAAAGAAATGGATTGAAAAAATGGATTGGGAAATATTTTAATCGTCTCCGATAGTTGTTTGTCAATAGCAGAGGCAGCTGGATCTGTTGCCGACCAAAGACCTTTTTTAGCATCGATATAAAAGGTATCGTAATAATCCATGAAGATTTCTATCCCATCATTTTCAAACTGAATGGGTAATAACATATATTTAGAATTCTCTAGATTTCCACCATCTAACCATCGATCTCCGGCATAAAAAAAGCTTGTGCCTTCAGTGCCTTTTACAGTAAGCATACCTGAGGCTTGAGAATCATAAGCAATACGATCACCAATATTTTTCGCTGGTGTCCAAGGGCCTTCCAGTGAGGTGGCATGCATGTATTGTTGTTGATTAGAATCCCAACCAGAGGTACGTGAAGAAATAATATAATACCTGCCGTTGTTCTTAAACATGATAGGCGCTTCTCGTTTGGTTTCTGCATCTCCCTCAATAGCAGACAACGACCAAATATTTCTCCCTACCGATGTAAAATCATCTGATAGTTCATCAATGCGAAGATGTCGCAACTTAACCCCGTCTTCATTATTCATCAAACAGGAATAGACTAAATAGCCTTTACCATCATCATCCAAAAACATGGTGCCATCACCAAAATCTCCAGAACTAGGGTATGCTCTTTCAATAAAGTCATAATGTCCATCAATGGTTGAGCAGGAAGCCACACCATATTTTCGCTGATTATTTTTACTCTTAAAATACATGACATATTTCTGCGTTTTTTCGTTATAAAGCACATCCACTCGCGTGCCTACTGTGGTCACCCCTACATCTTGAGCGGTAAGCACTACACCACGAAACGTCCAATTAGATAAATCCGTAGAAGCATAACACCGAAAATCCCTGAAATTATTCGTTGATCCTGTGCGGTTTTCTCCAAACATATAATAGGTATCACCAACTCGGGTAAAACTACGCGCATGACAGTTTATTCGGTTCCCATCGGTATCTATTCCAAACTCACCATTGGGCTGTGTTTCCACATATTGAGCATTGGCAGTAAAACATATTCCGAGTAGGAATACATTTATAAAACTCGTAATTTTTATAAATTTCATGATTTAAAATTTTACCATTATTAATATCTTACGAATTGAAAAAGTGGTGACATACATGCTTTCATCAAATTTGAAGTGGATTCATCAATTATTCTTCGAATTTCTATTCGATAATTAGTATTACTCTTCGCCCATTAATTTCATCTCTCATTTAGATTCTATACCCTGATAATATTTTTTAGTGTAAAAATGCCTTCGTTGTACAAGGCATCCATATTTGGACTTTCGAGAGATTCATTAGCTCCAAAATGAATAGCACCTTCACCAAAATCATCAACTAAGAGAAACACAACATTTGATTTTTGAGCCACCTCAACAGAAAAGGGGAGCAGAAAAGACATACTAGAAAAATCTAAAGTAATTTGTTTTCATTTTCTTGAAATATCAGGTTGAAACAAAGTAATTGAAATAAGATTATCTGATCGTATTAAAGTTAACTCAAATACAATCAGATAATCATTAACTAAATTTACTGTGACTATTTATACAAATAATTATTTCATCATGACTTTTGTAACACCAACAAACTGACCACGGTTATTGGTCAACTTGACAATATACATACCCTTATTAAAGTTATCGGCATTAATCTCCCAGCTGTTATTTTCACTTATCTTAGTACTAACAACCTGCCCCTGCATATTGATTAACGATAAAGTGTTTGCTTGCAATTCAGACTTCACTCGTATTTGACCATCAATATAGTTTACGATCACATCAGTCGATTGTTCTGTTCTCACATCATTAATACCAGTTGAAGAATTTGGTCTTAATGCTGGAAGTGCTGCAATTTCTTGATCGGTAAGTTCTCTCTCGAAAATGTAAACTTCATCTATTTGACCATTCAAAAATCTATTTCCTAATAAAGCATTTGTTGGCACTGGATTTTTACCAAAAGACAAAGGTGTTTCATTAACCGTTGCATCATCAAAAATCACACCTGGAGCAGCATCAATTGAAGAAGCAGCCAGCGCACCATTTATGTAAAATTTATTTGTGCCTGCTGTTCCATTATGAGTTGACGTTATATGAACCCATGTATCCTGTTGATTAGTTACATCAAGCTCAATAGTTGCTGCAGCCCATTTAACCGTGGCATCTATGTAATAAAAAATAATCCAAGTTTGTTTTGAATTATGTGTTTTAAGCTGGGCCATCTTGTTGTCATACCCAATAATAACTTGTTGATCAGCAATAGACATATCAGGTATTTTCACCCAACAAGCTATTGTTGCTTGATCTTTACCAGCCAAAGAGAAAAAATTCTTGGTGTCCTCTGTGGTAAAATCCATACTCGCAACATCATCTAGAGTAGCATCAGTTCGATCAAGATTATCCAACGATAAAAAGGCAGCATCATTACCATCTACGCCATTGGAGTTAGCAATAGTAGCACCAGCCCCATTTAATATTCCAGCTACATCTTTTCCTTTTCCAAGGTCACAATACACAACCGTTTTGCCATCAACAACTGCTGAGTTTTCAAAACTCCAATAGCCCAAAAGTCCTGTATCATCCATACCCAATTGAGCTTGAACACTTATTGTTGCACTAAAGAGCAACAATACTATCACACCAAACATACACGTAATTCTCTTTTTCATAATATAAAATTTAATAATTAATAAATAATGAACCTCCGTTCATTCAAATTCAATTGAATTATTTAATAATTCATTATATAACAATAGATCGTTACTCATTTAGACATCAGCCAAAAGACATTAGATAATCAATTCACAATCAACAAATTAGAGCGATTCAAACATTCTTTATATTGCATTACAAATCAACAACTTACAAAAGCTTAACGAACTATTAACAGGAGTAAGGTGAATGATTAATTGCCGTATTTTTAATTAGTGACTTAAGCAATGCAATAAGCACTTCGACATTTCTACTCAACTCAGTAACCACGTAGTCGAAGTGAGTCTTAAGCTGAGTTAACTTTAGTCACCCCGATAGCTATCGGGACTCACTCTAGACACTTAGTACAATACATCATTATAATTAAATGACGACTTTTCACTTATGTTTACGTTCTCTTTTAGAATCGTAATTTTCATTTTTTGATGGCATTTGAGCATCTACCTCTTTATACCAAGCAAAAAGTTTTGTCTTCATTTCCTCAACCTTTTCAGGATATTGCGAAAGCAAATCATTAGCCTCTGAAATATCTTCCTTCAGATTATAAAGTTCGTAGCTATCATCTTCTAAAAATCTGATCAGTTTCCAATCGCCCATTCGTATAGCACTATAAGGTTTAGCGCCTAGATTATGGTAATGTGGATAATGCCAGTAAATAGCCTCTCTATCAATATCACCCTTACCTTTTAAAAGCTTCACAAGACTTACACCATCAAAGTTCTTCTTAATATTTTTAGGCACTTTTACCTTTGCCAACTCTGTTAAAGTGGGGTAGTAATCCATCGAAATCATAGGTGTTTCGACCACACTCCCCCCATTACTCATATTAGGTGTAACAATGATATTGGGCACACGCACACCACCTTCGTACATATGACCTTTACCATATCTCAATGGGTAATTATTGGTGTTGTGCTTCCCCGATAAAGCACCATTATCTGAGGCAAAAACAATGATCGTATGATCCAATAACCCTTCTTGTTCTAACTTGTCTAACACACGTCCTACACCATCATCCATATGCTCTACCATAGCAGCAAATACGGGATCTTGTTGGTGTTTAGTTGTATCAAGTAAAGCTGTATATTTATCAACTTTTTCTTTTGTCGCCATACGTGGACCGTGTACATTATAAAACCAAAAGTTTAAGAAGAAAGCTTTATTTTTATTCTGATCGATAAAAGAAACGGCTTCGTCGGTTAAGCGCTCTGTTAAGTAGTTGTCTGTGGGTTTATCAGCTAAACGCGGATTTCCGTAAGGGGGGAAATAAGCATTATAACCAAGAGCTTTGTTACGGTGAGGCGCCCCTTTAGACCAACCTCCCATATTTACATCAAAGCCTTGATTTTCTGGCCAATAAATAGAATCTTCGCCCAAATGCCATTTACCGAAATGTCCCGTCACATACCCTGCATCTTTAAAAGCCTCAGCTAGGGTATATTCAGATGGCGACATATACATTGTCCATTCTGGCACAGCAAGTTTAGCAAAAGGGTAATTCCACCCTTTTATCCAATCAGTACAGTTGATATTAGCAGGATATTTCCCCGACATTATACTGGCACGCGTGGGCGAACAAACGGTACACGAAGCGTAACCATTCGTAAAGGACACACCACGCTGAGCTAACTTGTCCACATTAGGCGTTTGATGATAATCACTGCCAAAACAAGCGACATCCCTCCATCCCAAATCATCGACAAGGAAAAAAACGACATTCATGGGTTTATTTCCTGCAGATAAGGAAAAAGAAAGCGCAAGCGCTATACTTATAGCTATGTTTCTTATTGAGTTCATAATGTGATAATTACGTATTTTTAGGGATACTTTAGTGGATAAATTCATGAGAACAACTTAAGACTCTATTTTTGCTTCTGCGCTCTTCGCATCTGTTTCCACTGGCCTGGGTTCTTCACCCTCACTTCTCTGTTGTTGTAATAGTCTTCATGTATCAGCCACGTTACAGAATCCCAATCTGTTCCTTCGGTCCATAATGGCTCCATCAGTTCAGACTCCCAGTCCTTCATTTGGCTTTTCATCTCTTCCAATACAGTAGGTTCATCAGCACATAAATCATTGGTTTCTCCAAGGTTATTTTTTAGGTTATATAAACGATAACCCAAGTTCTCTACACGAAGCATTTTATAATTACCAAATCTGGCTGCTGCAGCTTGGTCTTTTCGCCAAAGTAAATTCTGGTGTGGATTGCCTTGTTTTTCACCCGATAAGTATGGTATAAGGTTCACTCCATCTAAAGGTTTGTTCGTTGACACCGATTTACCAGATACGGCTACCGAAGTCGCAAAAATATCAAGAGAGGAGCTCAAGCCATTAAAACTAACACCACCCTTGATCTTGTTTGGCCAAAAGGCAAAAGAAGCTACACGATGTCCGCCTTCAAATTCGTTGCCTTTAAAACCTTTAAGGGGTAAGTTAGACGAGGTGTTATTGTGTGCACCACCATTATCACTCAAAAAGAAAATAAGTGTATTATCTAGAATACCTTCCTCTTCAAGCTTTGTAGTAATGGTCCCAACAGCACGATCTAGCGCCCAAGTCATAGCTGCTAAAGTTTGTCTTGGCTGCCCTTCGAATAAAGCTAAATCCTCTTCTGTAGCCTCCATTGGGGTATGTACTGCGTTGGGTGCCCAGTAGATAAAAAATGGGTTTTCTTTATTACGACCAATAAAATCAGCCGCTTTTTCACCTAATCTGTCCGTTAAATATCCCTCAAATGTGGTGAACGTATCATTCTCTCTAATAGAATGTAACTCCCCCTCTTTATCATTAGATTTATTAGGAAAATAACTTCTGCCACCAGAAAGGAAGCCCCAATAGTAATCAAAGCCTCTTTCGTTGGGCTTATAACCTTCATGTTCGCCCAAGTGCCATTTACCAAATGCTGCAGTAGTATAGCCAGCTTGTTTCATCGCCTCAGCAATAGTTGACTCACTTAAATCAACACCCGTAAAATCGCCACCAGGATTACACTCGAATCCAAAACGTTGTTGATAGCGCCCTGTCATTAAGCCAGCACGAGAAGGGCCACAAACAGTAGATGATACGTGAAAATCACTGAATATAACTCCACTATTTGCTAAAGCATCAATATTGGGTGTATTTAAGTCTTTGCAACCAGCAAACCCGAAATCGGCAAAACCTGCATCATCTACTAATAGTACAATGACGTTGGGTTGTTTTTCATTCCTTGCTGAAGAACAAGATGGAAAAACAAGGATGAGTAGAAGTGCGACTAGTGCCAGTTTTTTTAATTGTTTAATGTCCATGTGTCGTTTATTTTTGATAATTCTATAATTAATTTATTTTCAAATTCTTGGATTAGTTCAGGGTGATCACCAGCAATATCGTTTATGCTAACTAAATTAATAAAAACCACCGATTGATTACAAACCTATCGATGTTAGGTGTTAGTACAGGATCCTCATTCATAAATCCCATAGTCAGTGGTCTGAACTGATCGAGAAATGCAAATAAAAGATTGGACTGATTGACTTCTTCTTGAACAGAAGAATGATAAGATGCTAAGCCAAGCAGCAGTATAATAAATGATATTAGATATCTTAATTTCATCTTTATTTTTTAACATAGATTCTTGCATAATCCACTTCGTAAGTACGGGGTAGATCTGTTTGAGCTAGTTTGTCTTTATCAGGGTGAGGTTTGCCCCCTATCGCTAGGTTTAACCAAAAGTTACAATCGTTACCCTTAAAAGGATATTCACGTTCAGACGTGTTTATATTTTTAGTGTTGATGGCTATTTTTGACATAAATATATCATCGAGGTAGATGGTTAGCCACTCACCATCACCTACTAATTTCCAAATGTGGTATTTACTAAGCCAATCGGGATCGCCATCGAACCCCTCGGCCGTACCGTCAATAATATTTTTAAGATACAACGTGGAATGATTTTGGTCATCATTACTTGTCCACTTTGTATCATTTTTTGCTTTATAAGCAAAGTTAGCCATCATTTTTTCATTGTAATATTCCATGATATCTATTTCGCCACCGTGAGGCCAACCGCCGCTTCCAGTAGTCCAAAAAGCAGGCCATATACCGTAATCTTCTTCACCACCTGTTTTCAGTGGTAATTTGGCACGTGCTATCATCATTATGTTTTCGTATTTCTGACGATAGGGTGCCTTAGTAATAAAGCTAGCAGAAGTATAATACGCATACTCTCGATTATTTCTCCATTGAGAACTCCCCGCTACATAATCCGTATTTTTTACGGTATCACGTTTTAACGAGATCACTAAACGACCTCCAGTACATACAGCATTCTGGGTCTGGTACCATTGATCTTCTAAGTTGCATCTAAATCCTGTTTCTGCTTGCCAAACCTCTTCCTTCATAGGGCCTTCGTGATTAAACTCATCATTAAAAACCAAATCATAGCCATCAATAGATGACGAAGCTGAATTAGTATCAGGCAAATAAGGATTAACCACGGTTTCACAAGAAGACATCATCATAACCATCGCTAATAAAGCCCATATATATTATAATTTTTCTTATTCTCATTAATTAACGGTTAATCAGAAGAGTGTAATGCAGTCGGCTGTCGACAAAAAAGCAAGAAAATGTTGATAATTAAGGTTAAAGTAACGGGTGCTAAGCTAACCACTTAGCATTACTCCCGTCACCATTTTTTTAAATGCATTTAGGACATAAAAGCCATAAAGCACTTATTTTGGGTATGTGCACCTAAACAAGGTCTATTTAATAAGGACTTTGTGGCTTTCTACCCCACCATCTTTCATCATTACATTCACAATGAAGACCCCTTGAAATTTATTAGCATCTACGGTCATTTGATTAACAGACAAACCAGTTGATTGCTTCAATAATTGACCACTCAAAGTATAAATAGCGTATCCAGACATAGGTGTTTCACTTTGCAAAGACAATTGCTTTGAGGCTACAGTCACGGTTGTAAATTGCTTACTTTCTACTTCTAGAAGTGCACTTGCCCCTCCTTCAATACCAAAGAACACATCATCAATCCACAATAGCTCTTTATCTTTTTTCACCTGAACAAGAACAGAATCAACACCTTCAGGAACTGTAAATTCTCCAGATAAAAAGACGGTATCTGCTGACTGTGATGTTAAAATAGGATCCCAAGTTAAAACTCCTGCTTCATCATAAGCTACAAAACCAGTAAAAGTTCCACCATTTACATTTTCACCATCCCAGTTACACAAACGCATCACACAGCTGTAAGCATAAGTTTCACCAACAGTAACAGCCACTTTTTGTTGAAGGCTTACATTGCTATTTCTACCAGCGAAACGTGCCGTCTCATTTCCACGAATGACCCAATCTGGGTTTGTTCCACCTTCTGCTTTAGAGTCAATGGTGACATCACCATTTTTAGCCCAGGCACCTAGTGCATCTGGTACTAAACCTTCGAAACCGCCATCAACAAGTAAGTTCTGAGCAGATAAACTAAAACTAAACAATACCGTTAATATCGCAACTAAGTTCTTGATTGTTTTCATAAAAAAATAAAATTTAATAGTTAAAAGATATGTGGGCTTCACCTAAAAAAGGATTAGATCTACCCACTGTTGAATTATTCAAATACAGATAAATCCCATTGTTCATACCACTTTAGGATAGGCTTGCCATCCTCGAAAAGAATAGGCAACCAGATATAACGTCCATCAATGGCATCTTCTGGAGTCCACCTATCGCCCAAATAAATATAGGCATCTTTCATCCCTTGCACAGGTAGAATGTAGGTACTTTGGGACCAGAAAGTGGTCTTATTCTCTTTTTCTGTACCCCTACAAGGATTACCAAGGTCGGTCCAAGGTCCAAGCGGATGATCTGCCACAGCAGAACGTCCTGGGTTCGGTTTCCACCCCGTACATCCCGAGCTAATCATATAATACTTACCATCTTTTTTATAGACGGCAGGTGCTTCATTGGTTTTAGCGATTAACACTCGTGTGTATTTACCAGAAAAATCTAGGTAATCGTCAGTCAATTCGGACACGTGCAAGGTTTGATTACTCTCAGAAGCGTGGATATGGTAAGCCGTTCCGTCTTCATCTACAAAAAGGTTCATATCTCTGGCCATTTGTCCACGTTCAAAATCGCGACGCACAAAGTAACCGTTGGCCACTATAGCCCGACCTTCAGGAGATCGAAGTGCGATGCCCTCTAGGCTAACTTCCTCTTCTACACTCTTGAGCGAATCAGGAAAGTTCATTGGCCATTGCCCTGCATTAGGGTTCACACTCTTAATGTACTCGTAGGGTCCAGTAGCCTTATCACTTACAGCAAGGCCTGTCATAGCCGCATTATAACCTTGCCCTTTAAGCTCGTGATGAAACCACATCACAAACTTTTGGGTCTTCTCATTGTAAATCACTTTTGGACGCTCGATAGTACAACCTACAACTAGCAAACTAGTTGTATCTTCGACCACTGATAGGGCGATGCCTTCATCTTTCCAATTATATAAGTCCTTCGATGAATAACAGTGCACACCAACCATAGCTCTGTTACCAGCACCGCCTGCTATCTTGTGTTCTCCATACCAATAATAAAGACCATTATTGTACATTAGTCCGCCCCCATGAGCATTGATATGTACGCCATTGTTATCGAGCCATAACTCCCCTGGAGTAAATACCTTTGTATCTTTTCCGCAGGATGTAAATGCAACGAGTACTAATAAAAATGAAATGATTCCTTGACGCATAATATCTTCTTAGATTTTGTAAAATTTATAGTTTTGGTTCTCACTCTTTAAGATATACGCACCTGGGTTAAGAGATGATACATCTATGCTTAATACGTTTTGCCCACTCAATAAGCATATCCCATCCAAACTATAAACCTCTAATTGGCTAGGAGTATTCTCATCTAAATAAAGCGTCTGACCTACTGGATTGGGATATACCCTGTTCTTCTGAGCCTCTTGATTATCTACATTAGCTGTCTCTGAAACTTCTTTCCACACACGCACATAATCAAAGTAAGCATGGGTTAGTATACCATCAGGTTCGCGTGTAAAATTGTCTCCTTGAATGCCAAAACTAGCACCGTCAGACAACCACAGGTATTGTGGCACGTGAATTAACCATTTGGCCTCACTGTAGGTGACTTTCAGCTCACCATCATAATAGATTTTCAAGAAATCTTTAGTCCAATGTAGCCCCCACACGTGGTATTCTCCATTGTGAAGACCTGGCGTTTCATACCGCTTGGTATTGGCTTTGTGATTGGCACCATAACCATCGATATGCAATACCGATTTGGTAAAATCATCCACCCAAGCCGACTCAAATATATCCACCTCTGCCCCATCATTAGCAGTGCCATCCACACTTCCTTGGCCACTACTGGTCATCCAGAATGCCGTATGCGTTCCTTTGGATGTTTCGGCAATTTTTATGCGAGCCTCAAAGTAGCCGTATTGAGTTAAGTACTTATCCTTTGATTTGATAGATCCGCAATACATGGTATTATAGTCGTGTTTATCCACACGCAATACCAAATCACCATCCGCTTGCCACACATTATCAGGTTTCCACCACCAATCATTAATACTTAAACCGTCACGCTTATTCCTCGATTTTGTACTATTATCCACCATCCATTTATTGGGGTTAGGATACTGAGAATTAACATTAAATTCGTCAGAAAAATCTAACTCCCATCCAGTACTTAGAGGGCTATTAAGCAGAGGCAAGGCTTCACTAGGTGTATCCTTGTCTATCATATCTGCCCCGTGCAAGTAATTAACACTAAAGCATAAAAAGAACAACACCGTAGCCGCCTGATATATATGGAGTCTGTTTGCCATTTTTAGTTTTTTATTTCACAAGTACTTTATGCTGAAGTGTTTCCCCATCAACCGTTTTCATATTGACAATATATAGTCCGCTTAAATCATTTGCATTAACCATTACAGTTGGTGCATTAAGCTGTTGTCTTTGCTTAATAAGCTGACCAGAAAGATTGTAGATGCTATAGCTTGATAATGAAACATCAGAGCTTATACTAAGCTGCTTGCTCGCATTCACAAACACTTGTGATTTACTTTCTTCAATTTGGGTTTTAGTAATTGAAGTTGGCACAGTTATACCTACATAACAATCATCGACATAACCTATAGCCTGATCTTTTTTAAACTGTACAATTAAACTGGTAGCACCTGCAGGCGTTGTATACTCACCAGTAAGAGTTTCCACAGTTGTGGCTGATGATTCAGCTAACGCTGTCCAGTCTCCATTATCAGCTTTTACATTAATTTTGAAAGTTGCTGCCGGATCGTTTTCTGTAACATAAGCTTTACAACTAAAATAGTACATTGTTTCACCTGTAACATCAATGGTTTGCTGTGCATACCCTGCTTTAGCAGCGCCAGAAAACCTGGCACAATAGGTTCCAGTAATAACAGTTGAACCTTCCAATCTCAACTCTTTACCGGTCCACCCTTTAAGATCCTGAACTATACCTGCACCATCATCAGCAGCAACTGATTCTTCAAAATTTCCATTCGAAAGAAGGTTCACCTGTGCCGTCATACTAATACTAAAGAGGATAACTAAAATCGTTAATAAATTGAATTTTGTTTTCATAGTTGTAATTTTTAATGGTTTGAATGGTTTGAAACTAGCCTCTACTAAGCACAGCTATGCGCTTAGTAGAGACAGATCAAATGTTTATTTAATTAATAATTTATGGTTATTGTATGTGCCATTTTCGGCTTGAATGCTTACAATGTAGATACCGTTAAGTTGGTTGGCATTTACACTTACACTCTTTGCTGATAGCTGACTATCTTGCATTACTTTTTTACCAGAAATAGCATAAATAGAGTAAGATAAAATAGGCTGCTCGCAACTCATATTTATTTGTTTACCTGCACTCACAGATATACTAGATATTTTTTTGTTTTCAACTTGTCTTATAGCAGAAGTTTCCACTTTCCCAAAGTACACATCGTCGAAGAATGCTATACCTCCAGACTTACGAAATTGCACATGAATAGTATCAACCCCCTGTGGTACGGTATATTGACCACTTACAGTAACCGTTGTATCAGAAGATGTAGAAAATAAAGAATCAAAGACAAAAGGAGCTTCAATACTGGCAGACACTTCACCAACCACACGCTGTAATGAGTCTGTAATATTAGTTTTGAAAGAAAAATCGTAAGTTGCCCCTGCCTCCACTGCTATAGATTGATATACAGCAGCTGCACGAGCAGCACCTGCTAGTCTTGCTGTTACCGTATCGCTTATCACAAGGTCACTGTTAATGTTCCATTTCAAATCATCAGTTGACCCTGCCCACAATGTCTTATCTTGAGTTTCAAAACCGCCATCTATAATCAGGTTTTGTGCCGAAAGACCTAAGCCAAGAATTAATAAAATACTAGTTAATAATGTAATTTTTTTCATAATTGTAGTTGTTAAATATTAGTTAATAGAGATATAAAAAGTGAGTTCGCTATAAATAAGCTTTCGTTGCTCGCTACACAGCGAACTCACGTTAATATTGTTTACCAGCCTGGATTCTGTGGCTTTAGGTTCTCGTTGATATAAATTTCCCTAATAGAAATAGGATATAGATTCATTTTCTCATCCCACACGCGTGATTCTACCGACTTTAAAGAATAGTCAAATGTGCCATCTTGGTTATCTACTACAGTAACACCTTTGATGTCTTTTTGGGTAGTAGCCCCAATTTTCCAACGACGCACGTCCCAAAAGCGGTGGTTTTCGAAAGCCAATTCTACACGGCGTTCTCTTCTGATAATCTCTCGCATCTCAGCTTGTGTTTTACCTGCAGGAATTGGAAGCATAAAGGCCGCCATTCTGACTTTATTAATAGCTACTAATGCCGAAGTGGGATAGGTCGCATCTGTATATTCTGGCGAAGGAAAGGCCTCATTCATAGCTTCAGCATGATTAAGCACCACCTCTGCATAGCGATAGAGTGGCCAGTAATGGTTAGACACTTTCTCGTTAACAGAAATCTCCACACTTTCGAGCAATAGTTTACGTAAGTAATAACCTGTTTCGCTGGCTCCTACAATAGGAAAACCGTTACGACCACCACTGAATGGTTCAATCGTTTCGCCCTTCCAAGTGGCTGTATTAAATAAAACAGTCGCTTCAAAACGTGGATCTCTGTTAGCATAAGGTTGTGTAGGATCAAATAATGAATCATCACACTCCCAGCCGGTAGCCGTTAGTTTTACATCATAACCATTAAGATTTTGGAAAGCATCTACCAAGTTTTGAGTAGGACAGGTTCCGGTATTACCACCAGCGTAACCCACTGGGAAGTTCAATTTTTCAAAACCATTAGAAGTCCCATTACGTCGCTCTAAAATCATATCCTTAGACGTTAAGGTATGTTCATTAAGCTTACCTGGAGAAGCTATCTGATACAAAGAGGCATCAATAATAGCTTGAGAAGCCTTAGCTGCACTTTTCCATTTTTCCACATCATTACTTGCATTATGCAATGGACTTGCAGCATAAAGCAATGCCCTTGCCTTTAATGCCATAGCAGCCCCTTTTGTGATACGTCCTGTCTCCTTACCATTCACATCAGTATAAGATTCTGGAAGCTTTGCAATGGCCGAATCACATTCTGTAATGATGTATGCTATCACATCATCAAAACTTGTTTTCGTTAAGGAATTGACCTCCTCAACAGTAAAGACTTTGTCAGCTAAAGGAATATCACCATAACGACGAGCTAACTCAAAATGAAACTGAGCTCTAAGAAACTGAGCCTCGTACTTCCAATATTGAGATTTTTCTTTCCAAGCCGTATAATCATTATTCCACTCAAAGCGTGAATAATCAGCCGCGGAAATTTGATTCACAAAGCGATTAGCAGCACGTATGCCGTAATAATAGTAGTACCAGTAGTTATCAACAGTATTGATCGCACTCCAACTACCATTAGTGAATGTGTGTACACTATTATTGCTCCATACGTAGTGTGCATCATCTGTGGCACAATCTCTCATGGCACCATTTATTGATCCAAAATCCTGATCAAGATAAGAGTACACATTAGTCAACATCGTTTCGCTACGGGAAAAGTAAGCATACATATCTTCCTCATTGGCATAGCCTGTAGACTCATCAAAATCGAGAAAATCACAGCTTGTAAGCATCATTACAAGAAGAAGTAAGATGCTATATTTTTTGGTTATCATTTTATTATTCATAGTCTTATTCATTTTTTAATGATACTAAAAGCTAATATTACATCCGATGGTATAAATAGACATCGATGGATAATTAGTTGAGTACATCTCAGGATCAGCATAGTTTAAGTGGTCCATCGAGAAAAGATTAGAACCTCTTAAGTAAATCTGTGCATTACTTATTCTACTGCCTTCTATCGGCAGATTGTAGTAAAGGTTAACATTACGAAGCTTGAAATAAGCCCCATTCTCCATCCAAAGATCACTCTTACGGAAGTTGTTATCGTTGCTTTCTGCCGTTAAACGTGGTAGGTTAGCTGTGTTCATAGTCTCAGGTGTCCAGCGTGTATTCTCCTCTAAGTACCAAGTCGAAATATTGCTATTGTTGCGCAAGGGCATAAATACATTAGATGTATTAAGGTAAATATCGCGGTGAGCTACCCCTTGAAAAACCATGTCAAGACCAAAGTTTTTGTATTTTAAGGCAATATCAAATCCATAATAGATCTCTGGTAAAGTAGAGTATCCTAGGCTTAGGATATCATCCTCATCAATATCGCCATCACCATTTTGATCTTTATAGCGAACATCTCCAGGTTGTACAGGAAAGAAGGTGTGGTTAGGTGCGGCATCTATATCCGCTTGGGTATTAAAAAAGCCATCGCTTTCCAAACCACGATACTCACCAAAACTATGCCCTGTGTAATAAAGGTAATCGTGAGGCTTATAACCTTCGTTCAAATCAACAATCTTATTCTTTGCATAAGTAAAGTTACCACCAAGGTTAACATTAAGATCGCCAAAACTCTTGTTCCAGTTAAGCGATGTTTCAATACCTTTATTAGATATTTCACCAGCACTCAACAGTGGCACTCCAATACCGATAACACCGGAAACTGCATTGCCTGAAGAAACAAGGATATTCGTTCTATTCTCATTGAAATAAGTGGCTGAGAAACTTAGGCTATTAAACATGGTGAAGTCCACTCCAACATCAAATTTGGCCGCTTGTTCCATCTTTAAATCTTCTACGCCTAAAGATTCTTCTCTATTACCATCGAAAGACTGATCACTGTTCACAAAATAATAACCGCCACCACTTACGTAATACTGCTTATCCAGGTCATGACTCATAAGATCGGAACCAGATAAACCGTACGACGTGCGTAATTTTAACACATCAAATGGTAATGATGAAAGAAAATCTTCTTCCGAAGCTACCCATCCAAGAGATAGAGCAGGATAAGTTGCGAAATAATCATCTTCTGGCATCACTGAAGACCCCATATAATTAACTACCGCATCAACATAATAACGAGAATCATACTGGTATGATGCCACACCAAGAATAGATTGTCTCTGAAACGTATTATTTCGTCCTGAAGAGATGTCACTACTTTGCTCATACTTCAAATAGGTTTTCAGATCACTCTTATCAAAACTTTTATCATACCCAAACAAGCCCGAGAAATTAGAATACATATTCTGCTTATTAAGCGAAGAAGAATATTTCAACTCACTATCAGCCCCAAAGTAGCTATAAGACATATTGTCTATAGTTCCTGTTGGCATAGCATATCTGTAATCCTTATTAGCTTGATCTAAGTAATTAGACATATTATCATAGCAAACACCTATCTCAGCATATAAGCCTGAAAGAAGCATTGAGAGATCTTGTTTTAAATGCATATCGGCAAACAAGCTTCTTTGAATCACTTTAGAGTAGCCATTGTCAGCCATCTCTGCAACGACATTTCGGGTATAAATATTAGTACCACCCCATATACCATCTTGCGTTTTTACAGGAAAAGCAGCAGCTGGCGTATCATATATCAGTTGAAAAATACTATTCAGACCAATTCCCGGTCTTTTATGCTCTTCCAAACGTCCTAATAAACCAACACTTAAATCGGTTGTTTTACTTAACTTGACATCAAGGTTAGTACGTACATTCAAATGTAATTTATTAGGCTGAGATTTATATGCTGTAGAATATTCTACTGGCTTAAACATAGCCTCATTATTTGAATAAGTTAGTGCCGAATAATACTTAAACCGCTTTGATCCCCCTTGAAACTGAGCATCAAATTGATGTACGTTACCGTGTGATTCGTACATCTCATCTTGCCAATCGACATTAGGGTAAAGCTCGGGATATTGTCCCGAAGCAAAATAACCAAGCTCGTCGTTGGTGTAACGCACAGGAGAACCGTCATTGGTTAAAGCCTCGTTAAGGGCATTCCCATAAGTCGCAGCATCGGCAAATTCAGGCTTACGGAAAGGCATTGCCATGCCATAAGAGTAGTTTAATGATACAGTACTACCTTCAGTACCACGCTTCGTCTTAATACTAATAACACCATTAGCACCACGCGTGCCATAAATAGCGCTTGCTGTAGCATTAGTCAACACCTCAACACTTGCGACCTCAGCTAACGAGATAGTTCCAAGGTCACGTTCGAACCCATCGACCAGAATCATAGGAGTAGAATTGCCAGTACTCCTACCTCTAATATTAAAAGACGGCGCATTATCAAATAAATTAGTACCGCCCTCTCCCTGCATAACATAAAGTCCAGGAAGCAAACCATAGAGTGCATCCCCTACATTAATAGCGGATGACTGACTAAGTTTCGAATCTGACACCTTGCTCATATTAAGTATGAGACTTGTGCCCATCGTATCAGCAGCCGTGATACCCTGCTGTGCTAATAAAGTCATAGAGACTGTAAAAGCTAATAATATTAAATATATCTTTCTCATATTATAAATATCTTTTATGACGAATATATTACCAACCAGGGTTTTGAACTAACCCATAATTCTTATTTATTTCTATTAAAGGAAAGCAACTGAGATACCATTTAGGATTCCAATCCACCTGCCAGTTTCTATCTTTCAAAGTGAATACTTCGTATCTAAAACCTGTTGATTGAGATGCGTCAATAAACATGTTAACACCTTGTATAGGTGACTTGAAAGCCGCTTCATCTTTCCAGCGTACGATATCGTGCCAGTGTACTTGCTCATACCCTAACTCACATGCTCTCTCTTTTAGAACAGCAGCTCTAAATTGCTCTTGCGTAAGTGTTCTTGACAAACCATTAAGACCAACACGGTTTCGTACCATATCCACAAGGTTATAAGCTTCAGTGTTAGGCCCGCCATTAGATTCATTAATTGCTTCGGCATAGCTCAAATACACTTCCGAAAGACGCATTGTAGGCCAAGAGTCAACAATACCTACAGAAGTAGCCGTTGTTTGGTCTTGCGCAAACTTATAAATGATAAAGCCTGTACCATCCTTACTCGCATCATCACGATCTAAACCACCAATAGCTAATTCAGAAGTTCTTCCTTTAAACGGACGACCATGTGTCATAATCGTTTCGTAAAAGCGAGGATCACGATTAGCATAAGGGTCAACTGCAACATTTGACCAATCAAAATCGGCAGGAAAATCAGATCCATCAGCCATTGGAAAAGTGGACACAAATTTTAACGTGGGACTTTGCGTGGTTGCTATACCTCCAGTACCTGTAGAACACCATTGCTTACCATAAATGTTTTTGTAGTTATTGCGTACAGAAAGTAATACCTCTCCATTGTCTCGTTGTGTGTAAGCATTACGGAAAGCCTCTCTATAGGCATCTTCGGTAGGTGCTACAGCACTCACTAAATTATACTGTCCATTAGCAGCAAGTGCATCCATAAATTCTTTACCTGCCGCTTTTGCTCTATCCCAACGGGCCTTATCTTTGTTGCCATACCACGTCATTTTAGCCGTACTTGCTAGACCTTCCATGTAAGGAACATCATCATTAAATATTGGACTTGCTGCAAATAGTAGTACGCGTAATTTTAAACCTAAAGCAAAAGCTTGAGTCATACGCCCATGTTCATTATCATCAGAAACACGCCATTCAAGGTCTGGCACAGCCTCATCGATTAGATCTACAATATTGTTGACCGTTTCCTCTACAGTAAGGCGTGGAAAATTAAAATCCTCATTAACCCCTATAGAATGATCAAACCAAGACATTCCACCAAAATGACGAAACATATCAGCATAATGAAAAGCCACTATCATTTTAGCTTCTGCAGCTCTGCTTGCTTTCTCAGCATCGGTCATATCTGGTACTTTATGTACATTTTCTATAAAGATCCAGGCATAACGAATACCTTCCCATGCCCCTTCTTCTGTATAATTGTATTTAGCTTCCTTGTTAATATCAGCGGCATTATGAGCACCGTTATAGTAATCACGCTGTCCACCACCAAAACTTAAAGTACTGTAGCTCATATCAGTGATAGATTCAAGCATATCACCATGTAAAACATCACTCCTTTCATTGTTGTAATTGATAGGTATGCCATATGGCAAAAAGGTGTATGCCTTCGTTAACACCTGCATAGCATACAATTCGCTATCAAAAACAGTATCTAAGGTTATCCCTAAGACTTCTGGTGGTTGGTCAATAAAATTGTCTCCAAGACGAAAATCTTCGCAAGAGTACAACGTGAGCAACAAACCCGCTAATATTGAATATATTATATTTCTCATCCTTCTTAAACTTTAGAAATTAAACTTTAAACCGATACTGTATATTTTTGCTACAGGATATTGATTTGTTTTACCACCATCTGTAGGTGCTTCTGGATCCACAATATCTAAATAGTCAAATGTAATCAGGTTATAACCTGTCAAATAGAGTGTTAAATCATCCATACCAATGCGTTTGAATACGGGTGCTTTATCAAAACGATAAGCGATTCTCGCATTTTTAAGTCGGATATAAGAAGCATCTCGTATCCATAATGATGAATTGGCTATATTGATGGCTTTACTAGCATCAGATAAACGAGGTAAAGTAGCAGTCTCAGCCGTTTCAGGTGTCCATCTCTCATCAGCATGGAATTGGAATAAACCTCTATTGCCACCTGGCGAGAATGGAATACGATACTCGAGATCAAGGTTACGAGATACGTTAGTGACACCTGTCCACTGCATTGAGAAACTAAAGCCTTTATACTCCATACCAGCATTCAGTCCAAAGACATATTCAGGACGCTTAGCATAACCAATGTACTTTTGATCATCTGCATCAACTACACCATTGCCATCCAAATCAAGGTATTTAGCATCACCTGGCTGTGGCACACCTAAAGATGTTGTGGGAACACCTTCTTTTAATTGGCCAGTAGCAACATCTTCGAAATCGTCTGCAGTATAGAAACGTTCAAAAGTATAAGCAAAAGACTTACCTGTTGATTTACCCGTTTCAACAGAAAAATCATTAGCTGGTAACACCTCATCTTGATAAATAATTTTGTTACGAGCAAAAGACATATTACCTGACACCCAGTATTTAAAGGACTTTGACATATCACGCCATCCTAACTCTAATTCATAACCTTTATTAATTACTTCCCCCAAGTTCAAAGCAGGAGGAGTAATAGCTAAGGTACCAGGAAGTGAGTTGGCCGTAATAAGAATGCCTGTTCTATTTTCGTGGAAAACATCTCCAGAAAAGCTTAAATGATTATTGAATAGTATTAAATCAACACCATAATTCTGCTTCGTTGAAGTTTCCCAAGTAACACCAGGGTTACCAAGTACACCTTCACTAGCACCAGACATGTTACTTGATGTATTGAGACCAAAGTTGTAACCTCCACCATTAACCGAATAAGTACCCTCGTTGTATAAGTAACGCTTTTTTGTTTTATTCAGCTTGTCATTACCTACAATACCATAAGATGCTCTCAACTTAAGAAAAGAAATGCTTGAAATGTTGCGCATAAATTTCTCCTCGCTCATTACCCAACCAACTGATGTCGCAGGAAACAGTCCATAACGTGTTTTTCCTGGAGCAAAGTTCTCAGACCCATTATAACCCACGTTAAAATCAACGAAATACTTCTCTTTATAGTTATAACCTGCACGCCCAACTAAACCCACATAAGCATTAGGTAAATAACTGTAAGCATCAGGATAGTAATTCTTGCTTTGGTTATAAAGCAATAAAGCCGACACCTTGTGTACGCTATTAAACGTATTAGCGTAGGCTAAACGACTTTCGAAATACCAATCTCTGTCTGCAGTGAATTTTTCACCATAATCTAAGGGAGTGTCTTCATTAGCAATTTTATAAACCACGGTCTTATTGTAGTTTGGATCCTCTATAGACATCGTAGCATCGTCAAGATACCCTTGGTAATATATTGAGTACTTCTCGGCACTTGCTGATCGATTCTTCTGAAAAGTGTATTCTGAATTATAAGCCCCTTTTACTCCTAAGCTTAATCCTTTCAATATTTTACCCAGATCTTGATTAACAGCAATATCAAGGTTTAATTTATTTTTATACTCACTTCGCTCACCATTTCCCCAGAAAGAATCTAATCCAGACTTTACAGGTACTGGAAAATAACTACCCACTAACACATTCTTTCCATCAATAACGCCAGGACTTGAATAAGGAGCTGCCCAGTTAACTTGACGCCACATACCATCACCGTGTTCTATTGGCTCGTGTGTTTTCCCGAAGACACCACCAACATTAAGAGCTAATTTAGTTGTAGCAGTTACATCAATATCTAAGTTAGTACGGTAATTAAAACGATTATAAGAATAGTTATTATCGTAATCGAGCCCGTCAAAGTCTTTCAAAATTCCATCTTGAAACAGATAACCCAAAGAAGAGAAAAAGCGGACTTTCTTGCTACCTCCCGAAAAGTTAACATTATGTTGTGTTTGAGAATAAAAGTCATTAAAAATTTCCTTTCTCCAATTCGTATTAGGATATACTAAAGGATCTGAATTTGTTTGAAATGCTCTAAGAACTTCATCACTAAATCGCTGCTTGTTACTCTGATCATTATCTAGTTTTTCATTGTAACGCAAAGCTGAAGTATAACTATCAGCAGTTTCTAATATACGCGTTGGAGACTGCATACTATATGAAGACGAAACAGACACTCTAATTTTCCCCTCTTGTCCACGACGTGTCGTCACTAAGATAACACCGTTAGCTCCGCGCACACCAAACACCGCTGTTGCAGAGGCATCTTTCAACACGCTAATATTCTCAATTTCATTAGGATCAAGCTGAGAGAACGAACGCTCAACTCCATCAACTAAAACAAGAGGTGCAGATCCTTCATCACCTAAAGTACCAGCTCCACGAATAAAAATCTGAGCATCATCCATACCTGGCTGACCTATGGATTGTACAGAAGACACCCCAGTCATAGCACCGGCTAGCGTATTAGTAACACTGGAGCTAGGTGATCTTAACAATGTCTCCGTCCCTACAGAAGCAATTGCCCCTGTCACTGACACTTTGGACTGCGTTCCATAGGCTACTACCATAACTTCTTCTAATCCTAAAGAAGCATTTAACATCGTAACTTGTAAAAAGGAAGAACTACTAACAGTAACTTCTTTCTTCTCCATCCCCACAAAAGAGAACTCCAGAATTTCACCTTGATTGGCTTTAATCGTAAAATTACCATATAAGTCTGTAATAATACCTGAAGTCGTTCCCTTCTTCACTACGGTCACTCCTGGCAGGACTTCTCCAGTATTGTCTTTTACTTGTCCTGATAGCTGTAGTTGCTGCGCTATTAGCTGCGATTGTCCAAGCATAAATAGGCTCAAGCAGACTACTAATAATCGCAAATATTTATTAGTTTTTTTCATACATACAATTTGTTTTCAATTAGCTTAGTTTTAACTAGTATCATATTATCATTGTGTTATATAAAAATAGTGAGTAACACGACTATTGATATAACTAGAATAATACCCAATAAGTAAATCTGTTTGTTTGCTTGTTTTCTAATGTTCTTCGGTTCATTGTGCATCATAATTTTTTACTGGTTAGTAATTAAATAGTGAAATTGGAATGTTGTTAGTTTGACAATTATTCTCTGATGCAAAAATAGAGGAGGAAGACCTCCTTAGATGTATTATTTTGTGAAATAAAGGGGGGAAAGAGCGTCAAAGGAACGGGAGTCTCAAGTTCACAAAAAAGGGGTGTACAATTCACACACAACGCATAATCAAATCGATTACAAATACTTGAAAATATTCAAAATTGAAGAAAAATACTTTTATAATATATTTGCAACACTTTTCATTGCAACATTAATAAAGCGTTTAGAGTGGGAGAATAAAATATCAAGATCCCCTCAACTCAATGAAGATTTCAAACCGTTAGCACATACAAACAAAATCTAACCTATCACAAAAACGACATAAAATCTCAGACTAATGATATGTATTTTTCTAAAGGTTAATGATACAATCATCCAAGCTTTTCTACTTGCGTTCAATGACAACTCTTAATCCTTATTGATGCTATAAAAACAGAGATATCAAGACTTTTTTTATAATAACTAAAGCAGATTGGGAAAAATATATAGAAATAATTAAAAGGAAAGAGCTCACAAAATAACGAAACCATGGAATAAAATATTCTATATTAGCAGGATGCTGATATGAATTTAATTAGAAAATTTTACACGTTATCGCAGAAACAGATACGGATCATTCGCCATATCATACATAACAATTCACCTTGATTACTATTTCCAAACAAAATTATTTGGCATAAAAAAAACCACCGTAATAAATTACGATGGTTTTTAGGAGAAATATTATAGTTAATATTTACTTTTCTTCATAAAGTTTCTTGAAATCATCCATAGAAACCTTTTTAGTTTTCAACTTCACATTTTCTTTAATGTAAGCAATAACTTTATCCGTCATCACCTTATTAATGATATGCTCTGCTTGACTTTTATCTTCTAGCATTTTTTTAGCATAGTCATCATAGTATTCTTCAGGTAAATTACCCATACCATACATTGCAAATTGCTGTGCAGCTAATTGTTTAGCAGCTTTCATCGGATCATCAGCTTCCACTTTTAATTCCGCTTTTTCCGCAAGATAACTACTTGCTAATTGCCAACGTAAATCATCTAATACCTTAGGGAAATCGGCATCCAATTTCGCTGCATCAAAATCTTCACGTTCTTCATTAGAAACGGTAATCCAACGTTTAAGAAACGCTTCAGGAAAAACCACATCTTTCAATTTATCAACGATATAATCTCTAGCTTCCCACTCAAAACGAGCAGCTCCTTCTTGAGCCTGACCTTTTTGAATATCTTCTTCTACACGCTTTTTAAAATCTTCTTCAGTAGCAAAATCTTCGTTAGGATATACTTTCTTGAATAATTTCTCATTCACCTCAGCATCTACATAACGTGTAATTTCAGTAACAGTCATTTTAAAATCAGCATCTACTACAGCATCCTTTTCAAGACCTAAGAATGTTGCAGCTTCTTCTGCATTACCTAAAGCCGTTGATGGATTAAAAACAATATTAGCACCTACTTTAGCACCTATAAAGTTAGCTTTAACAGCTTCATCCGTGATACGCTCTGGCATTAATACAGCACCCTCTTTCAATACGCCACCTTCTACTAAGCTACCATCTGCATTAAGTTGAGCCACATCACCACGAACCATATCGCGAGCTTCTGCCTCATCAGGATTAGTCATCTCAGCATACTGAGAAGCAAACTGATTCATTTGCTTTTCAACCGCCTCTGGCTCTACGTTAATTTCGTAAGCAACTACAGTATCTTTATCAGATATTTCTAATTCGATAGTCGGTTGGATACCCACTTCAAATATAAAATCGAAATTCTCTTGCGTATCAAAATCAAGAGTTTCTTGCTTATCACTAGGCAAAGGCTCTCCAAGAATTTTAAAATCAGCTTCACTAATATATTTCTGCAGTTCTTGAGAAATCAGCTTATTGATTTCTTCCATCTGCACGGACATAGCATGTTGTTTACGAATCATTCCCATTGGAACTTTTCCTTTACGGAAACCGGGAATTTGCGCATTTTTACGGTAATCTTTTAATACGCTTTCTACCTTCTCAGCATAATCAGCTTTTTCAACTGACAGCGTAAGAGTTGCTGTTAAATCATCGGTGTTTTGCTTAGAAATATTCATCTTTCTGGCTTTAATATGATAACAAAAAAAATACCGCCCGAATTACATAGTGTAACACAAAACGGTATCTTGTTTCTTGTACGGGCGAAGGGACTCGAACCCCCACGTCAAAGACACTAGATCCTAAGTCTAGCGCGTCTACCAATTTCGCCACGCCCGCGGCATTTGATTTTCGGTTTGCAAAAATAGTGCTTTATTTCATTTATACAACTATTATACCTTCTTTTTTAATAAAAAAGAGACATCACTCTGACAATTAAACACCTATTAAAACAGTCTATTGATATAAAAAACGTTTCACACTACGTTTAGGTGTTTTTTCAAACTCTTCTTCTCTAAGCTCAAATTCAGAGACCTTCATATATTTTGGCAAAAGGTTGTTTAATTTCTCAAGATTATCATCAAAGAGTTTTTTCAAAGCATCCTTTTTCACCTCATGATTTTTCAAAGCATCCTTATCAGGAACAACAAGAGCAACCAAACGTGCACCACGCATAACAACTAAAGATTCCATTACAAACCACATATTATCGATGATAGACTCTATTTCATCAGGATATATATTCTTTCCTGCACCACTAAGAAGCATCGTTTTTTTACGCCCTTTGATATGAATATTACCCTGACCATCAATCGTTCCTAAATCACCAGAATGAAACCATCCCTCATCATCAATGACTTTCTTTGTTTCTTCGTCATCTTTATAATAACCAAGCATCACATGACTACCTCGCATAATAATCTCACCAATTTCATTTTGCGGATCAGAAGAATCAATTTTGACCTCTAACTCAGTAACGGCACGTCCTGAAGCCCCCAATACCGTGACATCCCACGGACAATAAGCAATTAAAGGACCACATTCTGTCATCCCGTATCCTACACTAAATGGAAGACGTATCTTTCTGAAAAAACGTTCTGCTTCAGGATTAAAGGCCGCACCCCCCACAACCAACTCACTAAAGTTACCCCCAAATGATTCATAAACACTTTTCCTTATTTTTCGATATAATAAACCACGAACAAAAGGAATACACATCAAACCTTTAATAGAAGGTTTTTCCAATATGGGTTTAATTTTTTTCTTATAAACCTTTTCAATTACCAAAGGAACAGACAATATCAACGCTGGCTTAATTTCTTCAAATGCTTTTAGTATTACAGCAGGAGTCGGCGATTTAGTCAATAAGGTAATAGCACAACCAATAGAAAAAGGGAATAAAAACTCAAAAGCACAACCATACATGTGTGCCGAAGGTAAAAATGAAACAATAGTATCACCCGCATTTAAAGGCATATTACGCTGAGCAAAACGAAGATTCCCCAACATACTGCGATGAGGAATAACCACGCCTTTGGACACGCCAGTAGTCCCTGAGGTATAACTAATCACTGCAGGCAACTCACCATCTACATCATCAAAAGTAAAATCATACTTAACGATGCCTACTGGGTATTTCTTATCCAAGAGGTGAAGATCTTTCAACCACATTGAAGGCAGTTCGGCATCTTGAGCTGAAAGAATAGAATAATCCTCAAGCTTAACAATAGTAGAGACCTCTGGCAAGTGAGATGTATCCATTTTAGAATAAATAACATCAGCAACAAAAAGCATAACGGAATCAGAGTGATTGATTAGATTATGCATGCTTTCTACAGGAAAATCAGATAATATAGGCACCACAACAGCACCATAAGTCATGATAGCCACAAAAGCGATACTCCAACGTGCAGAATTCTTTCCAATAAGAGCAATCTTATCACCTTTTTTCACACCACTATTAGCAAATAATTTATGAAGACGCACCACCTCATCTGCTACATTTGCATAAGAAAAAGAAGCCCCTTGATAATCAGCCAATGCTGGTCTATCCCAATTATCTTTGAGAGAATACTCAAAGATTTTCACTAAATTATTTCCAGCTACCTCCATAATTCTATTAATTACATTCCTTTTTGTAAGATCAAATAACAATTAACGAAGCCATCATTTCTCTTTTTGTCCAAAAAAAACAAAAATAAACACCGCCTTATCCATTGCATTTTTTATTGGCCACAGCCAAAACTTGCTCTGCTATAAGACGAGAAGAATTAGGCAGTGCCATATCTTTTACATTTTTAGCTAAACTATTCAGCTTATCAGCATCATCAACCAAAGTCAAAGCAGTTTTCATCAACTCATCTTTAGCATCAGCATCACGCACCATAACAGCTGCACCCTTCGTCTCTAAAGCCTGAGCATTTTTAGTCTGGTGATCTTCAGCCACATTAGGAGACGGCACTAAAATCGTAGCTTTTCCAAGCAAACACAATTCCGAAATAGTACTAGCACCAGCACGGGAAATAACTAAATCAGCCGCCGTATAAGCCATATCCATACGTGAAATAAAATCAGTCACAAAAACGTTATCTGCCCCCGCTTCTTTGACGGCCTGCTCTGCTTTGTCTTTATATAATTTTCCGGTCTGCCATATCAATTGCACTTTAGAATTAACAATTTGCGGCAACGCTTCTTTAATGCTTTCATTTATGGTGCGAGCACCAAGACTTCCACCTACACTTAAAATAACTTTTGCATTCGCTTCAAAGTTAAAAAAAGCTTTAGCCTCGTCATTAGGAATTGTGCTTTCTATAATATTCTGACGTACTGGATTCCCCGTTAGTAAGATTTTCTCTGCTGGAAAAAAGCGCTCCATCCCCTCATAAGCCACACAAATTTTTGATGCCAATTTAGCCAAAAGCTTATTCGTTACCCCAGCGTATGAATTTTGTTCTTGCAAGACAACTGGCACACCTCTTTTTGCTGCCACTCGAGCCAAAGGTCCACTAGCATATCCTCCTACACCAACAACTACATCAGGTGCAAAATCACGCACAATTTTTTTAGCTAAACCTAAACTCTTCCACAAATTCCATAATACAACAAAATTCTGAAATGAAAGCTTGCGAATAAAACCCTGCACAGGAAGTCCTACTATTTTATAACCTTCTTGAGGAACACGCTCCATCTCCATACGTCCGAGAGCACCAACGAATAAAATTTCAACTTCATCACCCAATTGACGCTTTAATTCATTAGCAATGGAAACTGCAGGAAAAATATGTCCCCCTGTACCACCACCACTAACAATAACTTTTAATTTGCTCATATTTTAAATAATTGTAAAAAAAGAGATATAAAATAACAAATAGGCTTTTCGCCAAAAATAGAAGAATTAAAAACATTCCGAAACTAGAGGATTAATAAAGTATCAGTAAAACATCAAATCCAAATATGTAGTTAAGTAATATGCTACACACCTAAACAGATCACCGAAATGTGAAGTATTTTTTTATAAAAAGGACAAAAACAAAACGACAAACCTCTGAATCCTTTTTTACACCAACCCCCTTACTATAAAAACCTTACATATCTAAAAAAAGTCACAAACGCTATCTTTCACCGATTCCACCACTTTTGAAAATGACCAATAAATATCCTTATAAAAGTAAAAATAATAATTTACATTATAAAGATAAGTCGCATAAATAATCAATGCCACATTTTTAGAAAGAATTTATACTGAAGTAACGAAATCTCACTTTACAAAAAGACATTTTAAAACTAACTAACAGCAAATATATACGTCTTATACCGATTGTGAATTAAAATAAGCTTTAATGCGCTACGCTTTTATAGCTTAATTAATTCTACATCGGCATAATACGATTATCTCTTGGAGCTAATTTTAAAATCAAATTGGTATTACAATAACACATAAATTATCACATTAACGATCAAATATTAACCACAGAGACTTTTATACTGTAAAAATGAAAAGCATAAGTAATACAACGCTTAACTCACTTGTTAAAATGCATAAAAGAGCACACTCAATTACATATTAACAAAAAAGCCGTTCATTACTGAACGGCTTAACTATTACTCACTATTATAAGGGTATTTTATCTATTCTTTTTTGATGTCTTCCACCATCAAAGGATGTATTAAGGAAAGCATCAATAATAGCAAAAGCCTTTTCTTCTGAAACAAAACGAGCAGGAATACCACATACATTAGCATCATTATGTTGACGAGCCAGCTTCGCTAATTCAACATCCCAACTTAAAGCTGCACGTACTTTAGGATGCTTGTTCATCGTCATACTAATACCATTACCACTACCACAAATAGAAATGCCACGTAGCAACTCTCCATTATCGATAGCATACCCCATAGGATGTGCAAAATCGGGGTAATCGCAACTATCGGTAGAATCTGTACCAAAATCAGTTACAACAAGACCTTTCTTTTCCAAAAGACTCTTCACCTTACCTTTAAGCTCAAATCCAGCATGATCCGAGCAAATACCTATTTTATTTGTCATAAAAAATAAATGCAAAAATGAATCAACAGCCAAAACTATTAAAACCCATTCGGTAAAACATATTAATAAAAAAAATGACGCTACGTACACATCATAAAACCTCCTACAATAGAAATACTACAACTTATAAACTTCTACCATACAAAAGCGACACAAAGGTACAAAAACCTCTGTGTCGCTTTATTATAATTTCAAAAAAATATTATCTATTTCTTCTTTTTATCTGCTGCCTTATCTACACGCTTTTGAACATCATAAGCAAGTGGCGTAGCGACAAATAATGATGAGTAAGTACCAACTACCACACCAATTAAAAGAGCAAAGATAAATCCACGGATTACCTCTCCACCAAATAAGAAGATGGCTAAAAGTACAAATAAAGTACTCAATGATGTACTTACAGTACGACTCAACGTAGAGTTCAATGCATTATTAATTACAATCACCTTATCGCGTTTAGGATACATACCTAAGCGTTCACGAATACGGTCAAACACGACCACAGTATCATTTATTGAATATCCAATAACTGTCAATATCGCAGCAATAAATGCCTGATCAACTTGCAAAGAGAAAGGCATAATGCTATAAAAGATAGAAAAGATACCTAAAGTAATCATCACATCATGTCCTAATGCAGCTACAGCACCCAATGAATACTCCCAGTTACGGAATCGCATCAAGATATATAAGAAGATAACGATAAGTGAAAACAAAATAGCCCAAACTGCAGCGCTCTTAATATCATCTGCAATCGTAGGTCCTACCTTTTGAGAACTAACAATATAATCTAATTTAAAAGTAGCTTCATCAACACCATTAATATAACCTTTCAATCCATTATAAAGACGTTCCTCTATTTGATCATCAATTGTTGCTGAGTGATCTTCTATCATAAAGTTAGTAGTAATCTTCACTTGATTATCAGCACCAAAAGTCTTAACATTAGGAGCAACATCATCGAAAACCACTTTCAAAGAATTTTGAATATCTTCTGTTTTAACAGACTCACTAAAACGCACAGTATATGTACGACCTCCAGTAAAATCGATACCTTGATCAAACCCACGAACAAACATTGAAGCAATACCAGCTATAATAACAATAGAAGATATGGTATAAAAAACTTTACGTTTCTCAATAAATCGTATCGAAGTACTTTTAAACCAATTGCGAGTAATCGCAGTAGTAAAAGGAATCTGGCGATCTTTTTTCTTCAATAAACGTTCGAACACCAAACGAGATAAGAAAATAGCAGAAAAGAAAGAAGTAGCGATACCAATCATCAAGGTTGTTGCAAAACCTTTAATAGGTCCTGTACCAAAGGTAAACAAGATAAAACCAGTTAAGAAAGTAGTAACGTTGGCATCAATAATAGCAGAGAACGCAGCTTTATAACCATCTGAAATAGCTTTTGCTAAACCTTTACCAGAATCTAACTCTTCACGAATACGTTCGTATATAAGTACGTTAGCATCCACTGCAGTACCGATGGTTAAAACAATACCGGCAATACCAGGTAAAGTTAACACAGCACCAAAAGAAGCTAAGACACCAAATACAAAGAACAAGTTGGCTATCAAAGCAAGGTCAGCAACCAAACCAGCAACTACACCATAATAAAACATCATATAAAGAAGCACCACGAAGAAAGCAATAATGAAAGATTTCATACCACTATCAATAGCTTCCTGACCCAATGAAGGCCCCACAATATCTTCTTGTACAATATAAGCAGGAGCAGGCATTTTACCTGATTTCAAAACATTCGCAAGGTCTTTCGCCTCTTCTACAGTAAAATTACCCGTAATCTGAGAACGTCCACCAGTAATTTCCTGATTAACATTAGGGAAAGAATAAACGTAATCATCTAAAACAACAGCAACACTACGACCAACATTTTCTTTGGTCATACGTGCCCATATCTTAGCACCTTCAGGATTCATAACCATAGATACTTCAGCACCTTGTCCCGATTGAGAAAAGTCTTGACGCGCATCTACAATAACATCTCCTGATAAAGGAGCTTTACCATCACGGTTTGTAATTTTCAAAGCAATTAACTGATAAAACTCTGAAGCATTACCCTCTGCTTTAGATCCGAAAGTAACAGGAGCAACAGTCCAACGGAACTTAACATCACGAGGCATCACAGCCAAAACTTGAGGCATAGCTAAATATTCGTTCACCTTAGCCATATCAATAGCACGTGCATACCCCACAACTGGACCTTGACCAATTTGTGAACCTTGTGCATTAGGAGAAAGGACAGAAAATAAAGGGTAATTTTTCTTAAACTCAGCTTGAGAAGCATTAGCCGTAGTATCGCTTTCTAATTCAGAAAGCAAATCATCTACTTCATCAGATTCTGTTTTTTCTACATCTGTTTTTTCCGTAGTCGTTTCGGTAGAAACTTCAGGAGCCACCTCTTCTTCTACATAGAGTAAATCTTTAAGTACCGTATTAGCTTCAACTAAAGAAGCATATACTTCAGTATTTTCATAAGTTTCCCAAAACTCTAAGTTGGCTGTTCCTTGTAATAATTTACGAACACGCTCACGATCTTTGACACCTGGCAACTCTATAAGAATACGACCAGAAGTCTCAGCACCTACACGCTGGATATTGGGCTGAGCCACACCAAAACGGTCAATACGAGTACGCAAAACGTTGAACGAATTAGAGATTGCATCAGAAGCTTCAGTATGTAAAACAGCTAAGACCTCTTTATTCGTTGAGTTATAAGTAATCTTATCCTTCAATTCAAAGGTAGAAAAGATAGCCGCTAAGCTAGCTCCATTATCAATCTCTTCGAAAGACTGTCCCAAAAGAGTAATAAAGTCTTCCTGACTATCTTCTAGTTTTTCTTGAGCTAAGCTCATTGCTTTTAAATACGTAGCATCTTTACTGTCATTAGAAAGCGCCTTCACAATATCTGGAACAGATACCTCAAGCATTACGTTCATTCCACCTTTCAGGTCAAGTCCTAAGTTTAGCTGAAGTGCTTGACAGTCACGATAAGTAAAATCTTTCAATCCAATATCATAAACCGTAACATTGGCTAAAGAATCCAAATAGGAATTTCTTAAATCCAACTGCTCATCAGGCGTAGTCCCATGCTGCGCATAAACGTCTGCATCTTTTTCTATATTGTTGACTTTGAATGTAAAAGACAACTGATACAGACTCACAAGTGCCAATAACACGGCAAAAACTCTAATAAATCCTTTGTTTTGCATTTTTATATAACGTTTTGTAATTTATCCTTAAATTTTATAAAGTTCGCAAATATAACTTAAATTTATGAGATGCCCATTTACAAGCTTAGAAATTTACACATTAAGAGAGAGGTAAAAAAGAAGAAAAAGGATAGAAGGGTAAAAAAACAAAATATATTTTAACCTGAGTTCGATTTTAAATTCGGTCACAGTTTGAATTTTATTTGAGTAGAAATTTACACAAATTTGAGAAGCAATAGC
>CBFIII010000007.1:0-105386 GCA_965662645.1 Bacteroidales bacterium
TATAAGAACACAAATAAAAAACATCTTAGGCGCATTTATGTTTAGCGGTTTAGATATTGAAAAAAAGGTGAGTGTACTTTCGGGAGGCGAAAAGACACGCCTAGCCATGATCAAGTTATTACTAAAACCAGTTAATCTACTCATCCTCGATGAACCCACTAACCATCTAGACATGAGAACCAAAGATATTATAAAACAAGCTTTGATAGCATTTGATGGCACCATCATACTCGTATCTCACGACCGTGATTTCCTAAACGGATTAGTTCATAAAATCTTTGAGTTTGGAAATAAACAAGTAAAAGAACACCTCGAAGGCATCAATGAATTCTTAGAACGCCGAAAATTAGCTAGTCTAAAAGAATTGGAAAGATAATATTTTGAATGGTAAATGGTGAATTATGAATGGTGAATTCTCTTCATTCGTCTTCAATTCTTCGTTCAATATCTTCTTTGAAATAGAACGATCTTGGGCGTTTAATTCCGTGATTTTTAGCTTGTAATTAAAAAATAAGGATGTGTCTTTTATAATCAAATCACCTCGTGGTTTATTGTTCTACGTAATGTTCTCATTTCTATTATAATCAAACCACCTCGTGGTTTATTGTTCTACGTAATATTCTCATTTCTATTATAATCAAACCACGCTGTGGTTCATTCATATTCCATTTCACCTTTTCCTAACGAATATCGTTATACTGGTGAACCCCAATGCGTCAGCCGCGCTAGGGATGGAAACGGTATGGAAGTGCTGTGAGTGCCATAGTGGCTGTAGGTGGAAGCGACCGGAGGAAGCTATACGCACTACATAGCCACTATGAGCACTCACAGTACTGGAATAATAGTGGACAGCCCGACCCGCAGGGGAGCGCCCAAATCATTTTTCTTATTTAAGCTAAAATAAATGTGTAATCCCCTAGAATTTTCCTTTGGGTCCCATTATCCTCAGCAAACATCTGGTGTTTAAACATAAAAAAAATCCCCTTATAGAAAAAACTATAAGGGGAAGTTTCACACAAAAACCATACTACAATAAACTATTCCACTGCAAGTAAAAAATCACCAACTCGAAATACTTTTTTCATTCGCAGCAAGCTGCGTATAATAACCCCACAATGTAGGATTAATTTGTTCTCCTGATAATCTTAAGACCTCCTCTACCATTAGCTAAAAAGATATAACCATTATCTGTTGATGTAACAAAATTGGCTGATCCATCAAAATCATAACAAGCTAATTCTGTCAAAGAAAACTTATTTAATATCAATAAACCTTTAGAACCGTTAGCCAAATACACAAACTGATCATCAGTAGTCACACCATTAGTCACACCAGAAGAAATATCATAACTACCGACTTCAGACAAATCGGCAATATCATATACTTTTAATCCATTCTGTCCACTCGCTACGTAAGCATTTCCTTCATCAATATGAACCACCAATTTACCATCATAAGGCTGTATCACATCTAACTCGATCACCTTACTAGCCTGAGAGAAATCATTATTTTTAAACTGATAAAGGTTCGCTGCAGTATTAGAAGCGGTAAGACATATGGCCGTTTCATCAAAGGCTGACAAATATTTTGCATTTTCTAAAGGATAAGTAACGGGAGAAGTTCCATCAGGGTAAGACATAGAAGTAATACCACCATTACTTCCCGAAACAGCAAGTAAACGTCCATCAAATGAAGTTATGGAATTACCAGAATATCCTAACAAATCAGTTAGTGAAGAAAAATCAGGGACTAATAAACCATCATCAGTCATATCAAACACGACTAAAGCAGCGGGTGAATCAAAAGAATTAGCAGAAGACAACTTCTGACTTCCCATTACCCATACCTTACGCGTATCACCCGTTTTTAAAGTATCAATTTTAAGCTCATTAAAGTCAAACGACTCACTACTTAACTGCTGTTCAATAGAAGGAGAACCATCAGAAAGAGAAACCACATCTATCGCCGATCCATAATCTTCACCATTTAAATGATACGAAACATAAGCCACATCATCATACACTTCTACACCAGTTGCACTTAGCGTCTCACCATTAAGTGTAGGCGGATTTAACTCAGCAACTAAAGTAAATTCGGGCTGTGTGCCATAACCGGGACTACAAATAGATGAAGGGATATAACAGACATCCTCTTCATTAGTCACCAATACTAAAGGATCCACATAACCAGAAGTGTTATACAAACTACTTCTATAAAAGATGACACCAAGGTTATCACCCACATTCATTATAGAATCCTTAATCGACAATAAGTTCACATCAGTATAAGAAAAATCACCCACATAAAACTGTGCACCCTCACTCACATAAAGATTCTCACCCACATAAATGTATGCATTATTCGTTACATCACCATAACAAACCAATCTTGTACCAATTTCCAATCCACAATTATTAATAATTGTAGAAGAGGCTACCGTATTAAACTGACCGCCTACATTAAATTTACCATTATTTTCAAAGATGCCTTTTATAGTAACATCTGTTATCACATTAAGACTACCATAATTTACAAGACGAGAAACATCATTAGTTCTTACCCGCTCACAATTTATAGTAGAATAATTTTCTAATGACCCATTAACTGTAATACCAACGCCTTCAGGAACGTAAACATGTCCATAAACGATCAAGTTAATATTATCTCTAATATACAAATTAACAAAATCTATGCTCCCTCCATTTTTCACAATCACTGTACCACCAGTACCAGAAAAACCTGCTGTTGTAATATTTCCATAAACTATTAAAGTACCACCCACCATATTAAGTCCCCCATTAACGGTAGCGCCATCAGCAATACAAACATAATCACCTTCGTTAAGATCTAGACGTCCATCATATTCTCCTTCAATAATTTGGGTGTAATTAGTTTCGGACTCACGCGCTACCACTGAAGATTTAAAATCAGGTTCAGATAACACAGGAATATAACCTTCATCATCAAAAATATCCAAGGGAGTATTTATGGTAATAAGCCTCTCATTTAAAGAATCAGTATTAAATGCAGCACTAAAATCCGAAAAAATCTGAATAGGCTCATCTTCAATTGTTCCACAAGAAACAAAAACAATAAGAAGGAAGTAGATCACATATCTCATAGCTTATAATTTTAAATGTTTTGAAACAAACAGGATATCAAGAAATGAGAATAAGCAATCTCTCATTGATTAGGTAACCATATTAATTAAACAAAGCATAAGCTCAATTGTTTAGTTAAAAAACAAAAAAAAGCACAAATCATTGGATTCGTGCTTTTTAAAAATAAAGTATTTTAGTTCTAGTTACCAGAACTTTACATAATATAGATACCACCGTAGTATTAAGAATATAAAGACCTTGTGTGAGGTTAAAGAATCAGTTATTCCTTCAAATTAATAAACTTTCACTTTTACACATTTTTATTAACAAACTCCGCCTCGGCAAATAGACAGGTAAGACTCTACTAATGGACTAATTTTAAAATATATGCCGCAAAAAGCAGAATATTTACCCTTAAGATAGTCAACCACCTCGGGGCAAACCCAAGAGGTCTTTAGTTGAGGAACATTTTATTATTCGCAGCAAGCTACAAAGAATTAAACCCACAATGTGGAATTAAACCATTTGTTCTATTCCCCAAACAAAAGCTCGGATACCGACATCGGTATTTATCGCATCCAATTTTTTGACAGAAGACAGAAGCACCTCAACCTTTTCGGCAGGCACAATACTCAGGATAGCAGAATTCATTTCGGCCCAAGAATGCGACCCCATCCTTGGCTCTCCCGATTCAGAACCACATCCCATCACATCTTGCCACATCGTAAAACCACGAATACCTAACTGCTCTAACATATACTCCACACGTTCAGTATGCGCCTGATTATAAACTATAAAAACTGATTTCATCATAAAATCTATTTTAAACTTCTCCACGAAAAAGGGAGAGAGTTAACATTAAATTTTCAATTATAAATACACTACTATTCTGCACTTTGTCAGAACTATTGACCTATTTCTGGCGTCTCTACTTGCCCTTGCATAAAGACAAACTGTTTCTGCACCTTAGCCTGCTTATCACGTGCTCCGTGTTTCGACATAGCCACATAAACAACAGGAGTAAGAATCAAAGTAATCAAAGTAGAGAAAAACAAACCACCAATAACCGTAATACCCATTGGGGCCCAAATTTCAGATCCTTCACTTACGCTCAATGCCATAGGCAACATACCTAAAATCGTCGTCAATGCCGTCATCAAGATAGGACGCAAACGTGAACGACTAGCCATTTCAACGGCCTTGTAAAGCTCTATACCGCGTTCGCGTAATAAGTTCGTGTAGTCGATAAGAACAATACCATTTTTCACCACAATACCTACAAGAAGAATAGCTCCTAACATAGCCACCGTACTCATCGTAGTATTCGTTATAAACAAAGCCAAAACAACACCACTAAAAGAGAAAAAGATGGATAACATAATAATAAATGGCATTCTAAAAGACTCAAATTGTGAAGCCATGACAATAAACACCAGTAATATAATAACAATTAACAATAAGACTAAGTCACTCACGGTATCCATCATATCTTCAAACGCACCACCAATACGATAACGTACTCCTGCAGGCACTTCAATTTCATCCATTTCTTTTTTTACCGAAACGGCTAAATCACTTAAAGAAACCCCTTTTACTGGAGTAGCAGAAATTGTCACCACACGTTGCTTACTCTTACGCTCAATACTTGGTGGTGCCCAATATTCTTCTACTCGTCCTACTTCTGAGACCTTAACTAATTTACCCATTGGCGTCATTATGGAAATGTTCTCAAGATCATCTATCGTATTACGACCATCTTCTTTGTAGCGCACTACAATGTCATATTCGTCACCGTCCTCGCGAAATTTGGAAGCAATCATTCCAGACACACGATTGCGAACCACCATAGCAGCGGCTGCTGTAGTCAAACCATATTGTGCTAATTTATCACGGTCGAAGATGATCTGCAACTGTGGTTTAGCTTTATCTCGACTCACCTGAACATCACCAGCACCTTCTATGGTTTTCAAACGTGTTTTTATCTTATCGGCCAACAATGTAGTGGTAGGAATATCATACCCAAAAATCTCTACATCTACCGAATTAGAAGTCGTCATACCAAAACTACCTGCTCCCACCGTAAAATTAATGATCTCAGGTATCTTTTCTAGCTCAACTCGCAGTTCATCCTGTATCTCCCAAACCGTTCTTTCACGCTCATTAATAGGACACAAACGCACTCTTATATTAACGGTATTCGTAGCAGATTGAAACATCAAATTAGTAAATCCACCCTCATCATCAGTACCAGCGGAAACATAAGACAAAATCTTTTCGGGTACTTTGTCATCCAAAATAGCCTGAATCTTATCCGCCACTTTCATACTCTCCTCTACACGTACACCCGTCTGCAACTCTACGTCCACTTGAAAATAGCTATCATCGGTTTGTGGAAAATTCTCAAACTTCAACTGAGGAGCAAGCGCCATAGAAGAAATAAAGATAGCAACAGCACCAGCAACAATGATGCGTTTATGATGAATACACCAAGCAATAAAATGACTGTAAGCATCATCAAATCTATTTAATGCCTTTAAAACAGTTCTATCATATAATGTTTCTTTCTGTTTCTTTTTTAAATTAAGCATCAACGAACTTAACATAGGTGTAAGAGAAATCGCAGCCAAGGTAGAAGTGGTAACAGTAATGGTCACAATCCATCCTAATTGTTTAAATAAAACCCCTGTAGATCCTCCAACCAAAGTCAAAGGAAGAAACACCGCCACC
This sequence comes from Bacteroidales bacterium, assembly GCA_965662645.1. Taxonomy (GTDB): domain Bacteria; phylum Bacteroidota; class Bacteroidia; order Bacteroidales; family UBA5342; genus UBA5342. Next base: position 5,829 of record CBFIII010000007.1, read on the forward strand.
ACCACAAGAGTAGTAACAACCACCGACACCCAGACTTCTTTAGTGGCATAAATAGCAGCTTCACGCGGAGAACTCCCCCGCTCTATGTGTTTAGTAATATTCTCCAACACCACAATAGCATCATCCACCACCATACCTATCGCTATCGAGAGAGAAGCTAAGGAAATAACATTGATGGAATTACCCGACATATAAAGGTAAATGAAAGCAACGATTAAAGATATAGGAATAGTCAAAACAATGATAAAAGTAGCCCTCCATCGTCCTAAGAAAAATAAGACCACAAAAACCACAGCAATCATAGAATACAGCAATGTCGTTGATAAATTACTTATGGAAGTCTGAATATCATCAGCCGTATTAAATACGGTGGTAAACTGAACATCCTGAGGCAAATCTTTTTTTAGTATTTCTAATTCTTTTTCTACTTCACGAGCAATACGAACGGAGTTAGCACCCGATTGCTTCATGATAAATAAACGCATACCAGGTTTACCTTTGAAACGCTCGCGCAACTCTTTTTCACGGTAAGTATCTGTAATGACAGCCACATCCTTGAGATACACAATCTGCCCATTATGATTACTCACCACAATGTTATCCAACTGATAACTATCTTCTAATTCTCCTTCAATACGTAATTGGTAATCGAAAGCACCCATCTTTAAATGCCCCGAAGGTAGGTTCATATTTTCAGCACCTACTATCTGTCCTATCTGCTCTATTGTAATACCAAAAGCATCTAATTTTAACGGATCACAATCGATATAAATACGACGACCAGGAGCACCTATAGTAGCAATACTACCTATTCCATTGATACGATTCAAGGGATTAATCACCTTATCTTCCAGTATTTTTTGTAGTCCATCATAACTTTCTTCAGCAGAAACGGCATAGAACAAGATAGGCATACTACTCGTACTAAAACGAAAAATCATGGGGCTATCAGCATCATCAGGCAAATTATCTTTTATCATATCCAAGGCATCTCGGATATTATTAACCGCCTCGGTAAGGTCAGCTTCCCAATCAAATTCTAAAGTCACCATAGAAAGATTATCCTGAGAAGTAGAAGTTACTTCTTTCAAATCATCCACACTATTCAAACCATCCTCTATCAGTTTCGTTATATTCGTCTCTATTTCTTGAGCATTAGCTCCTACATAAGATGTCATCACCGTAACATAAGGCGGATCTACCTCTGGATATAAATCAATAGGGAGAAATCGTAAGGAATATATTCCGAATACAATTACAGCCATAAAAACCATAATGGTTGTAATCGGTTTTTTCACAGCACTTGCATAAATACTCATAATCTATAAGTTTTATTTTTAATTAGTTAATCTAAAAAACATAAACACCTTTAAATCAACTAATTGACATTGACAACATCCCCATTTTCCAATTTACTCTGACCAGCATAAATAATATGTTTGCCAATCAAATCAAGCTCAGAAAAAATCTCCAATTCTTCATTAAAACGCTCACCAAGTGTTATATTAACCTTTTTAGCTACGCCATTTTCTTCAATAAAAATAAAACGGTTAGCCGTTCCTTCTTGCATTAATACGGTAGCAGCGGGTACCACCAATGCTTCTTTCTCATCTAATTTAAGCATTATCTTAGCATACATCCCCGGACGTAAAATCAAATCTTGATTAGGGATAACGACCTCAACAGTAAACGTACGAGTCTTAGGATCGATAGTAGGAGATATTAACGACACCCTACCATCAAAAGTAATATCAGGAAAAACATCCGTCACCAACTGAGCCGTTAAACCTTTTTTCACTTTAGGAAAAAAACGGGCAGAAACACTCATTTCAACCTTAAGCTTTTCTATTTCTTCTATCGTTACAATAGATGCTTTACCTTGTTGTGTATTGGGAGCTGAAGAATAGATTTCATTATCATCAAAATAACGCGCTGTAACCACACCATTAAACGGTGATTTCAGTTCTACATTAGCCAGCATATTTTCATAGTCTAACTTATCAACTTCATACTGCATCAATAATAGGTCATACGTTTGCTGAGCCACCGATCCACTCTGTATGAGTGTATCACCACGCAGCTTATCGCGCAACGAGTTATGATATTTCAACTTCATCTTTACCAAAGAAGTGTTATCCATAGTCACCACAGTTTCTCCCTTCTTCACTCTATCTCCCACTTCTACTTTCACCTCTTTTATACGTCCTGGTATAGTAGAAGCTAAATACACAACATCATAAGCATTAATCGTTGCCATATACTCTTGTTGTATATCAATGGTTGATTTCTTCAACGTCATCACTCTGACATTCTTTGCCACATCAGCTTTGGTAACTTCTACATCTGTTTTTTGTTTTTCCTTTTCATCCGATTGCGGTTTAGAACCACAAGAAGCAAGCAGCAAAATCAATATACTTAAACTAAAAATCTTTTTCATCTGTTTATTTTTATCACTATTTTAATTTTCAAAGAATGACACTACAAAGTATTCAACATTTTAAGAAAGGCTACCCGTGCCTGCAATAGTGACAATTCAGAACTAAGAAAACTACTCTGAGCTTGTAAATAACTATTGTTGGCCTGCGTCAATTCCATTCCAGAAACGGTACCTTGAGAAAACTTATGCTCATAACTATCATAAACACGGCGTGACACCGTTACATTTTCCTTCCTATTTTTATACTCCTCAAATTTACTCATATAAGTTAAACGCAACTGAGCTTCTTGCATCTGAAGATTATCTTTAACGATCTCACGACTATTCTCTGCCTTCATAAGATCCAACTCCGACTGTTTCACCTTCTGCTTGCGTGATCCACTTGAGAAAATAGGGATGTTCAACGAAGCACCAACCATATGAGGAGGTGTCATATCAAAACCAGAAACTAGCAATTTTGCATTATAAGCATAAAAACCAGTCAGACTTGGAGCATAAGCCATTTTTTGCATATCCACCATTTCCTCGGAGAGTTCTACTTGTTTATCCATTAACTGATAACTCACATTGGAGTTCAAATCCATCTCTTGTGTCAGCATATTTTCTTCGGACAATACGGACATAATGTTATCTAAATCATCAGTAAGAACGATAGGTTCATTCACTTTTAAACCCAAATGAAAACGTAAAAGATTATAAGTGATCTGAATATTACGATCCATCGCCAATTGAGAATTTTTCAGATTCATTAGCTGCACTTGTAATTGATCTAATTCCGTGGTTTCTAACATACCAACAGACACTAGACTTTCAGTTCTCTTTATTAAAGAACGCATTTCCTTCAGACTTTCATCAAGTACTGCCGATGTGCCTTCAAGAACCAAAACAGAATAATAGACATTAGCTACGCTTTCGCGAACATCTAACTCTGATAACTCAATATTCTTTTCAGCGAGCTCCATGCCTTTCTTTGCGGCACGAATTCCCACTAAAAGCTGTCCGTTAAACAATACCTGACCTAAGGAAACAGTAGCCGTAGAAGTGCTTCCCATATCAATCACAGTAGGTGGCAACAAAGACATCAAACTGGTTTCATAAGCCTTTCCTCCTACGTACTGTGCAGGATCGAAAGTACCTGCAGGAACATATTTAGCTGCAGCAGCACTACCTGCGGCCGTAGCGTTAGTATAATCAGTTGGAGTAAAATCATAATCTGTTCCACTTGTCAAATCAAACTCCATTTCATAACCAAAATAATAAGAATAATCCACCGTAGCTTCTACCTGAGGCATCCACCCAGCTTTATTCTCCTTATAGGCACTCTTTGACTTATCAGCATCATAACGCGCAGCTTTCAAGCTTCTGTTATGATCAAGGGCATAATTAACCGCTTCTTCTAACGAAAACGGTTTCTGAGCCTGTAATCCTATCCAACCAGGAAGTATCAACATCAACAACACTAATTTTTTCATATTTACTTTTATTATTTCTTTGTAATTTTCAATAAACCACCCTGCTACAAGCAAACAAGGTGTCAAGTTAAAACTGTTTTTATTAGCAGCAAGCTACGTAGAATTAAACCCACAATGTAGGATTAAACTTGCAATGTGAAATTAAAAAGGACATTCTGGGATTTTCAGGCCATACGTATCCATCTGATTAAAATACTTTTCTTGTTCCTGCATAATTAAGACACGCCCCTTTTCTGTAGCTATTCCCATTAAATAAGCAAATAACACATCTCGTTCAAAATCACCATATTTCAAATCACCAACTTCAGACTTAAGATCATTATTAGCAAGCAATATTCCAGATACAAAAAATCCAATTAAGCGCACATTCATGTTTTCTCGAAACAAACCTTCTTTTATTCCTCGGGTAACTAACATATAAGTCATATCTCCTTTACGTATAGTCCTACGTTGCGCAAGCAATTCGTAAGCCTCAGGAAAATAACGTTTCATATCCAAAAAGTAAAAGGATATTACCGACATATACGTTGACTTAGCAAACATCAAAACTTGTGTTATGCCTTGAATAACATTATCCGCATTATTAATAATAACATCGGCCTCAGCATTTATCTTATATACAAAATGAGAAGCAGCCTCATAAACCAAAGTCTTTTTATCTTTAAAATGTTCATATATTGTACGCTTTGACATACCTAAAGACTGCGCTAACTCATCCATTGTTACATTGCGAATACCTTTTTTCACAAATAACTGATGAGCACGCTCTAATATTTTTTCATCAATAGACATATCATTTATTATTAAGTTGCAAATATAGGATGAAAACTTTAAACCCATCAATAGTTTTATCGTTTTCGAGCTATACATTACCGAAATGTAATATATTAAGGTCTGAAGTGACACTACATAAACATAAAAAGCCATCCTGAATCTCAGAATGGCTTTTCATTATTATTAAATTTCTTTACTTATTGAATCAAATACTTTTTATTATAAAAATAACCTTTAAGAGTAGTAACACCAGAAGCATAATAGCCCGCATTAATATTAATGATATAAGGTACAGAATCCTCTACATTAGCAAATGGAGGAATACTAGACATATCAAAACTCTTATAATCAGAAGTACCCACTTCCTCTAAATCGGCATGTGCATTATGCTGAAACTTCAAAAACACTTCTCCATTATCACCAACAGAATCAGGGTAATAAACCAAATTAAACGAATGCACCTTATAATTATAACCCATATTATAACTATAAAAAATACTTAAATAATTACAATTCTGACTCACTCCTATACTAGAAACGGCAACAGGATCGCATCCTAAGGTATCAACAGCTAAGGTATCATAAGTAATTAAATCATAAGTTGGCATTATAAAATAATCCAGAACTTTAACATCCAATGGATTATCAGAAACACCACCCATTATCTCAAAATATATTTTAATCCTATCACTATCCTTAGGCGTATAATCCACATCACTCGATGAGGGCACCGCTATCCATCCACCATCTATAACAATATTATAACCTAAAACATCATCAGATAAAGAGACAACACCATATCTAGTTAAAGTAATATTTGAATCATCGTCATCAAAACAAGACACCATAACCAGAGCAACAAGCAATAATAAAAAGAAATTCTTCATCATTATTATATTTTAGGAATAAGAAAAAAAATGGATTTCACTCATCAAGAGAGAAATCCATCTTTAAATTATTAAGCTAAAGGCTTCATCGCTGTCATAGCAGCACGCAACTCATCACCTACAACTTCTATATCATGGAAACGAATAGCTTCATTCACTTCTATCAATTCACGGTTATCAACGGCATTTTCACCTTCGCCATAAACTTCGCCAATCACATCCACATCAATCTTAGCCATAAAATCCTTCAATAAAGGTTTACAAGCATGATCAAATAAATAACAACCATACTCAGCGGTATCAGAAATAGTAGCATTCATTTCATACAATTTCTTACGCGCAATAGTATTAGCGATCAATGGCACTTCGTGTAAAGACTCGTAATAAGCAGACTCTGGTTTAATTCCTGTCTGTGTCATAGTTTCGAACGCTAATTCAACACCTGAAGCCACAAAAGCAACTAATAAAACCGCATTATCAAAATATTCTTGCTCAGCAATATCAACATCACCAGCAGGCGTTTTTTCAAACTGAGTTTCTGCAGTAGCAGCACGCCATTTCAAAAGGTTTTTATCACCAGCAGCCCAATCTTCCATCATAGTAGAAGAAAACTCACCACTCATAATATCATCCATATGTTTCTGAAACAAAGGACGCATAATTTGTTTTAGCTCTTCTGATAATCTGAAAGCTTTAATCTTAGCTGGATTGCTTAAACGATCCATCATATTGGTGATACCACCTTGTTTCAAAGCCTCAGTAATGGTTTCCCATCCGTACTGTATCAACTTAGAAGCATAACCAGCATCAACACCTTTTTCTATCATTTTGTCGAAAGACAAGATAGAACCTGTTTGTAACAAACCACAAAGAATAGTTTGCTCACCCATAAGGTCTGATTTCACCTCAGCAACAAAAGAAGAATGCAATACACCAGCACGATCACCACCAGTACCTACAGCATATGCTTTAGCTATTTCTAAACCATCACCATTAGGATCATTGTCAGGATGAACAGCAATTAAGGTAGGAACACCAAAACCACGTTTATACTCTTCGCGCACCTCAGAACCAGGAGATTTAGGTGCAGCCATTACTACTGTAATATCTTTACGCACTTGCATGCCTTCTTCCACCATATTAAAACCATGAGAATACGAAAGGATAGCTCCTTTTTTCATCATAGGCATTACAGCATTCACAACACTTGAATGTTGTTTGTCTGGTGTAAGGTTGATTACCATATCAGCCGTAGGTATCATTTCTTCGTAGGTTCCTACAGCAAAACCATTTTCATCTGCGTTTTTAAACGACTGACGTTTTTCTTTAATAGCTGACTCACGTAGGGTATAAGAAATATCCAAACCGGAATCACGCATATTTAAACCTTGATTAAGACCTTGTGCACCGCATCCGATGATAACAATCTTTTTACCTTTCAATTTATTTACGCCATCAGAAAATTCTGAACGATCCATAAAATCACATGTACCTAACTGTTGCAATTGCAATCGCAAAGGAAGAGTGTTAAAGTAATTTGCCATGATGTTATATATTTAAAATAATTAGTTTCTAATCTAAAAATGATACAATGTGACAGAAAAAAACGCCGATTAAAACATCGCCTATCACACAATCGCAAAATAAATAGCAAAAATACAAAAAAAGCCGCTCTTTTCAGAACGGCTTGTTGTATTTAATGTAAAATTAATTAGTTTTTCTTACGGTCACCGTAACGGCTGCGGAATTTATCCACACGACCAGCAGTATCTACTAACTTCGTCTTACCAGTATAGAATGGATGAGAAGTATTAGAGATTTCCACTTTGATTAATGGATAAGTAATACCATCAATTTCTATTTCTTCTTTAGCATTTACCGTTGACTTAGTTATAAATACATCTTCGTTAGACATATCTTTGAACGCAACTAAGCGATAGTTCTCTGGATGAATTCCTGCTTTCATAATAAATTATATTATATGTTCTTCTACTTTTATATTCAATTTTCGGGCTGCAAATGTATCACAATTCATTTTAAATACCAAGCTAAAAATCAAACATTATTAAAATTATCTAATCTCGGCTCCTAACTCCTGCTTATAAGCTGAAATAAAAGCATTCATGATTTTATCTATCAATTTATCTTTAAGTGTTTTATTCTCATCTTGCAAGACAAAACTTACAGCATACGATTTTTTTCCTTCCGGTAATTTTTTCCCGGTATAAACATCAAAGATAGATACTCCTTTTAAAAATTTCTTTTCAGAAGCGTAAGCGATAGCTTCTATTTCTGCAAAGCTAATATTATTATCTACTAAAAGCGACAAATCGCGTTTTACTTCAGGAAATTTAGATATCTCGTGATAAGACACCTTATGATTCGCAATAATTTCTAATAACACATCCCAATTAATATCAGCAAAGAAAACCTCTGCATCAATATCTTGTCGTTTCAAAATAGCATGACTAACGGCACCTAACTGAGCTAACACTTCACCTGTTTTAGTCATATAAACTAAACCATAATTGTACAAATCGCTCACCAACTCACCCAATAGCAAATCACCAATAGACACACCACACTGTGTCATCACATTCTCCACCGTAGCCTTTAAGTCATACAAAGTCACTTCACGCGCTTCTGCATTCCAAGAAGCAGCACTAACATGCCCCACTTTCCACAAACCTAAATGCTGCGACTGACTATATTTACAATAATTATCATCACCTTCTACCGACGCATCATAATAATAACAGTTACCGTATTCAAATAAAGAGAGGTCACTCTGTTTGCGATTACGGTTATAAGCGATAGACTCTAAACCGCCAAACAATAAAGTTTGACGCATCACATTAAGATCCGTACTTAAAGGATTCAAAATATTAACCGAATTAGAGGCCGGATAATCTTCGGAAGACTCATAATAAGCCCCTTTAGTTAAAGAATTACACATCACCTCAGCATAACCAGCACCCGCCATCTGAGCCGCTACTAGATTTTTTAATTTATGATCATCAGGCTTTACCGAAGGGTTAATCGTTGATTTTACATGAGACCCTGGCTCTACATTATTATAACCATAGATACGTAATATGTCCTCTATAATATCAGCTTCGCGCAATACATCTACACGATAGGTAGGCACTTTCAAATCAAGAATACCATCTTTTTCTGATGCGATCTCAATCTCCAAACCAGCTAAGATAGTTTTAATTCTATCTTCACCAATCTCTTTTCCTATGAGACGGTTAATATGATTATAAGATACCGTAACAGAATAAGGCTTAACCTCTTCAGGATACAAATCCACAAGGTCAGAAGAAATCGTTCCACCAGCCACTTCTTTAATCAATAAAGCAGCACGCTTAAGGGCATATAAACAACCATTAGCATCCATACCACGTTCAAAACGGAATGAAGCATCAGTACTCAAAGTATGACGTTTAGCCGTTTTACGTACAGACACAGGATTAAAACAAGCACTTTCTAAAAATAATTTTGTTGTTTTATCACTAACACCAGAAGTAAGACCACCAAAAACACCAGCGATACACATCGCTTCTTCAGCATTACAAATCATCAAATCTTTATCTGACAACTCACGCTCTTGCTCGTCTAAAGTTACAAACTTAGTCTTCTCTGCTACCGTTTGTACTTTTATCTTTTGTCCTTTTATAGCATCTCCATCAAAGGCATGCAAAGGCTGACCACATTCATACATCACATAATTGGTCACATCCACAATATTATTGATAGAATTAAGGCCAATAGACTTTAAGCGATTTCTCAACCATTCAGGAGATTCTTTCACCTCAACACCACTTAAAGTAACCCCACAATAACGAGGAGCTAAAGTTGCGTCTTTCACCTCTACCGATACAGGGAAATCATGATTATCAACAGAAAAAGCTGAGACATCAGGCATACTATATTTGGCATCAGCATTTTCTTGTTTCAAGAAAGCAACCAAATCACGCGCCACACCAATATGAGAAGCCCCATCAATACGGTTTGGAGTCAAATCTATATCAATAGCATAATCATCTTCAATATTAAAATAGTTCTTAGCTTCTGTACCGGCTACTGCCTCAGCATCCAACACCATGATACCATCATGATCAGTTCCAATACCAAGTTCATCTTCGGCACAAATCATTCCCATAGAGACTTCACCACGTATCTTAGATTTCTTAATCTTAAAAGAATCATCACCATCATAAAGCGTAGTACCTACGGTAGCCACCAACACTTTCTGACCAGCAGCCACATTAGAAGCACCACACACAACAGCTAAGACTTCTTCTGTTCCTACATTGACAGTCGTTTTATTTAAATGATCGGAATTAGGATGTCTCTCACAAGTCAACACTTCTCCAACAACAACACCTTCTAAGCCACCTTTTATCGTCTGCACAGTTTCCACTCCACCTACTTCTAGACCAATATCTGTCAGTATCTCAGACATTTTTTCTACGTCTAAACTAACGTTCAGATAATCTTTTAGCCAATTATAAGAAATAATCATTTCTCTTCGTTTTTTTAGTTCAAATTAACGCCTCGAAAAAAGCGAATGCAAAGATAATAATTAATGATGAATTGTTAATGGTGAATTATGAATTGCTTTAGCCATCACCATCAGCACATCTCTATCAGAAGCAAAAATCACCGTAACAAAGAGATAATTACCAGCTCCTCGTACAAAAAAGGACAACAGGGAATCCGATCACTCTCAATATAAGCAGAAATTACACAAAAAAACGAGAGAACAACTAAACGAATAAAACACACCTTTATAAAAATCAATTTATCACTAAATAACAACAGAAACGAACGCTCTCCCCACCTTTTTATAAGCAAAACTATTGATAATCTTCCCTTTTTCTACTATATTCGCATTTAGAAGAAAACCTGTACGTTATTTTCACTTAAAACCCTAAAATCACTTATACTTTATATTTATTTCTCCTGCAAAAGGCAGAAGACAACTAAATTTTATTGCTAATTTCAGAAAACAATAAAAATAATCATCCCCACTACAATCAGACGGGGTATCAAATTGCAAACTTTTTTATTATTCGCAGCAAACTGCGGGGAATAAAACCCACAATGTGGAATTCAAAATCATAATCAAATGAATAAAAATAATTATTGTATCATTATGGCAGGAGGCGTAGGAAGCCGTTTCTGGCCTCTAAGCACGACTTCAAAACCTAAACAATTTCTTGACATACTGGGCACAGGACGTTCTTTATTACAACAGACCTTTGACCGTTTTATACAAATCATACCTAATGACAATATTTACATTGTCACCAACGAAGACTACCGTCAGCTGACTCAAGAACAACTTCCAACCCTTGACGCACACCAGGTACTCACGGAACCAGCCATGAGAAATACCGCACCTTGCATCGCTTACGCCACCTATAAAATACTCTCAAAAAATCCAGACGCCAATTTTGTAGTAGCACCTTCGGATCACCTCATCACAAAAGAAGAAGTCTTCCTCAATATCATCAAAAATGGCTTAGACTTCACGCTAAAAAACGACAGCCTGCTAACAATTGGCATTATACCTAGCCGTCCTGAGACAGGATATGGTTACATACAAGCAGATACGAGCAAAGAAATTACCACAAATTCAATAAATCAAGTCAAGACATTCACAGAAAAGCCCAATATAGACCTGGCAAAAGTCTTTTTGGAAAGTGGCGAATTCTTCTGGAACTCAGGGATTTTTATGTGGAAAGGCAACACCATAACAAAGGCCTTCACAGATCACCTTCCTGAAATAGCCGATAAATTCCAAGGGTGTCAGGATCAATATTATACAGACAATGAAAAGCAAGCTATCAATGAAATATATACCTCTTGCAAAAAAGTCTCTATAGACTATGGAGTTATGGAAAAAGCCAATAATGTATGCGTTTATTGCTCAGAACCATTAGGCTGGTCCGACTTAGGCACTTGGGGTTCTCTTTATGAACAGCTAAACCATGACGCTAACCATAATGCACTCCCAAACTCCGGCACTCTCATGTACGATAGCCACGATAACATCATCAAACTACCTCATGGCAAAATCGCAGTTATTCAAGGATTGGATGGCTATATTGTAGCTCAAAATGACAACATCTTGCTCATATGCAAAAAAGAAGAAGAACAACGCATCAAACAGTTTGTTGCTGATGTAAATATGAAAAACGGAGAAGACTACATATAACAGATAAAAAATAAATATCTATTTAAAAGAGAGCCCCAAAGCTCTCTTTTTTTGTGCCATAAAATGAGACTTTCAACATTCGTACTCCTTTTTTTTTAGCGTCATAACAATGTAACTTTTTTGTCTTTTTAATGCAATGGCGATGCAATGATGGCGTAACACAATGCCATTTAAAGCATTTAACTCTTCTCTAGATATTATGAATTCGGAAATCCTATATACCTTAGTGGGTAGTTTTGGATTAGTACTTGTAGCACCCACTACTGCTATCATTGGAGGTTATATTTACCCAAAACAATGATAAGCGATAGAAAGTTTCTATTTTTGCACTCAAAAGAGAAATTATTTTATGAAACTCATCAGCATCACACCACAAGAGGAACAACCTTCTATCATATATATAAAACCAGACACTGCATTATTAAGAAATGGAGATGATTTTTACCTCCCCGAATTCTCCGAAAAGATAGAAGCACGTTTAGCTCTCATTATAAAAATAAAAAAGGTTGGAAAACACATTTCAGAAAAATTCTCACACCGCTATTATGATGATGTCAGTATTGGTTTAAACCTAGAAGCTTCTGACGTATTAGAGATGAATATGAATGCGAAACTACCTTGGGGCAATGCTGTTGCTTTTGACTACTCAGCTCCTATTGGTCAGTTTATAAAAAAACCAGAATCATACCTTTTATCTTTAAATTTAAATGATGAAATCTTTTCTTCCTGTGAAATAAACAAAGAACTCATCGACAAATGTATTGCTGACACCTCACAACATTTCACACTTAAGATTGGAGATTTTATTTATATTACTTTACCAAAAAACAAACTCCAACTATCAATAGGACAAAAGATAAATGCATCATTGAACGAAACTAACTTATTTAAATGCCTCATTAAATAAAACCACAAAAAAAGATGCATCCAATAGTTTTAACCACTCTGATGCATCTTTTTTATTTTATACACTATAAAGACAGCATGACCTTTTCTTTATATAAAAATCACCCTCTTCTTTCACTATAATACTAACGTAGTACCATAAACTTCTTTCTAAACACTTCACTTCCTGACTTTATTTCAAGAATATAAGATGCAGGTTGCAATGCCATTGTATTGATAGAAAAATACTGATCATTAGTGGTCATCTCATGTTTAACCATTTTACCATTCATATCATAGATAAACAACTCTTTTCGAGAAACTAAAGGCTCACCCAAACGAACATTAAGCTGCTCGGAACAAGGCATAGGATATATGTCAAAATCACTAAAAATCAGCTTATTATCAGATGTAGAAAGATCAAATTTAATATCAATATTATCAATGACCCATCCCCAACCAGCAGTATAGGTATCAGAATACAAATAAAAGACAATAAGAATGGTATCGTTAGCTTCAAAATAAGTAAGAAGGTCAATCATCCTATCTGTAAAAAGCAAACTTGAAGGCTCTGAATCGACAGTCAACCCCAATCCACTAGCCTGATCCTTAACAGCTCTAAAATCATAACCCGCACTTAAAGGAATCCAATTTTTCCCATCTTTAGACCCCATTACACTCACGTAATCATAAAAGTCAACGGTTCCAAATTGAGAATCAATCTCCCCCTCTTCTACCATAGGGATATCTGAATAGCTAAGTTGTGTAGAATGACCTTGATCATCACTTTTTAAGACAATAGGCGTTCTCAAAGCAGCATATAATTCTTGATTTTCAGGATAAGGATGCTGTGTATGCAAAGCCATTGTTGTTTCAAGATCACCATAATCTTCAATAGCAATACCATTATATATAAAGTCATTATCCTCTTGATCAAAAGAATTTGAATACGATTCCTGAGCCAAATTATAAGGAATATAAAGGTAAGGCAATATAGTAGATTTAAGCACCTCATCGTCATAATAAGCAATCAATTGCAATACATGCATACCACTATCTAACGCTACATTCACTTGTTGCTCTTGCGTTTCTGAAATACTAGAAGAAATAGGTAATTTAAAATATAAAGTAGAATCGACACATAAAGCTAAAGAATCGTATTCTACTGGCTGAACATAATCCAGCAACAATCTGCTTGAAGGTGTCGTATTTACATCCATGAAAAAAGGCAAAGCTGTTCTTTCCTGTATATCAAACATATCAACAGTCCAAATACCCCGACCATGTGTCGCTAATATGACTTGCTGATCTCTTATCTTCATTTCCCAAATAGAAACAGCAGGAAGACCATTGTTAGAATAAGCCCAACTCACACCATTATCCTCTGATATAAACAAACCTATTTCTGTCCCAACCCAAATAGTAGCCGTATCGTAAGGCATCACAAGTAAGCAATGTACAGCTACATCAGGAAAACCATGCTGACTTTCACCATTTTCAAATCCACTGATATCCTCCCAAGTGTTACCAAAATTTGTAGTCCGTAATATTTTAGCTTGCTTGGGATAACTAAAAAGGGCAAAAGCAGATTTTTCATTACTCGGATGAGTCGCTAAGCCAGAAACACGATTAAGAATAGAATCAGTGTTACCTGCAGCATCAAAACTTTGTCCTCCATCTTTTGATAGCATCATATTACCATATTGATCCATATGAGACACAGCCCAAACAATATCTGGAGAAACCAATGAAGGCTCAACAAACCCCCAGTAATTCCATCTCCAAAGAGAGTCTTCCATCACAGACAAGTTCCAAGTATCTCCAAAATCTTTACTATAAGAAACACCAGAAGCTCCTACTATGAATAAATTATTGGGAGCAGAAGGATTATAACCTATTTGAGTTAAAAATGGAGCATTATCAGCAACATCGACGAAACCATCAAGATAAGACACACTTTGTCCGTCAGCCCCAATTCTATACAGCATATTGGTTTGAGATGAAGTAATGACCTCACCCGTGAAAGGATGCCATACAGCATCAAAACCATCCCCTCCTGTAGCCTCTATCCAATTAGAGAGTGGGCTTGGATCTTCAAGAGAAACCCAACTTCCATTATCCTGAGCTCCGCCTACATAACGATCTTCATTCGCTTTTTTATCTACCCCATAAAACTGTGTCGTATTATACCCTTTCTCTGGATTAACAAAGATAATTCCCTCATCATCAGAGTAAGCAATTCCACCATCATGACATACAATTATTCGAGTTGTATCTTCAGTTTTTTGCCCAAACAGGATGTTGTGCATATCAGGATGCACATAAGCCTGTCCATCTTCTTGAGAGTAAGCATAAGTTATCTTATCTGATTCTAATTTCTTTAGTGCCCATTCTTTACTTGAAATAATTATTTTGGAATTGGGCAAAGCCTGTGCATTCCAAACAGCCCCATCACTCAATACAGGCCAAGTATAAAAGACATAATTATATTCATGACCTCCTCCACTAACAGCAATATTAGAATTTGGTTGCTCAGCATAAGACACATCATTTATCCATAAATACTCTCGTCCTTGCAACAGATCATCATTTTGAAGTGTTAAATCAAACGCCCCATTTCTACTTTGATCCCTGAACGAAATCATGAGCTGTTCATTGTGATCCACATCCCAAACTTCAAAAGGCACTTCCACATAGTCTTGGTAAGTATAAGCATCAGCTGACACACCTGAAGTCGCACCTACTGGCACCGTAAAGCGATGAGCAAATTGTTTTTTTCCTGCACCAAATTGTATTTCGATCTGAGCCTTATTATAATTAGCGTCATTAACGTATGCTGCCCCTCCAAAGTTCTCATTGCCATGACTTACAAATCTCATAAAAGAAGCCGTTCCTATGGTATCCACATTATTTCTAACATCTATCGAATCTCCAACAAGCGTCACGCCATACAAATTAATACCACCAATGAGTACTTGAGAAGGATCATCAGGCATCACAGCAATAGTATTATTGTACCATCCCTGATCACCCAAAAACACATCAGAACTACCAGACACAATAACAGACCCAGCCCAACTAGCACCATAATCTTCCGACATATACAAGTTAGATTTTTCATCAAGAGCATAAACAATACTAGGATCTGTTGGTGATATCGCCATTTCAATACGCCCATTAGAACAATCTAAAACATATTCCCAATTTTCACCTCTATCAATGGACTTAATAACCCCCTTGGAATTAACGGTAGCATATAAGGTATCTAAACTATTAACCGCAATAATAACTTGCTGAATACGATAACCATTATCTGAAAACACCTGACGCCAAGACTGACCGCCATCAATAGATTTCTGTACTGATTTATTAGTCACAGCAATAAGCGATTTTTCATCAAGAGGGTCCACCACTATCCTGTTTATGTCACCAAAATCATCACTACTCATAGTAGAGGTTAATTGCAGCCAAGTCAACCCCTTATCAGTAGATTTAAAAATACCATCTCCATGTACCGCATCAATATTAAAAAAACCTTCACCTGTACCAGCATAAATAACCTGAGTATTAGAAGCGGCCATCGCCAAAGACGAAATAGCTAAATTTGGCAAATCAGGAGTAAGATCAGTCCAAGACTCTCCAGCATCCGTTGTTTTCCAAATACCACCACTTACAGAACCAGCAAACCAAGTGTCGCAAGTCGGATCATCGGGATCTATAATCAAAGCACGTGTACGTCCACTCACATTACCAGGACCTCTTTCTTTCCAGTCTAGTAGCATGGTTTCAGATTTCATCATCACCTTCTGTCGTGCTTTATTTAACTCTTCTAACTTATAGTTAGGACCATACTTCAAAGCATCATCACCAGGTTTCACTCTTATACTATTATAAAATTTAACAAACTCACCTGGCTTATCTTTTTTCACTACTCCATTAGCTTTACGCTGCATTTTAGCCCTAATTTCATCTTTCCTCATTTCATCAAAAGTGAAAGAATGGTTTTGCTCACCTAGTTGTATGGATGCAAAGCTAGGATTAGTCTCCTTTTTACTGGTTTGCCAATAAACAAACACTGATAATAGAAGAATTGTGCTAATGATAAATGCTTTTTTCATAAACGTAGGTTTTATAATCTGGTAATAAACTATTTAAATTTTATCTGGACTAATAGATGTTGTTTTCTTCTGCGTTTTCATATTAAAATAGTAAAAATATTTTTTCCCTATCTCTGGATTTCCGGGCATATAATTAACTTTAAACACAAATTCATCCGTCCATTCAAAAGATCCATTAAAAATCTTCTCATTAAAAATTTCTTTTTGTGTTTCACCATCAACAACTACGACTTGTAGGATTTTTTCAGGATGCATACTTGTGGTTTTATTTTCCTTCTGAAAAACCAAATAACCATTTCGTTCTTGAAATTGCCATTCTGGATATTTTGACATAATAGTCTCAAACTGCTGATTAAGAGAAGGGCTCTGAATATCCGAGGTTGTCTTTTTGCTCAAAACGGAACAAGACGTGCATAGTATTGCAATAAGTAATAACTGTTTCATTCTTTTATCTTTAATCTATGAATACCCAAAAATAGATATAAAAAAACATAACGCTGTTTTATTTTCATGCCATTATAAAAAAGACAACAAGATCACCTATACTATAGTTCACTAACTATTTCAATTTATTGCATTTAAGGATTACGGTTAAAAATAACTCACCAATTCCCCACCACATTGCAAACAGACAGATCATTATGGTTATTCACAGCAACCTAAAAAAACAAACCCCACAATGTGAGATTAAATGTACCATATAACAAAAAAGCTTGCCCAATAATAAGGCAAGCTTTCAAATTTACGATCTTATCTCAAAGCTAAAAATCAGCTTTATATAAATAACGTTTTATGCTTTTCTTAGGTGTTTTCTCAAATTCCTGGGGATAAATCTTATACCGTGCTATTTTTTCATAAGTTCCCACAAGGGCATTTAGCTCTTTAATATTATCATCCATATAAGTTTGCAAATCGCGCTCTTTAATACCCTTTAGATCCATCTCCTCCACATCTGGTACCACAAGGACAACCAACAAATTACGCTCATCTTGCATAACAAGACTTTCAGCAACAAATGGCATATTATTTAATTTCGCCTCTATCTCTTCAGGATATATATTTTGTCCATTAGAACTTAAAAGCATGCTCTTATAACGCCCTTTTATATAAATAAATCCGTCTTTATCCGTTACCCCCATGTCTCCAGTATGAAGCCAACCGTCTTCATCAATAGCCTCTTTGGTCGCTTCTTCATTTTTATAATAACCATCCATGACATTCTCTCCTCGAACAAGAATCTCACCAGGCACTGTATAAGGATCTGAAGAAACAATTTTCACTTCCATAATACCATCCAATATGTGACCACAAGAATAGGGACGAAATTCTGAAGCATTAGCATAACTAATAAGTGGACCACATTCCGTCATACCATAACCCAACGTAAAAGGAAATTTAATCTTACGTAAGAAATCTTCAGCATCCTTACCAATACCTGCACCGCCAAGAATAATCTCTTTAATATTACCCCCAAATGATTTCAATAACCGTTCACGTATCTTATTTATAATCCGCTCATTAACAAAAGGAATATTCATCAAGATACGCATAGAACGCTTCTTTAACAAAGGCAGAATCTGCTTCTTAAAAATCTTCTCTATCACCATAGGAACACTTAGAATAACCTGTGGTTTTATTTCCTGAAAAGCACTAATAAGTATCTTAGGCACAGGCACACGTGTAATAAATGTGACATGCACACCCTTTACTATTGGCATCAAGAAATCAAAAGCACATCCATAAGTATGAGCTAAAGGCAAAAAAGACACCAAACGCGTCCCATCATCAAGTGGCATCCGAGTCATAGCATAAGTCACATTACCAGCTAAGGAATTAGCCGATATCATCACTCCTTTACTAAAACCCGTCGTTCCACTGGTATAATTAAGCACCATTAACGCTTTGTTATCTACAGGATGAAAAACAAGATCAGATCGTTTAAAGTCAGAATGTTTTTCATGAAAATCTTTATCTATTACTGCTTGATCAAACAAATCAGAGCCAACAAGCAGATTAAACGACTGCACAGAAAATACCGCTCGCACTGACTCTATATACTTTTCATCTAAACCATCCCAAATCCGCTCATCAGCAAACAAAACAACAGAGTCGGAATGATTAACAACATGATGTACATCGTGCGCCTTAAAGTCAGGCAAAATAGGAACGATAACAGCACCATAAGTCACAGTAGCCAAATACGAGATAGCCCAATTGGTAGAATTACGGCCAATCAAAGCCACCTTATCACCAGGTTGTAAATCAATAGATTTAAAATAGTTATGAAGTCGCAATATCTCTTTTGCTACCTCCTTATATTTTAGGACTTGCTTATTCCCATAGTCAGAATACATATCATACTCCCAATACTTATCAAAACTATCACTAAAAAGCTGTATCAAATTTGTAGTAATCATCAGTCAAATATATTATATTTACGACAACAAATATAGAGTTGCAAGTTCATTTAAACAACTGCAAGTTGACTTTAAAAATAAAAAAATCAACTTATTTTTAATTTTAGTTCAATATTATTTGGATAGTAAATTTAAAACGCTACTTTTGCATCCGCATTTGAAAACGGGGTATAGCACAGTCCGGTTAGTGTACCTGGTTTGGGACCAGGGGGTCGCAGGTTCGAATCCTGCTACCCCGACTTTAAAATGCCAACATCGATAAACGTTTTGATGTTAAAAAAAAAAAATTGCAAAATCAACATTTTAGTTTGGTGATTCAATCAAATTAAATTATCTTTGCAGCCGCTTTTTAAGAAAGCAAATTGGTCCGTTCGTCTAGGGGTTAGGACGCCAGGTTTTCATCCTGGTAACAGGGGTTCGATTCCCCTACGGACTACTATTAAAGAAACATTTTTAGAGACAAAAATTAATGGCAAATCATAAATCATCTATTAAAAGAATTCGTCAAGCAGAAACGAGACGTGTGCATAATAAATACTATGCTAAAACTACTCGTAATGCAATTAAGACGTTAAGAGAAACTGAAAGCAAAGAAGAAGCAGCAGTTATGCTTCCTAAAGTTTCTGCACTATTAGACAAACTAGCTAAAGGTAAAGTTATTCACAAAAACAAAGCCGCTAATTTAAAATCAGAATTAGCACTTCACGTGAATAAATTGAACTAAGCATTAGCTTTATTAAAATATGAAGTCTTACTCCTATGGGGTAAGACTTTTTTCGTTTTACATTCTGGGTTTTATAAAACATTTTCATCCCACTAAAACATCCAGATGACCTACTACACTCCACAGGTTTACAAGAAACCGCACAAGACAAGTTGTATATCAATTCCCCATTCAACTGAAATATCTTTTGGCTCTATGTCGTATAGATATAACACCATCCCTACGGGATTTTAAAATAACGAATTTATGAACTACCATAACTACGTGCCGATGGCACTTAAAAAATAGCTTGTTTCATAAAGTCCTGTAAGGACGATGTTATGGTAGCTAAACAATAGTTAATGAAAACAAAAAGTCCCATCGGGACGATGTTATTTTACGTAAAAAGAATCACATCATTAAGGGATACGATTTACCCAAACTAAACAACACAGCACCTATATTTTAATCTATAAAATATAAATTCCGTAAAGCAATTCTATCATTTAAACTATAACTATTAGATATAGGACTTTTGCTTTAACTATTAACCTCAGTTCGACATTAAATACTAGTCATAGAAAGACATGCTAATAGTCTATTTATGTTTGTAATTTAAAAGGAATAACTGTCTATTAAAAAAAATAAGTGCAAAAATGTAATTTAAGTAAATTTTCCTATGTGTTTGCTTTTATTTGGCATAAATTCACCCAAATTCAATCACAATAGCCCGCTATTGCTTCTTGAATTTGAGTAAATTTCTACTCAAATAAAATTCAAACTATAACCGAATTTAAAATCGGACTGAGGTTATTAATCTTCGGATGATAACAACTATATAGACGATTCAATATGGGGTGATTAACATTTGAACAGTTTTACAATTAACCATGGATTGTTAGATGTGGTGCACCAAATGTTCGATTAAAATCTTAAAACCAATACCAATAAGCAAAATACCTCCTATCAAACAAGTAGGGAAAGCTTTTACTTTAGAAAAGAAAGCACCTAAATAAACACCAGCAGATGCTAAAATAAAGCTGGTAAGCCCAATAATAAGCGTAGTATTAGTAATATCATAATGCAAAAAAGAAAAGCTGATACCAACAGCTAATGCATCTATGCTAGTAGCAACTGCTAAAGTAGAAAGAATACGCTTACGCCGAAGATCTATAAACCGCCCCTTTTCTCCCTTAAAATACTCAAAAATCATCTTTCCCCCAATACCGACAAGCAAAACAAAAGCAATCCAATGATCCCAAATGTGTATCAGATGATCAACTCTAGATGCCAATAAATAACCAACAGCAAAAAAAAGAGACTGAGCTACACCCATAAACAAACCAGTACGAATAGCATCTTTCAGATTAAATTTTTTCAGACACACCCCTCCAGCTATGGAAACTGCAAAACTATCCATCGCCAAACCTACCGCAATCACCAATATTGAAATTATTCCCATCGTTTATAATTAAATGACAAAAATAGCGAAAAAGACACTAACCCCTTGTCATTAGTCCGAGCATTTCAAAATCAACCACACCTTTTTACCTATTCTATTTTAACTTTAAAAAATCAGAAGTCTTAAAATAATAGAAATCATTAAATGTTGTATTTTATAGGCAGACTGAAAACAGATGAATAGAAACTCAGTATGGTATAAATAAACGGCATCTTAAAAAACAGTACATTATTCATTTCCTACTACTTACAACAGTAAGAATAGATAAAAACAAATTTGACAATACACGAATGTCACAACATCAAAAAGCAGCAGAGCTGCGACAGTATGGTAAAACAATAATACCCCTATAGCACAGGAGCCTCGTAGAGGTGAAACTTTTTGCAGCAAACAGACACTTTATCATGGGGAATTACCTTTTCTTTTGCTTGACTAATGCCGTTTATTTGTAAAAAGAAGTAAAATAACAAAAACACGTATGTCACTCCTCTGGAGCTCTCTTGTAACGTTTAACAACGTTTTTACCATACTGTCGCCTCTCTGAGGCTTGTCTTTATATGACATAGACTAGAGTCAATACCAAACGGATAAATAGTGGAAATCATTAAATGTCGTATTTAAAAACAGACTGTAAACTTATGACTAAAACTGAGTATGGTATAAATATACGGCATCTTAAAAAAAGCACATTATTTATTTCCTGCTACTTATTATCGTATTTTTGATAAAGATTATTTTTATCAAAGCTCTAACTTTTAAACTAAAAAAAAAATTAACACCTGCATTGTATTTTTTCACTTAAGCCCCTTTTGAAATAACAAAAGATCACGACACAACAATACAAACACTTAAGACACAACATGAGTTAATTTACACAACATATCTCAGATTCTATGTACCTTTGACACAAACATAATTATTTCGCATTATAACTTTAATATTTCAAGCGGCATGTCTCATCTTACCATATACAAAGCTTCTGCAGGATCAGGAAAAACATTCACCCTCACACGCCGCTATCTCGAATTACTCTTCGAGAAAAAAGATAACTACAAACACATTTTGGCTGCAACCTTCACCAATAAGGCAACCGAAGAGATGAAGCAACGCATCATTAGCGAACTTTATCTATTAGCTAACGGCGATGAGAGCGCACATAGGAGTTATTTACTAGAACGCTTACCTCAACTTAAGACAGAGGAAAACCTCAATCAAATAGCAGATTTCACACTAGCGTCTATTTTACATGACTACTCCCGCTTTTCGGTCACTACCATTGATCGTTTTTTTCAGAAAATCATACGTTCTTTTGCACGTGAAATGAATGTAGCTTCTAACTACAATATAGAACTGGACACCGAATCGGTATTAACAAAAGCATCAGAACAATTATTTTTTGACCTGGACAAAAGAGGTAATGAACAATTACTTAAATGGGTTACACACTATGCCGAAGAACAAATTGAAAATGGCGACAGCTGGAACTTCACCAATAGCATCACAACACTCAGCAAAGAATTTCTAAAAGAGGAATACAAAGCCCTCAATAATAACAACGAAAATCAATTGGGCAATTTTCTAGTGCTTAATGCTTTTCTTGAAAAAATAACGAAACACAATTTTCTATTAAAAAAACAATGGATTGACTTGGCTCAACGAGGAGTTAACATTTGTGAAAAATACAATCTAGAAACCTCTGATTTTAAAAATGGAAAACGTTCAGGCGTTAATTTTATTTTTAAAATGGCATTAGGAGAAGTTCCAGACAAAACAAATACATACCATGCACAAATGCTCGAGGGCATCGAGGGCTGGACTACCGCAAAATCGCCCAACAAAATAACAATTGACGAAGCTTACAACAATGGTTTACACACTATTTTCACTGAACTAATAGAAGCATGGGAACAAGACTACCCCGTCTATAATAGCATCACTATTGTACGTAAAAACTTCTATGCCATGGGCATATTAGCCGATCTAGAACAACAACTTAAGAAATACACAGAAGAAAATAACCTCTTTCTTTTAGCTAACTCTAACGAACTTATCGCTAAAATCATAGACCAAAGCGACACGCCTTTTATTTATGAAAAAACGGGTAATAACTTCAAACATTTTATGATTGATGAATTCCAAGATACCAGTCGTCTGCAATGGGGAAACATCAAGCCTTTAATCAATAACAGTCTTGGAGAAGGCCATAGTAGCCTCCTTGTGGGTGACGTCAAACAATCAATTTACCGCTGGCGCAACTCAGACTGGCAACAATTGGATCATAAAATCTCGGATGAATACCAAAGCCAAGCTATTCAAGAAGTGTTACCAACCAATTGGCGAAGCACAGCTAACATCATTAAATTTAACAACACCCTATTTCTTGCGGCATCTAAATATTTAAAACAACAATTCATTAATGATACGGGCGATGACTCATCACGGAGTGAACTGTTCCAATCAGCTTATGCCGATATCGCGCAAGAAATTCCTGAAAAAGCAACAAAAAATGGGTTCGTCTCTCTACAGTTTTATGATAAAAAAGACAAAGACAACTGGAAAGAAGAGGCCCTTTCGCAACTGGTTAAAAACATTGAAGACCTTCAGGACAAAGGTTATCACCTCAACGATATAGCCATATTAACACGCACAGGAAATGAGGGAGCAGAAATATCTCGTCATTTATTAGATTATGCCGCATCACACAGCGATTGCGCTTACCGCTACGACATCATCTCCAACGAAGCACTTTGGATATCATCCTCTTATGATGTAAAATTCCTCATCAACATATTAAAATACAACACCACAAAGGATAATATTTTAGCGACCCAAATCAACTTAATATATTACAATTACATCAACAAGAGCACTTCAAACATAGCCAATACCACAAGCCAATTAACGGCTGAAATAAGCGACAAATTAGAACACCTCACCACACTATCATTGCAAGAAACTACCGAACAACTGATTTACAGATTTGGCCTGGGACAGAAAGCAGAACAAGCCATCTTTATTCAAAGTTTCATTGACCTCATCAATCAATTTGAATTGAACCAAAATGGTGGGATTGATGACTTTTTGCTCTGGTGGGACGAAAAAGGTTACAAGATATCAGTCAGCACACCCGAAGGACAAGATGCAATTAACATCATGACCATACACAAATCCAAAGGTTTAGAATACAAAATTATCATTGTCCCCTTTTTAGGATGGGAAATAGAGAACAGCAAAGGCTATTTATGGACAAGCACAGAACAAGAGCCCTTGAACGATATATCACATTTTGCCATAAAAATTAATAAAAACCTGATCAATTCAGTATTCAAAGCGGATTACACACACGAGATATTATTACAATACATCGACAACCTTAACCTACTATATGTAGCCTTTACACGTGCCAAAGAAGGACTCTACGGTTATGGCTATGCACCTAATACTAAAAAAACCGATGGTCTATTAGCAAACATATTATCACAGGAGAGTACCGCCAGCGAAAACAGCATCAATTTCTTAGAATATTGGGATACCGAAGAACTAAAATTTACTTTTGGCAGCCTACCACAAGTAAAAACGAAATCAACAGAGAAAGACAATAATCTATGGCTTAAACAATACTCATCGAACAAGCAAAATAACAATTTGAAACTAAGGCTACAATCTCACGATTTTGCCATAAAAGACGACGAACTGTTTCCTACCGCTAGCAAAACAGGAAAGATATGGCATCAATTATTTGAGCAAATATCGTCTATCAACGAATTACCTCAAGCCATAACATCCCTTGCACAAGAAGGCATAGTAGCAGCAGACACCGCTGAGGAATTACTAAAAACCGTAAAAAAAGCCATCAATCAACCCATTGTTAAATCTTGGTTTTCGGGAAAAGCCATAGTGCATAATGAAGCAGCAATTCTTACTCCTGAAGGTTATAACTACCGTCCTGACCGCATCGTTGAAATCAAAGATGAGATTATCGTTATTGACTTTAAATTCGGAAATATCATCAAAAAAAGCTACGACAAGCAAGTCAACCGCTACGTCAATTTAATACAAGAGATGGGGCATCAGAAAGTAAAAGGTTACTTATGGTATGTCGTTCTAAATAAAATAGTGGAAGTAAAATAAGAGAAGCTAGGGTAAACATTTCAGAAGAGTAAAAAAGCATCAAAATGGTCCCTTTCATATTCAGCTTAACAAATATTTAAATTAAAACCAGAAATATCATCGAAAAAGAAATTCAAATAGGACTGTCAAAACACCTAATTTTTAGAAATAGTTTGTAGAAAAATATAGGGAAAATACTGAAAGACTAAAACTGATAAGTTAATCTCATCAGAAATAAGACAGATCTAAGGATTTCAGATTAACGATATAATATTAAAATATCGCGCAAAAGGGGGTGAAAACAAAAAAGCCAACATCCTACAAAAGAATATTGACTAATAAAAAAGTGCCCAGAACAAGACTCGAACTTGCACGGCCTTGCGGCCACAGGCCCCTCAAGCCTGCATGTCTACCAATTTCACCATCTGGGCAAAGACTAACTGATGAGCGAGAAACGGGATTTGAACCCGCGACCCCAACCTTGGCAAGGTTGTGCTCTACCACTGAGCTATTCTCGCATTAATAATAAATAATAGACCCTATTTAATAAATCGGAATACGATCTAAAAGGATAAATAAAAAAAAGAGAAATCTCTTTCCCTTCCTTAATTGTGAGCGAGAAACGGGATTTGAACCCGCGACCCCAACCTTGGCAAGGTTGTGCTCTACCACTGAGCTATTCTCGCATAATACTGTCCCCTTTTTTTGAAGACGCTGCAAAAGTAATCCTTTTATCTTAAACACCAAAAATATTGAATATTTTTTTATTTTTTTTGTCATACACTTGTTCCTTTATATAAATCACAGTATTTTTGCAGCCCTTTAAAAAATAACAGTACTAATAAAATATAAGAATATGATTATTGTCCCTGTAAAAGAAGGTCAAAACATTGAACGATCTTTAAAACAATTTAAACGTAAATTCGAAAAAACTGGCGCGATGAAAGAAATCCGTTCACGTCAAGCATATATCAAACCTTCTGTTGTTTTACGTGACAGAAAAATTAAAGCAGTTTACGTACAAAAATTACGCGAAGAAGAAGATTAATTAAAGCTAGATATAACTTGTTTTCCTGAATTGTTTTCTATAACTTCGTTTATAGTAAATTTTTAGTGAATGATAATATCTACTTTTCTTAAACATCTACAATACGAAAAAGGCGTATCGCCGCATACGTTAATAGCTTACAAAAACGATCTGCACCAATTTGAATCTTTCATTCTTACTGATGCAGGTTCTTTTGTGCTCGAAAATCTGGACAGATCAGACATTAGGCGCTGGATACTCGACATGATGTCTGAGCATAAGAATCCATCAACAATAGCACGAAAAATATCGAGTCTCAACAGCTTTTTTCGCTATTGCTTACGCCACGATATACTTAAAACAAACCCAGCAAATGGACTTGTTTTACCGAAAAAGGACAAAAGACTCCCTTCATTTCTAAATAAAGATGAAGTAGAAGCCCTTTTTTCACAAGAAAAAAATGCGAATGATCTTCCAGCTCTTCGTGATGATTTAATAGTAGAAATGCTTATTGGACTGGGACTACGTCGTGCCGAATTAATCTCTCTTAAGACCAACAGCATCAACTACAGTAATAAGACAGTCAAAGTCTTAGGAAAACGCAACAAAGAACGCATCATTCCAGCTTATCAAAAAATCCTATCTAAATCAAGAATTTACATAGAATTACGCAATAAACATTTCCCAGAAGCAGAAAATTCACTATTTTTAACGAATAAAGGTAAACCTATTTACGATAAATTTGTTTACCTATTAATAAAGCATCGTATAGAAGAGGTCTCAACCATTAAACAAAAGAGTCCTCACACCTTAAGACACAGCTATGCAACACTACTCTTAAACGAAGGAGCAGATCTAGAAATCATTAGAGAACTACTAGGGCACTCAACATTAGCCTCGACTCAGATTTACACACATAACACTTTTAAGGATCTTCAAAAATCATATAATTTAGCTCATCCCCGCATGAAAGATAAAAAAGACAAAATTGAGGAAACTTAAGAAAGTCTTTGCGAGCGATAGATATTTATTTATTAATTTTAAAAAAAACATAGATTATGGATGTAAACATCACAACCGTTCACTTTTCCATTTCAGAAGACTTGGAAAATTTTACACAGAAAAAAATTGCAAAAGCAATCGCTAAACATGATGACGTAGTAAGTACCAACGTAATTATGAAGCTCACTAAACCTGAAACAATCAACAACAAAGAAGCAGAAATCCGCGTCAACGTTCCTGGAGCAGAACTTTTTGCCAAAAAGGCAGCTGACACATTTGAAGAAGCCGTTGACATTTCACTAGAAGCCATCAAACGACAACTACAACGTCGCAAAGAAAAACTCAAGCCATAACAAAACACGCTCTAACATTATAGAGCATATTATTACAATTCAACCAAATACTAAAAAGACGACAACTATGTCGTCTTTTTTTATACCTATTTTTTATAGCTATGGAATAATATAAACATTACATTTGTCCAACAAATAGCATTGAAAAAACAAATTGAAAGAAAAAGACGACATAGCGATCATTGAAAGCATAAAAGCTGGAAACACAGAAGCCTTTTCGATCATTGTAAATCGGTATCGCCAACAAGTAGCTCGTGCTGTCATGGGCATGCTAGGAAATACGGCAGAAGCCGATGATGTAGGTCAAGAAGTCTTTATTCGCTTTTACAAATCGATAGAACAATACCGAGGCGACTCCTCATTGGGCACCTACCTCACCAGAATAGGTATAAACCTCTCACTTAATGCATTAAAAAAACAGAAGAAACATCGTATTTTTCAATCGTTTAAAAATAACGATGATAACAATAAAACGAATAACACTTTAGAACAAAAAGCAGTTGCAAATGATGATTTCTCAGCGAAAGACAATCAAGAATTGGTACAATTAGCCCTCACCTACTTAGATCCAAAATTCAGATCTATCATCGTATTAAGAATGCTAGAAGGCTATTCTACCAAAGAAACAGCAGAAACATTAAATTTGCCAACAGGAACAGTATTAAGCCGTTTATCTAGAGCACAGGAAAAGCTAAAAACAAAACTTGTGGAATTAGGCTATAAACAGGACTAATATTATTTATCATATATAATTCATACAACTATGACCCTAGAAAACAACATAAAGCCCAATATCACACAAATGATAAAGGACTTCCATCCAGACTTCAACCCATCGTTTGAAACCCGAGTTATGGACAAAATCAAACACCTCAGTGGTCACACCTACTCCACACTATTCAACCATGCCTTTTATCGCATTTTGTTGAGTGGAGCTGCAGCCGTTATAATATTACTTATCACGATCTACCTCAATGATGGAAACCTCTCTTCTGACACTCTAATTGGCACAGGCAACCTCGATATAGAATCGCTTACTGCAATAGCACTGAACGGTTATTAACCCATAAAAAATAGTAAAATGAAACGTAAAATATATCTTGAACTCATCATCACACTGGTCATCGGTTTTGCTATTGGTTTTTTCAGCAATAGTCTGATAACAGACAACCAAATAAAAGGCTACACGCTACACAAAGGAGAATCACAATTCTGGCACAAATCACTGTCTGAAGTAGGTGTAACACCAGAACAACGAGAATCCATAGATCCCATCATACGTAGCTATTCAGCAGAAGCACAAAAAACACTGATAGCCGCTTGGAAAGAGATGCTTCCCATTTGGCAAAAGATGGAAGACGAAATCATGTTACAATTAACTCCTGAACAACAAAAGGCACTCAAGATAATACTAAACAAACGTAAAAAACACTTCAAAAATCACATCAACCAACCGTCTCATCGAGAAATGGACCAAGGCAAAAAACAAGGTTACAAACAAGGGAATGGACAAGGGAATGGACAAGGAAATGGTCAGATGAACAGAACCAGACAAGACAACGATACAAGACAGGGATACGGAATAGAAAAAGGGAAAAACAAAGAAGAAGAAAAAGAACACAAGTAGTATAAAAATATCACTATTCTTTGCCCTCCAATCAATAGCACAAAAAAATACTATATAATTTACAATTAGAAAGATAGAGCGTTTTTACAATCAAAAGGCTCTATCTTTGATATTATACGTAACATTTTAATTTATTATAAAATAAAACCACTCTACAATTCATTAATAAACAATAGAAAAACCCAAAACGTAATCATTAGACATTTAAACACAAAAGACTTAAAGTCTTAGTGAAAATTCCAACCTTTATTAAAAATGTAATAATGAAATTTTTCGCTTACTGAATAACTAAGAGAAATAAAAGGAGTCAACAACCTCAGAACAAGCTCACGAGGCATTTAGTTGAAGAACATTTTATTATTCGCAGCCAGCTACGCAAAATCAAACCCACAATGTGGGATTAAAAAATTTTAACGGAACATCATTTATAATGTCCCATTATTTTTTAATTTTGCGCTCAATTAAAAAAGAAAAATTATGATTCAACGCATTCAGAGTTTATACCTCACCCTATCTATTATCTTAATGGCCTTTTTATTAAAACTGCCTTTATCAACCATCACAACAGATAGCGAGCAATTATCATTTTACGCTTCAGGAATAAAAGAAAATGGCATAAGCATATTACAAACAACCCCAATGCTTATCCTCATCATCACTTTATTAACCTTAGATATCGTTGCCCTTTTTTCATTCAAAAAACGCATACTACAAATGCGCTTACTTTCTTTCTCTATCATTATGAAATTAGGCTCTTATCTTCTTGGTGCTTTTTATGTTTTACAATTCAAAAGCAGTGAAGGATTTACCTTTTTGCCTCATTTTTCAATTATTTTCCCATTGGTAGGCATCATCTTATTATATTTAGCCATCCGTGCTATAGGAAAAGATGAAGCACTCGTAAAATCTTTGGATAGAATAAGATAATACCAATAAACGACCCCGCTGCAAACAGACAAAGTATTAATTTGAAACACTTTTTTTATTCGCAACGATCTGCAGAAAACAAAACCCACAATGTGGGATTCAACTTATAACCTGCAACAAATAAGCCTCTATTGCTGTGCGAATATCAGTCATAGAGGCTGTGCTATTATTAACCATAATACAAAACACATAAGCCTTACCCGAATCGGGATAAGCATAACCAGCATAACAGCGCACGCCGCTCATACTACCACTTTTCCCATAAACTTTTCCCTTCAATAAAGCATCGTCAAGGAAATATCGAAACGTACCATCAACACCACTTATAGCCAAGGACTGAAAAAAACTATTGTTATTTTTGCTCAATTTCATAGCTTCAAGTAAAGAAACCATAAAATGAGGAGTCACCATATTAGCACGTGACAAACCCGAACCATCATAAAGCCGTACTCCATCAACATCAACACCTCGACTTGCCCAAAAAGACATTAAGGTATCAATAGCCTGAGTCAACACCGCAGCATCATCTCCCACATCAAGGGTCTTAAGCAAGTGTTCTGCAAATAAGTTATTACTTTCCTTATTGGTCACCTTAATAATCTGAGATAAGGTTGGCGAATAACACGTAGCCACATGAGATAAAGATTTGGCCTCCTTAGAAAGAGATAGCACAGGCTTCTCAGCTACCTCAATTCCCATCGCGTTTAACTTATGAGTAAATAACATAACCGTCATCAATGAAGGCTCGGGCATCGCCCCCTTAATAACAAAAGCCTCTCTATTTTTAGGAATAGTGCCATATATCTGTTTCTTAAAATGATGCGGAGAACCATAAATATAAGCATTATCACGATTATTATCAGCCCCTGTAAGAAAACAATCAAAAGTAAGTCCTGGCAAGAAAGGCTGCACACCAACCACACTAACGGGCTCACCGACTCCTCCACTTTTCAATGTCAAATCATATTTATTATCCCTAAATGACAAACCACAACAAGCCGCCCCATAATAATTCCCTATATCTTCCCACAACCACTTATCAGGGATTATCTGTCCATCAAAGACAGAAGCATCAGCAATCACACATCCCTTAATCTTTGTTATACCACAACGGCTTATTTCATTGGCCCAAGCCGAAAAAATGCTATCAGGATTAGCATAAAAAGAATCCGAACAAAAGGTAGGATCTCCACTCCCAACAATATACAAATCACCACACAACACCCCATTATCAATAGAACCGGAATAACTTAATGAAGTCACATATCTAAAATCTGGCGATAACTTTTCCAGAACAGTAGCCGTCGTAATTAGCTTCGTCAAAGAAGCTGGTGAAAAACTTTTCTCAGACTGATAAGCATTCAATACCTCACCACTATTCAAATCCTTCACTAAAACACCAAAATGCGCTCTTTTTAGCACATCAGGTAAACTTACACCACAAATAAAAATAGGGAACAATACCAGGGCGCAAAACACCAAAATAAAACTTTTCATAAATTACAAAATATTACATGCTTTACAAAGCTACTATAAAATTTGATTTTTTACCTTTGCACATTATGCACTTTTCAAAAAAGCTATGACATTCATAAAAAACAATCACATCTCATTGCGAGCACTTGAAAGAGGTGACTTAGAATATCTCTACCAATTAGAAAATAAAGAGTCAGCACGACAATTTGGTGATGATTTAATGCCACACTCCAAATACGTCTTAAAGTCCTTTATACGCGACGCACACAAAGACATTTATGAAAGCCGTCAGTTACGTTTAGTGATAGAACATAATGAGGACTGCGAACCCATAGGCATGATTGATCTATTCAATTTTGCTCCTCATCATAAACGTGCCGAAGTAGGCGTATGGATTGACGAGCAATACAGAGAACAAAATTTCGCTGCCGAAGCTCTATCATCACTCTGCGATTATGCCTTCGACACCCTATTAATCCATCAATTATTCTGTCACATCTCAGAAAACAACAAAAAAAGTATTGAATTATTTCAAAAATCTGGATTCAGCACGTCAGGAATGTTAAAAGATTGGATATACGACAATTACAATCATTCAAATGTGTTAATTCTTCAAAAAATAAACCCTAAAACAGAAAAAAAATCACAAATTGAGTAATTTATTTTGCAAATGTTTTGGTTAAGAAAAAAAATACACTACTTTTGCGCACCGATTACGAAAGGTACCATAGCTCAGTTGGTAGAGCAACGGACTGAAAATCCGTGTGTCCCTGGTTCAAATCCAGGTGGTACCACTAAAAATTCCAAGGACCAAAACACCAATTGGGAGTTGGAATTTATTCGTTAAAGACATTATGGTGGTTGTAGTTCAGTTGGTTAGAACGCCTGATTGTGGTTCAGGAGGTCGTGGGTTCAAATCCCATCATCCACCCATCAAAAGCCTTGCTTAATGCAAGGCTTTTTTTATGAGGTAAAAACCAATATTCACAACAATGAAACAATCTCTAATAGACCGTTCCAATTCCTGCTGCGAACTTTGTGGCAACACCAACAATCTCAAATCTTATACTGTAGCACCCAAAGATGGCGATTCGATAGACGAATGCGCCTACCTATGCCCTACTTGTATAGCACAAATAGAAGAAACAACAGAAGTCGATGCCAACCACTGGCGCTGCCTTAATGATAGCATGTGGAGCGAACACGCCCCAGTACAAGTATTAGCTTGGCGTATGCTTACCCGCCTAAAAGCGGAAGGCTGGACACAAGACTTATTAGACATGCTCTACCTGAGCGACGAAACACTAGCTTGGGCAAAAGCCACTGGTGAAGGAGAAGAAAAAGTAGAAATGCCCATACACAGAGACTGCAACGGCATACAACTACTCGCTGGCGATAGCATCACCGTGATCAAAGACCTCAACGTTAAAGGCTCTAGTATCGTTGCGAAACGCGGCACAGCAGTACGTAACATATCGTTGGTTTATGATAACCCAGAACAGATAGAAGGTCGCGTAGGTGGTCAACAAATCGTTCTTTTGACCCAATACGTTAAGAAAAACGCATAACGAACTCAAACATAACTAAAGTCAATTTTCACTTGCTTTAGAAATCAAATAAAGGTAGGAACCGATGGAAAAACCCTATTAGTCTCTACCTTTATATATTTTACTTAACGGCAAACACTGATCATATATAAAATTCAACTAAGCCACCCCGCCATTTTATCCTACATATTAAACATTCCTTTTTCATTAAGTTTAAATTGAATTGGCAAAATCAATTCATCAAAAAAAAAGAAGAAACCATAACCTCTAAAGACAACATAAACCTTCCTCTGCTACATATTGCAAACAATGCCCCCAATACGACTAATCACATTTACATATTAATCATTTCTTAAGAATTTAAACTCAAAAATAAGACTTTACAAGTAATACTGAGCACCAAACTCTAAATTTCATAAAGAAAGATCTCACAAAAACAGAATAATAAAACAAAATGACACCTTTTTGTAATTTTTATTATGCTTTTTGCTATTTTTTAAAGAATATATCGTTATTTTTGCCTGAATAATTAAAATTAATTCGGAACAACATGTGTAGCATTTTAGGAATATTCAACATACAAGGCAACACTCAAGAGCTGAGAAGTCAAGCTCTAGAAATGTCTAAAAAGTTAAGACACCGCGGTCCAGACTGGTCGGGTATATATTGCGGA
Source organism: Bacteroidales bacterium (assembly GCA_965662645.1). Classification (GTDB taxonomy): domain Bacteria; phylum Bacteroidota; class Bacteroidia; order Bacteroidales; family UBA5342; genus UBA5342. The sequence goes on from CBFIII010000007.1 coordinate 39,952, forward strand.
GAAACAACCATATTGGTACATGAACGCCTTTCTATTGTCGATCCCATTTCAGGAAAACAACCCCTACTCAGTAAAGATGGCAAACACGTATTAGCTGTCAATGGAGAGATATACAATCATAAAGAAATTAGAGAACAAACAAAAGACGTTTATGAATATCAAACGGAATCTGACTGTGAAGTTATCTTAGGACTTTATGCTAAAAAAGGACTTGATTTCATAGAAGACCTTAATGGCATCTTTTCATTTGCCCTTTACGACTCAGAAAAAGACGAATATTTTATTGCCCGTGACCATATGGGAATCATCCCGTTATATATGGGATGGGACTATGAAGGACGCTTTTATGTATCTTCTGAACTCAAAGGACTAGAAGGTTATTGTTATAAAATTGAAGAATTCAAACCAGGCTGTTCTTTATACAGCAAAGACGGAGAACTAAAAAAATGGTATCAACGCGACTGGATGGATTATGAAAATGTAAAAGACAATACAACAAGCATTCCTGATCTTAAAAAAGCACTCGAAGACGCCGTACATCGCCAACTGATGTGTGACGTTCCTTACGGCGTATTGTTATCAGGAGGACTTGACTCTTCTATCACTTCTGCATTAGCCAAGAAATTCTCTAAAATGAGAACTGAAGACCAAGATAAAAGTGAAGCTTGGTGGCCTCAATTACACTCTTTTGCCGTAGGCTTAGCAGGCTCTCCTGACTTAATTGCAGCAAAAAAAGTAGCTGAAAAAATAGGAACCATACACCATGAAATTTATTTTACGGTACAAGAAGGATTAGATGCCTTGAAAGACGTCATCTATCATATTGAAACGTATGATGTCACCACCATCAGAGCTAGTACGCCTATGTTTTTATTGGCACGCGCCATTAAATCAATGGGTATCAAAATGGTCCTTTCGGGCGAGGGTGCTGATGAATTATTAGGAGGATATCTCTACTTTCATAAAGCTCCTAATGCCGAAGAATTTCACAAAGAAACCGTACGCAAACTAAGCAAGTTACACTTGTACGATTGTTTACGTGCAAACAAAACACTAGCTGCATGGGGTGTTGAAGGACGTGTACCATTTTTAGATAAAGAATTTATTGATGTGGCCATGCGCCTCAACCCTAAAGACAAAATGATTACCAGTGAACGTATGGAAAAATGGGTCATCCGCAAAGCTTTTGAAGATGAACTACCACACGAAGTAGCTTGGCGTCAAAAGGAACAATTCTCTGATGGCGTAGGATACAGCTGGATTGATTCATTGCGTGATCTCGTAGAAAGTAAGGTAACAGACACACAAATGGAAGAAGCAAAACTACGCTTCCCTATCCAACCGCCAAAATCAAAAGAAGAATATTACTATCGTTCAATCTTTAGCGAACACTTTCCTTCTAACTATGCAGCGCTTTGTGTGCCCTCGGTACCATCTATCGCTTGTAGCACAGCAGAAGCCTTAGCTTGGGACGAAAGCTTCCAAAACAACACAGATCCTTCAGGTCGCGCTATGAAATCAATTCATAACGAAGGCTATACTAAAGACATAAAAAGTTAAAAAAACTAAATTGGCATAATAAAAAGCGCTATCTCAAGAATGAGGTGGCGCTTTTTTTGTCTCCTTATTAATAATGATTTAAAAGTAAAAATTAAATATTTTGAAACTTTATATGTTCTTTTGTAAGTAATAAAAAGGAACTACAATGAAAATTCAAAGTCTATTAACAAGCCCTATTCAGCTTTTAGAAATCATAAAAGAAGACGAAGAGACTTATACCTATAAATTTGACATACCCGAAGGATGCACATGGGATGCAGGCACAAATGCACATTTAGTGGCTACTGGTTCCGTTAAAAATTTCATACCAGAAAAAGAATTCACACGTCATTTCTCTATTTGCAGTTTGCCGGATGAAGGATATATGGGCTTCACCACGCGCATACGCAATAACGCATCAACGTTTAAGGAAAACTTAAAAGTATCAAAGATAGGAGACAAACTACAACTTTTTGGTTTACAAAACAGACTTCCACTAGTCCGCAAAAACCAAACAGTCGTTCTCATAAGTATGGGAGTCGGCATTGCAACAATGCGCCCCATCCTATTAAGTGCTGCCAGTCATCCTAGAGGCTTAACTAAAGTTATAAATATCACCATAGATAAAGATGATAAAGAAATATATGCCAATGAATTGCGGAGTTTATCACCCGAATTAATTGAGCACCACTATACCCATAGTAGAGACGATTTCTATAACGAGATAGATAAAACACTCACGACTAGCCAAGCTGAATATCATATCGTAGGCTCTAATGAATTTGTTTTTGAAATTACACGCCACCTATTAAACAACAAGATAGCCAAAACAAACATCAGGCTCGACAAAAAACCACACAGAGCAAAAGAGATACTTGACCTCCTTTCAACAGACGGGTAGAAAATGTTAACGTTTTACCAACACTCATGCTTGGAATTACAACGATAAAGGAGTTCTTTTGTATCGTATAATTCGCAAATGATATATGGTATGAACAAACTAGAATACGCACTCTCCCCTTTAGCACTCAAAAGCATAAAACCTTCCTTTATTAATAAGATGACCGCGGATTTTGCAGTCGATTTCAGAGAAAACACAGACCTCAACTTAGGCATAGGGTACGTTAATGACAGAACGATACCAACAGAAGAAATAGGCAAAGCTTATCAGTATGTGATGAGTCATCCTGAGAAATACCGTAATGCACTCAACTATGGAGGAGCTGAAGGCTCTCCTAACCTTACAAAATCGATTAAAGATTTCTACAAACGCAACAAGATAGGTAACCTTACAGAGACGGAAATAAATCAACACAAAATCACCATTGGCGTTAATGGAACAACCAGTCTATTAGATGCTTTTTCTGACGTACTAGCTCCAGGCATCGTTATCATTGGAGACCCATTTTATTATAGTTACACCGAAAACTTAGTAAAAAAAGGATTCACGCTTTTACCCGTAAAATCGGACACAAAAGGCATCATTCCTGAAGAGATTGAAAAAGCGATAGCTACAATAAATCCTCAGGACATTAGCTTTATCTACATCATCACGGTTAATAATCCCGACTCTCTCATTTTAAGCAATGAACGACGTCACAAAATTGTAGAGATAGCCGATGAAATCTCAAATAAAAAAGGGCAGCTATTGCCCGTGATTTTTGATAAAGCCTATGAAGACATCATTCATAATCCGGAAATACCACAACCCGATTCAGGTTTAAAATATAACGAGAAAGGCAACATTTTTGAAGTCGGCACCTTTTCTAAACTATTAGCTCCAGCTCTACGCATTGGATTCTTAATAAGCAAAGACAACATCATACGTCAGCAAATCATACAACGCATCTCGGATATTGGCTTTAGCAATTCACTCATCAACCAAGAAATCACAAGCAGACTGATAGATCATAATCTGGATCAGCATAAGCTAAAAGTCAATGCAGAATACCGCCGCAAAGCAGTCAACATAAAACGTATTCTTGAAGAAGAATTAAGCGATTATATTGAAGAAATAAGAGGTGGCGATGCGGGCTTTTACTTTTACATCACTTTTAAAGACATTTTAACATCCGAAGGCTCTAATTTTTTCAAATTTATGGGTCGGAAAACTGGGAATGCAAAAATAGATGGCACACCAGATGTAAACCCAAGACTCATTTACGTCCCAGGCACCGTATGCAGCCAACAGAAACAAGCAGAACGTCAAATGCGTTTATCGTATGGTTTTGAAGAACCAGAGGTGTTTGCCCGTGCAGCTAAACTGATGAAAGAGGCTTGTGAATATTGCGAGGGAGTTAATCATTAAATAAACTTATCACAAGTAAAAAAACTACGTTGGCGCAGATTTCCAATCTGTGTCATTCTATAATATCACTTCAATCTTAAGCATTCCCTTACCTCCTGCATAATCGATAGCACTACTATACACATAATCCTCAGGTCTAAATACCCAACCCGCTTTTACTGGATTCATATGAATATAGTTTATCTTTTGATCAATAACGTGATTACTCCACAATTCAATAGGATGATTATCACCACCCCAAAAACGCCATCCATCTTCAGTATTAAACTGTTTCAACATCCATTCTTTTCTACTTTCCTTAGGATTATCCTTAATGGCTGTACAAATTTGATTACTACTAAACCTTTTGGCATCTCGGAAAATTTCAGATAATGTATATCGACCTTCTGAACTGACCACTAGATGAACATGATTACTCATTATTATCCAAGCATAAATAGTCAACCCCTTCTTCTTACAACAAAAGTCTAAACTTTCAACAATAATATTCTTATAGGCTACTCGTGTTAAAGCATCAACCCAATTCCGCACTGCATAGCTTACAAAATAAATGCCTTCAGGATTATGGAACTTATATTTTCTGCTCATTATCTATTGGTTAGTTAGAACAAATGTAGGGATTTTTAATATATATGGCACAGATTTGGAAATCTGCACATATAGTATAACTTTTTAATGTATAATGGCACAGATAAGGAAATCTGCGCCAACGCGGCAGGGATAGGAACAACACAAGGTATAGTGGATAGCCCGGTCCTTTAGGAGCCGCCCAAATGAAAAAAAACAAGACCTTGAGATCAGGACATAAAAAAAGGGAACCCGAAGATTCCCTTTCCTATATTATAAAACTAAAAAATTACGCTTTAGTGTAACCATATACGGCTGCATCACCCAATTCTTCTTCGATACGAAGTAGTTGGTTGTATTTTGCCATACGGTCAGAACGGCTCAAAGAACCAGTTTTGATTTGACCTGAGTTAGTTGCAACAGCAATATCAGCAATAGTTGCATCTTCAGTTTCACCTGAACGGTGAGAAGTAACTGAAGTATAACCTGCACGGTGAGCCATTTCAATTGCGTTCAATGTCTCAGTTAAAGTACCAATTTGGTTTACTTTAATCAAGATAGAGTTAGCCGCTTTCAATTTGATACCTTTTGCAAGATAGTCAACGTTAGTTACGAATAAATCATCACCAACTAATTGACAACGATCACCGATAGCAGCGTTAAGTACTACCCATCCGTCCCAGTCGTTTTCATCACAACCATCCTCGATAGAATCGATAGGATATTTAGTGATCAATTCTTCTAGATAAGCAGCTTGTTCTTTAGAGTTACGTTTAGCAGCATCAGGTCCTTCAAATTTAGTGTAGTCATAAACACCATCAATAAAGAATTCAGAAGCAGCACAGTCAAGAGCGATAGTAACATCTTTCTTAGGCTCGTATCCAGCAGCTTTAACGGCTGCAATAATACTTTCTAAAGCTTCTTCGGTACCACCAGTGAATGCAGGTGCAAAACCACCTTCGTCACCTACAGCAGTAGAAAGACCTTTAGCTTTTAAGATTTTTTTCAATGAATGAAATACTTCAGCTCCCATACGTAAACCTTCGCGGAAAGAAGTAGCACCAATAGGACGAATCATGAACTCTTGGAATGCGATAGTAGCATCAGAGTGAGATCCACCATTAATGATGTTCATCATAGGAACTGGAAGAGTCTTAGCGTTAACACCACCGATATAACGGTAAAGAGGCATTTCAAGAAAGTTAGCAGCTGCGTGAGCTACAGCAAGAGAAACTCCTAAGATAGCATTAGCACCTAAATTGCTTTTAGTTTTAGTACCATCAAGGTCAAGCATTGCTGTATCAACACCTACTTGGTCTAAAGCACTCATACCAATAACAACATCAGCAATAGCATCATTTACATTAGCAACAGCTTTTAAAACACCTTTACCTAAGTAACGATTTTTATCACCATCACGAAGCTCTAAAGCTTCATTTACGCCAGTTGAAGCACCTGATGGTACAGCAGCACGACCAATAACTCCACTCTCTAATGTAACTTCTACTTCTACAGTAGGATTACCACGCGAATCTAAAATCTCACGTCCTAGCACATCAATAATTACAGACATAGTTCTTATTTATTTAAATTTATGATTAATAAATATTTGATTTATCTTTTTGTCAATCAACACAATAAGTACTTAAAAGCAGAACAACAATCAGCACTGACTTTAAGAATCGCAAAATTACTAAAAATACTTGTTGTAACATAACTTTTACGCTTGACTTATTATCATATATATAAATAATGCAGAATTAAATAATTGCATTACTAATTGTAAGTTTTTCTGTATTTTTGCAAACAATTTTTTTTTTTGAAAACACACTTTAATAATTACAAAAATGCCGAAAGTTTCTGAACGCGGAATAGCAATGCCCGAGTCACCCATACGTAAGTTGGCTCCATTGGCAGAAAAAGCTAAGATGGATGGTGTAAAAGTATATCACCTAAATATAGGACAACCTGACTTACCGACTCCGCGAGAAGCCATTAAGGCCATTCAGACTTTTGATGCCAAGACTTTAGCCTATACCCCCAGCGAAGGGATGTTATCCTATCGTCAAAGTCTAACAGAATATTACCGTAGCTTTAATATTAATGTAACAGCGGAAGATATCATTATCACTTCAGGAGGTAGTGAAGCCGTTATGTTTGCTTTTATGTCCTGTGTTAATCCAGGCGATGAAATCATTGTTCCCGAGCCATCGTATGCCAACTATAATGCCTTTGCCATAGCTTGTGGAGCAGTAATAAAAACGATTCCTTCGCATATAGAAGATGGTTTTACGCTGCCTTCAATGGAAGAATTTGAGACACTGATTTCACCGCGCACACGTGGGATAATGATCTGCAACCCTAATAATCCTACAGGTTATCTCTACTCCGAAGAAGAACTGAATAACATACGAGACTTAGTAAAAAAACATGATCTCTTTCTTTTTTCTGATGAAGTATATCGTGAATTTTGCTATACAGGCTCACCTTACATCTCTGCTTTTCACTTAGAAGGCATTAGCGACAATGTTGTTTTAATTGATTCTGTATCCAAGCGTTACAGCGAATGTGGCATCCGCATCGGAGCCTTAATCACAAAAAACAAAACGGTACGCAAAAATGTACTTAAATTCTGTCAAGCGCGCTTAAGTCCACCATTGATAGGACAAATAGTAGCAGAAGCTTCGCTTAATACTTCTGATTTGTATATGCGCGAATGCTACAATGCATACATCGAAAGACGTAATTTCCTCGTTGACAATCTCAACAGGATAGAAGGTGTATATTGTCCTATACCCATGGGGGCTTTTTATTGCGTAGCAAAACTCCCTATTGATAGTGCCGATAAATTTTGCGAATGGTTATTATCAACGTTTCGTCATAATAATGAAACGGTCTTTTTAGCGCCCATGAGTGGTTTTTATACTACGCCTGATATTGGCGAAGATGAAGTACGTATAGCCTATGTATTAGACAAAGAAGATTTAGCCAAAAGCATAGAGATACTAGAAATGGCTCTTATTGAATACAATAAAAAAGACAAATAAAATTAGACCTGTGATCGAAATGAACTACCCCGCTGCAAGCAGACGAAGTATCAATTTGAAACACTTTTTTTATTCGCTGCAAGCTGCGGGAAATAAAACCCACAATGTGGGATTTAAAGTCGAACTCGGGTTTTTATTGTCTTTAGACTAGAACATCTATCCATCACCAATGAATCTGGAATATTACATTGCTAAACGCCTGCGCACTGGAGAACAATCCAGTCGGCTATCTGCGCCTTCCATACGGATAGCCACTACAGGCATAGCACTAGGTTTAGCGGTGATGATACTATCGGTTGCCATCATCACAGGCTTCAAAAACGAAGTGATGGGAAAAGTCACGGGTTTTGGTTCACACATCAGGATCTCTAATTTTGACAGCAATAACAGTTTTGAAAGTCAACCTATATTAAAGGACAGCGTTTTTATTGCTAAACTCATGAGTGATGAAAATATAGCTTCGGTTCAAAATTATGCGACAAAACCTGGCATCATTCACCACAAAGAACAAATGCAAGGCGTCATCCTTAAAGGTTACGATGATACTTTTCATCCTGATTTCATCAAAAAACATTTAGTTGACGGTAAAATGCCGTCTTTTGGAACTGGAGAAAAAAACGACTCCATCCTCATCTCACAAAACATTGCTCGGATTTTACAACTCCACACAGGAGATCGTTTTAAAACCTATTTCATAAAAGACAAAATAAGAGTACGCCCTTTTACCGTCGCAGGGATTTACAAAACGGATCTTGCAGAATTTGATGATCTTTTTATATTATGCGACCTACGCCATATTCAAAAACTCAACAACTGGACGGAAGATCAGGTTAGTGGCTACGAAGTCATAGTTCATGATTTTGACAACTTAGAAGAAACGGCTTATAACACTTACCTACTGGCAGCCAACCATCTCGACAAAAACGGATCTTCGATGATCAGCCGAAACATCAAGGAATTATATCCTCAAATTTTTGGTTGGCTTGACATCATAGATATGAATGTATGGGTTATCCTCACACTGATGTTATTAGTTTCGGGTGTTAATATGATATCGGGCGTTCTGATACTCATTTTGGAACGTTATAATACGATAGGCATATTAAAAGCTATGGGCGATCCTGATTGGGACATACGAAAAGTATTTCTCTACCTCTCTGGTTTCCTCGTTTCGAGAGGCATGCTGTGGGGCAACATCATCGCCATAAGCATCGCTTTGATACAGTACTATTTCCACATTATCCCCTTAGATCCGGTCAACTATTATCTGGATGCCGTACCAATCAATTTAAAAATAACGCATTTACTTTTATTAAATATAGGCACTTTAGTAACCATAATTACGATTATGCTCATACCATCATACCTCATCACAAAGATTTCGCCTATAAAATCTATTCAATTTGACTAATATCTAAGTAAAATAATTAATTTTGCGTATTAGAGTATTAAATAAAATAAGACAAATATGCATATTGCAGTTGCAGGAAATATTGGAGCAGGAAAAACAACCCTAACCCGCTTACTAGCCAAACATTACGGCTGGACCCCTCATTTCGAGGACGTCAATGACAATCCCTATCTTGATGATTTTTATGAAGATATGAAGCGCTGGTCTTTTAATTTGCAAATTTATTTTTTAAAATCACGCATCAGTCAAATTATAAAGATAAGAGAATCAGGAAAAGACGTCATTCAAGATCGTACCATTTTTGAAGATGCATGCATTTTTGCTCCTAATCTTAAAGAGATGGGGTTGATGTCATTAAGAGATTATAAAAATTACGAAGACCTTTTTAATCAATTGAATTCATTTGTAAAACCTCCTGATTTATTGATCTATCTAAAAGCCTCAGTTCCCACCCTCGTCAATCAAATACAAAAACGCGGACGTGAATATGAAGCCTCTATTCGATTGGACTATCTACAAAGCCTCAACCATAGATATAATGAATGGGCCGAAAGTTATACGGGAGGAAAGCTATTAATCATAGATGTAGATGATATCAATTTTGATGAAAACATACAAGATCTAAGTAAAGTAGTAGATATGATAGACGCACAGCTTCACGGTTTATTTTAAATTTATATTATTACGGTAATCCCTCATCTCAAAAAAAAATGGAGTCAATAAAAGTCGTTAAAGTAGGAGGAAAGATCTTAGAAGAAGAACAATCCCTCTTGCAATTGTTAGATAATTTCGCAGCTATTGAAGGGAAAAAAGTATTGGTTCATGGCGGAGGACGACTAGCAACAACGATTGGAGAAAAATTAGGCATTGAGAGCAAATACGTAGATGGACGTCGTATCACAGACAAAGAAACACTACAGGTGGTCACCATGGTTTATGGTGGCTTAGCCAATAAAACCGTGGTAGCACAACTACAAGCACGCAACTGCAACGCTCTAGGACTTACAGGAGCAGATATGAATGTTATTTTAGCAGAAAAAAGACCTGTAAAAACAGTCGATTACGGTTTCGTTGGTGACGTAAAAGCTGTTGATGGCAAACGCTTATCGTCTTTGATCAACAGTGAAATAGTACCCGTAATGGCGCCTTTGACCCATGACAAAAAAGGACACATACTCAACACTAATGCAGACACTATAGCCGCAGAGACAGCCAAAGGACTCAGCCCATATTATAACGTAAGCCTTATCTATTGTTTTGAAAAAGCAGGTGTATTAATGGATGAAAATGATGATGACAGCATCATTACCCACATGACTCCCGAGAGCTACGCCCAGCTGAAAAGCAAAAAAATCATACATAGTGGTATGATACCCAAACTAGACAATGCTTTCGACGCTCTAAAGCAAGGTGTTAAAGAAGTCATTATCACGAATGTTAAAAATATCAACACAAAAAAGGGAACCCGCATATCGTTATCATAACTAAGATAATCTTTTCATTTCTAGGTCATTTATAGCAAACAACAAGGAGTATTTTTCTCCTATCAATAAATCTTTTACAAAAAGAAGACTAAGCACTTACAGACTCCCACTCTTAAGAGTAAAATTAATCCTTCAATTACCGAAATAATAAGGCAGATTTCAGTACTTTTGTGGACTTAATGACAAAATACAAAAACCGTGCAGAAAACTAGATATATTTTTGTGACAGGCGGTGTGACTTCATCATTAGGTAAAGGCATCATCTCTGCTTCATTAGCAAAATTATTACAAGCGCGTGGCTACAAAGTCACCATCCAGAAATTAGACCCATACATCAACATTGATCCAGGTACATTAAATCCTTACGAACATGGGGAATGCTATGTAACGACTGATGGTGCAGAAACAGATCTTGATTTAGGACATTACGAAAGATTTCTTGACGTTCAAACATCACAAGCCAATAACATCACGACTGGTCGTATTTACCAAAATGTGATTAATCAAGAGCGTCGTGGCGACTTTTTAGGAAAAACGGTTCAGATCATACCTCACATCACCAATGAAATAAAACGTAACATCATGTTACTGGGTGAAACAGGTGAATTTGATTTTGTTATTACAGAATTAGGAGGAACCGTAGGAGACATAGAGTCATTACCTTACGTAGAGACTGTGCGTCAATTACGCTGGGAATTAGGAAGTAAAGCACTGGTTATTCACTTGACCTACATTCCTTATTTAGCTGCATCAGGCGAACTAAAAACAAAACCTACACAACACTCTGTAAAAAAACTACAAGAAGAAGGCGTACAGCCAGACATCTTAGTTCTAAGAACAGAGCATAAGCTTAATGATGACATCAAAAGGAAAGTAGCACAATTCTGTAATGTAGATAAAGAATCCGTTATTGAATCCATTGATGTAAGCACCATTTACGAAGTACCACTTAAGATGCAAGAAGAAAAACTTGCAGAAGTAGTATTACGTAAGATGAATGTGTTGAAAAATGGCGTTCCAGACATGAAAGAATGGAACAGTTTCGTAAAACGACTTAAAAATGCAACCGAAGAAGTTCATATTGGACTTGTAGGAAAATACGTAGAATTAGCTGATGCCTATAAATCAATCGTAGAATCATTAATTCATGCGGCAGCCAATAATGATCATAAATTAAAACTACATTTCATCAATGCAGAAGATGTCATTGAAGAAAATGCAGAAAAATTATTAGGTCAGATGAACGGTGTCATAGTAGCTCCTGGATTTGGAGACCGAGGCATAGAAGGTAAAATCTCAGCTGTAAAATACGTACGCGAAAACAACATCCCATTTTTAGGAATTTGTTTAGGAATGCAATGTGCAGTGATTGAATTTGCACGCAACGTCCTCGGCTTAAAAGATGCCAATTCCAAAGAGATGAACGAAGGCAAAACAAAAAACCCTGTCATCGACATGATGGAAGAGCAAAAAAGCATTTCCAATATGGGAGGTACCATGCGTTTAGGTGCTTATGACTGTAAACTTTCAAAATCAAGTAAGATTTATGAAATTTATGGTTCAGAAATGATAAAAGAACGCCACCGTCATCGTTATGAATTCAACAACAAATACCTCAAACAATTTAAGGAAGGCGGCATGCAAGCTGCAGGGTTCAACCCCAAAACTAATTTAGTAGAAGTAGTAGAGATACCCAAGCATCCTTGGTTTGTAGGAGTACAATTTCATCCAGAATACAGCAGCACAGTATTAAGCCCACATCCACTATTTCAATCTTTCGTAAAAGCTTCTATTAAAAATAAATAGCTTACCGAAACAAACTATCAGAACAATAGACTATGGACAAAAATCAGATTTTCGGCATCCTTCTTATCGGACTTATAATGGTAGGTTTTTACCACTATACCAAACCCAATGAGAAAGAAATGGCGGAATACAACAGACAACGTGATTCGATAGCCGCTGTACAACAAGAAATGGCAGCCACCGCTCTAATTAACCAACAAGCAGGATTAATTACAAGCACAGAACAAGAGACTGTTATGGACTCGGCAAATCGCACCAGTAAATTTGGAGAATTTGCGGCTTATACCAATGGCGAAGAGCAGTTTTACACTTTAGAAAACAAACAGCTCAAGGTCATATTAAGCAACAAAGGAGCTAAAGTATATTCTGTTGAATTAAAAGAATATTTAACTTTTGACAAAAAACCTTTAATCCTTTTTGAAGGTGATGAATCAACGTTTAATTTCAACTTTTTCTCTAATAACAATCGTCAGATAGCTACAGAAAATCTGTATTTTGATGCTGATAATGCTTCAAAAGAACATTTAGATTTCGTACTAACTCTTGCGAATGGTAAGCAAATGAATATTGCTTATAATTTGCCAGAAGAAGGTTATCTACTTTCCACATCTATTGATGGTCAGAAGTTAGAAAAACTTATTCCTCGTTCACAGACTGTGCTAGATCTAACTTGGAAACAAAGCATACGTCAAGTAGAAAAAGGATTAACTTTTGAACAACGTTATAGTGGTTTGTATTACAAATACTACGAAAATGAAGTTGATTTCATACGTGGAGGCACAGATAAGAGCGAACAACTGGCAACAAAAGTAAAATGGCTCGCTTATAAAGATCAATTTTTCTCAACAGCTCTAATTGCCGAGAAAGCATTTTCTTCAGCAACCATAGATCAGAAAAAATCTTTAGATGAAGGCTTCACACATTATATGACGTCTAACATTTCTATTCCAATTGATGGAAAAGACATCAATTACAAATTCTATTTTGGTCCAAATAAATACCGTACACTACGTAAAATGGGTATGGATTTTGACAAATTAATAGATATGGGGCGTGGTCCTATCCGTTGGATTAACCAATACCTGGTCATTCCTGTCTTTAACTTCCTTGGACGATTTATTGGTAATTATGGTCTTATCATATTATTACTAACCATCTTCATCAAAGGTATTGTCTTTCCATTCACTTACAAATCATATATTTCAACGGCTAAGATGCGATTGCTCAAGCCCGAAATAGATGCTATCAATGAAAAGATACCCGCAGACAAAACAGTAGAACGCCAACAAGCAACGATGGCTCTTTACAAAAAAGTAGGCGCAAGTCCTTTGGGCGGCTGTTTACCTATGGCCCTATCTATGCCATTCTTATTTGCTATGTTCCGATTTTTCCCTGGCTCTATTGAGTTGCGTCAAGAAAGTTTCTTGTGGGCTCATGACTTAGCTAGTTATGATGCTATCTTCACTTGGCAAGCACAGATTCCATTATTGTCTCGCTTTTACGGTAACCACGTTAGTTTGTTCACCTTACTAATGGCAATAACCAACCTTGTTTACACCCGAATCAATCAGGAAACAACTGCAGCTTCTGCACAGCAAATGCCAGGTATGAAAGGTATGATGTATATGATGCCAGTTATGTTCTTGTTTATGTTTAACAATTATTCAGCAGGGTTAAGTTATTACTATTTCATCTCTACATTGATTACCATAGGACAAACCGTATTTATGCGTCGTTTGGTCAACGAAGAAAACTTATTAGCACAATTGCATGCCAATAAGAAAAAGCCAAAGAAGACCTCTAAATTTCAACAGAGGTTACAAGCAATGCAAAAACAACAGCAGTTGCAAGCGGGTAAAAATGCTAAACGCAAATAACAAAGAGCAAAGAGCAAGACTATAAGAAAGTTCACCAATTGAACTATTAACCTATAACAATAGAAAAAGTGGCAGACGATATATTTAAGAAATTAATAGGACACTGTAAAGAATACGGATTCGTATTTCCTTCAAGTGATATATATGACGGCTTAGGAGCTGTCTATGATTATGGTCAATTAGGAGTAGAACTAAAAAACAACATCAAACGCTATTGGTGGGAAAGTATGGTACTACTTCATGAAAATATTGTAGGATTAGATTCTGCCATTTTCATGCACCCTAAAATATGGAAAGCTTCAGGTCACGTAGATGCCTTTAACGATCCTTTGATTGATAATAAAGACTCAAAGAAACGTTATCGTGCGGATGTACTTATTGAAGATTTGATTCAGAAATATGAAGCTAAGATAAGCAAAGAAATAGCGAAAGCTAAAAAACGCTTTGGTGACAGTTTTGATGAAGCTGAATTTACAAAAACGAATCCACGAGTACTAGCTAATCAATCTAAGATTGATGAGATACATGGTCGTTTTGTGACAGCATTAGAAGCTAATGATCTTCCTGGATTAAAAGCCATTATAGAAGATTATGAAATAGCTTGTCCTATCTCGGGAACTAAAAATTGGACTGACGTTCGCCAGTTCAACTTAATGTTTTCTACCGAAATAGGTTCTACATCAGAAGGTGCACAAAAGATATATCTACGTCCAGAAACCGCACAAGGTATTTTTGTAAATTACCTTAACGTGCAGAAAACAGGACGCATGAAAATTCCTTTTGGTATAGCACAAATAGGAAAAGCGTTCAGAAATGAAATAGTAGCACGTCAATTCATCTTCCGTATGCGTGAATTTGAGCAGATGGAAATGCAATTTTTCGTTCGTCCTGGCACTGAGATGGATTGGTTTAAAGAATGGAAAACGACGCGTATGAAATGGCATACAGCACTCGGTTTCCCAGAAGAAGACTACCGTTTTCATGATCACGATAAATTAGCACATTATGCTAATGCGGCTACAGATATTGAATACAAAATGCCCTTTGGTTTTAAAGAAGTAGAAGGTATTCATTCCCGTACTGATTTTGACCTTTCACAACATGAGAAGTACAGCGGAAAGAAACTTCAATATTTTGATCCTGAATTGAATAAAAACTACACACCCTACGTTATTGAAACATCAATAGGTGTAGATCGTATGTTTTTAACCATGATGGCAGGCGCTTATACTCAAGAAGAGATAGAAAGTAATGGTAAAAAAGATACCCGTGTAGTATTACGTTTACCAGCAGCCCTTGCTCCAATTAAATTAGCCGTATTACCCTTAGTAAAAAAAGACGGCTTACCTGATCAAGCACGAGCTATCATCGATGAGTTGAAATTTGACTTTAACTGTCAATATGATGAAAAGGACAGTATCGGCAAACGCTACCGTCGTCAAGATGCCATAGGAACACCATTCTGTGTCACTGTAGATCATCAATCATTAGAAGATCATACCGTGACTATTCGTCACCGTGATACAATGGCTCAAGAACGCGTTAACATAGACGACTTACAACAAATCATATCCAAAGAAGTTAACTTACGTGAGCTTTATAAAAAATTAAAATAGTCTATTTTATACACTATATCTAAATGCGTAAATAGTCTGGCAACAGTATTATTTACGCATTTTATGTATAAAGTAAATCACAGAAAAACTCATAAATAGACATCTATATTGTCATTTTTTCTGCATTCCTTTAAACAAACATTCTTTTCTGTCAGGCTAAACAAGACAATATACTCCAAAATTATGGATATTGGGAAAGTCAATATTGAGGAACTTATTAAGTAAAAACGTTTAAGCTAAAAAAAAATTGAAAGAGTTAAATTCATCTCAGAATAATTAGCTACATTGCAATTTCAAAATTATATTATATACTAAAAATCAGGTCTCAGCATGAAACTCATCGTTAATAAAATAAGCCTTTTACTAATACTTCTTTCCCTTGTTAAACCCACAGAAGCACAAATAGAAAGAGAAATATTAGACTACGTTGATAGTTCTAAAACCATCATTAATAATGGTCGTCATTTACTCGAACTAAAAGTCTCACAATATGACTACAAAAGCACTAACGAGATCTATTATTACCTTCAAGAAAAAGCGGTTAAACAAGGGAAACTAGCCTTTTCGTTTGCTGAGATTATTTACATCAACCTCATCACAGGAAACTACGGAGAACTCATTGACTATTGTAAACACTACGATCAAAAAATACAACTCCCGGTTTTCAAAGCAGATTATTCTTTAGAAACACCTCTGAACCAACACCTACTAGCCACTGAATTTGACGTCAAGACTAGATTAGAAAATTCAGCAATAAACATAGAAGCAAAAGATTTGATATCAATCATTCTACATGTTATCTATTCATCCACAACCGATAACGACTACCGCTTACTACTGAACCAGTTTAAAAACACCTATCCCACTTCAGAATATAATTCGTTTGTCAACAATTATCTACCTGCTGCACCTTTTTTAGCTTCATTCAGCTGGGACGTAGGGCCTAATATGGTGTTTTTTGATGATAATATCCGTTCATTATTTGACCCCTCACTAGGTTTTAGCATGGCGATGGATCTAAACATCAATAAGGTATATAGTTCCTTATTCTTAAAAGGAGGATCGATGCATGCTTCACAAGACTTTACTATTCCCTCATATAGTTTTAATACAGATGACGAATTCACTTATTTTGATGGCGGCTTACAACTCGGATATTTTGCATGTCGCAACAAGCGTTTCCATTTAGCACCTTACTTCAGCCTTGGAGGAACGGTATTGAATTCCAATCTATACAACGACGAAAATGATAGAGATGAATATGACATCATTAACTCTTTTATGTATGGTATAGGTCTTCACACAGAGGTTAAACTTTTAGAATTTGAAGGCTCAGGATATGGTTATTGGTATGGTTTTTATGGCTCTCCTTATATAAAAACAAAACAATTTCTAGCCCTTAAATTCAATGCTGGTTATAACATACAAGCTAAAAGTTTATATGAGAAATTTGCAGGAAACACGTTTTATACCTCCTTCAGTTTTGTATGGGGAATCGGCATCTTTTAACACAAAAGATAAAAAAACTCGGAGATATACCTCTATTTTAAAGAAAGGTATTTACTTTGTATAACTAATCAATGATAAGAGTAAAACACATTGAGAAACTTACACTTAAATAACAAAAATACAGCAGCCTAATGTTAGCAGATAGAAGCACCATATCTTTTATCTGCTTTCTTGCATTATAAAATTTTAACATGATTGATTTAAGAGCCACATTTAAAAGCTTTAACGAGAAAAAAGTATTGATAATTGGAGATGTAATGATTGATGCCTACATCTTTGGAGTAGTAAATCGTATTTCACCAGAAGCTCCCGTTCCTGTATTAAACGTCAACAACCGTGAATACCGCTTAGGTGGAGCAAGCAATGTAGCCAAAAACATAAAAGCATTAGGCGCAACACCTATCATGTGTAGTGTGATAGGAAATGATGAGAATGCCATTATCCTGCGTAGCCTTTTAACCAAAAAAAATAAAATATCAGATAAATATATCATTAATGCTGAACGCATTACTACTTCAAAGACACGAATGATTAGTCATTCACAGCAGTTACTACGATTAGACTCAGAAGACAGCACGCCATTAAATGAGAACCTTACGCGCAAATTTGCACAGATCATAAAAGATGCCATTGACACGGAGATACCCGATATTATTATTTTTGAAGATTATGACAAAGGCGTTATAACTCCTTTATTAATAAATGAGGTAACATGGTATGCGCACGAAAAAAACATTCCAACGACTGTAGATCCAAAACACAGAAATTTTGCTGACTACAAAAATGTAACGCTATTTAAACCCAACTTCAAAGAGTTCATCGAAGGAACACATAATGAAGTAGATAAAAAAGACATTAATCAAACCTTAGCTCTAGCTAAAGCATACCGTGAAGCACATCAGATTGATAATATATTAATCACTCTATCAGAATATGGTGTGTTGATCGTCAATAATGAAACCGATTTTCACATCCCCGCTCAGAAGAGAGATATTTCAGACGTATCAGGAGCCGGCGACACCGTAATCAGTACTATATCTTTATGTATGGCCTGTGGCATTCCTATTAACATAGCCACTCAGATAGCTAATATTGCAGGAGGATTAGTCTGCGAAAAGATAGGAGTAGTCCCTATTGACAAACAAGAACTCTTAATGGAATGCGAACGCTTATTACTTAAGAAATAATACCCAAACATTATAAATCACAAACTATGAAAAACTTTTTCACATCGTTATTGGGATCATTAACCGCTCTCTTTATCTACTCTTTTTTAAGCGTTTTCATTGTCATAGCTATCATAGCAGGCGTATCAGCAAGTGCTACACAAGGCACAAAGACAGAAGTCAAGACAAACTCAATATTGGAACTTCGATTAGAAGGACAAATAACAGAACGACTCACTGATGAAAATGAACTTCTTGCCAATTTCACCTTACCAGGACAGGAAGACATTATCAAAGTGCAAGGATTAAATAACATTCTTACATCCATCAAAGCTGCAGCTACAGACCCTAACATTAAAGGAATTTACATCCGCTCAAACATGTTTGCCGCAGGCTTTAGCACTTTAAAAGAAATCCGTGACGCCTTAATAGAATTTAAAACTAGCGGGAAGTTTATTGTTGCTTATGCTGACAACTACAGTCAAAAAGGATATTATATTGCTTCAGTAGCCGACAAAGTATATATCAATCCAATAGGAATGTTAGATATACACGGGCTATCAAGTCAAACTATGTTTCTCAAGAAAACCTTAGAAAAAGTAGGTGTTGAAATGACCATTATAAAACATGGAAAATACAAATCAGCAGTAGAACCTTTCTTAGGAGATAAAATGAGTGAAGAAAGCAAAGAACAAACAACCATTCTGTTAAACGACTTCTGGAATATCTATTGTAATGAGATTAACGCAAGTAGAAACGTTAGTAAAGAAATGCTAGATCGTTATGCTAATCAGATGGGTGGTTTACAAAATACTCAAATAGCTATCAATTATAAACTGATTGATAAAACGATGTATTATGATGAGATGAGCGACGAACTAAAAAGACTATCGGGCAGAGAAGATAAAAAAATCAGAAGCCTATCCACAGCCAAATATGCTAGCCAAGTCGTCACCAAAACAGAAACACAAGACGAAATAGCGATCATATATGCTTCAGGAGCCATCGACGGCGGAAGTAGCAGCAACGAAGGCATCAATTCTAAGAAATTAGTTGAGACCATTCGCAAAGCACGCGAAGATGATGACATCAAAGCAATAGTACTACGCATCAACAGTCCTGGAGGTTCTGCCTATGGTAGCGAACAGATCTGGCGTGAAGTCACATTAGCACGAGAAGGAAAACCATTTATCGTATCTATGGGCGACGTAGCTGCATCAGGAGGTTATTACATTGCGTGTGCAGCACATAGCATAGTGGCACAACCCAACACCATTACAGGATCCATAGGCATCTTTGGTATGTTTCCAAACATAAGCCAGTTGGATCAGAAACTAGGCCTTACCTTTGATGGTGTAAAAACAAATCTATTGGCTGATTTCTTAAACCCTAATCGTCCTGTAACAACAGCAGAAAAACGCATTTTACAAAACTATATAGAAAACGGTTATGACAACTTTATCACCCGCTGTGCTGATGGACGACACACGACCAAAGAAGCCATTGACAAAATAGGTCAAGGACGTGTATGGTCAGGAGAAGATGCCAAAGACTTAGGGCTCGTTGACAAATTAGGAAACATAAATGATGCAATAACCTTAGCCGCAGAAATGGCTGGCTTAGAAGATTATAACTTACAAGAATTACCTAAAGCTAAACCCCTGATAGAATCACTGATGGAAAGCTTAAATGCGCAAGTAAAAACAAGTATGATGAAAGTACGTTATGGCGAAGCTTACAAAGTATTTGAATATGCCACACGTATAAAAGGAATGCAAGGAATACAAGCCCGCATGCCCTATGAAATAGAAATTTATTAATATTTAATTGGTGAAAAACGTTAGCTTAGATCAATGTTCTTTTGTCATCTCACAAAGTGATAACGAAAGAATAAAAACCTAAGCAAACAGCCAATAACAAAATAATATAACAATGACTGACTTAAGAGATAAAATTAAAGCATGCATTGACACTTATCCTGAAATGGATGATGCAACCATGCTAAAAGGCGCAAAAGAGATTGTAGCAAAAGCAGATACTTATGCAAACGAAGAGACGTACAAATTATTATTAAGTTGTCTTGACCTGACCACATTAAGCGCAACGGATACCGTAGAAAAAGTGCAAGCTATGGCCAACAAAGTCAACGACTTTAAAAGTCATTACCCATCACTACCCAATGTAGGCGCTATCTGTGTATATCCTGCTATGGTAGCAGCTGTACGCGAAGCCTTACAAGCACAAGGTGTGGACATTGCTTCGGTATCGGGTGGTTTCCCTGCTGCGCAAACCTTTATCGAGGTAAAAGTAGCCGAGACCTCATTAGCCGTAATGGATGGTGCTGATGAGATAGATATGGTATTAAGTGTAGGAACATTTCTCTCGGGAGATTATGAAAAAGCTTTTGAAGAAATATCAGAAGTAAAAGCCGCATGTGGCCAAGCAAAATTGAAAGTCATCTTAGAAACGGGTGCTCTAAAGACAGCTAAAAACATCTGGGATGCCTCTATCATAGCGATGGAAGCTGGAGCTGACTTCATCAAGACTTCCACAGGAAAAGAAATAGCAGCAGCATCTCCCGAAGCCGCTTATGTCATGACCTCAGCTATAAAAGAATTCTACAACAAAGCACAGCGAAAAGTGGGATTTAAAGCCGCAGGTGGTATTTCAACAAGTGATGAAGCCTTAAAATACTATGCTATCGTTAAAGAGAATTTAGGCGAAGAATGGCTTAACAATAAATCTTTCCGCATTGGCGCAAGCCGATTAGCAAACAACCTATTAATTACCTTAGGTCAAGAAAGTTATTTTTAGGAAACAAAAAAATTAGAATCATAAAAAGGATACTGGATGTTAATTTCGGTATCCTTTTTTTTGTTTCAACGATTAAGGACTCGCAGTTTATAATTATAAATTAGCTGTTGCAAAATACGAAACCTATCAGCAGTTACTCTGCATAATTAATAATAATCGTATAACCTTGTGTATAGGAGTATCAAAATTGCTTCAATACTTCAAAAAATCTTTTGTGCAGCATTCAGCGGAATAAGCTAAATAAAAAAATCTGATGTTGACGTAACAGACAAACAACTCATCCCACTCAAGAAAAAAAGAACAAAAGCACAAGAAGAACTTGATATTCTAAAGCATTCTTCTACTTTTGCAGCATTAATAAAAATCATAATACAAATAAGAAAAGTAATGAAAAACAAAGTAGTGAAAAATTCCGTTCTCCACTTCAGTAGATGGGGGAACAAGTCATTTTCAGCATTCAACTCTCTACACCGTATGGTTAAAGTTTGTGTATTAAGCTCAGTCTATTTTGTGAGCTTAGGTCAAGCAGCTTTAGTTGCACAAACAGAAGAGGGAAACTCTAAAGAAATCACATTAGAGGAAGTAGAAGTGAATGCCGAGACAAATGAGCTAGCAATGGAGAGCGATTTGATGCGCATCATTGCTGTAGTTAATGAATCAGAGATAGCGCGATCGTCCGCACAGAGTGTCACACAATTACTCGAAAGCCTTCCGGGCATCGACATTAAACAACGTGGAGCTTACAGCACACAAGCCGACCTCAGCATACGTGCTGGATCATTTGATCAAGTCCTGATAATGCTCAATGGCATTAACATCTCAGACCCACAGACAGGACACAATAACCTTAACCTTCCTATTAGTTTATCATCCATCGCACGCATAGAAGTGCTAGAAGGAGCAGGACTGCGCTACAATACGGCAGGAGCTTTTACAGGAGCAATCAACATCATCACCAAGACAGCCAACAAAACCACCGCCGAGGCCAATATAAGTTATGGCGATCATCGGTATTCTAATGTAGGAGCAGATATTTATCTTAAGCAAAAAAACTTTAGACATCAACTGAGTATGAGTCGCACAGCCAGTGATGGTTACCGATACAATACCGATTTTGAAACGCAACGCTTATACCTTAATTCTACTTTTAAAAAAGAACAAATTAAAATTGATTATCAAATGGGATACATCAATAACGGTTTTGGTTCTAATGGTTTTTACAGCGCTCTATATCCTGACCAATATGAGGAAATCAATGCTTTAACAACTTCACTAAAAGCCGAAATAGGAAAACAAATTAAGCTTTCGCCAAAGATTTATTACAAGCGCAGTTTCGATCGTTTTGAATTATTCCACAACTTTAAAGATGCCGCAAGTTGGTACACAGCACACAACTACCACCAAACCGATGTGTTAGGAGGTGGATTAGATGCTAAAACAACTTATAAATTAGGGACTACCCGACTAGGACTAGATTTCAGAAATGAACGCATAAGAAGTAATAAGTTAGGCGAAGACATCACCCCCATCGCCCATCCTCATGAAGATAGCATCTACTACACCAAAGAAAAAAGCCGCATCAACTACAACGCTTTTTTGAATCACACTTTTTACTATAAAAATTGGGCAACAGGTCTTAATGTTTTAATCAATTATAATGAAATAACAGAAAAGGTAAAACCCTATCTAGGATTAGATGTTTCGTATCAAATATCACCACAGTTATCAGTAAAAGCTTCAGGTAACCAATCATTTCGTCTTCCTACTTTTACAGAATTATATTATACAGGACCTACTAATATCGGAAATTCAGACCTCACACAAGAAGAAGCTCTGACTATGGATTGTGGAATCAATTATAAACGGCCCTTTTTCCAAGCTCAAGGATCCTTTTATTACCGCAAAGGAACAGACATTATCGACTGGGTAAAACAAGACATCTCGTCCTCGAACAAATGGCAAACGATGAATTATACAGAAGTCAACACTTATGGCTTTGAATTACAAGCTTCGGTATATCCTAGTAAACTAAGTTCAAAATTAGCATTTATTGAGAAAATCAAAGGAAGCTATACTTATAACGAAAGCCAACTAGAAAAACAGGAATTCATCTCCTATTACGCTCTTGATTATTTAAAAAACAAAGTCACATTAACTACTGATTTTCTGGTTTTAGAAAAAGTAAAAATTTCTCTATTAACACAATACCAAGAGCGACATAACCCGACTGATGCCACATCAAAATATCAACCTTTTTGGTTGTGGGATGCCCACCTTCAGTGGGATGGAAAACACATAAGTCCTTTCGTCAAGATCAATAATATACTGAACACCACTTATTACGATTTCAACGATTTGCCACAAGCAGGCAGATGGGCTATAATAGGAGTAAAAGTTAAACTATAAAACTATTGACACCGTCGATAATTTAACAATTTAATTAAAGACGGTGTCGATTCAATAATAAACCATTCCAGCCTAATAGTATCAACAGGAAATGTGTTATTTTTGATCTTCAAAAAAAAAAGAATAATGTCGAATAGCGATAAATTAGTTAATGAAAAAGAACTACTACTCTTAGCTCAAAAGGTAGTCTATCGCTATGCCCATACCATTCCCCGCACAGAACAAGAAGATGTTAAAATGAATATGGTTGAGAAATACCTCAACGAAGAGAGTAAGATCTGCCGCAACTTTAATGGTAACTCAAAAACCACGACGTATGTCATGGCAATTCTAAATAGAATGTGTTGCGGTATTATTCGTAAAGAAATTAAACATTGGAATAATGCAGGTGAAGATCACCTTAGTTACGAGAATAATGGAGGATCAGCAGAAGAGACAGCCACTCAATTATTAATAAACGACGAAATAAAATATCTTAAAAAAGTAATAATCCTTATTAATGACAACTATAAAACCGTTGTTTTTTTAGCCTTTTACTTTGCATTACAAACTAAGATTTTTTTCTTGAAAATTTATGATAAAAACTACAAGAAGCATAATCTATTAAAGTTATTAAGTACAAAAACACCTCTTTCAAAAGGCCAGATATTCGAACAGCTAGCAAAAACGACAAACATTGTAGAAAAAAATAATATAAAAGGCGACGCTGTGCGAATGTGGCTCAACAAACAACAAGAAACTATACTTACACGCCTCAATGGTCCGTACAATAGAGCTTCATATAACAAGGAAAGTTTTACGATTCTTTTTGAGTACTATTACGAAAAATATTAACTTTTTTTCAAAACAAGAAGAAAAAAGCAACTAATACAAAAGACAACACTGCATAAATTATGCACCTGAACGAACAAGACATAGCAAAAGCTTCAGAAGCCTTGACAAAAGGGACTTACCATAAGCTTAATAAACGGATAAAAGATCATTTAGCCGCATGCGATAGCTGTGCTCATGAAGTGCAAACAATTAGCACATTACTAGATGATGAAACACCTCATCAACAAACAAAAAGAAAAACTTCACTTATTAAATTATCGATAAGCATAGCCGCTAGCGCCTTACTTGCTTTTGCCGGTTGGCAAATATTTCAACAGCCCAATATCGAAAATACTCCATTGGTGAAAACCAATACAACACAAGACACGATAGAGTGTGTTCCGCAAAAAATAGACGAACAAGTAGCAGAACAGATAAAGGAAGAAGAAGTATCTATTATTCCAGTCAAAAAAGCACAAGAAAATAATGACCTACTAGCTTATCAAAGTCACAAAGAATTAGAAGTGCTGGTTAAACGTTTTGAAGAAGGTGCTATGCGTGGAGAAGACATCAAAATATTATCCCCCACTACTCTTGAAGGAACAAAAAACGCTATTTCTATCTGTTGGGACAATCCAGAAAAAGAAGAACTCATCATTGAATTCTTTGACAATAAAGGCACCAAGCTTTTTGAGATTACCTCTCAGGATAATCATTACCAAGTATCGCTTAAAAAGTTAGGACTCTACTACTATAAAATCCTAAATAAGGACTTTGACATGATTTTCTGTGGTCGTATCAAAATTATAGAATAAACCATTTATTCTGAAATAAGCAAAAAGTTACCCCCCTCTAAAGGTAAACAACCTTTAGCTACAGAATCCAACTTCATTTTTTATAGCGCCTTAGCATAACAATATTCCCCGTCAAGAAAAACTAATAAAAGTGTTTCATTAGGTATTCTATTTTCACGTCGTATATTTTCCTTAGTAGCCATACTATAAGGCACATACGACACTTAAAAAACTCCAAAGCTACACTGATCACATTATCAGCTAGAAAAACAAGCAAATAATAAGGATACTCCCTATTTAATGAGATAAAAGCAGACAAGCTAATAGAATAAACACTCAATAAAAAAGGGAGACACTTCAGATCAATTTTACCCCCCCAAAAAAGAGAAAAAGACCATTTAAAGTCACAAAAAGACCAAACAAGCAATTATTATAGATTATTTCCAAATCACTTAAACAATTCAAAACCGATCACTATCAAAACGTTAATCTATAGGAGGAAATAATTTTCTTTAAAAAATGCATTTTATTTTTCAAAACCTACCGTTCACCGCAACTAAGATAACAGAAACGTCTTACATAATACCACAGAACAATGAAAGATAAAAATATAATCATTCGAAAAGAAAGACGATGCATCAGGCTTCAGGAACTCATCTATGAATTGTCAGACAAATCAGGCATAAATAAAAATGAAGCCATTTCAATAACATCCATGCTTTTGTCAAACATTAAAGAACATCTGATAAAAGGACACAACATCAATTTAGGAGAATTAGGAGTAATGACACATCACAAAGCCAATGAAAACAGAGCTTATGAAATTCGTTACACGCCCTCTCTTATCCTACTTAACGACTTGAAAGAAACAAAAAATTCAAAAAACAACGCCACAGAATCTCCACTAAAACAGATAAAATAAACACTTAACAACAACTGACATATGACTAAATATAACGACCAACACCACAAAGGATAAAATATTATTCTTACTATTGTACGTTATATAATTGTCTGACCATTAAATTGTTAAATATCTTTTTGTTACAAAACAAAGAAAATACACACACAATTATTAACATAATAACAACAATAAAATGAAACAAGATTTCAGCCAACAACAAGGACAACGAATAATCATTACAGGAAAATCAAAGACACAATATGTTGACGTATCAGAAATCACACACATCTGCTGCGAAGACTCAATAGTCACCACCTATACAAACAACCTTAGCGTGTCTGCCACAAAACAGCTAAAGACGTTTGAAGAAGAACTTAGAGAACTTGGATTCATACGTATCAATCGTTCTACATTAATCAATCAAGCACATATAAAAAGTTATACAGGCGGAGAAAAAAAAACAGTAGAATTAGCTAATGGAGAAATATTTCCTGTATCAAGACGCAAAGCACATTTATTCAAATAATCAATTAATAATCAACAACTAAACAATTAAATTAATGAGAAAATTGACAACAAAACTTAGCATTTTTATCTTAATGCTATTCGTGGGAGCTACAGTGCAAGGGCAAATGCTGAACAGTAACAAAATGACAGAAGTGGCTCTTGGTTATGTCCAGTTTCCTACCGAGGGCAAAATTTTGGGCAATGCCTATATTCAGTTTACAGATACCCAAACGGGTGCTGGAGCTATGCTTAACCGTGTTTTCCAGAAAAAGATGGGTATGGCTGGTAGCGTAAACATTACGACGACTAAATTGAGTCAACCTATTTTCTTCTCAGAAGGTGACATCTCTGTCGTGATTACTGCAAGAGAACCTAAGGTGAAAGAATATATTAATTTTATGGGCGGTAAAGGAATTGTTGTGTTTGGAGACGAACATGCATCTGCTTCTACTTCTAGTCCTATATATGCCGAAACGTCTTTTCAGGTGTATCAAGGAGAGCAAATGATCTTTGAACAGGGTCCTGTGAATCTAGTGGGATACGAACAAATGGGTGCAGCACCAGCGATGGGATCAACCGGTGGCGATTTAACGTCTTTGAAAGCGATGACAGCTACTCACGCTATTGCTGATCATTTTCCTCACGAAGAGTTGGCTTTGGAGTATGTCGAAAATATATTAAAAGCGAGATATGGCATGGGTATGGGTCAAGTTGACGTTAAGCCTTATTATGTTTCTGGTCTTAAGCGAGACAACAAGAAGCAATCAGAAGCATTTAGTGAAACGTTAGTTAGCTTAGCTCCACAATTTCAACTTAAGATGGGAGAAGATGACTATAATCAACAGTTAGCTGAAGCCATTACTTTTTACAAAGGATTAGAAGGACAGTACAGTGATGAAAAGAAAGCGGAAGTAGATAAGAAAAACATCTGGCAGATTCAGAGTAATATTGCGATAGCCTATTTCTTATCAGAAAACCCTGCAGAAGCACAGGTTTATATGCAAAAAGCCTTAGATAATAGAGATAAGACGATCATTAAAAAAGAGTCTGCAAGCGGAAAAGCTGGTTTTAGCGCTGGACTTGCTATGAACTATTTAAAATTTGCACCTAAATTTATTCAAGCGTGTGCAGACTACAAGAAAGGCTTAGAAGCTAACCCTAGTGAATTTGTAGCGCAGTTTAAAGATTATAAAGCACGCAAGCAAATTGATGATAAAGCACAAGAGCTTTTAATTGCTTACGAATTAGGATTTTGTTATTCTCTTGACTTACCTGTAAACATCTATGATTGTGGCGGTCAGAAAATTAAAAAGGTGACGGGTACTATCGCTACTAACGGCGAGGAGTTCAGTTATAAATACAACAAAGTATGGTATGCTTTCGTGCAAAAGCTTTTAAAGAAAGATCTTTTGTATGTAACTACTGTGAAAAGTGTTTCAAACCCTAAAGATAAAGTGAAGGTTGGTGATTATGTATATTATAGTGACTGGTCAAATGATCAATATATTGTTCGTCCAGGACATGCCAATAATAAAGAGTTTAAAATGATCAGCTCAACAAGTTTAGGGAAATTTGGAATGTTCGGCGAAAATACAGAACGTGCAATAAATAATGTGCTTCCAGCAAGACAATACGAAGATTTCGTAACGAATAAAAAATTGTCAGCCATGAATCGTCGTGCTACAGCACCTTCATTCCCTATGAGTTTGATGATGTCTGGTAGTGATAGGTTGTATCCTCATGTTCAATTTACAACGAATAATGATATCGTTGTTGCTATTCGCAATGAAAGAGACAAGCCAGATTTCGAGGTAAATAAAATGACGTTAGAGCAAGATGAAGTGCTTTTCTATGACGAGATTATTAAAGTGCACAAATTCGAAGAAGGAAAGCTGAACTCTATTTCTACACATTCATATTCTGTTGCTCGTGATCGTGATGCTAAGCTTCCTTTAGATGCTAAAGCTTGGAAGATGTCACACGCAGGTCAGCTATTACCTACTACAGTGGTGAATGAAGAGACCCATAGTGAAGACATCACTATGGATGGAAATGCTATTAAAATAGTAAAAGATGGTAAAGCTCAAACGATCAATAAATCAATTGAAAAGTCTGGTGAAAATTGGACTTCTATATCATTTGGTGAGACTAAGATTACACGTACTATTATGTAATCGTTGATGTAAGACGATACTTACTTTGATAAATAAAGCTGCAACGTGTTTCGACCCGTTGCGGCTTTTTTAGTTTATAGAGTGTTACGTGTTTACACAGCAGTAGTGTTATCTCTTTAAAATCACATAAAGATATTCTTTATGTGATTTTTTAGCACCTAAAACATTAAAGTAAAGCGTCTTACACACATAAAAACTAAAGCTATAATATTCTAAGCCATCATATTACTGAATAGGCAACTCCTCCCCTTGCCTATTCATAGAATAAAACCGTGTGGTAGGATAAGCAAAACGTATGCTTTTTTCCTGATTAAAAGCATTCAATACATCTTGCCAAATATCACTCTCACTACTACGTCGTCTTCTAGGATTACAAAGATAACGCACCGTGAGTTGTACGCCATTTTCTTTGACTGAAGTGTAAACAATCGGCGTTAGATGTTTGTAATAGATCATATAATTTTTACTCGCTTCTTTTATTTCTCGTTTCGCTTTTATATCAATATCCAAAGTATATTTCTTAATAATAGCTTCTAAAATACGTTTGGCTTCTTTCCAATCACTCTCAAAAGTGATCATAACCTTCATTTCATTCCAGATATATTCAAAACCCGAACTATAATTGGCTTGTGGTTCTTGAAACACCTTACCATTAGGCAAATGAATAATACGCCCTGTACTCTGATCGGCATCCACCCAATTGCCTATTTCTAAAATCGTAAATTGAAACAAGCGAATATCAATAATATCTCCAGTATTCTTACCTACTTGTACTCTATCTCCTACTACAAAAGGACGACGAAAAAGAATAAAAAACCATCCTGCTAAGTTTGTCAAAGGATCTTTGAGTGCAATAGCAAAACCAGCCGTCATTAAACCAAGAAAAGCACCAAATTGCTCAAAAGCAGAAGCCCAGACTACAACGACTAAAACAACACCTGTAAAAGGAATAATAAAGGACAACATACGTTTCCATTGATAACGTATCTTCACATCATCAGTCTGGCGCCAAACCATGCGCGAAATACTGAAACGCAATAAGGTCAAAAAAAGCACAATAACAAGTGTTATTAAGACTTTGGCTTGTACAGATGAATGTATGCCAGTCACATCATAAATTAATGCGGTAAGAGATTCCATAGTCAAAGCTTTTTGTATTTCAGGGTTTGAAAATACGACTTTGTTTTAATTATGACAAATGCACACTTCTAATAATTAGAAGACTTAGACCAAAACAATTTAAAATAATACAGATATACAAACAAAAATCCCCAAGGAACCACCCTCAGGGATTGTGATTAACTGAAAGCTTTGGGAAACTTTGCAGTTATATCTAACCAATTAAAAAAACCAAAATACTATAAAACAAATGACGTGCCAAAATTCAATTAATTTAAAATATTATTTAACTCCTCTAAAACTAAAAACCCCCTTACTAATAATCGGTGACCTAATTTAAAATCGAACTCAGATTTATAGTTCCAACATCATCTATAGCAACACATAAGAATCCAGAATCTAAAAAGACAATGAACAAAAGACACCTAAAAAAAATCCCCTACAACACAAATTGCAGAGGATATTATAATTTATTGTAGCTAATGATTCACCCCATAAACAGACAGGATTATCAAGGTAGCAACATATATGAGTCGTAACTAACTACGAGGAAATAAAGCCTAAAATGTAAGATTAAATAATCGCTTTATAAGCTTCCACATCTAACAATGTATCCAATTGAGACGGATCCTTCATTTTTACTTTCACAATCCATCCTTTATCATAAGCTGAAGAATTAACCAACTCCGGCTCATCTTCTAAAGTCTCATTAAACTCGAGTACTTCACCACCTACAGGTAGAAAAAGATCAGAAACGGTCTTCACCGCTTCAATAGTACCAAACACCTCAGATTGTTTCAAGGTTTCACCTACGGTTTCTACTTCTACAAAAACAATATCACCCAACTCTTTTTGAGCAAAGTCAGTCACACCCACAACAGCTATACCACCTTCCACTCGCACCCACTCGTGATCTTTTGTGTATTTAAGATTTTCAGGATAAGTCATAATTCTTAACGTTAAATTTTCTTATTGTTCATAATTTTCGATTCTCACACCAATGCTCGAAACTCCTGTAAGTAGCTGTTCACGCATCCCATGAGAGAGTGTAATCTTATAATGTCCCGTGTGCATAAAAGGGAAAGCTGAATACATGCGTTTCACATAATTATTAATACCTGCACTACGTTCCCCATACCACATACCATGTTCATCAGCCAACACATATTGTATAGTATCACAATAAACCAAGCTATCAGGTCCTTCTAATGTACTCAATAACCAAATGTTCTGATAAGGATATTGATTGAGATGTCTCAAACCAAAATTCACATTATAAAGAGCTAATGAATCAGTAATATCAAACTCAAAAACATAACCACTATCTTGTGACCAAACAAAATCTTTAACATCAACCCATTTTTCATAAATACGCTGATTATCACACCCTGTTAAGCTAAAAAGAAACAGTATAAATATAATATGTACGTACTTTAACTTTTTCAATTTGACGTATCTTTAGGTGGACGTGGATTATTACGTCTATTTCGAGACTTCGAATTCTTATTCTTATCTACATTATCTTGTTTACCATCCTGAACTTTAGGTTTTGGCCTTGGTCTTGGTTTTGGTTTTGGATTCGGTTTTGGATTTGGTCTTTGATCTGAATCAACCTTAACACTATCACTTGGACGACGTTTCTTAGGACGACGCTTCTTATTATTACGTTTAGCCGGCTTATCAAAACGTGTTAGATCATCCTGACCTACTACATTTTCATAATCAGGACTATTATCAGGCTTTATCTCAACAAATTCCACCAAAGAATCTGGTTTAATATCCTGTTCATTTAAGCGTATAACCTCTTTTGCTCTATCTTTTGAAATAGTCGCAAAAACAGGTGCTCCTTCCTTCTTATTAAGGATATAAGTCATCAGACCTTTTAAGGTGTCATTTTTAATATGTCGAAATGAACCTTCAGCAGTCTCCAATTTTCTATTTTTTGAAGGAAAGTCTTTAAGAGCTTCTTGATAAATATCAACCTCATAATTGAGGCAACATTTCAGTTTAGCACACATCCCTGTTAACTTCTCAGGATTAAGCGATAATTCTTGAATTCGTGCAGCAGAGGTATTAACCGAAGCAAAATTAGTATTCCATTTAGAACAACAAAGCTCACGACCACAAGGTCCAATACCACCAATAAGTCCGGCCTCTTGACGTGCCCCAATCTGACGCATTTCTATGCGCACCCCAAATTCTGAAGCCAAATCCTTTATCAACTGACGAAAATCAACACGACGATCAGCAATATAATAGAAAATTGCTTTATTACCATCACCTTGAAACTCTACATCCCCAATTTTCATTGCTAGATTGAGCTTTTTAGCCATTTCTCTAGCACGAATCATGGTAGGATGTTCTCGCTCCTTAACAGCATTCCATTTTTCTATATCAGAAGGCTTTGCCATACGATAGACACGCTTAAACTCATAACGGTCAAGCTGTATCTTATTTTTACGCATCTGATTCAACACCAATTCTCCTACCAACGAGACATGACCTATATCATGTCCTGGAGAAGTTTCAACAGCGACTATAGCACCTTCCTTAAGCTGTAATTTATTACTGTTAATAAAATAGCCTTTACGGGTGTTTTTAAACTGAACCTCAACATATTCGGATTCATTTCGACCTAACTTCAGATCTTCCAACCAGTTTGTAACACTTAATTTGCGACATCCTGAATTGGTGCAAACAGTATATGTTTCAGGTATATTTTCCTGATTATTATTGTCTATATTTTCCATTCTTCACTGATTCTTTCAAAGCAATACATTGCTATGCAAATGTATCAAAAATAACTTGATTACTATAAGAACCTGAAACATTTATTCACCACTATTTTCCCTAAAAGGCATAGTTTTTGCAATATGCTTTATTTGTCCAACATTTATTGTACTTTTGCGTTAACTAACTAAACAAAAACAGCATGGATCTTGCTCTTGTAGAAGAGAATTTCAAAGAAGCTCAAAACGTACTCAACACATTTATAGCTAATAAGTCAAATCTGGAAGCTATAGCAAATGCAGGAGAGGCCATGACAAAAGCTATCTTATCTGATCATAAAATCATCTCCTGTGGCAACGGCGGATCGTCTTGTGATGCCGCTCATTTTGCGGAAGAGATGACGGGACGTTTTAGAGGAGAACGAAGATCTTTACCAGCCATTGCCATTAGCGACTCAGCACATATCACATGCACAGCCAACGACTATGGTTTTGAGTCCATCTTCTCTCGCTTTATTGAAGGCTTTGGAAAAGAAGGTGATGTACTACTAGCCATTAGTACAAGTGGCAATTCCAACAATGTAATAAAAGCAGCAGAAGTAGCACGCGAAAAAGGCTTAGTCGTCATTTCTCTCACGGGTAAATCAGGAGGTTCAGTAAAAAGACTTTCAGACGTCAACATCAACGTAGCCCATCAAGGGTGGGCCGACCGTATCCAAGAAATACATATAAAGGTCATCCATACACTGATAAACTATATAGAAGAACACTTAGAAAAATAAAATAGAATACGTATGAGCAAATACAAATTATGGAATAACATTCTAGCTTGGGTAGCATTTGCTATTGCAGCATTTACTTATTTATCAACAATAGAACCTACCGCTAGCTTTTGGGATTGTGGTGAGTTTATTGCAACAGCAGACAAATTACTCGTAGGTCACCCACCAGGGGCTCCATTTTTTATGATAATGGGACGTTTTTTCGCACTTTTCGCATCTGGCCCTGACAAGGTAGCTATGATGGTCAATTCAATGTCAGCACTATGCAGTGCTTTTACCATCCTCTTTTTATTCTGGACTATTACTCATCTTGCCAAAAAACTTTTAGTTGGCAACGATACAGAAAAATTAACAAAAGGAATATCCATCAGTATTTTAGGTGCTGGACTTATTGGTTCTTTAGCTTACACTTTCACCGACACCTTTTGGTTTTCAGCTGTAGAAGGTGAGGTATATGCTATGTCATCTCTATTTACAGCGGCTGTTTTTTGGGCCATCCTAAAATGGGATGCTGAAGCTGATCAACCCCATTCTAACCGTTGGATTATACTAATTGGCTTATTGATGGGACTTTCAATTGGTGTTCACTTATTAAACTTATTGGCTATCCCTGCTATTGCGTTAGTGTATTACTTCCGCAAACACAAACCAACAGTAAAAGGCACCATCACCACATTACTCATTTCCTTTTTCCTTTTAATGTTCATCATGTACGGCATTGTACCAGGAACAGTACGATTAGCATCTTGGTTTGAATTAATGTTCGTCAATGGTCTAGGCTTACCTTTCAATAGTGGCATGCTCATTTTTTACATCTTATTGACTGCAGCCTTAATTTATGGAATCTACTACACCTATCGTAACAATAAAGAGATAGCGAATACAGCCCTGACTTTTTTAACCGTTATATTTATAGGTTATTCAGCTTTTGCGATGGTACTTATCCGTGCCAATGCAAAACCACCAATGAATCAAAATGATCCTAAAGATGCATTTTCTCTTTATTCATACCTTAACCGTGAACAATATGGCGATCGCCCTTTAGTTTATGGTCAATATTACGATGCCCCTGTAATAGGACAAGAAGACAATGGTAACATCAGAGCACAGATAGATGGCAAATACAAAATCATAGACTCTAGACCAAAATACACTTACGATAAACGTTTCGAGACTCTTTTCCCCCGTATGTATTCTCCTCAAGCAAATCACGTTAAAGAATATAAGAACTGGGCAAAAATAGAAGGGACGAAGATAAAAACAAAAGACGGCGTTAAAATCAAGCCTACTTATGTAGAGAATTTAAGATTTCTGATCTCCTATCAGTTTAACTTTATGTATTGGCGTTATTTTATGTGGAATTTTGCTGGAAGGCAAAATGACAAACAAGGATATGGTGGCGTTACTAATGGCAACTGGATATCAGGCATTAACTTCATAGATCAACAGCGCTTAGGTGGCGATTGGAATAAATTACCCGACTCCATCAAAAATGACAAAGCCCATAATACTTATTTTTTCCTTCCTTTAATTTTAGGTCTTTTAGGTATTGTCTTCCAGATAAAAAAAGGAAAAGAAGAAGATTACGAAAATTTAATGATCGTATCTGCTCTCTTCATCCTTACTGGAGTAGCCATCGTAATTTACCTCAATCAATACCCAATGCAACCACGAGAAAGGGACTATGCATATGCTGCCTCTTTTTATGCTTTCTGTATATGGATAGGCTTAGGTGTTTTATTCCTTTCCGAATTGATTGGTAAATTCATGAAATCAGAAAGAGCTGCCGTATTAGCTACCGTCATAGGTTTAGTAGTTCCGGGCATTTTAGTTGCTGAAAACTGGGACGATCACGATCGTTCAGGTCGCTATATGTGCCGTGATTTCGCAAACAATTACCTGCAATCGTGTGCTAAAAATGCTATTATATTTACTAATGGAGATAACGACACTTTCCCATTATGGTACGCCCAAGAAGTAGAAGGCATACGTACTGACGTTAGAGTTTGCAACTTGAGTTATTTACAAACAGATTGGTACATCAATCAAATGCGCAGACAAGCCTATGATTCAAAAGGCTTACCATTTACCTTAGACAAAGAAGACACCCGTCAGGGACGTAATGGTGTTACTCATTTGATTGACCGCACTGGCGGAAAACCTTTTGATCTACAAAGCGCTTTCAAATGGCTTGCTAGCGATAAAAAAGAAACAAAAGAAATACCAGGAAATGGACGCATAGATCATTTTCCTGCCAAACAATTCTACCTACCTATAGACAAGCAAGACGTATTGTCTAAAGGCGTAATAGCAGAAAAAGACAGCGCTCGACTTATTGATCAAATTGATTTCGATTTTAGCAAAAAAAGTTACATTCGCAAAAATAAAGTCATGATGCTCGATCTGATAGCTTCTGCCAATTGGGAACGCCCCATTTATTTAGCCGTTTCCATCCCTTCAGAATATCATCTAGGATTAGATCATCATTTTGAAACCACAGGACTAGCTTATCATTTGGTTCCAATGAACACAAAAAATAACAGTATTTATCCTAGCAACTCAGAGATCAACACAGACCTTATGTACAACAATATGATGACAAAGTTCCAATATGGAGGCATGTCAACAAAAGGTGTATATATGGAGGAAAACACGATGAGAATGAGTCTCAACTACCGCTTTAACTTTGTTCGTTTAGCTGGAGCATTGTACAAAGAAGGTCAGTTAGATAAAGCTACAAAGACTATTGAACGTTGTTTTAAGGAAGTTCCATCAATTAATGTACCTTACACCTATATGTCATACCAATTAATTGACATCTGTCTCAGATTAGGAATGAAAGATAAAGCTATTGAAGTAATAGAAGAAACACATGAACAGGCTCGTCAAGAATTAGTATTTTACTTGTCATACGACAAAAAAGACAAAGCAAGTGTTTCGGAAAAAATCAGAGAAAATCTGATGATATACCAAAATGTTATTAAATATTCGAAAGATACAAAACCGGAACTTTTTGAGACAGCAAATAAAGAGTTTGAAGAGTTTTATTCCATCGCAACTCAAATGTTATAATAGGGTAAAAAACATTGAATTATGAATCTTTTCTGGAAACGTCTCCCAAAGACGAACACATATGAACTTGAAATGGCTAACCGTCATGAAGCTTACAATTCATTAGTTCGTTTAGAGGAGTCTCAATTATTAGAAGAATATAAAGCCCTGACTGAAATCAACTTCAAGTTAGACAGAAAACAATTTAAACATCAGGCTGATTATGAAAAAAGTCCATTGTACGAAAAAGAATTACGCTTTAAAGAATTAGCAGAAGATAGCGATATAAAGAAATATCTAAAATATGCAAAATCGGATGCTTTAAATTTCATCAAACAACACAAACAAGTGTTTTTTGAAGAATTCTCAGGAAACAGTGGGTTAAATGAAGAAGAATGGACTTCTTCATTTCGATGGAGTTATGATTTAATGCACGGCTGCTATTCTTCAGAAGGAGAATACCAAGCTTATAGTGAAGGACAAAACACGGAAGTCATAGACGGACAACTTCATCTTATAACTAAAAGAAAAGATAGCGAAGGACGAGAATGGACAAAAGACAAAGGATTTGTCACCAAAG
The DNA here is from genome assembly GCA_965662645.1 of Bacteroidales bacterium. Lineage (GTDB taxonomy): Bacteria > Bacteroidota > Bacteroidia > Bacteroidales > UBA5342 > UBA5342. The sequence continues at coordinate 76,955 of CBFIII010000007.1, forward strand.
ATTACAAATTCACCTCAGATGTCATCACAGGTGAAAGCCACCTAGAAAAAACAGGAAGTGTCATTATAAAATTCAGAGTAGAAGGAGCAAAAAAACCTCTACAGCATTTCATTCGTGCTTGTGATGACAAAAACCAACGGAGCATTAGCATTTTAGAGACCTTTGGATCACACAAATTCAAAGTAGGTCATACAGAAAGAAATAGAGAAGGATTATTCTCTAAGATTACGGGTAAAAATCTGGAAAAAGATTTTCATATTTTAGAATTAAACTGGACTAATGAAATCATGAATTGGCGTCTTAATGGTCTATTAATTCATCAAGATACCACCTTTCCTTATATGGATCATATGCATCTACTTATTGGTTCTAAAATGAATTCTCCAAAAGAACAGGAAGGTAAAATCATTATTGACTATATCCGTATTTATGGGAAAAGAAATTAAAACAAGAAGTGTATATTAATATCGAATAATCTCCAGACAAGTATAAGATTCGTCGAGAAGAACACATATCACTTATAATTAACACCATAAAAAAAACGGGCATCTAGAATTTCAGATGCCCGTTTTTTTAGTCCTTATCTTTTACTAAAATGGTAAGTCATCACTAGGACCTTCTTCAGCAGCAGAATTATCCGCAGCTGCAAAATCCGGAGCCGATGGTACAGCTGTAGGATTAACAGGAGCCTGAGAAGAAACAGGAGGCGTTTGCAAAGGAGGTACATCACCATCACGTTTTGGTAAATCAATAGCATCCGCATAAATCTCTGTCATATATTTGCGAACTCCATTCTGATCTTCCCACGAACGTGTTCTTATCTTCCCTTCCACATACAACTTCATCCCTTTACGAATATAACGCTCTGTTAACGTTGCAAGGCCTCTCCAAGCCACAATATTATGCCATTCTGTGCGTTCAGGCACTTCTGTTCCATTACGTGTCTTATAGCCCCTTTCGGTAGTTGCTAATGAAAAATTAGCTACAGCTACATCTTGATCCAGATGACGCACTTCAGGATCTTTACCTACATTCCCTACTAGAATAACTTTATTTACAGCCATAATTCGTTAATTTATTTAAATATTGGATAAAGGTATATAATTGATCAGAGTTTTCAAAAATTTTATAGCATTTTAAATAACGACAATAAAGTTGATAACCAAACAAATAAACCGAATGAGACAGAACCGACGTTACATTTTTAATACCCCGTAGTAAAAATGTAATGTAAAATCAGAACATGAAATTTGATTAAAAAAATGCTCACATAAGTTTCTTTACCCTACTTCAACATATCTATATAAACAAAAGCAAAAATAGAACAAAGACATATCTTATTGCACAAAAAAAGTTTTTCCAATGGAAGTTGAATTCATACGGACAAACAGAAAAAAGACCCATTCTTTAACTAGCACTGATATTTTCACAACGTTATTCATATTATATATCAGCTCATCATAACAAATGATTTTTAATATTATATTTCACACAATACAAGATTAAATTTCAATAAAATAGAATAAAAAAAAAGCGTCTTGATTAAAATCAGGACGCTTTTTTAGACTAGAAACAGAAACTTATTACTCATCAAATATATTTATTTTTCTATTCTTTTGATCTACATTATAAAGTCTAAAAGCTGATAGACGACATAAAGAATTTTTATTCATTTTTACAGCAGAAATAGAAAAGACCATTTTTTGCAAACCTTCATTCACCTTCCACTTTAGTTCTACCATACCACTATCAAGAGGCACTTCAAAGTTTAAAGAGTCATCACCTTCTTTATAAGCCAATAACACCTTACAGTGCAACGAAGCCACAGAATCTGCTTCTAATGAAAAACGGAAGTCGATATCCCCCTTTGTAGAATCGACTAGAATCTCTGCATCAAAATTTTCAAAATCATTTTTATCAAACGCATTGAACTCTGAAGCAGTCCATAACTCATTTTTAATAAAAGGCAGAAGAGCCTTATCTTGTTCAACGATCAATTCATAATACTTTTTAGATCTAATATGACGACTAAAAGCAAAATCTCCATCTATTGTCCTCTTCTCTAAAGACTCTATTCTTTGATATACTTTCTCGTAAACATCAGACAAAACAGAAGCATCATCACTATAATAGAGCAATGTACTATCCAAAAGCTCTTTGTCTATACCATATTTTTCATAAACCGAATTATACAAATCCAACTTCTCATCAGTATTTCTAAAATCTGCACTATTTTGTAATGCAAGCCCTTCGGCTAAATGCAAATCAACCAACACATCTTCTAACTTCTCGGGGCTAAGCACATAACTATTACCACAAGAAAAGAAAGTGATTAACACTATAATAAACAGGGGAGCTATCTTTTTATTCATTATCTCAACAGGTAAAATTATTTAAACATTGCTAAGCGTACACATTTCCTGTCCAACAGAAAATCAGATAACGCAAGCTTTTATTTTTCTTCTTTAAAAAAATGACGTTGAAAAATCATCATATAAACAATGCCACAAGTGATAGAAGAATCGGCCACATTAAATACAGGACTAAAAAATAGAAAAGATTTACCTCCGAATAACCAACTGGGGTAATGTCCTTGAACCAAAGGAAACCAAAGCATATCCACAACGCGACCTTGTAAAAAAGATGAGTATCCTTGTCCCCAAGAAACAAGAGAAGCAATATGCGTATAACTATCAGTAAAAACAAGACCGTAAAACATACTATCAAGAATGTTTCCAAAAGCACCTGCTAAAATCATAGAAAAACCCACAATGACACCTATCGGTGTTTTTTTTTCATCTGCTAATTTCCAAATATAAAAACCAATAGCAGATACCGCAACCAAACGGAAGATAGACAAGAGATATTTCCCTGCCGAGCCCCCAAATTCTAGACCAAAAGCCATACCATTATTCTCAGTAAAGTGAATAATAAACCAATCGAAAATATGAACTTCTTCGCCTAAACGAAAATGCGTTTTAATATATATCTTAACCAGCTGATCTATCAATAGAACAACAAAAACAATTAAAACGGCTAACTTCTTTTTTGACATAAACCTTATAAATTGCGAAAGAGCCACCCCAAGGCGACTCTTTATTATCATTTCATAAAGAAATGTTATTTTTGTCTCTCTTTGGCTTCAATGCTTAATGTAGCATGAGGTACAGCGCGTAAACGTTCTTTAGGAATTAGAATTCCCGTTTCACGACAAATACCATAAGATTTATTAGCTATACGAATTAACGCCGCTTCTAAATGTTGAATAAACTTATGTTGACGTTGAGCAAATCGTCCAGACTCTTCTTTTGATAAAACAGAAGCTCCTTCCTCCAAAACCTTGAATGTTGGAGAAGTATCCTGAGTATCATTAGTATCACTATTCGTTAAATTTGCTTTAAGCATCTCATAGTCACGCTTAGCTTCAACCAATTTATTCTCTATTAAGACTTTAAATTCAGCTAACTCCTCATCAGTATATCTAGTTTTTTCTTGATCAGACATAATGCCCTCCTTTTTTTAAATAATTATTCCTCAATATTAAGAAAATCTAATGACTTTATCACACATTAAACTATATTTTTTGCACTTTCAATAAGGATTTAAGCCCCTCAGAAAGTTCTATTTCCACAGCATCAGAAAGACTATCAGCATTACAAAACCCCAAAGACTCTGTCAATGTTTGTGCCGACACATAATCCTTATACTTTTCAATAGCCGCAGTCACTTTATCATCGGCTGCAAGCTGTAATTTAATCTTATCAGTAACTTCAAAACCACTATCCTTACGGATATTCTGAACCCTATTAATCAACTCACGAGCAATACCTTCCATTGCCAGCTCTTCAGTAATCGTTACGTCAAGTGCCACCGTCAATTGACCTTCGCTAGCCACTAACCATCCAGGGATATCTTGTGATGATATTTCCACATCACCAAGAGCTAAAGTGGTAGCTTCACCATCAAGCATAATTGGCAATTCGCCATCCTTCTCAATAGCAGTAATATCCTCCTGTGTGAATTTTGCAACAACACCTGCCACCATCTTCATCTTAGGTCCGAATTTAGGCCCAAGCACTTTAAAGTTAGGTTTTACCTTTTTCACCAACACACCAGCGGTATCCGTGAGATATTCCACATCTTTCACATTTACCTCGTTAAGCACCAAATCTTTCACCGCTTCAAACTGAGGCACGAAGTCTTTGTTTAACACGGGCAACATGATTTTGTTCAAAGGCTGACGTACTTTTATCTTCACCTTACGACGCAAAGCAAGAATCATAGAAGAGACCTTCTGTGCTATCGCCATACGCTCCTCAAGCTTAGAATCAATAAGAGATTCATCGGCTTTAGGAAATGCAGACAAATGCACGGACTCATCAGTATGTTTTCCTGATATCTTATTAAGATCAATAAACATCTGATCGGTAATAAACGGAGCTATAGGAGCAGACAATTGCACCACTGTTTCCAAACAAGTATATAACGTTTGGTAAGCCGAAATCTTGTCTTGATTATAATCGCCACCCCAATAACGCTTACGCCCTAGACGCACATACCAGTTACTCAAGTTCTCCACTACAAAATCCTGAATAGCACGACCAGCACGAGTAGGCTCGTAATTCTCATAATGCTCAGTCACCTCTTTTACTAGAGAGTTCAAAAGAGAAATGACCCATTGATCAATCTCAGGACGTTCATTAACTGGAATCTCAGCCTCAGCATAAGTAAAACTATCTACATTTGCGTAAAGCGAGAAAAAAGAATACGTATTATATAATGTACCAAAGAATTTACGTCTCACTTCGTCCACACCTGCTACATCAAATTTCAAGTTATCCCATGGTGAAGCATTGGTAATCATATACCAGCGCAAAGGATCAGAACCCATCTTCTCTATCGCCTCAAAAGGATCTACGCCGTTACCTAAACGCTTAGACATCTTGTTGCCTTTTTTATCTAGCACAAGACCATTAGAAATAATATTTTTAAACGCTACTGAATCAAATAACATTGATGAAATAGCATGAAGTGTAAAGAACCAACCACGGGTCTGATCAACGCCCTCAGCAATAAAATCAGCCCCTTCAAACTTTGCCGTCACATCTTGCCCCTCGAATGGGTAGTGCTGCTGAGCATAAGGCATAGCGCCCGAGTCGAACCAAACATCAATTAAGTCGCTCTCACGCTGCATAGGTTTACCACTATCGCTCACAAGAATAACCTTGTCCACAATATGACGGTGTAAATCTATCTTATCGTAATTCGCTTTATCATTATTGCCTATTTCAAAATCATCGAATGGGTTACTTTGCATCACACCAGCAGCAACCGCTTTTTTTATTTCATCTGTCAGTTCCTCTACAGAACCAATACATTTTTCCTCGTCACCATCTTCGGTACGCCAAATAGGTAATGGTGTTCCCCAAAAACGAGAACGAGATAAGTTCCAATCTTGTAAGTTTTCCAACCATTTTCCAAAACGACCTGTACCCGTAGAAGCTGGCTTCCAGTTGATGGTGCTGTTCAACTCCATCATACGCTCACGCACAGCGGTTGTTTTTACAAACCAAGAATCCAAAGGATAATAAAGCACTGGTTTATCAGTACGCCAACAGTGAGGGTACGAGTGAACGTGCTTCTCTACTTTAAAGGCACGATTATCCTTCTTCAGTTGCACGGCAATATCCACATCAAGAGTGGCATCTTTATCTGTTAAGGTCTCATCAAAGGCATTTTTCACATAACGCCCTTCATATTCCTTGTACAGTTCTACATTCACATTATTTTTTACAAAGTCAGCATCCAACTCATCCAATAGGAAAAACTTACCCATTTTATCAACCATAGGTTGCTGTAAACCTTCTTTATCAATCAAGATCAACGGTGCTATGCCCGCTTGCTTAGCCGCTCTATCATCATCAGCACCAAAAGTAGGCGCTATATGAACAATACCCGTACCATCTTCGGTAGTCACAAAATCGGCAGCAATCACCTCAAAAGCTTTACCGTTGGGCTTAATAAAAGGCATCACCTGCTCATATTTCACACCAACGAGGTCGGTACCTTTACATTCACCCACCAACTCATAAGGAATCTTTTTATCGCCCTTCTCATAGTCAGCCATAGCTAACTCTGCATTTTTAGGATCAAAATAAGCAGCAAAACGATCTTTAGCTAAAATCACTGTTTGCGGCAACCCCGTGTAAGGGTTATAAGTCTTCACCCTAAGATAAACAATACCTTTACCTACTGCTAATGCCGTATTGGAAGGTAAAGTCCACGGTGTTGTGGTCCACGCCATAATGCGTAAATCCTCATCGCCATCAAAAAGGAAAGCTGATTTATCATCTTTCACCACGGTAAACTGTGCCACACAAGTGGTATCTGTCACGTCGCGGTAACAACCAGGTTGGTTCAATTCGTGTGTACTCAAACCAGTTCCTGCGGCAGGACTGAAAGGCTGAATGGTATAACCTTTGTACAAGAAATTTTTCTTATACATTTGTTTCAGCAACCACCATACCGATTCCATATAACGTGTATCATAAGTGATATACGGATCATCCATATTCACCCAATACCCCATTTTCTCAGTCAGATCCTTCCATATATCGGTGTATTTCATCACCTCTTTACGGCAAGCATCGTTATATTCTTCAACGGTAATTTTCTTACCGATATCTACTTTTGTAATGCCCAACTTCTTCTCCACACCCAGCTCTACTGGCAATCCGTGGGTATCCCATCCCGCTTTACGTTTCACCAAAAATCCCTGTTGTGTTTTATAACGACAAAAAACATCCTTTATCGTACGCCCCATCACGTGATGAATACCCGGCATACCATTAGCTGATGGAGGACCTTCATAAAACACAAATGAAGGAGCTCCTTCACGTGTTGTAATACTCTTGTCAAATATGCTATTAGCCTTCCATTGTGCTAAGACATCCTTATTAATCTGCGACAGGTTTAAACCCTTGTATTCGGTGAATTTCTTACTCATGATTTCTATCTTTTTCTAAAGCGTGCGAAGATAATCATTTTTAAGCATTTTTTGAAACCAATTTTCAGCTTACTTAGCACCTTAATGATCATCAACTTTCAGGCTTAGCTATTTCTTCTATTTTCTGAAATATAGGACACCAATTAAAGAAGATATCAATGAGGATTTGGGGGAATAGTTGTGTAATTAATGAGTACTACAAACCAAAGAAAAAGTCTATTTACGCACGAAAGGCCAAATCAATTTTTCTAGACCATTGATCTTTATCTCATTCATTTCGGCCATGAGTTGACCGAGTTTACCTGTAGGAAAACCCTTTTGGCTGTACCATACGTAATAAGGTTCTGGGATTTCGAGAAGGAGCCTATCCTTGTATTTTCCGAAAGGCATACGGTAATTCGCTAATTCTATTAACGCCTTACTATCAGGTACAAATTGCTCCATTTTATAGGGGAATGATTATACTATTGGGAATAACTGTTTATTTATAAAAAAAATTTACCTCTAACTAAGCATCTTTTCTTAAAAAAGAAACACTTAGCTAGAGGTAAAAATTCATTACTATAGCCACGCTAAAAAATGAAAAAATTATGCTTTACCCGCTTTTTTTAATCGTTTAGCTGCTTTTTTTTCTTTAGGCGTCATTGTTGGCTCTTTTTTTGTGCTTTTTTTCGCATCTTGACTTTTTCCCATAATGGTATTATTTAATTTAAATAATCTAAAATTTACATTTTCAGCACCGAACTTTCACGTCTTTTTTCTGACGACGATTATTTCAGAGCCGATCTATTTCTTATCAATCTGTCAAATTGCACATCCCTCAGTAGCATTAATAAAGACCAATTTAGGAGAACCAAAATAACAAGGGACAAAGTTAGCCATTTTTCACTAAAAGACCACGTGCATCGCTAAAGAAATCCAATCTTTTATGTACGAACATCAGCACAATATAAAAACAAGTCAGAAGACTTGACATTAGCACAACGTAGAGAAAGACGGGACACCTAATAGAAGTTTTATAACCCTCATAATCTTCCATTTGCATTTACTACTTGAATTTAAACTTTTAAATACAACTATCTTTTTTAGAATCGAATAAACAGAATAGGATTTCCAGACTAGGCCTAAATTTTGTTTTTTAATATGATAAAAAATTAAACTTCTTTAAAATCATTTTCTGTATAACAAGTATAAGCTGCGGTAAAATAGGAGTAGAATAGACTGTTATGTAACAAGAGCACTCTAACATTCACATATAAAAAGATGATATTACGTTAAGAATTGAACATTTTTAAGGACAATGTGCATTGTATGTTATTATCCTTTCGACTTAGTGCTATTTTTTATTATTTTTGTTGCCCCTATCGGAAAAAAGAAAAACACATAACAATATGGCACCTAAAATATGGAATGAGACGATGGAATGTATGGATCGTGAATCGATGAAAAAGGTTCAGACCCAACGTTTGAAAGAAATCGTAGAATACGTGTATCACAACACCCCTTTTTACCGCAAAAAAATGCAGGAATTAGGCATTACTCCTGAGGACATCAATACTCTGGAAGACATCACAAAATTACCGTTTACCACAAAATTCGACTTACGCGACAACTATCCATTTGGACTCTTTGCCGTACCAACTAGCGAAATAGTACGCGTGCATGCCTCATCGGGCACCACAGGCAAGCCAACTGTAGTGGGATACACACGTAAGGACTTGACCACGTGGAGCGAAGTGATGGCTCGCACCTTTACTGGCGCAGGTCTTCATAGCAAAGACTTTATACAAATAGCATATGGATATGGCTTATTCACAGGAGGTTTAGGTGCTCATTATGGTGCTGAAAAAGTTGGCGCATCCGTCATCCCTATCTCTGGCGGTAATACAAACAAACAGATTCAGTTGATGCAGGATTTCAAAACAAATGCCATAGCTTGTACACCATCGTACGCTCTCCGCTTGGCTGAAGTGATGGAAGAACGTGGAATTGACCCCGCCGATTTAGATCTTCGTCTGGGTATCCTTGGTGCTGAGCCGTGGACCAACACCATGCGAAAAGAAATAGAAAAACGCTTAAAGATAAAAGCGATAGACATCTATGGTCTGAGCGAGATCATTGGTCCTGGAGTAGCTTTTGAATGTGAAGAACAAGATGGACTCCACATCAATGAAGATCATTTCATTCCTGAAATAGTAGATCCTAAAACTTTTCTTCCTGTAGCTGAAGGAGAGGAGGGTGAATTGGTTTTCACAACCGTAACAAAAGAAGGACTTCCTCTGTTGCGTTATCGCACAAAAGATTTAACATCGTTAAACTACGATAAATGCGCTTGTGGCAGAACGTTAGTACGCATGAAAAAATGTGTAGGACGTTCAGATGATATGTTAATTATACGTGGTGTGAATGTATTCCCATCACAGGTAGAAAGCGTATTACTTGAGATGAGCGAGACAGAGCCTCATTATTTATTAATAGTAGATCGCAAAGGTACTATGGATACTTTGACCATTATGGTGGAAGTGCGCAATGAGTTTTTCTCAGATGAAATAGGTAAATTAGAAAAGCTACAGAAAAAAATAAGAGAAAATATACAGAATTTATTAGGCTTAACCGTTACTGTACAATTGGTAGAACCCAAAACAATAGAGCGCACAGCGGGAAAATCGAAACGTGTTATTGATAAACGCGTTTTTGATTAAATCCCACATTGTGGGTTTTATTCCCCGCAGCTTGCTGCGAATGAAAAAAGTGTTTTGAATTAATACTCCGTCTGCTTGCAGCGGAGTCATTCATTTCTTATTTTTTGGCTAAATAAAAAACCCATCTTGAGCTCAGGATGGGTTTTCTTTTTGATAAAAAAAGACTAAAAGATTAAAAAAGACGTTAATTGTATGACATATTAATATATTTGCATTCTAACTGTAAAAATAGCTCTATTTTGAAACATTATTTTTTGAAATATCTTAGTCTCATAGCTTTGATAATAGCAGTAGCCATCTCGTGTGAAGAAAGGAACTTAAACACCAATGAAGATGCAACTTTACAATTTTCGATGGATACCGTTTCTTTTGACACTGTATTTACGAGCGTTGGTTCAGCTACCATGCATTTCATAGTTCATAACCCTTACAATAAAGATCTTGAAATCAACTCTATCTATTTAGAAGGTGGTTCTGAATCCAATTTCAGAATTAACATAGATGGTGCTCCTGAGCTATCGGTTAGTGATAAACTATTACGTGAACGTGATAGCATGTACATCTTTATAGATGTCACTGTAGATCCTAATAAACAAAACATACCTTTTCTGATTGAAGATAATATTGTGTTCAACACCAACGGCAAAGAACAAAAAGTATTATTACAAGCCTATGGACAAGATGCTTGGCACTTCGACTTAAAATTATGGAAAGGCGACATAGGCTTTCAGATAAACGACAGTACGACAAACGATACGACCTTCTTTTTACTCTTAGAGCATGACACACTGTTAAAAGCTGACAAACCCTATTACTTACAGGAAAACTTACTGATCACAGAAGGTGTGGAGTTAAAACTAAGCCCTGGCGTAGAATTTTACATTCATAAAGATAAGAGTATTTACATCCAAGGTTCCTTAAAATCAGAAGGCACAAAAGAAGCCCCCGTGGTATTTAGAGGCGATAGACTAGACAATCTTTTCGCAGACATACCTTATGATAAAGTACCTGGACAATGGGGCAGCATAGCCTTACAAAGCACAAGCTACGACAACACATTCACACACACCAATATACGCAACGGATTAACCGGACTTTATGTGGATTCTCTCTCTCTGAACAACAACCCAAAAGCATTGCTTAAAAATTGTCGCATAGAAAATATGACCTATGCTGCTATTTACGGAAAAACAGGAGATGTAGAAGCTGAGAATTCAGTCTTTGCGAATTGTGCAGAGCGTTTGCTCGTGGCTCATGGTGGCGGAAAATATGAATTTACCAACTGTACTTTTGCCAACTACTATCGCTCACCGGACGGAACCACACATAAAGAAGAATCGGTAGTATTAACAAATTACATCATAGGAAAAGATGCAATCTATATTTCAGATTTGCAGAAGGCGCACTTCACTAACTGTATTATTGATGGCACTATTGAGAATGAACTTGCTCTCTTAAATATAGAAGACGAAAAACCAGAAGTAACTGCCGAATTCAACTACACCTTTGATCATTGTATGATAAAGACAGATGTGACAGAAATAGACACCACCCAAACGACATTTAATAACGTTCTTTGGAATAAAAAAGCTTTATTTATTAGCCCAACAGAAGAATGGGACTTTCACCTTGACACCCTTTCGGCAGCTATTGATGCAGGTATAGACACCTACCTCAATGCTGATATTGATAACATCAATTATCAAGGCAATCCTGACCTTGGGGCTTATGAATTTATTGGGGCTAAGGAGTAAGAATAAGACGACTTACATTACATATTCCCAAAAATTATCAGAAGTAATACAATGGTAATTATTGCCATAGTTTTCCACCCAGGTCTTGGGGGCTTTTAATTTGGACTTTTTGTACTTAATTTCATAAGCCGTAAGCTGTCCGTCTTTTTCTTCCACATAATCTAACTCAGCCCCAGTATAAGTACGCCAAAAATAATGCTGTGAAAAGATGGCATTATTACTAAGATATTTCATTCTCTCGGCAATAATAAAATTTTCCCAAAGTGCACCAACATCAGTACGCATATCCATAGTTGCAAAATTCTGAATAATACTATTGCGCACCCCTACATCCCAAAAGTAAATCTTATCCCGTTTCGTTATTTCTTTGCGAAGGTTACGCCCAAAACCACTTAGTCGAAATATAATAAAGGATTTTTCCAACAAATCAATATAACTATTAACCGTTTCCTTACTCATACTTAAAGCCCCAGCTAATTCGTTTAACGAAACTTCTGAACCTATCTGAAATGCGAGCAACTTCAATAGATTATTTATCTTCGATGAATTACGAATAGACGATAATTCCAAAACATCTTTATACAAATAGGAAGTACTTAATTCCAAAAGATATTTTTCTTTATCCTTAGCACTTTTATAATGTTGAATTTCAGGATATAAACCAAAGCGTAAATATTCATCCAATTGATTCTGAATATCAAAAACAGACACCTTCGTGCGCAACTCTTGCAACGCAAAAGGATATAGTTTAAAGGTCGAGGTTCTACCTGTCAAAGGTTCATTAGTCGCATTTGCCAAATCAAAAGAAGAAGAACCAGTGGCAATGATTTTTAAATCGGGTAAATTTTCATAAATAATCTTCAGGTTAATACCTAAATCAGGAATACGCTGAACTTCATCAATAAATAAGACGTCAACATCTTCTAACAAAAGTTGCATCTTAGAGAAATTACGAGAAGACAGGATATCTATATACTTACTCTGATCAGCATTAATACATAAAATACGCCCTTTTAATTGATCTAATAAGTGATTTATCAATGTCGTTTTCCCCGTTTGGCGTGCGCCAAAAAGAAGCACCACTTTTCCATCATTTAGCAAGGCGTGTCTAATGCTTTTAGTATATACTCTATCAATGTGCATAGCTTTATTTTTCACACCACAAAGACAAATCAGTTTATACTAATTGTCAAGTAAATACAATTTGAATTCTCCAAATTAGCGTTAATTCAGAGAACACACTCTCCAAATTAGCGCTAATTTGGAGAATACACTGGCCAAATTGACGCCAATTTGGAGAATTTAGGAGAGATTATTGCATCTCAGAAAGCAAAGTTAGAGCATCACCAACAGTCTTAACGCCATTAAAAACCAAAGATAAACGAGTAGTTCCTTCTTTCATTCGGCATCTATCACCGTGACTTTGCACAAAATTAAGAATGCGCAGAAATACAGGAGAAGAATAAAAACTAGATTCTGGGTTCGCAACAAAATAACAAATCATCTTACCCCGTCGCAAAACTAACTTTTCAATAGCCACATGAATAGACATCTGACGCAAACGATTTACTTTTAGCAACTCGCTCACCTCTTTAGGCACAGGGCCAAAACGGTCAATAAGACGTTCCACAAAAACATCCAAATCGTCATCAGAACTTAAATTATCTAACTCACGATAAAGACTCATACGTTCCGTCACCGAAGATACATAATCATTAGGAATCAAGACTTCTAAGTCAGAATCAATTTGACAATCGCTAATATATTGTTGATTATAAGATGTATCTGTATTACGATCTGTGAGCACATCTTTGAACTCCTCATCACGCAATTCGAGCATGGCTTCTTTCAGAATTTGATTATACGTTTCTATTCCAATATCGGTAATAAATCCACTCTGCTCACCACCTAACAAATTACCAGCACCACGAATATCAAGATCTTGAAGGGCAATATTAAAACCACTACCTAGTTCCGAAAATTGCTCAATAGCCTTTAATCGTCGGCGTGAGTCTTTAGAAAGCGTAGCCAAAGGCGGTGCTAATAAATAACAAAAAGCGCGCTTATTAGTACGTCCTACTCTACCTCGCAATTGATGCAATTCGCTCAAGCCATAACTTTGAGCATCATTGATAATAATAGTATTCACATTAGGAATGTCAACACCCGATTCTATAATGGTAGTGGCTAAAAGCACATCATATTTTCCATCCATAAAATCAACCATAATCTTCTCTAACTCGTGTCCTGCCATTTGTCCATGCCCCACTACCACACGCACATCAGGAACTAAGCGATGCAATAACTTTTCAATCTCAAGTAATCCTTTTATACGGTTATTAACAAAGAAAACCTGACCATCACGATCCAACTCGTACATAATAGCCTCACGTATAATATCTTCATTAAAAGAGGTGATTTCCGTAATGATAGGATATCTATTGGGTGGCGGTGTGTTAATCTGAGATAAATCACGAGCCCCCATCAATGAAAACTGCAAAGTCCGAGGAATAGGAGTAGCCGTTAATGTGAGCGTATCTACATTCACACGCATCTGCTTCAGCTTTTCTTTTACCGACACCCCAAACTTCTGTTCTTCATCAATAATAAGCAAACCTAGATCTTTGAATTCAACCGACTTTCCGGTTAACTTATGCGTCCCAATGATGATATCCACCTCTCCAGTTTTAAGGCGAGCAAGAACATCTTTAATTTGTTTTGTTGAACGAAAACGGGAGATATATTCTACCGTGACTGGAAAATCCTCAAGTCGTTTTTTAAAGGAATTAAAATGTTGAAAAGCTAAAATAGTGGTTGGTACTAACACTGCAGTTTGCTTGCCATCAACAGCAGCTTTGAAAGCTGCGCGAATAGCAATTTCGGTTTTGCCAAATCCCACATCACCACATACCAAACGATCCATAGGCATCTCACTCTCCATATCACCTTTTAAATCTAGAGTAGATTTTATCTGGTCGGGCGTATCTTCGTACATAAAAGAAGCTTCCATCTCCGTTTGCAAATAAGAATCGGGTGAGAAAGCAAACCCCTTCTCTTCTTTGCGCTGAGCATAAAGTTTTATAAGATCACGCGCTATATCTTTTATTTTACGCTTAGCTTTTTCCTTTAACTTAGTCCAAGCACCGGTACCCAGTTTATTAATTTTAGGCGGCTCTCCATCTTTCCCTTTGTATTTAGAAATACGGTGCAAAGCATGAATTCCTACAAAAATAATGTCATTACCCTGATACAATAATTTGACCGATTCTTTGACTTTTCCTTCATCGATAGTACGCACCAAACCCGCAAATTGACCAATACCATGATCGGTATGCACCACATAATCACCTTGATTAAGTTGTGTTATTTCTTTCAATGTTAAACCCGCCTTACTCCGTTGCAAACGATCTGTCTTCAATTTGAATCGGTGATAACGTTCAAAGATTTGGTGATCAGTAAATACGTTAATCGATAAATCATCATCCGTAAAGCCCGCATGCAATACGCCATTGACGGCCGTAAAATCCTGTGGTCTATCATTATCTTCAAAGATAGCCTGCAAACGTTGTATTTGCTTCTCACTATTACTTAAGATATAGGACTGATAATCTTCGGCTTTTGATTTATCTAAAAATTCGAATAACAAGTTAAAATTCTTCTGGAATACAGGTTGTGGTCTTGTCTTGAACGCCACCACTACAGCACTACTATCAAGCGGACTATCTAAATAAAGTGTTCTACATTTACTCGGCATATCAAGAATATGCTGTCCACCTAACAAGGCGTTAAGTAATCCATCTTTGCGATCTTCATCACAATTATTAAGCGTATCTTCTTTTAACTTCGCTATATAATCGGAGATATAACTGACGTCACCAAAGAACAACAAGCTATCGTTACCCACATAATCAAATAAAGACACCAATTCTTTTCCTGTTTCTATTGATAACTCAGGGATGATTGTAACTTTCTTAACAGAAGCTACCGATAATTGATTTTCAATATCAAAGGTCCTGATACTTTCCACTTCATCATCAAAAAAGGTCAAACGAAAAGGATAATCATTAGAATAAGAAAACACATCAACAATGCCACCTCTAATAGCATAATGCCCTGGACCTTCCACAAATTCCACCCGTTCAAAATCGAAATCTTCGAGCATCTCTTGTAATAAATCAATACCAGGAGCATCTCCAACGTGTGTACTAAATGTTTTCTTACGTATATTTTTAGAACTCGTCACCTTCTCTATAATAGCATCGGGATAAGTCACTACAATTAACTTTTGATGCTTCGCAATACGGTTCAAAGCACTAATACGCATTATAATATTAGCAGGATCTGTTTGTGGATAACGCACAGAACGCCGATAAGAAGAAGGAAAAAATACGACTTTTTTCTCTCCTAATACCTCAACAATATCATTATAAAAATAAGCCGCTTCCTCACGATCATTAAGAAGACAAACCTGATTATTACCAAGCTCTTGGTATAAATAAGAAACAAGAACAGAAGGCAAAGAGCCCACAGCACCTTGAATATCTACGTTTTGCGTTTTTAATACAGATAATATATGAATAAAAAGCGGATGCTTCTTATAAGCTAATAGTATTGGGCTAATAGACATGTTAAAAATAAAATATTAGAACTAAAAGAAAAAATTTCATCATAAAAAGATCTTCCTTTGGTTTATTCAACACTTAAAATAAATTTAATACCAAGGTAGCCTATTAAACAGGCTTAAAGGATCGCTACGATCCATCATCTTAAAAATAATCATTAAAACTTAGAACCTTAATAATAAAAGAAGTCAAGCAGATAGTGCAAATAAATACAGTACTTGTCCACGCAACTTATCTTCCTCACGGACAAGGAAATAACTCAATGCTTCTAAGCAAACAATTTCATACCTACTCCACGTAATAACAAAGACACAAACATCATCACCACATAAGAAGTTAATATCACGGTAACCACTATTTCTATTAACACGACCAACTCCAGTTTCTCTTTTTTATTCTGATAATAAATAAACCCAACAAAAGGTAAGAGATATAAAATAAAAGGAATGATTCCACCTCCTAACCAAACAGGCAAAGACATAATAAAAGGAGAAGGCTTATACACATAATCAAAAAATAAAATCAGTGCAAAAGTAAACACAAAAGTAAAAATAACTGACTTTACAACTAAATGCTGACCACGCTCTGAAAAGAACCAAACACCACTATGTATCGTGGTATATTTAAAGTAAGGTAAAGCAAAAAACAAAACGAGCACCAATAATGGAATAAGAACAGCCGAGAACAAAGGCGTTAAATGCAACAGAAGCTCTTGCGCACCCAAAAAGTACCACGGCGCCTTATTCGGATTAGGACTTATTGCAGGGTTCGCCTGTGCATCTAAAGGCGCATTAAAGAAGGCAGAGAACAGAATTAATCCCGTTAAGATAACCATAGCCACCAAAGCTTCTTTTGGTACCAAAGTAGGACGCGTATCTAACATCGTCCTTTTTTCACTTGAAGGAGTAGCCACACCACCGGCCATACGCACTAACCAGAAATGGAGCGACATAAACACAATAATAACGAGAGGTAAAACACTCGTATGTAGGTTGTAGAAATTAAGTAAGGTACTCTCATTTACCACTTCACCACCACGTATCGTATTAGCTAAATAATGACCTATAAAAGGAATATATTCTAACATTTTTGTCATCACCGTAACGGCCCAATAAGCGAGTTGATCCCAAGGCAATAAATAACCCGTAAAATTAAAAAATAAGACCAACAGAAATAACAGCATGCCGTAAATCCAATTTTTAGCGCGCTTACGATAAAAAGCTTGAGAATAAAAGACACGAATCAGATGCAAAAAACTGGTAATCAACATCAGATGAGCAGAAAAATGATGTATATTTCTTAACCATCGACCAAACAAGATTTCGTCTTGTAAATAGCTGACAGAATCATAGGCCCCCTGTACTGAAGGCACATAAGAAAAGCGTAACATAATTCCTGTCACAGCCAATATCACAAATAATAAAGCATTAATTCCGCCTAGACCAAAAGTACGTGTAAATTTGATCGATGTATCCGAAACTTTTTTCGGATGTAAATGCATAACAAAACGCTCTATAGCTCCCTGACTCATATATAATTATAATAAATATTCAATAATTCTTTTTTCAAGCTCAAATGGCACAACACTATTTAATCCTAATGCATCAATAGCTTTAGTAATTACTTCCTTTTCATTCTCTAATGTGGGAGCATAAAAACGCCCTGCATCTAGCAAACACTTCAAGGGAGCTAAACCTATAAGCTCAGACCCCACCACATCAACACCTTGCTCTGCTGCTAAAGCTTTTACTTTCTCATACAATTGTGATAAAGTCACCAATTCAATATGGGTAATGTTCGTCGAAACCTGAGTCATTCCATATTCGGGCATATCCCAGCCAATAGCTTTCACTCCACAAAAATAACCTTTTTGTCGTTTCCCATTAACAATGGAACCACTTTCTCGTATTAAAGCCGCAATAGTCTTAGCCACCTTAACATCTAAAGTGTTCAAATTAATATTATAGGCTAATAAAAAAGGACGCGCACCTATTACCGTAGCTCCACTTTTGGCATTAAATACAGCCCCATAATCAGGTTTCCATTCAGGAGATGACATCTTCTTTTGTAAATGCTCATATTCCCCCTTACGAATACTTTCTAAATGTTTTCTTTGGGAAGTAATTGCGGATTTCTCATAATTAAAAACCGGAATTGCTAACTCTGTCGCCACACGCTGAGACAGACGATGAGAAATAACGACAACATCTTCTATCGTCATTCCAACAACAGGAATAAGAGGCATAACATCCGTAGCTCCTATACGCGGATGCTCCCCCGCTTGTTGTCGCATATCAATAACTTCAGATGCTGCTTTTATAGCTCTATAAGCCGCTTCTTCTACACCCTCAGGTGTCCCGGCAAAAGTAATAACCGTACGATTAGCATCATAACCAGAATCAATATGCAAGACATTTACGCCTTCCACATGAGCTATAGCTTGCCTAATATATTCTATCTTAGCAACATCACGCCCTTCACTAAAATTAGGAACACACTCAATAATAGGTTCTTTCTGTTTTTCTAATGAAGAACTATTAGAACCATTTTTAATCAAAATATTATTCGAAAAACTCAAAATATATTATATTTTAAAAACTTTAAAAGAACTCTTATCAATTTTATCCCGTAAGGAATTATAAAAAAAATTATTAATCATAAAAAGACCACTGTAAACCTAACTTAAATGATCTATGATTATAGCCATAATGGGGAGCAGAAAAATATTCAAAATTAGGCCACCCATAATTAACATGCTGTGCCATTAAGAAAAATCGCATACGTCGTAAGAAAAAATCAGCATAAGCATTCATATAAGGATAATCTCCTATCTGCACATCACGCTGGTTATAGAACTGCCCCGTAGCAGGCATATAACCTGGGGCATTATAAGCGGTATGATAACGACAATCGACTCCTACATTAAAATACAAAACACCAAACAAAACATGTCTGAAAAACAAATTAGAATAAACAGTTAATTTAGGTAACGGAATAACATCTGAAGCACTTGTTTCTTGATACACCACTTCATTTTCCCATACAACATGCTGTCCTAACTCAAAGTCTTTTTTTATACGTAAGGCCAAAACTGCCATATTACTACCATATTGCGAAGGCAAAGCATCGGTATCATAATACGCTACATTTTGCATATTATCTATAGCCGCACTGGCTTCAAAATGTACCTTAGGGATTTTCAAAGCACCTCCAAGATGTTGTTTGTAAGTAGGATCCAAATTATTATCCCACCAAAAATTATTCGAATAATAATGGTTCATGAAATAATTTGGAGTCGTACGTTCAAAATTAGCATTAGCTGATATCTCCCAATTTCCCATCTTAGGAAAAACCTGTTTTACAGTTCCTTTCAATTGCCAATCTCCTAAATTATAACCTCCCAAGCAAATCTTTCCATCTGCATCAAAAAAGAAATGTGTGCCCTGACGTTTAAATATAGAACCCCCAAAAATCACATTATTGTACACTTTTGGCGTATAGCTATTGATAAAGACGTAATGGGATGAATCTAAACTGGTGTTAGAAATACTATCGGCCACATAAGAATAACCTTTGGCAAACATCGTATCCTCGATAGTCATCCAAGGTTTTGTTGACATCTTATAATTATCTAACTGAATATAAGCACCAGCACCAAACTTACCAAAATTATTAATTCCTTCATCAAGGTATAAACCCAAACGATTCGAAATTTTGCGCTGACGCACACTATCTAAAGTCGCAGTAGAATGAATAAACGTTGTATCATAATAAGAAGTCACACCATCAGCATCATCATACAGTCTAGTATCTACATTATAATCAAATTGATGAACAATATTAAGAGCAGAAACAAATTCAGTTGTAGAAGAATCTGCGGTCTCTATCTCCCGCATTACACCAATATTATATTTTTGTTTCAAACTGATAAAATTACTCGTCAAAAAAGAGCGTGCAGCCATTCTTACGGGATAATATTCAGGAGAATTAATAGCAAATAAATCACTTACACTATCTTGGTTATTAATCAACGCATCATTCCAAGCATCGGCAGATCCTACACCGCCATTTTCATAATTCTCTAAACGGTTAGCTCCTATATTAAACACCATCTGATAACGTGGCGTCATATAACTTGAAAAAAGACCATAATTACGATGACGTGTGGACATATCGGTATAACGTCCTCGTCCATAAATCAAATCATAATACCCCCCCACATTCAATGATTTTCCAATATTTTGCGAAAAAAGAATAGAAACACTCTCTTCTGCAAATTTTTTAGGACCACTAGAGCTATAACTCAAAAGAGTAAAAGGAGTAGGCGTATTGATAATAGGAATATCTTCGGGCCGTTTGCTATAAGCACGATAAACACCAGAGAAAAGGAAATCAGAAGATTCTCTATCACCATAAATATTGGAAATATAAGGAGAACCATAATTACCAAGAAAAGTGTTGGAAATGCTGTTTTTAAAGATTTCATTATAAACATGGAAACGTCTAAGAGCGGTATCTACAGCTATATTAAATGTGTCAAGATTATCTTGTTGATACTTCCAATATCCTAAATAGTGTCGATCCGTCTGACTAGCAGACTCTTCACCGTTTTCACCAGAAAAGCCAGCGTTATCTTGCGGTTTAGGAGCCCCCGGACCTGCAGACAACCTTTGTTGTGCCGATATTGCAAATGAAATATAAAATAGTAATAATAAAACCAAGGTCTTTTTCAACATGCTACAAAGATAAAAGTTTTTTAACTAAACGCCTTTCTACGTCTAAATTCACTGCAAATAATACCCGTCGCCATAGCAACATTTAACGATTCTGACGACTTATCACCAAAAGAAGGAATAGCAATGCGTTTGCTCACCTTTTCTTCTACCATTTCTCGGATACCTTGCCCTTCATTGCCCATCACAATAACACCTGAATCACACAACGCTTCCGTATAGATATTTTCACCATCCATAAAAGTACCATATATAGGCACAGACAGTTGTGTCAAAAATTTTGGCAAATCGACATAAGAAACACTCACCCGAGAAATAGCTCCCATGGTTGACTTTATCGTTTTACTGTTATAAATATCGACGGTGTCGTTGCTGCAAATCACGTGCCTTATCCCAAACCAATCGGCAATACGAATAATAGTACCCAAATTACCTGGATCCTGGATGCCATCTAAAGCTAATACTAATTCATCTTCAAGAGAATGAGGATCTAAATCTTCATCTTTTTTCCTGAACACAGCCAATGAAGTAGAAGGGGAAGCTAAATGAGTAATTTTCTTCATCTCATTAAGCTCTATCTTTTCGCTTTCTTCACTTGTAACATCCAACGAATAAAAAGCATATAACTCAAATTGAGGCATAAGATCATGGATTAACTTATCCCCTTCGGCCACAAAAAGACCTAATTCATCACGCTTTTTCTTTCGCGTAAGCGACTGTATAACTTTTATTTGATTTTTAGATATCATTTTATAATAAACCAAGACTATAATTAACACTCAAAACACCCAAATAATACTATTTATTTTCTTTCTCACTCAACATTTCTAAATAAAGATTTTCAAGTTTTTCACGAGCCCATGGCGTTCGTCTCAGAAACTTCAAACTAGAGTTTACACTAGGATCAGACAGGAAACAATTGACTCTAACGTGAAGTGCAAGTCCAGACCATCCGTAGTATTCAACCATCGTTTCTAACATATCTTTTAGCTTAATTCCATGCAAAGGGTTATTTTTCTGCTCGCTCATCGTTTTTTTATTGAATTGGTAAAAATACTTCAATTATCTTTGCAGTTATGACTCTTTCTAAAATAAATCAAAAAGAGGTGTTGAAAAATCTAGGATTCGACCACCTCAATCGTATGCAACATGCCACGATTAAAGCTTCAAAAAGTCCCAACACCATATTACTGGCACCTACTGGTAGTGGAAAAACCGTGGCTTACTTGCTCAGCATTTTGCCAAAACTAGACAGAGATGTGCTAGGTCCTCAGATCTTAATATTAGCGCCTACCCGGGAGTTAGCATTACAAATTGACGGGGTAATAAAAAGCATGAAACTAGACATCAAAAGTCTTATTTGCTATGGTGGACATTCATTTTCGCAGGAGCGAAGTAGTCTAAAAACACCTCCAACAATTATCATTGGCACACCAGGACGTATTCAAGACCACATCAACCGCGACACTTTTTCAGTAGATAAAATCAGCTGCATCGTTTTTGATGAGTTTGATAAAGCTTTAGAAATTGGTTTTTCTAAACAAATAGAATTTATTGTTACCGAACTTTACAATATAAAAACACGGTTTTTAGTCTCTGCAACACAAAAGATTCACATCCCAAGTTACCTCAATTTAGAAAATCCAAACACGTTAAATTTCGAAGATGAAGAGACAGGAGATTTACGTATCGTTAAATATGTGGTACCAAAAGAAAAGAAACTAGAAGGATTAATCACATTAGCCAATCAGTTAAATCAAGATGAACGAGCCATCATCTTTGTTAACCACCGCGAAATAAGTAATCGCTTAGCCGAATCTTTAGCTTATCATGACATTGACTATTCTGTTTTTCATGGAGGTCTAGAACAAAACAAACGCGAGTTAGAATTGACACGATTTAGAAATGGCAGCTCTCAACTATTAATTGCTACTGACATTGCTTCTCGTGGTATCGATATTCCTAATTTAGATTACGTTATACACTACCAATTGCCAACACAAGAAAGTGTATTTATTCATCGTAACGGACGTACTGCCCGGATGAAAGCCTCAGGAACAAGCATCCTGTTAATGACAGATACAGATTACGTTCCCGAATTCATAGAGGAAGAACCAGAAGATTTCGAGATAGACACTACAAAAACGCTATCTCATACCTCTTGGGTCACCATTCATGTCAATCGCGGCAAAAAACACAAAGTCAATAAAATGGATTTTGTGGGATATATCCTTAATTTTGATTTTATGAAAAAAGAGGATTTAGGACTCATAGAAGTTCGTGATATGTATGCCTACATCGCTATCAAAAGAGAAAAAGTACCCGAATTATTAGCAGCAAGCAAAACAAAAAAGATCAAAAACAAGAGTGCTATATTTGATTATGCACGCGATTAAATAAAAGCCTCCGTCAAAAGCGAACGGAGGCATTTAAAATTATATCATTTGCATTTGCAAAGGACTACTGAGGATTAACCACAAAATGGGTGGATTAAAGATATAATTACGATATCATTAGACGATGTTTATCCCGTCTTTCGATATCGTTATTTTACGTTGTTTATAGAGGTCGCCTAATGCTTTCTTAAAAGCTTTTTTGCTCATACCAAATTTATCATAAATTAAGGCAGGAGTACTCTTATCAGAAACGGCTAGATGACCTTTATTTTTTTCTAATAGACGATAAACGTCTTCACTATTTTGGCTAATAAAATTCTGATATCCTATAGGCTGCAATGAAACATCAATTTTATTGTCGGGTCTTATATTCTTGACGTAAGCATCAGTGACTTCTCCCACATTAAGTTCATCAAAAATCTCATTATTATAAACCAACCCAAAATGCTGCTCATTAACAATAACAGTATATCCAATATCCGTTTTCTTATAAATTAAGATTTCTACTTTATCACCTTCTTTTACCGAAAGCTCTTCATTCTGCAAATATTTCTGAAGCTTAGTACTACCAAACAAACGATCCGTTTGTTCATCTAATCCCATAAACACAACATACCAGCGCCCCTCTTCAAGCTCCTCCTTTTGTTCCTTAAAAGGAATCATCAACTCCTTCTCCATCCCCCACTCCATAAAAGCACCAAACTGAGTAAGCGCTGACACCTTTAATAAAGCAAAATGATTTAATGTAATCTTAGGTGTCTCTGTAGTCGCAATCATACGATCTTCGGAATCATTTAACACAAAAACACGTAACTCATCGTTTATATTATATTCTTTAGAACAAAGTTTATTAGGCAATAAAACGGATTGCCCTTCATTATCCGACAAATACAATCCAGCTTCTGCAGCACGTGCTATCGTAAGTGTGTTATATTCTCCTAGGTTAATCATATCTTTTTATAATAAATGTTTACACATACAACAACATTGTATGGATTGATGCAAAAGTCGGGAAATAAATCCGACAAACAAAGCGTGAAAAACGAATAAGAGAATAAAGCAAAATTATGAACAGCTCTATACCTCTTTTCTGACGTTTTTTTCTCCTATCTATAGTTCGTGAAACAATTTTAAAAAATCAAGCGGCTTTATCATAAAAATTTGAAAGAAGAAACGAGTTATTTATTCAAACTGTTTATCACTATTTTCGAGCTCCCTTACCCTTTCGATTTCAACAACCTCATTAATCTTATTCCATTCTCTATCAAAACAATAAAAAAAACTCAAGGTATTATAATTCAAAAAGAGAATAAAACACATAACGATTTGATAGGCTAGTGTCTCAAATATTGAACAATCCATATTAAAAATGTTATAACTAATATTAAGAAAAGAAAAGTTTTTTAGTGAATTTTTAATTAGTATTTTTAATAAAAAATCGGATATGAACTTTTTTCAAATAGAAATATTATTATCACAAGGCATATTAGTTTCATTTTTGATTCTAACACTTTTCCACCTGCGCAAAAAACTTGGAATAGGAATACTCTTTGCCTGTTTAGGCTTATTCCAATTTATGCAAGTATTTCTTTCCAGTACAGTTTATGTAAGAATAGCACCAAATCTACTCGTATCACCCGGTTCATCTGTCTTATTTACAGCGACACTTTTTGCTATTTTAATTATATATATAAAAGAAGATGCCAGCGAAACCAGAAAAATCATTTATGCCCTTTTGATTGCAAATATTACCATGGCATTTCTGATTGAATCCTTTGGTTGGAATATTAAAGGATCATCGACTTTCAACCCATTTAATGTTTCAACAAATCTATTTGATAATAATGCTTGGGGGTTATTTGTAGGCACAATAGGACTTTTTCTCGATTCATTATTAATTATTATTATCTATGAATTCACATCAAGATATCTGTCAAACTTATTTTTGAAAATTTGTTTAACAATGTTAATCGTTGTGAGTTTCGATACACTCTTCTTTTCTATTATAACATTTTGGAAATACGACAATCTGAAAACTATTTTAATATCAGGTTTAATATCAAAAAGTTTTTTTACATTTTTTTATAGTATTATCTTCTCTATTTATTTAAGATACTTTGACACAAGGGAATTGAACACCGATTACCTTAAAATAAATGACGTATTTAAACCACTGACTTACAGGGAAAAGTTTGAAATCGCAAAACGTGATGCCATTCAAACTTCAAAAGAAGTTAAACTGAGAAAAATAAAATATCAAACACTTACAAATGCATCTCCCGTTGGTATTTTTCATACGCGTAGTGACGGCTACACCACATTTGTCAATCCTAAATGGAGTGAAATTTCTGGATTGTCAATGGATGAAGCACTAGGAAATGGATGGTTCAAAGCAGTTCATCCCGACGATATTGACCCCATTAAAAATGAATGGGAACATGCAACAATAGAAGAAAGGACATCAGAAACCCAATATCGGTTTTTATTAAGTGATGGTTCAATTAAATGGGTATTAGGTCGTGCAGTTCCTGAAATAAACGAGCACCATCAGATAATAGGATATGTAGGGACAATAACAGAAATTACCAACATAAAACTATTTGAACAAGAGCAAATACTATTGAAAGAAAAAGCGGAAGAAAGTGACCGCCTAAAAACGGCCTTTCTTGCAAATATGAGCCACGAAATAAGAACACCAATGAATGGAATTTTAGGTTTTGCTGGTTTACTGAAAGAACCAGACTTATCAGGAGAAATACAATCTAAATATATTCAGATTATTGAAAAAAGTGGAGCACGAATGCTTAATATTATCAATAATATTGTGAGCATTTCCAAAATAGAATCAGGTATAATAGACGTCAATCTTACAGAAACAAATATTAACAATCAACTTCAATTTGTCTGTGATTCACTAAAACTAGATGCTCAAAATAAAAAACTCAATCTATCCTTTAAAAGTTCATTACCAGAAGAAGAAGCAATCATTAATACAGATTGCCAAAAGTTAGATATAATACTGACCAATCTAGTAAAAAATGCTATAAAATATACCGATTCAGGGAATGTAGAATTTGGATATATTAAGAAAAAAGAAGAATTTGAATTTTATGTGAGAGACAGCGGAATAGGAATACCAAAAGAAAGGTTGGATGCCATATTTGAACGTTTTATACAAGCTGACATCGCTGATAAAATGGCACGACAAGGAGCAGGTCTTGGATTAACTATTTCCAAAGCTTATGTGGAAATACTCGGTGGTAAAATTTGGGTGAAAAGTGAAGAAAACATAGGCTCAACCTTCTTTTTTACAATTCCTTGCAATATAAATTCTAAGCAGGAAATCAACACCATAACCAATACTACACCTCAAGACAAAGCAGAAACTAAAACTCCTAAAATCTCGGGTTTAAAAGTTTTAATCGCAGAAGACGATAAAGCATCTGTAATGTTAATATCAATAATAATGAAGGATTTAAGCAAAGAAATACTTAAAGCAAGCAATGGTCTAGAAGCTATAGAAATTTGCCGTAAAAACCCTGATATTGATTTAGTACTAATGGACATTCAGATGTCCCAAATGAACGGATATGAAGCGACTCGTGAAATCCGAAAATTCAATAAAGATGTAATTATCATTGCCCAAACGGCTTTTGCCCTTAAAGGAGACAAAGGAAAAGCTATAGAAGCAGGTTGTAATAATCATATCCCAAAACCCATCAAGCAAAAGGAATTATTAGCTTTACTACAATCGCATTTTGCTAAATAAGTCATCAACCTCGAGGCATTTAGTTGAAGCACATTTTATTATTAGCAGCAAGCTACGAAGAATTAACCCCACAATGTGGGATTAAAAAATTCAAGGAGAAAAAATGAAACATAAAGTAATAAAAAAACAGACAAACAGTAGAATGTGTTTTGGGTGTGGTATTGAGAACAAACTAGGTCTAAAGGCATCCTTTTATGAACTAGATAATCATGAACTTGTAGCCATTTTTAAGCCTATAAATGAACACCAATCTTATCCTGAAAGACTTCATGGAGGGATTTCTGCTACTATTCTTGATGAAACATTAGGACGAGTAATATCGATTGAAGACGAAACTATTTGGGGAGTTACTGCTGAACTTAATGTTAAGTATAAAAAGCCAGTACCACTAGATCAAGAGTTAAAAGTTGTGGCTAAGATTACAAGAAATACGAGCCGGATATTTGAGGGCGAAGGAAAAATACTTTTAGAAAATGGAGATATAGCAGTTACAGCTACGGGGAAGTATATGAAAATGTCACTGGATAAAATTGCAGATGTAAATGATGAGGATATCGCTTGGAATATAGTAGTAACAGAAAATGATATAAGTGAAATTGAATATTAGATAAAGAACTAACACAGTACCTACTTCTCACAACACCGTTATTCAATAACAAATTGGCTATTTCAGTCAAACCGTGCCACTATTAAATAGTATTTTTGAAGAAAAGACGCACATTTAACGTGATTCTAATAAAAGAATAAGAGCTTTAATATAAGTGGTAACGACCGCATCTTGGCTTATCCATTAACGGGATTCCCACATACAATGCAATATCATCAGTGCTATTGAACTTAACTTCTCTGTTAACAAAATGTGATATGGCAAATTACAAAAACCAATCTTGTGCATAGAAAAAACAAAACCATTCCAGGTCATACATACGATAACGTTGTACAAAACATTTAGGCATAAAAAAAGCCCTTATTCTTTTGAAGAATAAGAGCTTTAATATAAGTGGCGGCGACCTACTTTCCCACATACAATGCAGTATCATCGGCGCTATTGGGCTTAACTTCTCTGTTCGGAATGGGAAGAGGTGGAACCCCAATGCTATAGCTACCTTAATAAAATAAACACATTAAGAAGTCGTTCGTTGTAAAGTTTTATTTATGATCCTGAATCACTCTCGCAAGCCATCCATTACATAATATTTTTAAAGACATATAGAAAAAATAGAGACACTAAACTATGTGCATACTACTTATCGGAAGTTTTTGGGCAATTAGTACTGCTCGGCTAAATATGTTACCACACTTACACCTACAGCCTATCAACGTCATAGTCTCTGACGACCCTATAAGGAAATCTCATCTTGAAGACGGCTTCGTGCTTAGATGCTTTCAGCACTTATCCAGACCCAACGGAGCTACTGAGCGATGCACCTGGCGGTACAACTCATACACA
>CBFIII010000008.1:0-36514 GCA_965662645.1 Bacteroidales bacterium
ACTGCCCTCTACGGTATGAAAGGAGCCAATGGCGTAATTTGCATCACCACGCTGGAACCTAAAGAAACCAAAACCACCATAAACATCATGTACCGTACAGGACTAACAACAAGTCCTGAACAAATCCCATTATTAAATAATAATCAATACCGTAACCTAGCCAACGAAGTTCTCTTTTCGAGTAACATGTACTTAGAAGATATTAAAGAAAACTACAAAGGACTCTATTACACCAAT
Source organism: Bacteroidales bacterium (assembly GCA_965662645.1). Taxonomy (GTDB): domain Bacteria; phylum Bacteroidota; class Bacteroidia; order Bacteroidales; family UBA5342; genus UBA5342. Next base: position 238 of record CBFIII010000008.1, read on the forward strand.
ACCGATGATGAATATATCGATTTTTCGCACAACACCAATTGGCAGGACGAAGTGTTCCAAAATGCCATAATGCAAAATGTACGTTTCTCAATAAAAGGAGGAGATGCAATTGCTAAATATGGCCTCTCGGTAGCTTACCTTCATAATGATGGTATCATAAAAGAAACGTCGATGGATCGTATTAACATCCGTTTAGTTGGTGCATTCGAGATATTCTCTTGGTTAAGGATGAATATGACATCATCTCTAACAAGCAACAATTCAAACATTAAAGAATCTGGCGTATCACCTGTAACAAGCCCTATTCTATCGTCGTTAAGCAAAAGCCCTTTGCTCAACCCCTATGAATATGATGCCAATGGCAACCGGTTAACAAGTATCGCTGAAGTAGAAGCATTTGGGGTCTCTAACCCCACCGCTGTGATTGATCTATTCTCTGGTGAAGCTAAAAATTATCGCTTCACAGCAACGGTTAACTTTGATGGTGATATTACAGAACATATTAAGTTTAAATCAATACTTGGTCTTAATACCAACAACCTCAAAGAATATGCTTTTACCCCCAATCGAGGCTTCAGTCTTTTGTATAATGAGGAAGTAGAAAACGCATCAAAAGCTCAAAATAGCAACCTTAAATCAACTTACAACGATAATACAATATATTATAAAAACACCTTTAACAAACTTCACTCGTTAAGAGCTGGCATAGGTTTACGTTGGCAAAGCTCAAACTATGACCTTGATCAAGGTATAGCTAAAGATACACCAAGCGACTATTATCAAGATCTCGATAGAGGAACCCTTCTCCCCGAGATAGAAGCAGAAAGCCAAGCTTGGACGTGGGGATCGTTATATGCTAACCTTGCTTATGACTATGCAAATAAATATCTACTCAGCGCAACACTCACTGGGGACTTTTCATCACGTTTAGGAGAAGAAGCTCTTAATACCTACGCAATCGGCGGTCACCCTATTGCCAACTTTTATGCCCTTGGAGCTGCTTGGCGTATTTCTGAAGAAGACTTCTTTAAAAATTTTAACAACATAGAAGAAATCAAATTACGTACATCTTTTGGCATCTCTGGTAATGATGACGTAGGGAGTTCAAATGCAAACACTTATTATCAAGAAGATCAGTACCGCGAAACTACAGTTTTGGTCCCAGGATCATTAACCAATTCACAACTCAGCTATCAAGAAAAACAACAATTCAATATTGGATTAGATCTTGGTCTCTTTGCCAATCGTTTAACAGTAACTGCCGATTATTTTAACAACACGAGTAAAAATCTATTGCTTTATGAACTAAAAGAAGTCTATTTTGGCAATAAATACTACCCTAATAATGGAGCTTCTATATCTACTTCTGGTGTAGAACTAAGTGCGATGTGTAGAGCCATCAAACAATCTGATTTCACGTTGGACTTTGGTTTTAATCTTTCGAAGTACAACAGCCTTATTGACAACATTTCCGAAGGCGACAATACGATCGACAATTATGGCAATCTACAAATCATCAACAAAAAAGGAGAGTCTGTAAACAGTTTTTACGGCTACAACTTCCAAGGTGTTTACAGCGATTACGCAGAAGCACAAGCGGCTAATCTTTATACTGATAGAGGTTTAGCCTTTGAGCGTGGTGACGCTATATTTGAAAACACAGATGCCTCAGACCAAATCATTAACGAATCAGACAAGCAAATATTAGGTTCTTTTGAACCTGACATCTACGGAGGCATGTTCCTAAATGCGTACTATAAAGGTTTTAGTCTTAAACTATTTTTCCAAGGTGTATATGGCAATGAGATCTATAACTACACAAGGTACTATTCAGAACGTATGGTTGGCTTGGCTAACCAAAGTAGCAAGACTCTTCAACGGTGGCAATACGAAGGACAACAAACCAATGTTCCCAAAGCGAGCTATGGCGATCCTAAAGGTAACAGTGCCTTCTCTAGTCGCTGGATAGAAGATGGTTCGTACTTACGTCTCAAAGAACTGAGCCTTAGCTATAATATTCAGAAAACATTTACAGGAATCTCTTCTATTCAAGTATTTGCAACAGCAAGTAATCTATTCACATGGACAAATTACACAGGATATGACCCTGAATTTAGTTATTCCCAAGACCTCGTAGATCAAGGTGTTGACTATGGTCTCACCCCCATAACAAAACAATTTATCTTAGGCATTAAAATAGGTCTATAAGTATATTCCTCATTACTTTATGAATAAAACACAGATTAACAATTAGTACTATGAAACACCTTTTCTATATCTCCTCTTTTATTATCCTCATCTTGGGTAGCTCATGTGAAGACTTTTTTCAACCAGAACAAAGTCTAAACCTCTTGCAAAGTGAACTACCTAATGATGAATCAGAATTAAGATCTATGAGCCTCGGCTTATATGCTATTCAGCAAGACTTGGTAGAACAAATTGTTATTTTAGGTGAGTTGCGAGGCGATTTACTTAAAACAACAGAGAATGCTGATCCAGACCTTATAGAAGTCAACTCTTTGCAGCTATCTCCAAGCAATGAATTTGCTAGCGCCGAAAATTTCTACCGCTTGATATCTGCCTGCAATAAAATGATCTATATTATAGAAAAAAAATACCCCGAAGTATTAGATAAAAACTCCACTATAAGTAATATCCACGCCATGTATGGTGAAGCTATCTGTATGCGCAGCTGGGCTTATTTCAACGCAGCACGCATCTACGATGAAATACCCTACATTCCCTCTAGCCTCACTACCTTAGAAGAAGTTTACGCTTATGTTAACTCTCCAGGAAAATACGTCGATAGTGTTTATATTGACTATTCTGTATCAGGCTTAGAGAACGATACTATTCTGGATCAAGAAACTATATATGATTCAATTTACGTCTATGACAATGTTAAATACTTATCGCAACAAGCAATGGTACTACAATGTATGAACGACATAGAAAATAATGTACGCGCAGTAGGCGTAGATTACAGCTACGACAACGATGATATTACTTGGCGTACAACAGTATGGAATACCTATGCTATGCATACTCTCATGGGACAAATGGCGCTGCATATAGGAGACTATGATAAAGCTCTAGAACACTTTAACTACATTCTCGACTACCAAACTACTGACGAGGACGAACAATTCCGCTTTGGCTTAACAGAACTCTACGGCTTGCAAGAAAACGAAGATTTAGAATTAAGAAGCGAATGGGAAAGCAACTGGAATAGTATCTTCAAAGGCGTTAATTCAGAAGAACATATCTTTACTTTATGGTTTGGAAAATCGAACTCTTCGTGGCAAAAAAATAATCTACAAAAATATTTTTCAGTACGTTCACCTAATAATTACTCCATAAAACCGACCAAAAAGGCTGTAGAATTATGGGAAACAGTTTGGCTTGATGCTACTTACGAACTTGAAAGCAGTGATCCTTCACAATCATCAACACTCATTGCTGGATATCCTGGTGATTTTGCTCGTGGATACAACACCTCTTACCGCTACTACAAAAATGGCGTAGCAATGACAAGCAAACAAGTAAAACAACTATTGGAACTCAAACGCACGGGGAGCTGGGACGAAGTAGAAGATATGATGAAAGGTGTAGATACCGTGGCTTTCAAATACATTTACGCCGCTACGTCTGGCAACTTGTTGGTTGAAGACCCTTTTGCTCAAAGCTCAAACTTCATTGTTTACAGAGCAGCTGCAGTACACCTTTGGGCTGCCGAAATATACCTTTGGATGCAATCTCAAGGTTCAGTGCTTAATAAAGTTGACAAATACCTATTTACAGGCGATTACATCTCAATTTTAGATGATCGTCTAGGTGTAGCAGGGCGTGTCTATGGCTACGACAATACGAGCAGATCAGAAACAGAACTAAAAAACAAACCCATAAACGACATCCAGAATTCGGTAAGCTACACCATTAACCCTTATACTAATATGATAGAGGGTTATACTGAGCTATCCACTGATAAAAGAAGACGATACTATCAAGATGTTGTATTATTAAATGAGAAATCGCGTGAAATGGCCTTTGAGGGTGAACGCTATTACGACCTGATACGCATAGCTACGCGTTATAACAAAATGGGAATCGATGGTGGCGAATGGCTAGGTAACATACTAGCACCTAAATTTCCTGCATCAGAACGTGAACAAATAAAAGCCTATGTCAAGAACCCTTCAAATTGGTATATCCCATTTGTATTAAAACAATAAACATTAAGGCAGACAAAGGTATCCGTCTCCGCGATAACGCATAAGAACACCCTTTTAATTTCAGTATAGAATTTGAAAGGGTGTTTTTTTATGGTTTGATTTGTTTATGAATCAGCCCATTTATCGGGAAGCAAGTTTCGCATTTGCTCTTCGGTCATCACCTGGTTCTCGACTAAGCGATGTATGATATCTTTGAAGTATGGAAAGGTGTTAATGTTGTTTAATCGACAAGATATGGCAAGAGAATATAGCGTAGCCGTTCTCTAGGCTTCAGCATTGGAACCACAGAAAAGTGAATTACGACGACTCATGCTGATGTAGCGCATCGGTCGTTCGATTTTGTTATTGTCTAAATCATAATCTGTAGAAGATATGATATTTAAAATCGACTCCAACACATTGATGCAATATGCTGCTTTGCATAAATCATCAAAATAAATATAAGGATCAACAAAATAGCATTTGTTAGTGATGATATTAATCTATCGAGTAACTCTGCTGGTTTTTCTATTAACCTGAGTTCGATTTTAAATTCGGTCACAGTTTGAATTTTATTTGAGTAGAAATTTACACAAATTCGAGAAGCAATAGCGGGCTATTGTGATTGAATTTGGGTGAATTTATGCCAAATAATACCAATTTGATTTTAAAATTAGCTCCAAGAGATATTCGTATTATGCCGATGTAGAATTAATTAAGCTATAAAAGCGTAGCGCATTAAAGCTTATTTTAATTCACAATCGGTATAAAAGCAAATCCGTAGAAAAAATAAACTTAACCACATTTTTGCACTTATATTTTTTTTAATAGCCTATTATTACTTCTAAATTGCAAGCTTAAATGGACTTTTAATATATCTTTTTGTGGCTAGAATTTAATGTCGAACTCAGGTTATTAAGCCATGGGTTGTTGCTTTGGGAATATCAAATTCCATCTCATTTTAATAATTTATAATGCGCTCCACAGGCATCCCATACACATATCTTTGCTGACTCAGGTGAGCTAATGAACCATCAAAATTAGAGCTCAGAAATGGAGCTATAGGAGCTTTATCCTCAAAAAAAATATCGCCCATTCTATATCTCTTACAGCGATAAATGTATTTAATAAGTCGAGGTAGAATATACTTAAGTAATGAGTAGTATTTATTGTCGCATTTCCAACAAGTGTCTTAAGTGTATCCCGATAGCTATCGGGATGTGCTTAAGTGACTAAAATTAAATAAACAAAATAATCACATCACACTAAAGACTAGAAAATTAGGCATTTAAACTTAAGAAACTTCAAATACTTTAGAACACTTTAGAACACTTTAGTACACTTCATCACAATACGACATTATTTACTGCACACTACTTATACCTTATCACATCACGATGGAATAGGTAAACGAAAGTCTTCTCGTCAATTTTAGGTAACACTATTTCAGAACAAAACACGCCAAACAAAAAAGGCTATCACAAGAGTAATAAAACTCAAGTGATAGCCTTATGCTTCAGCAAACCTAACTGTTAGAAAAATCTATTACAAATTCCTCAACAATTATTCGCTTATAATCTCAATATTATTCACTCCTGGATTAAGTCGTATAGTTTCGAAAGCCAAACTTACGGCCTCTCCATTTACTTTAACAATCGCATTCTGTGACAACTTAACCTTAAACTCGCCCGGCATATTAGCGGGTAACTCTATCGTATATTTAGAGAGTTGATCGCTTACTTTCTCGAACTCACCTTTGATTTGCCCCTTGATGGTCGGCACTACGATAGAGCTCGAAGTAAGCATTCCCATTTGTGGAAAAACAGTCGCCACTCCGAAAGCAGGTGTTTTAGGGTTAATACCCCACATACCACGAGCTACAATATTAGCAGGTGCCGCGCCCCAAGCATGATTCCAGTCACCATTGCTCTTATATTTCATATCCCAAGCCTCAAGTGTCATAGTAGATCCAATATTAATCATATTGTACCAACTGCGATCATTTGTAGCAGACATTAACTCATGTGCATACACACCTTCTCCAGCTTTGTATAGAGCTTCCATAAGGTATTGTGAACCATAAACACTACATACCATACCTTTAGATTTTACGTAGTTTACCACGCTTTGTTTGCGCGCTTCAGGTACTATATCGAAAGCCAAAGGCATCATATTAGCATGAAGGGCAGCATGATCGGTGCCAATACCATCAACATAATAACCTTTTTCCTCATCAAATAACTGCTCGTTAATCGATTTCTTGACACGGGCTGCACGGTATTCAAAATCTAAAGCTTCGTCCGCCTTTCCTAAGACACGTGCAAACTCAGACATAATTATCATATTGTGATAGTAAAAACAATTCACCACCGTGTTAATAGGTCTGAAAACGTAATTATCTTGCTCGCCAGGTATAGGTCCTTTTCCTCCAAAGTTTTTGGATTTAGGAGGCCAATCTACGATATCGCGCAAACGACGCGTCGTATCAGGAAAACCTAAACGCTTAATAAGATCCACGTTATGTTTTGGTGACTCACTACTGATAAAACCATCCTCAACTTCAAGTTCCATCAAGGTTTTCACCTTCATATTCTCATAATATTTCTCAATGATTTCGGTATTACCTGTGTACATATAATCTTGATACACTAACATAGGGACATGCAGTTGCCATTCCGTTGGCCAAGTAGGTTTGCTAACAAAGAAATACTCAATAGTCATACGCCCAATAGCATACTCATTGTCTGTACTATAATGACTCAATTGATTGAGGTAAGCATCAGCTTCATAAGGAATACGCTCGCGCTCACCATCTACATAATAACCAGCAAAAGAAGTAGCCTTCATCGTGTATTTACACAAATCCCACACTTGATTAAGGATATCATCAGAACTAGTAAAAGCACTTGAAGTGTAATCGAAATAGTTAAAACACGCTACCTGTACGGCTTGACTAGGATCAAACTTTTTGCTTGCACCACTCACTTCAGCATAACGATAAGGGATAAGTACAGGAATAGAATCTGGTAAAAGAATAGCCAAATGGTTAGTATTTCTCTCGTCTGGAACGATAGGCACATTATAATACGTCTGGCCTGGTGTTACTGCAAACTTAATCTCTTGATATTTGATGGTTCCTCCAGGATTGCGATCTATACGACCGTCCTTAAGTTTTTCACCTACACGTACAATGATTGTATCTTCTACCTTGGTGTTATACTCTAATTCTAAGGCTGCAAAAGCCGCTTTCCCAAAGTCAATAAAAACCGTTCCGTCGTCTAGCGTTTTAGAAGCGACTGGCGAGATGTGCTCGATCTGAAAAGAATTCTGTGAAGTTAGCTTATCGCTAAACTCTCCTGTCGTGAATTGTTGTGCATCTGAGAATTCAGACACGCAATACTGTGCATCATAATAACGCACTTTCCAGAAATAAGTGGTATTCTCTTTAAGCTCCACTCCTATCTCTACATCCGACGATTGGTTGCTCGTTACCTTACCACTTGACCATACATCGCCATTATCACTATCCAAAGCTTCTTGTGATGATGCTACCAATACTTCATAGGCCGTTTGCAATGAAGCCTCAATAGGCAAGACCCAACTAAATTCTGGACGACTATCGATAATAGCTACTTGTTTTGGTTCACGAATGTATTCAACAGTTAAACCTGTAGCTTTTGCCACACTGCTTTCCTTGGTAGTAGTGGTCGTCTTTTTAGCCACACTACATTGAATACTTGAGACAAGTAAAAGACTCACTAATAAATATTTAATTTTCATTTGCATATTCTTTTGGTTTAATTAAATTTATTTTTTCTCCATAACTATTGAAACAAATCAAACACAACTTAAAACAATGTATCCTTGTATGTTATCAAGTTTAATCAACAGCAGACTCTTTAATCTAAGCTCTTACTCAAAATTGATAACAACTCTTTGTTGCGCTTATAAAAAATCTCTCAAACACCTACATATTATTACATCGAACTATTAAACTTTCGCAAACAAAATATATAAGTACAAACACTTTTAAAATTTATTTATCTACTATATTAAAATCAATATAAAAAACATGAACCAATCTATTCACTTAAAATAACAATTCACCTTCTAATAAATCTAATTCCAGCACTCTAGCCAAATTAATGGATGACGTACTGGCAAATTACGCTTCACTTCAGGATGACTTGGGTATTTTTCCATAGAAAGATACAAATTCAGGTATTCCACATTATCATAAGCTAAAGCAGCAAATAATAACGAAGACTGACAAACAGGCCATTCGTCCCAAATAAATACATCAGGGACACGTTTCCAGAGCTTCTTATCCTTGATATAAGGATAAATATATGCTAATCCTTTCTTCAACGATTTTCCATCAATTGTCTCATAATCCCAAAGATTACAATCAGCATCAGAAAGAATCTCAGCTAAATTACAAAAAGCATCTATATTAAACAACGAATAGGCATAAGGCTTAGTTCTTTTTAGTTCAAGTGGGAAACTACCATCCAATGCCATTTGATTGGGCAATAAAACTTCCTTAAAACGTTGTCGGAACTCTGCAACCAAAGCTTCATTACCAGTTAACGTAGCAAATGACGATGCTGTGGCTAACCAACAAGTAGCATGATTATTCTTGGTATTCATTTCTTTAATACCATATGGATGTGTAATCATCCAATTTAAGAATTCAGAAAACCAGGCCTTGATAGAACTCAATTGTCTGGCATCAACGGCTCCTCTATCCTCTAACACTCTAACGGATTGTGCAACTTCTACAAAATGATAAGCATCTATTAGACCAATTCCCCTACCGGTATAACGACCAAAGATAGCTTGAGCATAAAGCATCTGAGGATTCATCATAGTTGCTGTATCTACAAACCAAGCATTGAGGTGTTCTAATACTTTATCCACATACTTCTGATCTTGCGTTAACAACCAAGCAGAAGTGAGTGTAGCAACACTTTCGCTCAGATCAACTACAGCATGGCGATGTGCAAAAAAGTTTTCAGGATTACTTTGTCCGTCCTTTCTTTCGTAAGGTGCCTGAGCATCTTCCTCGTTTGGCCACCAATAATCCCCCTCTGAGAAAAAATCATGCAAACCTCCCGCACTACGCTCACATGAAGTATTAGTTACCGTAATCACCGGCAATTCTAGGAATTCATCAGCGCGTTTTATTTCAGACTCTGACCAAACATCTACGATATCTTTGGTCATTTTATCATAAGAAGATTGCTGACATGAACTAAAAAAAAAATTAAGGCATATAATGATGAAAAACACTTTTTGCAACATATATCTTGCTATTAAACTGTTCATATTAGTACATCATTATATGCCTTAAAAAGTAGAAAATTCTACTTGAATCCAATTTTATTTCACTTCGAACTGCAAAGCTTCAAAATCAACACAAGAAGTACCAATACGCACTTCGATTGTTCCTTTTTCTACTTTCTTAGTCATATCAAGTGTGGTATAAGCTAGCATCTCTGGTGTAATATCGAAAGTCACCACTTGGCTCTCGCCTGGTGCTAATTCTATTTTCTCAAAACCTTTCAACTCTTGCATAGGACGTACTACAGAACCATATAAATCTTTGATATATAACTGTACCACTTCTTTTCCTGTATTATATCCGGTATTCTTAACTGTTATGCTAGCTTTAAGACTTCCATCAACAGCCATTGTTTCACTTGACAATGTCATTTCAGAATAATCAAAGTGAGTATAACTTAAACCAAAACCGAAAGGATAAAGAGGACCATTCTCAGCAAAAAGATAACCTTTCTTGTAATTGATTTCTTTCTGACTATAATGGAAAGGTAACTGACCAATAGAGTGAGGTACTGTTACAGGTAACTTTCCTGATGGATTTACTTTTCCGAAAAGCACTTCGGCAATAGCCAAATTACCTTGTTCACTCAAATCCCAACAGTCGATAATAGCATCTGCTTGCTTAGAGAAAGTATTGATAGATAAAGTACGACGGTGCTTCAATACCACCACTACTGGTTTACCCATTTTCTTAAGTGCTACAATTAACTCATCTTGCAAACCTACAGGGTCAATATTATCACGATCACCTATAGCATTACTAAAGAAAGCTTCTTTTGAAGTAAACTCATCACCCCCCACAAATAAAACGATGACATTAGCATCTTTTGCTGTAGCTAATATTTTCTGAATACCGGCCTTCTGTGTGGCCTCATCGTTGACACTAGGTTCACCTTTAACACCATTGGTTAAGTGAAAACCTCTTTCGGCAACAAAGCTAACTTTCTTACCCACCACTTCTTCAAAATCAGCTTTTGTTCCTTCGCCAAGTACTGGCCCCACAAGCGCTACTTTGATCTTTTCACCATCGCTAAGAGGAAGAACATCTTCGTTTTTCAATAGAATAATAGATTCTCTGTCGGTAGCTTTAGCTAAATCAAGGTTCTTCTGAGATCGCACATTCTTGCTCACTTGCTTCACATCAACATAAGGCTGATCGAATAAACCAAGAATAAACTTAGTGCGTAATACTCTTTTGACAGAACGGTCTATATATTTCATCAATGAAGGATCTTTCTTAGCCATTTCAGGCAATAAAGAATAAGCATCCTCAGCATATAAATCCACATCTACACCCGCTTTCAAACCTAACTCCACGGCAGCCTCAGGTGTTTCTGCTACTTTCATAAAGTAATGCAAACGACCAATATCATTAGCATCCGAAACCACATAACCTTCGAATCCCCATTGGTTACGCAACACTTCAGTCAACAACCAAGGATTAGCGTGACTTGCTACTCCATTGATATCACCGTGTGATGCCATAATCCCTAAAGAATGTGCTTCTTGAACCGCCGCTTTAAAAGGAGGAAATATCTCATCGATAAGTGTACGTGGAGACATTTCGATTGAAGCAAAGTTAGTACCACCAGATACTTGTGCATAACCTGCAAAATGCTTTGCTACGGCACCAATATGTGTACTTGATAATCCTACGTAATCTCCCTGCATACCTGACACAGCACTAATAATCATCTGTGTAGTAAGGTAAGTATCTTCACTAAAAGCCTCGCTCATACGTCCAAATCTTGGATCACGCACAAGATCAGCTTCTGGAGAGTGAGTCAAATGCAAACCACGTAAACGCGCTTCACGACCTACAGCATCATACACTTTTTTCACTAATGCTGGATTATAAGTGGCAGCCATATTAATAGGACGACCAAAACTAGTACAACCTTCAGCATCTACGCCATTATAAGACTCTGTCACAAAAAAAGCAGGAATACCTAATCGGTTACTTTCAATAACTTTTTTCTGCAACATGTTATTAAGCATAGCAGCCTCCTCAGGAGTATTATGCTCACCTGGATTCTTAATCCCTGCAACACCATTTTCCAACTTTTTTAATACTTTATCAGAAAGTTCAAGTTCCCCATCCTCACCTAATTTCACACCAATATTCGCATGAAACATACGCATCTGTCCAACTTTCTCTTCTAGAGTCATCCGAGCTAAAAGATCATCTACACGCTTTTCTATTGATGCATCTTTCTGCTTATAAACAAAATCATCAGCTGTAGAGAATGCACTCAACAAAAGTGCTGTAATAAATAATAAAATTGCCTTCTTAATCATTTTAATCTGTATTTAGTGATATATATTTCCTACCATACAAAAGTATATTATATCAGTAGATGTAAATAAAAAACATAAGTTATTAATTGAATAAATAATTCATAATTGAACATTTTTGTCACAATACCCTATTTGTTCATTTCTTATCTAGAAAAAATTTTCAAATTCAGCCCCCAATCGTTCCCAACGTTATAAAAAAAGCCAGACACCAACGACACTAAACAATTCAATATCAACAATAAAACAAACAGCGTATTTTAACGCAAACGCCAAATTTAGGAATACAAAATATGCAAAAAACAGCCCAAGGTTAACCTTGAGCTGTTTTGATATAACTCGTAAATTTAAGCTAACGTCTGTAGCACTGTGCTACAAGAATTCTAAAATATTAGCCCGAAAGGCTGTCTAGAACATCTTTATAGAATAACCTAAAAAACTAAAAGTTCTTCTGGATATACTTAGGGTCTGTAAAATCAGAAACTAATTTTGCTTCTATACACTTTCGCTTCTTATACTCTAACTCATTTCTGAAGTTATGAAGTAAAACATCGTATGCAGGATCCAATGCAAGGTTATTCTTTTCTAATGGATCTTTCTTTAAATTATAAAGTTCCTCAGGAGCATCTATAAAACGATACCTGAAATACTTCCAATCATCTGATCTAATCCCCTCACTAGATGGAATCTCTGAAATTTCCCATAAATGCTCTACAAGAATAGTTTCATGTTTTTCATCACTCTTACCTTCTTTCACATAAGGCAACAAACTATTACCTTGATAGATTTCTGGTGCTTCTAATCCAGCTACATCCAGAATAGTCTTGGTCACATCAATATTAAGTACCATATCTTCAACATCATGGTGCTCAGCTACTCGAGGATCAACGATCATCATTGGCACACGTAAAGAATTATCGTGCATTAACCATTTACCCGCAATCTGACGTTCACCGAAATAATAACCATTGTCACCCATAAAGATGATAATCGTATTATCGTCAATACCTTGCTCTTTCAACTGCTTTCTAATCTTACCAATTTCAGCATCAACACCACTAATCATACGGTAGTATCCTTTCATACTATGCTGATATTTCTCTGGTGTTTCATAGCGCCAGTGCCAACGTGTGCGGTTAAAACCTAAACGCACTTCTTTAGGTAACTGTTTGAAATATTTATCTTCGGTCATTACAGCATCAGGAATTGTCACATCTTTATAAAGATCATCCATAGTATCTTGCCAGAAATACTGTAGCGGTGCACTATCATGAGCATGTGGCGCACTGAAGCATAAAGACAAGAAAAATGGTTTATCCTTAGGTGCATTAGCAATAAACTCATGAGCTTTATACCCTGTGTAGCGTGTTAAATGCACGGTATCTTTACCTATCGTTTTGTAATAATAGCCGCGTCTATCATGAAATTGATTGTTTCTATCATAAGACTCTATTTCATCAAAAAGCGCGCTTTCATTATCATAAGCCACACCAAATTTACCAAAGAAACCAGTATGATAACCACCTGCTCTTAGAACATTTGGATAACTAGTTTTCATATATGCTTCCTTAATTGGACCACGCTGAAACGTATAATTATGTGTACGTTCTTGTACGCCAGTTAGGATAGACGCACGACTAGTTGCACATATAGGTGTTGTCACAAAAGCTTTTTTGAAATAAGTACCTTCTTGTGCCAACTTATCCATTTCTGGCGTTTGAATAATGTCATTACCAGCATAACCTAAAGCATCAAAACGCTGATCATCTGTCAGTATAAAAATAATATTAGGTTGTTTCTTTTGCTTTGCTGCAGCCAAATTCACATTGGCAAAAAGCATTAAAAGAGTGACAACTGCAAGTTGCATTTTGTTAATTGAATGTGTTACCATTTTTTTACAGATATTAATTGTGTTAAATATTATCTCGACACAAAAGCATGAAGAGAATTAAAATTATTTTTATTTAGTTTTCAAAAAATCTATTTGAACCATAAGAATACATGGCTTTTAAAAAATTCATAAAAGAATGAAAGATTACTCCTTACAATATTCAATTTTATACGCACCAGATCCTAACATAAACTGTGATTGATCAAGCATTTTCACCTTATGCTCTTTCTTGAATTTCACCCAATCAACACCATTAATTTTTAATGATTTAAGTTCTGTTTGAGACAAACTAAGTTTTGCTTGTGTATTAAAAGGCACTTGTAAATTCATTGTAAAAATCTCACCATTCACGTCCCAGCTATTAGTTATCTCACCATAAGGCGTAGGAATGCTAACTGCTGTATGCGTGATCTCATCCTGAAAAATTGGATTGACGCTAAAGACTTTGTAACCCGATTTATCATATGAAGATTTTACACCCCCAAGCGACTCATAAAAGTAAGCAGCAAAACCACTATGCATTGGGTGGTTTAAAGAGTTAGTAAGCCCGTCCATATCTTCCCAGAAAAATTGACGCTCAGGCCAAGTAGTAAAACCATAATTCATCACATAAGTTTGACTTGGGAATGTAGGTGTAGTAAGTATCTTCTGCGCCAATTCTGCTTTACCATATTTATTGAGTACAGTATAAATATAACGGTTACCGTGAATTCCCGTGGCGTGATGCACCCCTTTTACTGCTACAATATTGTATTCTAATCCATCAAGAACAGAGGCTAGATTTTTTTCGGGGACCATTCCAAACTGCAAAGCCATAACGGTTGCCGTTTGACTACCGTACCATTGGTAGTTTACAAGTGGGATAGTTTCCATATACGCTTGATTAAAAGCATCACCTAATTCAGTTTTCTCCTTTTTCATCTTCTGCTCAAATTCAGCATCCTGAGCCATTGCAGCAAACTTTTCCATTACCCCTAAAACATCATAAAAATAAGCGTTAGCTGATACAACAGGATCACATTCCATAGCCTCTGGATTACGTTTTCTATCCCATCGTGGCGGGCACCAGTCGCCCATACCATTATCAATAATACCCGCTTCATTTTTAAATGACAAGTAATAATTGGTCAAACTTTTCATTTCGGCATAATAGTCTAAGACTATCGATGAATCACCGGTATAAATATAATTGTACCAAGGCAGGTATATTGTAGCTATCCCCCAATCAAGTTTGGCAATGGAAGAAGTACGTTTACCTGGAGCAATCATCGTTGGCACAAGAAACTTTTCATCTGGCGTATTTTGCCCCTTGGTCATACGCATCTGTGTACGGATATCTTCCATATATTTCTTATAGAAATTAGCCATATCATAATTATACAAAGCATATTCAGCAAAAGCATGTGCATCGCCCAACCAACCGCATTTTTCACGATGAGGACAGTCTTCGGGAATACCATGTAAATTGTCCTTTATCGTCCATTTACTGATGGTATCCATCTTATTCAAAAGGGGATCTGAACAAATAAAGCTTCCTGTTTCCTCTACATCAGTAGCTACAAGAACCGCTTTAATAGATTTAGCACTTGGTTTTTCACTCATCCCGGTAATCTCAGCATAACGAAAGCCGTGGTAGGAGAATTTAGGTTCCCACGTTTCGGTGCCGCCACCTTTACAAATATATCGTAAGAGCTGAGTCATACCGTTGGCACCACCGCCCGTAGAACCAAGATAGATATCATCTCCACTTTGAGTGAGAGCTTCTGTAGGTCTAATTTCAATCACTTGACCTTCTTTCTCATTCACGGTAATCTGCACCCATCCTGCTACATTTTGTCCAAAATCAACAATCCATTTCCCTGTCACTGGTGACTTAAACACACGCTGAGGTTCCAATTCCTTGAGGCGTCGGATGGGAGGCATCTCCTGAGAACTCACTTTTTTTACATGAGGTGTAGCAAGCTTCACACTGGTCCAATCATCATCAGAAAAACCAGTAGCATTCCACCCTGGCATCTCATAACGAGCATCATAAGTATCTCCACCATAAACATTATCAAAAACAATAGGACCTGTTGAAGATTTCCAATTTTCATCACTATAAAATTTTTCTTGCGAACCATCGGTATAAGTCACCTTCACAAGTAAACGTGCTGTAGGAGGTCCGTAAGATAAATCTCTTTCTGATTCCGGGTCATTCTTCCAAGAAATAGTCTGTCCATAGAAACCGTTTCCTAGGATTAAACCCAAAACATTCTGCCCTTTTTGAAGTTGATCAGTCACATCATAAGTGACATAATAAGCTTGTTTATCATAGTTCGAAGGTGCTGGGTCAAGCACATGATCTCCCGTTTTATTGCCATTAATGTATAGTTCATAATAACCCAGGCCACAAACATAGGCTTGAGCATCTTTAATTTCCTTTTTAGCAGAAATCTCATTTCGTAAATAAGTGGCAGGTTGACTCGTCAACTGTATAGCCTTTTGCATTCCACCTGTTTTATAAGCTCTAAAACGGTATTCTGAAGTGCGTGTATCTTCTGCCAAAGTCATCCATTTAGAAACACCCCAACTGGCATCATCCAACAAACCAACTCTAAAACTATTTGTCGCAGACCAATCCGAAACGTTTCCTTTTTCATCCCAAACTCTTACTTTCCACCAATACTTTTGAGTAGCTTCTAAGGTATTTCCACTGTATTTCACGTGTGCCGACTGTGAACTCATAACTTTCTTTGAATTCCACAACGCTGCTCCTTTCTCATTAAGTAACTCTGCTTGGGTGGCAACAATAATCTGATATGCAGTTTGTGACCTGTCATACCCCTCTGCTTCCACCATCCACGAAAATGAAGGCTGAGCAGTCTCTATCGCTATAGGATTATATTGAGAGTTGCAAAGTAATGTTTTTATAGAAATTGATTGTCCAATAGACCAGCTACTTAAACAAAGCAGCATTAATACTTGAAGTGATTTCATGTTTAATCTTGTCATCATAAATTTTAATTAATAATCATATTAAGAATAGTCTTTAGTCATATAAAACTTTAAAATACAACATAAAACTACGATCTTTAATGCTGTACTCTAAAAAGATTAATGAGTCATACCCATCAAACTAAATTTTAATACAAAATTAACAGAAAGAAATCAACTATTATACAACGTCTTCACCATATTTATGAACAAATACATCAAAAAAAGAATATATTCATCAATATGACAGATATGTTCAACCATTAGTCACAACAACTCCAACACCAAAAACAATCTTTACTAGCTGACAACAAGTGACCTAAATTTCAAATGCTATTCATTACTAAATATCAATCATCACTAACAAAATAGACCTAAGATATCAGAGTTCAAAAGTTGGAATTATTTAATTTTTAGGTGTTTTATCGTAAAAAAAATATGGACATTTATCTTCAAAACAACTAGCAAAAAGAATTGACCTAAGTCGTTATTATTTATTGGTTTTAGACTGCAAATAATCCTCTGCTATTTTTATTAGAGCTGGTTCATTAAAATTCTTTGCCGTTAACAGTAAATCTTTTGCAAAATGCGCATAATAATCTCCTTTAGTTATTTGCTTATAATCCCATTCTTTATTATCTCTAAGATAAGAAGCCAAATAAACATATCCTTGCTTTATACTTCTTCCATCTTCTGTCTCATACCCCCATAAATCAACGCCTACACGTTTACCATATTGAGCCAATCGCGTCAGTCCCCTAAGATTCATAGCACTATAGGTGAACGCCTTAGTGCGTACTAATTCGTGTGGTTGGCTACCATCAGGTTCTATCTGGTAAGCTATACGCTTTTTAACCACAGTCTCTAAATAATTTGCAACATCTGCGTCTCTATTGAGATAGCATAAAAAACCACACAGCTGACCATCATAATGCGTACCATGATTATTTATTCTACTAGCCTCCATCATTCCAAATTCGCTATTTTTGAGCCAATCAAAATACTGCGACAACCAATCATCGATACCACTAGCCAACTCTACTGGCAAAACATGACCTAGCTTCAATATTTCTAGAGTTGTAACAACCTTACCAATACCTCCAAATTCAATAATACCCAAACAGCGCCCTTCATTTATACCAGGAATACCTTGTGCATAATTCAAATGCGGATTCACAAATGTAGCTGTATCAATAAACCAAGCATTTAACAATTGGATAGCCTTCTGAGCATATTTTTCATCTTCACTATAAAAGTAGGCAGTACCTAGATTTGAAATAGCATTAAAAAATTGTTCCTTTTCACTAAAATCAGTTGATTCTGTTCTTGCACCCGGATTAACTTCTCCATCACGTCTTACATATGGTAAGCTATCAGGGGTTTCAGTATTGGGCCAAAAATAAGGAGCGATAGAATAATAATCATGTACATTACCACTAGCCGGAAGGCTTGTCTTATTGCACACCGAAAAGATGCGGGAATCTAATGCACTATCTGCACGCTGCATCAGTCTATCATAATCCTTAAGTGCTTTAGCGTCTTCCTGTTCTATTTTCTGTTTAGTAAACACAAGACTTTCGTAACTTGAAAACGAAAACACCACACCACTCTCTGGAAAAAGAGGCTCTTGAAAAGAATATACAAACGGGACGATGACTAAAACTAATAATTTTTTCAATAACACTACAGTTCTTTTTTTGGTCACAAATTTCATTTTTCTTAACAGTTTAATAATTAAAATTTTGCTAATACAAGCCTTTCACCGCAAGCTCAATAGAATAAAACCCCGTTTTTGATGTGATGTATAACGTTTTATTTTTCTTACCACCAATGGTCACATTAGCAGTCCAATTTTGTGGTACTTTTATCAAATCTATTTGTTCCCCTTTGGTATTGAAAACATAAACACCTTCCTTACCTGTAAGGTAGAGGTTGCGCTCTTTATCTATCGTCATACCATCAGATCCCATTTCTATAAATAATTTCTTATTGGCTAAAACTCCAGGAGCAGTAATATCATAAACAAATAGGTGTCCCTCTTTGATATCAGCAATATAGAGCTTTTGATTCTCTATATCACCAATAATACCATTAGGACGACCAAAATCAGTAGCCACCATGGTCAACTCTCCTTGTGCCGATAAGTAATAGGCATCTTGGCTAGGCAAAAAGTCATCTTCTCTATCCCACCATGGACGTTTATAAAGAGGATCAGTAAAGTAGATACCGCCCAATTCATCTATCCAAAGGTCATTAGGAGCATTAAGCAAATCACCCTGAAAGTTATCTACCAATACGGTATGTGAACCATCTTCGTTGACACGCCACAACTCATTTTTCTCATCAGCACAGGCGATAAGTTTTCCATCATTATCAAAATACAAACCGTTGGAACGCCCCATACCTTTCTTAAAAACAGCCATTTCTTCTTTCTCAATATCCCATTTGAGGATTTGGTCGTTGGGCTGATCGGTAAAGTATATAAAACCATCAGGCGACTTAGCAGGCCCTTCGGTAAACTTAAAATCTTCAGATAAGGTTTTAAGTTCTGCACCTCTAGCAATGACAGATTTTGTTCTTGGCTCTGCCCCCATCAGCATTACGGATAATAGTATTGCAATTAAGTATAGATGTTGTTTTTTCATAACTGTGGATAATTTATGTATTTGTGATACACTGACGATGAATCACTGGCGTCAGCGCGACAAGGATAGCAGCGGTATGAAGCTGCCACAGCATCTGTAGAATAGTTGGACTGGGGCAACCGAAGTAAGCCACTAGACCGCCTAACGAAACAGAGTACTGTGGTAGTATTCATAATAGCGGATAGCCTGCTCGACCGCCCAAATTTGGACTATTTTAGACAGTTTTATCGTCCTACATACTCTATTTAATTACGAGTTTTTTAATGAACTGTTTTTCGTCACTATTTACTCTAATGAGATACAAGCCAGATGTAAAAGTCCCTTGTATTGGTATAGTCAGTTTTTCTGACATTTTTCCTTTAAACACTATTTTCCCGTTTGCATTGATAATGGAAACTACAGCTGAATTGATTCCGCTTAAATGTATTGTAACATTTTCTGTTGCTGGATTAGGATAGATGTCAACTCTCAGAGAATTAGTTGTTGATAAAGTAGACGTTATTGTACCAGATCTATTTGTCGCGGCATACTCTAAAACCCATTGAGCCCTTTTTCCGTCCCATGAAGTATATCCTACTACATGGGTAGTTCTATTTTCAGCCAAATAGTCTCTCCCTGATGTAGCGTTCTTAAAACGGTATGTATCATCACCTAATGATTCAATGGTCCATTTTTTATCAGATCCGGAGGCAACGGGTTCTACACTAGTGCCTGCTACACCACCACTACCATCACTATCAAGACAGCCTCGCCCAGAATAATAACTATCAATATTGTATTCGTCATTGCTGACTAACACTAAATTCCAAAGTTGATCATCATTTCCAGTATAGCTCTTACCCATAACAATTGCACCATCAGAATCCAAGTAGTTCCCTGTTGCTTTATTCTTAAATTTATAGGTACCCTCCATATCAAAAGTGCGACCAGCATACGCTAGTGTTTCCCATTTACCGACCCATGTAGTAATACTTTGTGGTCGCTCGCTATTAATCATGGTTAAAGTGTTAGGTAAACTTTCTCCTAACCTATCGTGTAAATGATTGTATGCAAGCTCAAATGCCGTTTTTGAATTTTCCACCAAATCAAGGTAACCATCACAAATATAAGATGAAACACTTCCTCCATTCATCCAGTCTGTATGAAGTTCTAAAAAGTCGATTAATCTATCCTTTTCTAGACTAAATAAATCATCTCCCTGATTCCAGGCCATTTCAGCAACATTTACAATTGATACAAAACCTAATTTCGAATGATTTAAATCTCTACAGGTTTCCATACACAGCCCATCTACATAAGAAGTTCCTGTTCTATTGGTACCATCATGCCATTGAAGATTAGTCCATGATTGTGATTCTCCTGATGGCGGAATAGGTTGTGAACCATCAGAACTTTGGAAGATGTAAGTTATAATTCTGTCTTTCCACATTTGTATGGCATCATCATAAGCTGATTGATCATCCTGAAAAATAGCCACAGCCATTTGTGCCTCAATAGAAGCCATAACCCAATTATTATGTGGACGACCACTCCAAATATAATAGTTTTTAAATTTGTTCAATAAGGTATTTAATTGCGTAGTGTTGTTACTTGACCATCCCGAGTTAGCAGTGTGACGTAATAGTTCCCCTGCATTTGCATACCATGGCGCTGCCCAACTTATTACCAATCTTGCATTAGAATCAGTAATATTATCAAACTCAGCGCTCCAATCTCTAATGATATTAATGGCTTTTGAAGCATACCTATCATCCCCTGTCAAATAAAAACGCAATGCCAAAGAATATGCAGCCTTTCCATCATATACAATATCATTACATCCAACATTAGGATTATTATAAGAACCACATTCCACACAATCATATGTATGTTGTACATAGTTAATGGAAGAAAATGGCAAAGGATCTATTCCTTGATAGTTATCAGCATCGACAACCTTAAAATTGGTCCAAGCAGTACTCCAGGGTTCCTCATTTGCATCTAATTTAGATATTACAAAATCTAAATCTGCAGTTGTGTGCATTCCACCCGGATGATTAAAACCGAAGGAATTTACAGTTAACATAACACAGAACAATACTAAGCTTAATTTAATAAAAATGTTTCTCATAATTTTAACGATTAAAGATTAATAAAAACTCACTCATAAAAAAAACTATTGGATATAGAATCCCACTGGGAATCTTCCTTATTACTATTTCATTTTGTAGGACACCTGATAACTGCCCGAACCAAGTTCCACGACCACATCATTAGCTTCTTTTTTAGTCATCTTAACACCTTTTTTCTTGAGCGGTAAAGATTGAATAGTAACCTCTTTATTCTTAGACTTAGGTAAAGTCAGAGTCGCTGTACTATTTGCAGGAATAATCACATTGTACACAAACTTATTGTCCTCAAGCACCCAAGAAGAACTTACTACACCGTACATAGAATTGATTTCAGCCTTAGCATTGGTCAAGCCGCCTCCAAAATGAGGAGTGAAAACAATATGCTTATAGCCAGGATTCTGCTCGTCGAGGTTGATACCCGCCACATAATTATACAACCATTCGCCTATGGCGCCATAAGCGTAATGGTTAAAGCTGTTCATTCCTTCAATAATAGTACCATCAGGTTTTTGCGTATCCCAACGTTCCCAAATAGTAGTAGCACCCTGAGTGACAGGATACAACCAACCTGGATATTCTTTGCGATTAAGTAACATAAAAGCTAAATCTTCATAACCATTAGCAGACAAGGTGCTACACAACAATGGCGTACCTAGGAAACCAGTCGTCAGGTGCTTAAATTTCTTAACATCATCGGCAAAGTATTTAGCTGAAGCTGATATCAATTTCTCTGGCACTAGGTCGAAAGAAAGAGCCAATGCATAAGCCGTTTGTGTATGCGATACTAAGCGACCGTTTGGTGTCATGTATTCGTTAATAAAAGCCTCTTTTACATTTTGAGCGAGAGTAGCATATGCTGCTGCGTCATCTTGCTTATCAAGGATAGTCGCAATTTTACTCAATAAAGAGGTCGAATATTTATAATAAGCTGTCGCGATTAAATCTTTCTCGGTAGTAGCACCGGCATAATCGGGCTTATCTGAATGGTAAGCTAACCAATCGCCCCAATGCCATCGGTTCTGATTCCATAAGAAATCGTCGCCAGCATGCTTTTTCATATACTCTACCCAGCCTTTCATACTACTGTATTGCTCCTCTAAGATGCGCACATCACCATAAGCCTGATACACTGTCCAAGGGATAATAACCGCCGCATCGGCCCAACCAGTACAGCCACCCATCTTGTTATTCCACATATCAGGAATGATATTTGGCACCTCGCCATTAGGCTGCTGATCTAAGGCTAAATCCTTTAACCATTTGGTATAAAATGAGGCCACATTAAAGTTAAAAGACGCTGTCATAGCAAAGGCTTGTGCATCGCCTGTCCAGCCCACACGTTCGTCACGCTGAGGACAATCAGTAGGAATATCGAGAAAGTTATCACGCTGTCCCCACTGAATATTTTTCTGCAACTGTGTAATAAGTGGATCTGAACACGAGAAATCACCTGTTGGTGCCATATCTGAATGGATGACAATTCCCGTAATTTTATCCGCAGTTAAAGTACCAGGATAACCTTCAACCTTAATAAAACGGAAGCCATGAAAGGTAAAATGAGGTTCAAAGATCTCTTCTTCTCCACCTTTCAAGGTATAGATATCTGTTGCTTCAGCAGAACGTAAGTTAGTCGTAAAAAAGTTACCTTCCTTATCTAAGACCTCAGCAAACTGAAGCGTTACTTTGTCACCAGCCTGACCTTGCACTTTTAGACGTGCCCAGCCCACGATATTCTGACCTAAGTCAAAAACTTGTTCCCCCTTAGGAGTGGTGATAAATTTGATAGGTACAATTTCTTCTGTAGCACGTACGGGTATGCTGTTTGATGCTACAAGGATGTCTTTTGAATGGTCTAGGACAGCTGCGGCATTCCATTGTTCATTAAAATCAGCTTTGCACCAGCCCTTTTTTTCGAGGCGAGCATCATACTTTTCACCATCGTAAATGTCTGATTCTAAAATTGCTGCATAAGAGATTCCCCAGTTTTCATCGGTCACAATAGTTTCAGAAGTCCCATCGGTATAAGTGATTTGTAGCTGAGCAATAAGTCCTAATTGCTTGCCATAATGTGCCACATCACCTTCCCAACCTAGACGTCCACGAAACCAACCATCGCCCACAATAGCACCAATCGCATTATTAGTTTGCAACATATCTGTTACATCATACACTTGGTATTGGATGCGTTTTTTATAAGAAGTAAAGCCAGGGGTAAAAAGTTGATCACCGACTTTCTCACCATTGATAAATAATTGGTACAAACCCAAAGAAGACACATAGACACGGGCTGTTTTCACGGTTTTAGCTGCTTTAAATTCCTTACGGTAATATTGACTTGGCAATGATTGATCAACAAATTCACCACCCGGCATCGTTATCCACGAAGCCTGCCATTCTGCTGTACTAAGTAATCCCATCTCCCAGAAAGCAGGTTCGCTCCACGCACTTACTTTATTGTTATTATCCCACACACGCACTTGCCAGTAGGCACGTTGCATTGACTTAAGGGAAGTTCCCTCGTAAACAACTCCTAACGATTGTTCACTCACCACCTTACCCGTGCTCCAAAGCAAAGCATCCTTTTCCTTTAGTGCTTTAGACGACTCGGCCACACGTATCTCATAGGCCGTTTGCATAATATTCGTTTTAGTAGAAGACATTTTCCAACTTAAGCGAACTTGCTCTACATCTATTCCAATAGGGTTCTCATGGTATTCACAGGTATTTTCAATGACTTTCGTCTGAGCCATTGCAGCGAATACTGATACACACACACAGACAGCTAATGTCAAAATGCGTTTGGTGCTTGATTTAAGATTCATAATTATAGTGTTTATTTAAAATATCAGTTCTAAAGTATTTTATGTTTAGTTATTAATCCCTGGAATAATTCTCAAATGCATGTCCTTCTTATCTTCTGGCCACTGTAGAATAATCAATTGTTGCGTATTATTATTCCAGATAAAATCAGCAGGATTACTCTTACCATTAGATTTGAACACCTCCAATCCTACATTTTTTAGCGGATTGTAACATAGCACAAAATCATCATCGCACACAATAGAAAATCCATCGGGATAATGCCTATCTGCCCCGACAAAGATACGCGAAGCCCCTTTACTATTATCAGTCGTCACATAAACATCGAGACTACGTGTAGCAAAATCATAACCAAAAGAATTAATATCACCAGCAATAGACTGAGGATAAGGACGAGAAATAATATCTGTAATATATTTACGTTCAACAGTACCTACAAGTTGAGGATCGGCAAAAATTGCCCAAGTAGAGGGACCTCCAGCCATAAAATGTTGTTTGGTCTTATTTCCCGAAAACCAAGCCTTAATGGAACCTATACCCAAACTATCAAAAAGCTCTGCCGTACGCATATAAAAATCCATATAATTTAACTGCCCTAGCCTACCCGTCATTGTAGAATCGGTGGTATCAAAGGTAGGAAAACCCCACTCACCAATAAAGATAGGTGCATCAAGCAATTTAGATTCTTTATCAAAACGAAGCATCGTTGGTTCTACAAGTGCCCTATCATTTTGATAGATATGAGGTGCAAAAAGTAAATTCTCACGATCGATATCTTTCTTTATTTCGGCATATTGATTCCCATTAATAGCTTCACCTTTATTCATAAAAATGGTTTGAATCAAGCTGTATTTCTCAGGATCTATCTTATTCTTTTCGTCAATAAGTTTTTGGTAAAAAGGCACTAGATAATCGCTGGTCAAATCATCATAAGAAATATCCATCGTGAGCTTACGAGGCTCATTCAAAAGATCGTAACCCGACACGGCTGTTTCATCTACATAACGTTTCCAGATGACCTGCCAAGCTTCGATATAAAGCTCGTGCTCTCCTTTTTTATTCAACCAGAATTCTTCCCAGATAAATTCATCAATACCATAATTGGTCATTTTAAACACCGTCTTTATCCCAACATTTTTACCCATTAACACCAACGCGTCCAGTTTTTTAAGATAATCCTCATCAATGGTAGCTCCCGCAAAATGGCTTATTTTATCCATCTCTAAACGAATAACCTGATAATTGGCACCCATACGCTGCATGCGTTTATAGTCGTCAGTTGTAAAGGTTAAGTCGCGGCTATCACCCGTTGTTACTAAAACAAATCCACGACCAACGGTATGACGGCCATTAGCATCGCGTAAAGGGTGCTCTAGTTGTGCGAACAACGAAAAAGAAACAAAAAGTGTGATAAATAATATCAACTGTTTTTTCATATTTTTAAAATTTTAGAATTAACGAAAGATGACAATACACATAAATAGTTCTTGGTCTTTCAACTACTTACTTTACAACAGATAAATATGTCTTAATAATTATTTAAGTCGTGTTGGTTTCATTTATCAGACATCAACTCTATCCAATAATGCTTAATACTTGACATTTACGCAAAAAAACAACACATAACAAAAGAATAAAAATCGCTATTCAAACAATCCTACTCATACCTCAAATATTGAACTATTAACTCACATTTGAAACCATAACTTAAAATGAGAAAACTGTACAATTTCAAAACAAAATAAACTACCCCGCTGCATACAGCCGAAGTATCAATACAAAACACTTTTTCATTCGCAGCAAGCTGCTAGGAATTAAACCCACAATGTGGGATCAAACGTTCTCGTATAGTGTTAATGCATATCCATTATATAAAAAAAACAAAAAACAGTATAATACTCTTTTTCTAAAATTCAACAATAAACGTTAAAACATAGACAAGCTGACTCTGAAGGAATATCGCATAAAACTCATAATCAGACACATAACAACAAGAAACAAATACAACACCAACACACCACAAGATACTAAAAAGCAACCCATTAACTATCTGAAAAAACAAAATGATTGCAATGATTAAAGCTATTTTATCAAAACATTTTTATAATTTTGTATCATTAAGCATAGATTATGGTGAATTTATATTTCACAAATTAACTTATAAATAAGAGATACAAGTGTATTTACTTAAGCATACGATCTTTTTTCCTTCAAATTATACTTACTTTTGAATTCGAAAGGTTAACCTATATTTACTCTTTATCCAACTGATGGCTAACAAAGGTGTTTGAAAAAATGAACAGCTACTTAAGGCATAACACATTCCCCATATTAACAAATCAACGGTACCACATTTTCGTGCTACTTGCATTGCTATTTACACTTAGCATCAAAGCTCAACACACCCTTAAAACCCCGAAATTTAATCACATTTCTGTGCGCGAAGGGCTATCGCAAAGTACAGTTTTCTGTATTACTCAAGATCAAAAGGACTTTATGTGGTTTGGTACACGAAGTGGAGGATTGAACCGCTATGATGGTTGCACATTCAAGGTATTTAAACACGACCCTAACGATAGCACAACAATTAGTAGCAACGAAGTTATTTCTATATTAGAAGATCATAAAGGTAACCTATGGGTAGGTACACGAAAAGGAGGACTCAACCGTTTTGACAAAAAAACGGAACGCTTTTTACACTACAAAACAGATAATTCAAATTATGGCACTTCAGGCAACACCATTAATGCTCTATTTCAAGATAGCAAGAATAGAATATGGGTGGCTAGCAATGCAGGACTTGATCTCATCATAGAAGGACAGTTTATAAAAAACAAAATCCCCAAACTACAACAGAAATACATAGGCGCCATTGCTGAAGACGCTAAAGGAAAGATATGTATCACAGATAAAAAAGGACTTTATATCTATAATGAAAAAACGGAAGAATTAAAATATCACCCCTTTAACGAAAACAGTACTGATCCTCTTAACAGCGACTATTCGGGTCCATTATACGTTGACAAACAAGGGCAGATATGGCTCGGCACAACTAGCGGCGTTAAACTTTTTTCACAAGACTCACTGCACTCCCCCTTTGAATCTTTTTCTAGTAAACAGCCTATTCCAGACGCTGAAACCCGATGTATCCATCAAGATGCCAACGGTAATTTGTGGTTTGGGACTATCACTGGATTATTTCGCTACAATCCAAAAGATAAAGACCTCCAACGGTTTACAAAAGATGATAATAATGCCCAAAGCTTAAGTCATAGTTCCATTTATTCATTATATGAAGATGCTACCGGTATATTATGGATAGGGACTTGGGGTGGTGGAGTTAATATGCTCTCTCCTAAACTCTTTAAATTTGAACACTTCAATCATCAGTATTATAATGCCAACAGTATAAGCAACAATTGTGTCAGTTCTTTTGCCGAAGACGAAAATGGCATATGGATTGGAACAGAATCTGGAGGAGTCAATTATTTACCCCATAATTCTATCATATTTGAGGTGATAAAAAAGCATGATGGCTCAATAAACACCCTGAACAGCGACCATATTAAAACCTTACTCAAAAGCAACTCTAAGCAACTTTACATAGGTTCCTATGGGGGAGGTTTAAGCTCTATCAACCCCAAAAACCATCACTTAAAACACCTTATTACCAATGAGAAGGTCTTTACATTAGCCGAACATCCCAAGGGCATAATATGGGTTGGCACCCTTAACGGCTTATACCGATATAATGAAGAAACGGGAAATATAAAACGTTACCTCAACGCCCCCAAAGACTCTTTATCTATTGCTCACAACTTCATAACATCCCTATTTGTCACTTCAAACAACACGCTTTGGTTAGGAACAAAAGAAGCGGGATTGATGAAATACATAGAAGAAAAGGATCACTTTCTACGTTTTAGCAACACTCCACACGACAGCACCAGTCTTTTGAGTAATTACGTCATCACCATGGAAGAAGACATCAATGGCAATTTACTCATAGGCACCAATAATGGGATTAGCATTTACAATCCGATATATCAAAATTTCGAAAATCTAACAATAACAGATCTACCGGATAAAAACATCAATGGTATTATTTGCGATAAAAATAACAACTACTGGATATCTACCAATAAAGGAATTACTAAATATTCGCACCAGGGAACACCTGTTAATTATGACATTAATGACGGACTTCAAAGCAATGAGTTTAATCGCAACGCCTCCTTTCAGGATAAGCAGGGCAACATTTACTTTGGTGGAATAAACGGATTTAACAGGTTTAATCCCAATCAAGTCCCCATCAATAATGAAATTCCTAAAATCAAAATCACCAATTTTAAAATTTCTAATCAGAATATAAGTCCCGAGAGCGAACAATCTCCTTTAATAGAACACATTACCGAAACAAAAGAAATTGTATTAAATCACGATCAAAATGATTTTAGTTTTGAATTTGTAGCCTTAAACTATATCGTTCCTCAAAAAAATCAATACGCCTACAAACTGGAGGGTTACAATAATGCTTGGATCTATTGTGGCAATCAAAAAATAGCCAACTACACCAGCTTAAGACCAGGACATTACACCTTTGTAGTAAAGGGAGCAAACAATGACAACATATGGAATGAAGAAGGAACCTCTATACGCATATATATCAAACAACCCTTTTGGAAAACCCCTTTTGCCTATACGCTTTATGCCCTACTACTACTGACGCTACTTCTCCTACTTAGGTGGCTTATCACTATGCGCATAAAACAAAACAACACCTTAGATCTAGAACGCATGGAGAAAAAGCAATTGGAGGAACTTAATCAAATGAAACTGCGCTTCTTCACTAATATCGCACATGAATTCCGCACCCCTCTCACTCTAATCTCTGGACCATTACAAGAACTAGAGCACCTATATCTCCACAATCAGGAACAATCATACTTAATTGATGTTGTGCAAAATAATGTCAGACGACTCCTATATTTAGTAGAAGAATTATTGGATTTTAGAAAGACTGGAAATAAAAAAATACAACTATGCATTAAACAAGTATCAATGATCGACTTTATTGAAAATACATTGGCGTGCTTTCGTGAAAATGCCATTAAGAAAAACATAATTTTAGAATTTAACCATCCCATAGATCCTACGACAACCGCTTTTTTTGACCAAGGCGTAATGGATAAAATATTATTCAACCTTCTTTCAAATGCCCTAAAATATACCCCTACAGATGGCAACATCACCGTCACACTTGAAGGTGATGAACAAGAAGCTATTATCAAGGTTAAGGATTCGGGAGAAGGCATTGCAGAAAAAGATATAGATAAAATCTTTGATCGTTTTTACCAAGGTGAAAATAGTCAAGCTAAACTACGAGGCTCAGGCATTGGTTTGGCTTATGCACAAAGACTAGTTGAAGCACACAAAGGTCAAATAAGTGTAGAAAGCGCCTACAACAGAGGCACAACCTTTACCGTAAAAATCCCCATTCAGGAAAAGATTTATGCCGACGAAGAAAAACAAGATAATAGTCAACCCTTTGTTACAAATAAACACCTGCCCACTCAAAAGACAATCATTCCTGAGGAAAGCTGTATATCAAATAAAAACACAGAGCCCTATCAAATGCTTATTGTAGAAGACAATAAAGAGCTCAATGCTTATCTGGCTTTTCATTTCAAAGCCTATAAGATTGAAACCGCCTTTAATGGTAAAGAAGGCCTAGAAAAAGCGACAAAAAGCATTCCAGACATCATCATTTCGGACATTATGATGCCTGAGATGAATGGCTTAGTGATGTGTGAGAAAATTAAGAATCAATTTCTCACTTCCCATATTCCTATTATTTTGCTAACAGCTAAATCTGAGACTGACTATAAGATAGAGGGCTTACAGTACGGTGCAGATGCCTATATCGAAAAACCTTTTGAAAATAAACTACTTGAAGCCACAATCCAAAACATTCTAAAACAACGCGAAAAATTAAGACTTCGCCTAGATAACAACACTGAAATCAGCCTAACAAAAGAAAAACTAAACCAACACGACCAACGATTCATCGAGACAGTGAACAAAACCATTAAAGAACAACTTAATAATTCAGAATTCTCAGTTGAAACACTAGCTGAAACACTGGGAATGAGTCGAAGTCAATTATTCCGCAAATTCAAAGCACTGTACCAATTTTCACCCAGTGAGACCTTACGTATAGAAAGGCTCAACTATGCCAAACAATTGATTGCCGATAAGATTTACAACATTAATGAGATATCTGACATGACCGGATTCAGTAGCACCTCCTACTTTATCACCTCTTTTAAAAAATATTTTGGCATCACCCCTACCGATTACCTAAAAAAACGCTAAAAAAAACAATAGCTAGTTAATTTTTATTAATATCTCACTATCAATATATTATGTGATTTCATGCAACATAATTGAAACCCTATGCAACCAATCTGCAATATTTAAATTCATAATTAAAACAATTTGATACGCTATTGATATACGTCATTGCCTTCTACGACTAATTTTGACATCTCAATTAAAAGAATACCGTGAAGCAATTTTTTAAAAATAAAAAACTAATAGTGTTGGAGCTTATCCTAAGTATTTGTGTGATAGGATTGGCATTCTACATTGTTTACATAAGCATTTAATTATGATAAAAAGTTACAAATTATTATCTGCATTTTTGGTTATACTATTCCTTAGCTCTATGACAAAAACAACACTAGCGCAAGGCAATATAAAAGGAACCATTATAGATCGTTCTATCAACTCAAATTTACCAGGTACAGCTGTCATACTAAAAGGAAGTAATTATGGCACCATATCAGATATATACGGTAACTATACACTAACAGGACTTTCTGAAGGTGAACACACCATACAGTATTCTTTTATAGGATACTACCCTAAAGACACCACCATTACCGTAAAAGATGGTGAAAGCCTCAACATCAACATCACCCTAGATGTAAAAACAGTAGTAGGACAGGAAATCACCATCACCGCTCAGTTATTAGGACAATCCAAAGCCATCAACCAACAATTAAATTCAGATGCTATTGCCAATATGGTATCAGAGGATAAGTTAAAGGAGCTACCAGATGCTAACGCAGCAGAGGCTATTGGTAGGGTATCAGGGATCTCTTTGCAACGTAATCAGGGAGAAGGACAAAAAGTAGTCATTCGCGGTCTAGAACCTCGCTTCAGTGCTATCACGGTAAATGGCATTAAAGTACCATCTAACGATCCTAATGACAAATCAGTGGATTTATCCATGATATCACCCGAACTACTCCAAGGCATAGAGGTTTTTAAATCACCTACTCCTGATATGGACGCTGAAGCCGTAGGTGGCACGGTGAATCTATTGCTTAGCAAAGCGGCAGAAACCCCACAACTACGCATCAATGCTAGCGGAGGTTATAGTGCACTTCGTGAAGACTTTGGTAACTATAATTTCTCAGCAGCCTACAACAGACGATTTTTTGATAATAAATTGGGTATAATAGCACAAGCGAATACTGAGCGTATCAATCGTAGTTCTGATAAGATAAATTACTCATACAAAAACTCACAAAGCAATAACATTGATGCAATTGACTACAATAGTGTAAGACAAGAAAGAGTGAATGAGATTCGCGAGCGCGTAGGCGGTAGTGTAAATATTGATTACAAACTGGCTAATGGCGGATTAAACTTTTATTCCTTGTATAGCAATACCAACAGAGACTTTAGACAACACACAAACTACTACAGCTATGTAGATGCTGAGGCTAATATAAACTACGACCGTTGGAAAGGCAATACAAACCTGCTATCAAATATGCTTTCGGGAAAACACACCTTAGGTAAAATAAAAACCGACTGGAGCCTCTCCTATGCTAAAACGCAAAACGAGAGAGGAACGGACTATAATATGGAATTAAGGAATACTCGACCTTTTGGAGGGAAAACATTAGATGGTACTCATCCAAACAATTGGATTAACAACTCAGAATTAGGCAATGATTCCTCTACCTACTTGTACGAAATGAGCTCTGACCAACAGGACATCTCAGAGTCTAACTCCACTGCCGCCTTAAACTTTGAACTTCCACTTCAATTAAATGACAACTGGACTTTAAGTCTTAAGGTGGGAGGAAAGTACAATTACTTGAATCGTATTCGTGCCGACCAAGGCAGTTGGGAACCATGGTATTATTTTGGCATCCCAGGAAAAACCACTGCTTGGGATCCCAACTACCCATATCCTTATTCCTTGAATTCCAACAATAACAATGTCGTACAAATGAAAACCTTTGTGGACAATCCGACCAAAAGCGAAGCCTTCCTTAGTGGTACCAGCTTCTACAACCCCATAGATGATAATGCTGCAGATAACTGGCATAATTACTTCAAAGACGACTTTCTGAGTAACCGTGCCATAGAAGTCAACAACACAGACATCACCGAAACCATAACAGCAGGTTATGCTATGGGTAAAATAAAATATAAAAATACACTCACCGTTATTGCGGGCGTAAGAGCTGAAAAATCCGATAATGAATACCAATCTAAAATATCATCATTATCAGGTTGGGACAATTCGATAGGGACCATCTCAGACACGGTGACCACACAAAACTATACCGAATTTTTTCCTCATCTGCATTTCAAATATGAACCTACCGATTGGTATTCCTTACGTTTATCAGCAGCAAGAACAATGGCGCGCCCCAACTACAACTACCTAGCCATTAGCGCCTATATAAATAACAACACCAGTAAAATTACAGCAGGAAATCCTCAAGTAAAACACATGACGGCCATGAACTATGATCTTAATATGACCTTCTACAACGGCAAATATGGTTTACTCACGTTAGGCGCCTTTTATAAGGATCTGAAAAACATCTTTTATGAGGTCGAAAACCTCTACTTAATAGATGAAGAAATGGCTGCTGAGGCTGGCTGGGAAGGTAAAAAAGGCTACCAATTATCAAGCTATGACAATAGTCCCAAAGCAGAAGTCTATGGATTTGAGGTGGATCTGCAAAGCAACCTGAGTTTCTTACCTAAACCATTCAATGGCGTCGTCTTTAATGCTAACCTAACACGCCTATTCTCAAGTACTGATAAATATACTAATAAAATCATCAATACAGATTCACTTATTTCATTTAGTCCTGCCTTTGGACCACAATTTTACAGCTATACAGAATATCAGAAACGTAAAATCACGATTCCAGGACAAGTCCCCCTTATTCTAAACTTATCTTTAGGATACGAAATAAACGGTTTTTCGGCACGTGTCTCTGGCAACTATCAGGGCATCTACCTCAGCTCCATAGGTGAGTCAACCACAGGAGTGCAAGACCGCTACCGCAATGAATTTTGGCGATGGGATTTAGCACTGAAACAAAAAATCACTAAAAATCTCGAGGTATTCTTCAATGCCAACAACCTCAATAATATGAAAGAAATCACTACCGTGAGTGATGCAAAACGTGAAGGTAGTACCACCGTCACAGGATCGGTTTACAACCTTGGCATTCGTATCAAACTATAATTTCTCATTATTCATTAAAAACAAATTCAAATGAAACAATTTTCACGCTTATTGAAAGGTGCAGTTATTGGAAGTTTCCTAATTGCAGGGGTATCTAGCTTAAATGCCCAACGTATGGTCGATGTACCTAATGGTAAGAACCTGTCAGATTTCATCTATGCCGACACCACAGCCACAGGAGATCGTGTAGATGATAACACTTGGTATATACTTGAACGTGGGGGCATTTACCCCGTATCTAAATCATTACAATTACCAGTGCCCTTGCAAATTAAAACAAAAGATGGTGATGGAGCTTTAGCCTATATCTTTCCGCTAAAAAACAGCACCGGTTCTTATCCTACATTGATACAGAACAATAGTGATATTACTTTAGAATCGGTGTATATCACCAACCTTAATGGCGCAGGTAATCAGCCTAAATGGGGCGGTTTCCGTGCACAAGGCGAAAACACTAAAGTAACGCTTACGGGTTGTTATGTAGAATGGGACAAAGCAAGTGCTATTCAAATTCGCGCTAACGGGGTGTCTGTAACTATGGAAAACTGTCGTTTCGGAAAGTTTGGTGATTACAAGGCATACAACGGTAATGGTCGTATTATCGATGCCCGCGAATTTAACATGGACGAAATAGTGATTCGTAACTGTACTTTTTATTACCTAGCAGACCGTATCATTCGTAACATGCAAGGCGGTACTATTAATTCATTCATCTTTGACCATAATACTGGAGCACATATTCAAGGTTTCCATGGTCTGTTCCATATGGGTAAAGTGAAGTATTGCCAAATCACCAACAACCTTATTTTGAATCCTAAATACATGGGTAATCACCCTAATGTAAGTGAGCAAACAGGTCCTGCACCAGATAATGAAAACCATTATTTAGTAACTGCAGATACTATTTTAGCCGAAACACAATTCAAAATTCACCATAACAACTTTGCTTATGAACAAGATGTATTGGATATGTTTGCTGCCAACGACACCGTAAGCAAAGCAGAAGTACTAGCTCCTATCGTAGCCGCTGCAATGGGGTCTGAAGCTGCTAATGCAACCCTAGAAGAAGAAGTGATCGCATTCACAAGTATGCCTGCACTTCCAAAAGAGTACATGTATGCGCTTTTCACTCGACCTGCTGAAATGCCTGACAACTGCCCAGATAATATTGGCATTGCAGC
The DNA here is from genome assembly GCA_965662645.1 of Bacteroidales bacterium. GTDB lineage: Bacteria > Bacteroidota > Bacteroidia > Bacteroidales > UBA5342 > UBA5342. Next base: position 35,279 of record CBFIII010000008.1, read on the forward strand.
CATTGATGCAACCTACCCTTCAACAGCTACATCATATACTGCAGCAGAAGGTGGTAAACCATTAGGTGACCTTAACTGGTTCCCTACATTTAATGCTATCAACAATATAGCAATGGATAAAGCAATGATCAACTTGTATCCAAATCCAGCAAACGGTATGATATATTTCAACACAAATTTAAAGATATCAGCTGCCGCATCGTTTACAATTATGGACCTTACAGGTAAGATTCTACAAGAAAACAACCTAAGTATATCTAATGGCACCAACCAAATTGACATTAGTAACTTACCTAACGGCATATATATTTATAATGTAACTGGCGAACAGATAAAAACAAGTGGAAAATTCAGTGTTTCCAAATAATTAGACCAGTACACGATTAATCAAAAGCACCTCATCACAGTATGGTGAGGTGCTTTTTCTCTATTCAAAACTAACGTTAACAGACAATGAGGTTTTTAATATCAGCAGTCATAGCGACTCTTATGGTGTTTACAGCATGTAAAACAAAAGATCAAGAAGTGCTAAGTACTTCTATTCAAACAAAACTACTTACCGCTGCCAATGCCTACGAAACAAGCGGGAAAAGCCCCCGATCTATTAATGATGATGGCACTCCACATTTAGTCGCATCATCCGACTGGACAAGTGGATTCTTCCCCGGCTGCTTATGGTACGCTTACGAACTATATGGCAATGAGCAATTAAAAGAAGCAGCTATTGATTACACCCTAAAAGTAGAAGATCAAAAAAATAATGGAAAAACCCATGATATGGGATTCAAGATATTTTGTAGTTTTGGAAATGCCTACCGACTAACCAACGACGCTAGCTATCGCAACGTCTTACTACAAAGTGCAGCTACTCTGATCACACGATTCAGTCCTACCGTAGGCTGCATACGCTCTTGGGACCACAACCAGGACAAATGGGACTACCCCGTCATCATCGACAATATGATGAATTTAGAATTGCTCATGTGGGCTTTTAAGGAAACAGGTGATTCTAGCTACTACCACATCGCAGTATCACACGCCAACACCACACTAAAAAACCATTTTAGAAAAGACAACAGCTGCTACCACGTCATTGGGTATAACCCAGAGAATGGAGAAGTAGTAAAAAGAAATACACATCAAGGATATGCCAACAGCTCAGCATGGGCCAGAGGTCAATCTTGGGCACTATATGGCTATACTATGATGTACCGCGAAACAGGCATAAAAGCTTAT
>CBFIII010000008.1:36614-103507 GCA_965662645.1 Bacteroidales bacterium
AAGACGGCATCCCCTATTGGGATTTTGATGCCCCTAACATTCCCAACGAACCACGAGACGCCTCTGCAGCAGCCATTAACTGCTCTGCACTCTATGAGCTCGCTTCATTCTGCCCAGATAAAAAAGAAGAATATATAAATAAGGCCAATCACATTATGAAAGCCCTCAATAGTAAAGTTTACAGTGCCCCAAAAGAAGCAAAACACACCTTCTTATTAGAACATTCAACTGGAAGCTTCCCACATAATTCTGAAATTGATGTGCCAATTATATATGCTGATTACTATTATTTAGAAGCCTTAGTAAGACAAAAAAATACAGAAAGAAATTAGAATGTAATTGGTAAAAAATTTAATGGGAGTTTCTATCATCATTCAGAAATTAAGGTACAAATTACATTCAGGTTATTATTATATTTGCAAATTATGAATTCTAATAATCAACTTTAGCACAACTAAAAAACCAGAAATAGAATATGTTTAACAAAAAACTTAATAAAGTGACAGTACTATGTATAGTACTGTCGCTTTTGCATTTCCCCTTAAGTGCACAACAGAAAACAAGACTTATTGAAGGATGGGATTTTTGCGCTAGCGAGATTGGCTCCTACTATGAAGCTTTTCGGGTAACTACAAAGGTGCATTTACCCACTTGGAAAGCCGTTGAAATGCCGCATTGCTTTAACGCCTACGATGCTGTAGATCCCGACAAAGACTACTACCAAGGTGTGGGCTGGTACCGCACGTGGATAAATGTTGAAAATCCATACAAAAACGGCCGCACCATTTTACACTTTGAAGGGGCTGGACAAAAAACCGAAGTCTATCTGTATGATCAAAAACTCATTTCTCATGTAGGGGGCTATGATGAGTTTAAAGTTGACATCACCGAGGCTGTGAAGGCTTACCGTACAGCCCACCCAGAGGCAGAACACATTCCCATTGCCGTGCGTTGCGATAATAGCCGTGATACGGAAATGATCCCCTCTGACCTAAGCGACTTCAATGTCTATGGTGGACTTTACCGTTATGTCAATCTTATATATCAACCAGCATTAGCCCTTGAGCGTGTAGTCTTAGATTATGAATTAGACAAAAAACTAAAGACGGCAAACATAACAATCAACACTGAGCTAAACAATTTCTTAGATGAAAATGAAGCAGCCCAACTACAGATAAAACTGATAGATGCCAATGGTCAAGAGGTGTTATCTGAGCAGAAGTCTATTGAAACAAACGCAAAAGATATCATCAGTAACTTAGAGCTGAAAAAGCCTCAATTATGGCACCCCAACAGCCCTTATCTCTACCGCCTCGAAGTACAAGTAACGCGCAATGGAGAAGATCATACACTATCGCAAATGGTGGGATTCCGCACCTTCGAATTCATCACCAAAGGACCATTTCACATCAATGGAGAACGATTATTGCTACGCGGTACTCATCGCCATGAAGACCACGCAGGCGTGGCCCAAGCAATGACCGAAAAGATGATGCGCGAGGAAATGATCATGATGAAAGACATGGGCGTCAACTTTATTAGACTGGGACATTACCAACAATCGCCTATTATCTTAAACCTTTGTGATTCCTTAGGAATTCTAGTCTGGGAAGAGATTCCTTGGTGCCGAGGTGGCTTAGGAGGTGACATTTATAAAGAACAAGCTCGCCGCATGCTCACCCACATGGTACACCAACATTACAACCATCCTTCAATAATTATCTGGGGATTGGGGAACGAAAATGATTGGCCAGGTGATTTCGAAGAATTCGACACCACAAAAATTCAGAATTTCATGTCGGAACTCAATGACCTCTCCCACCAATTAGACCCTAATCGTAAAACAGCCATCAGACGATGTAATTTCTGCAAACACATCATTGATGTTTACTCGCCTTCCATTTGGGCCGGATGGTACCGTGGTACTTACACCAGCTATCAGGACGTCAGTTATAAAGAAGCCATGGATGTGAATCACTTTTTACACGTAGAATGGGGAGCCAGTAACCATGCAGGGCGTCATTCCGAATCGCCTGATCAAGGTTTAGCCAACATTAGCAATAGCAAAGAAGCTGACGAAAGAAGCGGTGATTTCTTAATGTCAGGAGGTGATCCACGGGTATCAAAAGACGGCGACTGGAGCGAAACCTATGCCTGTAATCTCATAGATTGGCATTTGAAAGAACAAGAGAACATGCCATGGTTAAGCGGTACAGCTTATTGGCCATTTAAAGATTTCTCTACGCCACTGCGCCCCGAGAACCCTGTCCCTTACGTTAATCAAAAGGGAGTGGTGCAACGCGATCTTAGTCCCAAGGAGGCCTACTATGTGTTCCAATCCTACTGGACGGAAAAGGAAATGGCACACATCTACGGACACACTTGGCCTGTACGATGGGGACAGAAGGACGAAGCTAAAATGCTTAAAGTGTATTCTAACTGTACTCAAGCCGAAGTATTCCTCAATGGGAAAAGCCTAGGTGTCAAAACACGAAACAGTCAGAATTTCCCTGCGGCTGGTTTACGTTGGGTAAGTCCTTTTAAAGAAGGCAAAAACCACATCAAAGTAATCGCAAAAAAAGGAAAAGTAGAAGTGATCGACGAGATTACTTTCACCTATCAAATCCAGAATTGGGACGCCCCTACTCAACTAAAATTAAGCGAGTTGTCACGAGAAGGAAGCACCGTATTGGTGGAAGCCAAAGCGTATGACAAAAATGGTTTATTTTGTCCCGATGCCAACAATCTGGTGATATTTGGCGCAGCAGGAAAAGCTAAACTCTTGGATAACTTAGGCACTTGGGATGGCTCCAGAAATATTCAGTTATATAATGGCCGTGCCATGATGAAAGTCCAAATTACAAACACCAAAGGGGTGGCAACAGTACGTTCAGAGGGACTATCTCCCGCCTTTCTTGAACTCACTCAATAATCAACAACTATGCGTATTCTTTGTAACTTATTAGTGTGGTGTATGACCTTGAGCTTAGTGGCTCAAGAGTCTGCACTCGTTTCTATAGGAGCAGACCAAAAGCTGCAATACCAAAAATACGCTAACCAAGGAGAGACAGACCAAATAAACCGTGTTCCCGACTTTTCATGGGCAGGCTATAAAATGGGAGGCGTAGCATTGCCGCAGGTAGCAGTGCGTATCAACCTAGAAGCTATCGAAGGGGATAATAGAGCACGCATTCAAAGTGCTATCGATCAAGTATCCGCACTCCCCGAAGACTTCAACGGTTTTAGAGGAGCGATACTATTAAAAGCAGGGCTCTACCGGTGTAGTGGCCCTCTTTACATTCGTAATTCGGGCGTTGTTCTTAGGGGCGAAAAACAAGATCTTGCCGAATATGGAGGCACACAACTTCTTGCCACAGCCACTTACCAACACGATCTTATCCAATGCAAGGGAAACATCAATAATCTCACCAACAAGCCACAAGCCTTAGACACCATCTGGATTCCTAAAGAATACACCAACGATCAGGGGGTAGTCATCGATGGACAAGTATGGTTAAGTGCCAACATACTGAAAGCAGCAGAAAAGGGACGAGAAGATGACGGGCAAATATCTTTGCAAATAACGACAGATCTCAACGACTATTCCTCTTACAGTAGTAAAGAAGGAAGCAAATCACCTTATCTGGAATTGGTATTCCGAGAAGAAGGCGCCAATGCTGATTCCATACGTAAAATCGAACCTAGCGATGATGCTTTTGTACGTGGTGGTGAGTTTACCAATCAGAACTTTGGTACTGACGATGAATTGGTGGTCAAATTCGATGGTGATGGAAGCGACGTAACGCGAGAATCATTTCTTAAATTTCAACTCCCCACTTTTAGTGGTACTATCATTAGCGCAAGCTTAAAACTATGGTGCCAAAATGCAGGAAAATCGAGTGATATACCACATTACATATATGCGACCTCAACAACAGATTGGAATGAATCCAACATTAATTATGGCAATAAACCCAACCTTAGTCTGCCACAAGATCGCATGCTAGACACCAAAATTGGCGTTGGAAGTCATAAGATACGCATTGAAAATAGCAGTAATTACGAAGTAGGACAACAAGTGCTGTTATCACGCACACCTAACCAAACATGGATAGATGCCCTAAGTATGGGGCAATACGGTTGGACACCGGCTGCTTATAAGGTAAGCTACCCCAAAACAATAACCGACATCACAGGAGATACACTAACGCTTGATGTACCACTAGTACAAAGCCTAGATCAGCTCTATGGTGGTGCCGAGATAGAAAATGACAGCCGCTACGGTTTCCTCAGCAATGTAGGCATAGAAAATATGGTCATCAGTTCAGCATATACCAATGATGAAGATGAAGCGCACGGTTGGAGCGCCATCCACTTTAGTGATAGTCGTAACTGCTGGGTTAAAAATGTAACCGCTCAGTACTTTGGCTATTCCTGTGTGATATTAAGCAATGCGTTTGCAACAACCGTGCAAGATTGTGCTATGCTCGATCCTAAATCCATTACTACAGGCTCACGCAAATATTCATTTAATATTGATAAAGGATCTTTCAACCTATTCCAACGCTGCTATGCCCGCGGAGGTCGCCATGATTTTGTAACGGGAAGTCAGGTGGCAGGCCCTAATGTGTTTCTCGACTGCTTGGCTGAAGAAACCAGCAATGACATTGGCCCCCACCACCGCTATGCTACAGGCATTCTTTTTGATAATATAGCGGGAGGACAAATGCGCGTACAAAACCGTAAAGATATGGGAACAGGTCACGGATGGGCGGGTGCTCAAGTGATGTTCTGGAACCTTGAATCACTTGATGCAGACATCAAAGTAGAGAGCCCAACAGGAGCTTTAAATTGGGGAATAGGTTGCCGTGCTAGCCTAAAAGAAGGCGCTGTTTATTGGGCAAGCTGGTTGGATAATGTACAACCACGAAGTCTCTACATACATCAACTATGCGATAGACTGGGGCAAACAGCTATAGACCATGTAGCTACAGCAGCTCAAAAAGAGGGACGGATATATGATTACTTGGAAAAATGGAAAGGACTTCAACATCAAATAGACGAACCAACAAGACCTTATGAAGCACATACTTTACCAGGGAAAATAGAATGTGAACATTTTGACTTTGGCGCAAATGGTGAAGCCTATACCGACTTAAGTCTCAATAACAATGGATTCTCTTTACGTGCTACGGCAGTTGACATCTTCACTCAACCAGCCAGAATTAGCGGACAAATACAACACATCAGCTTCGTGGGCGATACAGAGAAGGGTGAGCAACTCAATTATAGTTTACAACTACTACCAGGCGACTACAACTTTGATTTACAATACGCCACACCTAATGATGGACAAAAAATTGGGATGCGAATAAATCAGCAAATCGATACCATCAGCTTACCATCAACTGGGGCATTATTAGATTTTGAAAGAGTGAGCTCTCAAACCTTCCGAATAGAAAAAGACAGCCTATATACCCTTGAAATACTATGCTTAGACTCTGCAATTAACCTTGATTGTATTATTTCAGAACAAAGCAATACCGCCATTAATAACTTAAAACAACAAATCCCTGTCACCCTATACCCTAATCCTACAGAAGGGAAAATCCACGTAGAGGGAAAAGAATTAAAAAACCTACGTGTTGTGGATATTTATGGCCGTTGTATAACCAGCGAAATTGAAATCACACCTTCGGGGTACCTCGTCAATCTTCGCTCTAATTATTGTGGAATAGCCGTGATATCTGGCATATATAAAACACTTAATTGGAGTAAGTTGATTGTTATTAACTAAAATAAAAAACCCAAATTATATCTGATTATAATATAATCCTCATTCTACAATGTAGCCATTCAGGCTATTGAAGACACGCAGCACATTTATTATGTGAAATTTTAGATCAAAAGCTCGTGTATTTATATTATCTCTTCTTCAACTCTACAGTCTCATTTTGTTTACGAAAAACACCCTCATAAAACTGTTTCAAATCGACGTATTCATCATCGTAAAAAACGTTTTTTGTGCGCTCCAATTCACACGACACAGTAATTATCCTTTCCTCTTTTGAAATAAAATAGTTAAAAACATAACTAGTATCTACCGTACAGCTGCTCATATTTTCTGGCAAAGTCACGACGTCATAATTATCAGGTAAAGTATAGCTAAACTCATAAACGGTTTTTGATGGACAGAGGTACTCTACAGGATATGGACGCTCATCTAAGGTTAAAGGATTCTTAGACATAGACTCGTTAAGAAGTGGTTTAAAAGTAATAAGCCTATTGTCTATGTTTGTATTATTTGTGATTTTGAGGCGTGACTCTTGCACTAAAGGCATATCTAACTCATCTAGATTAGACAAATCAATTCCCTCTATATCTAAGCCTTTGAAATTAGATTCTAAATCTTCAATATAAGGATCAACACCACCAAGACTACTGATATGGAAGCGCTTTAAATAAGAAGAATAATCATTATAAACTTTAGAAACAGTTCCTTCAAACACCCCATTTTCGTCCAGATTCAAATTATAACTCGTGGTTGATAGCTTAGCTACAGTGCCAAGAGGAATCCAAGAACAATGCCCTTTCATCACCTGTAAACCATTGCCGTTAAGGCATCTCTCAGGCAAAAGCCCTACGGAAGATAAATCACACGTCGCATCCATCAAATACAACACACTATCAATCTCACAAGAGGCTATCACATAATTCAAGTTACCCAATGATGGTCTGTTAGGGTAAACAAAACCATTATCTCGGGTACTTAATACAACGGGGCTTGCATTCAGGCCTAGTTGACGCAACAAAGCAACTAAAGACAGATTTATATCAGCACTATTAGCTTTCCCTAACTTTAGTGTTCTCCTAAAAGACTGAGAGGCATACACACTCATACTACCATCCCACACTGTATGCTCTTTAATAAAGTCAAAAGCAGAATTCATCTTTTCTTTGTCAGACATAGCCTTCGCCCCCATACTCTGAGCGTACTTTCTTAAAACCTGATCACGCTTTAACATAAGACCAAAAAAATCAGATTTCATAAGCCTCTGATTAAGTTGACCCCAAGTCCTGATGTAACTTCCAGCCTTGTCATCTTGCAATTCTTTAGATATTAAATCGAATGCCAAATTAGAAATATAATTCTTGGAGGTAGTAAGGTAATGATCAACTTTAAAAGCTGGCACATTTCGGGCTTCATATTTATAATTCTCCGTGGTATAATCTAAGCTTGAATTGAGCGTTTGCATAGCTCCGGAACCCAAATATCGATCTGTAGAATAAAAGACAGGCCCTTTACGGTATTCTTTGCATACAAAAAAATCAGGAATTTCTATGCTATAAGTACTTTTCAAGACGGGTATTTCATGTTGAAAATCCCAACCATTTATATTAAAATAAAAATCAGATTTAACTTTATACTCTACCTCAATAATAGATCCTTTTTTCACATCAGGAAGCGTAAACCTTATCACATCATAATCTTTCGAAGAATAGACCTTCTCTCGACTACGAATCGGCAAACTAGTACACACAACATCTCCACCAAGCAGATTATAAGTTTTTGCCTTGAGTGAAGACAAAGACTCTGATCGCTCATTATCAACCTTATAAAGTTTCAAGTCAAACGACGCTTCATTTATAGCTGAATCGTCTAATATTTTAATCCTAAAATGACGGGTATGAAACAACTTAAAACCTTTCACATAGTGCAAATAACTATGCCCATCATCAAATATATAATACGCTTTTGCACTTGAATCGATAGGACAAACAGTAGGTTCAAAATCTTCAATAGTAATTTCCCAAGGTTTATAATCCAAATCTTCGGCATTCATTCTTAAAGCTAAAACTAAAAGAAGAACAATAAGGAAACATCTTGTTGGCAGTAATATAGTATTCATAGTAAATAAGTTTGCAGATAAAAGTAGCAAATTGTTTGATAATCTGCAATATAAAAATATAAAAAAGGAAACATTTCATTTACAGAGAGAACAGCTTCAACGGTAAGTACATATTTATCAGACGCCAAAGAAATCAGAAGATAAATTTACAAACATAAAATGATTAAACATTGAACGAAAGATCACGCAAATCACGCACAAATTAATAACTTAAGGGGGAAGATGCTTTCATCTCAAACTTAATACTAAAGTATTGGTAATATATTACGTATTACTCACCTATCCTAGTAGCGTCTGTCCAATGATCTGTACGAAACGAAGACGCTGGCAATAAATTTTGATTGTAAAGCGAGCCCTTCACCCAATCCTTCCAAGCATAACGTACCGCTTTGGGTGCTGGCACATTTATAGATGTTACCACGACCAGGGTATCCCCTTCTATCTTTGCTGATGCAGGATAAAACACCTTGTCTTCGCCAGCAATTTCAAAATCGGTTAATTCATCAAAAGCAAACAGACCTAACTCTGCATTTTTAAATTTCAGCTGGATTTCGTTACCATAAACTGTCATTACATCATATACAGGAGAGCTTCCATCTACATTTTCGAAACCATAGGTCTGTTCGAGAGCAAGCAATAATAGACGATTCGCCACTTCTTGTTTTTGAGACGGGTGGATACGGTGTTCATCACCAAGGTCTGTCGTAATAGCAATACCCGAATTAGGAATAAGTGACACACATTCTTCCTGTGCAACACGCATAAATGCAGAATTTCTATTCATCGTTGCTATTGAATCTTTAGCGCTATAATCGTAAGGAGCTATCTGAACAAAGTAAAAAGGAAAATCGCCTATCCCCCATCGTGAACGCCAATCTTTAACCATCGCAGGGAATAATTTTTTGTATTTCTCTGGGGCTTTCCTATTGGCTTCGCCCTGGTACCAAAGCACACCTTTTATAGTAAAAGGAATAAGAGGATGAACCATGGCATTATACAAAATTGTAGGTTGATTTTTAGCAGCTTCTTTTAAGACCATATTATCCAAATCCACCACCTCGAAAGCCCCTAAAGCCTCCTTGCTCATCCAAGCTTCCACACGTGTTCCACCCCACGACGAATGGATCATACCCACTGGCACATCCAAAGCCGCCTGAAGTTGTTGCCCAAAAAACCAGGCGATAGCACTAAAATCATGGCATGTTTCTGACGTAGCTTGTTGCCAAGATGTACAGTCCTTAAGATCGCTTAATGGCAATTTTGCATTCTTCCTTGTAACACTAAACAGGCGCACTTGTGACTTTTCTGCCATTACTCTCGCCAACTGAGCATTAGCGGTAGGCTGGGCATTACCATACCCTTTTATAGGCTGGTACATATTAGATTGTCCCGAACAGAGCCAGACTTCGCCAAATAAGATATCGTCTAGCATAATATCAGAATTTTCACTTTTGAGAGACAGCCACTGTGCTTGTTTTGAGTTTGTCGTTTTAAGCGACACGCGCCATTCACCCCCTGCACTTGCTTCTGTTTTTATGGGATTTTGCAACCACGACGCCTTTATGGTAATGGATTCATGAGCCTCAGCCCATCCCCACACTTGAACTGTAGTATTGCGTTGTAACACCATATGAGACGACACAATAGCGGGCAAAGTGATTGCTGCACTACATATTTCAACAAAGAGAAAACAAGTCAAGACACAAATAAAATACAAGGGGCGTTTCATAGCAGTAATATTTGATACGTGATAAAAAAAGAAACAACAATGCCAGCATAATTGACAAAAAAAGCACTATCAGATAAGAATACTAATAATTAGCTTTAAAGAAATCAGCTCCCCTATGCTTAAGTAACAAGGTCTGCAATGAGTCCACAAGCACCTTATTTTCGGGAAGTTCAGCAATATTATTTGTTTGATCTAAATCGTTAGATAAGTCGTATAACATACGCGCATTCAAAATATCATCACCTTTTCGCCACTCGGTATATGCATATCGTTCGGTATTAATCGTTAGCCCATCTTTCCATTTACTAATAACAAAATCCTTATGTTTAGCTTCTGGGTGTTTCAATACATTAACCAAGCTTTTCCCTTCTAGATTAGAAGGGGTTGGTAGTTGACAAAGTTCAGTTAGCGTAGGGTAGATATCAATAAATTCGGCAAGACTAGCGCAGGTACCCGACGCCATATCTGGTGCTGATATGATTAGTGGTGCGGCAAGTGCTGTTCTGAAACTGTTGTGTTTTCCCCAGATAGCATGTTCACCTAGATTCCAACCATGGTCACCCCACAGCACCACAATGGTATTCTCTCTTAAACCTAGCTCATCTAATGCATCAAGAAGTAAACCTACACTTGCATCAGTATAACTTACGCAAGCATGATACGCATGCTGTAATGTGATCTCGAGGTCATCACCGATAGGGCCAGACTTAGGTACTCCAGCATAAGTTCGCAACTCACCAGAATTCATGAAAGCCTGTTTAGGGGCATTCTCTGGCCAAAAATCAGATGCTTTATCACTAAAATCAGACGGCGAGTATAAATCCCAATATTTTTTAGGGGCATTAAATGGCAAATGTGGTTTTACAAATCCAACAGCAAGGAAGAAAGGCTTGCCCAAGTCTTTTAAACGTTTCATATCCGCAATAGACTTCAGTGCCGTTTTCCCATCATTATAATCACCATCAGGTACATCTGCACACTCATAAGCAGGGCCGGACACTAGACTTTCCAAAACCCTATTTTCGGGTAGAATATAATCATGATAGGTTGAATCATTAACTTGTAAGCGCCAATTTTCGTTCCAACTCTGTGTATTATCTTCATGCTCATGAAAGATTTTACCATTCGCTAAGGTATAATAGCCATTGTTTTTAAAATGCTGTGATAAAACGACTGCCGAAGGAGCCTGTACATCTGCACGAGCACTATATACAATAAAACGATTTCGGGTAGGCCGCAGGCCCGACATTAAGCTGGCACGTGAAGCACCACAAACAGGAATATTACAAAAGGCATTGCTAAAAACAACACCACTTGAAGCTAGTTGATCAATATGAGGGGACTGAATAAGCGTTTCCCCATAACACCCCAATTGTGGCCGTAAATCATCCACGGCAATAAATAAGACATTAGGTTTTGGTAGCTTTTCTTTAGCTCCTCCACAGGATATCAAAAGAATGGATACAAACAACGTAAGAAAAAGAAAGCGTAATAGTTTCATAAGTTTAAAATTAGATGATAAAGAAAAGATTATAGACAATGAATACTGACACACGTAAGGGGGAATTAATCATTAGCGCATTCGACAGGTGGTTACTGAGCTTGTCGAATATGCTCTGTGACCACTTTGCTAATTTTCAATTCACCTGTCTATCCACCGATAGATAGATATGTCCCCGAGTCCTCGGGGGCATAGGAAGTTTATCGCTTTAAATGTACATAAGAGATTAATCAATAATCGAACATTTTAATTTCAGTGTATCCTCGCCAGCCGAAAAATACGCATAGAGAAGAGACTCAAAAAAAACAACAATTCAAACAATTGATCACACAAAAATAAGACTAATGAGAATTATTCTATTGCACAAATCACCCAATAATTGAAACAGGACACAATAATTAAAATAAAAGCACTGGTAACCAATACTATTAAAAGAAGTTGTTCCAAGTCTTTTTTGCCCACATTCCCCCTCCTACTGCCTAGCAGAAGGGGAGCTAAGGAAAATTCCTTTTATAGACAAGTAATACGAATAGGTCTTGCAGCTAGTTTTAAAATCAAATTGGTATTAAAACAACTTCATCTATAAATAAGCGATTTAACATTAAATAGATTATGCCTATGCGGTAGTTTGCAGTACCTAAGCCGCAAAGCGGCATACCCAATTATGTAACAGGATAAGTGTCTAAAGTGAGCTAAAGTATTTAAAGTGTCTAAAGTTAAATTGTCCCTGCACTGTAATTTTCTCCAATAACATGTACACTTGAATATGTACAACATAACAGTCTAGTTAGATAAAAGGAACGTTTTTTTGTTTGGGGCTTATGCAGCCCCACCTGCCTGCCGGTAGGCAAGGTACCCTGCACTTTCTTTTTACTCACTATTGCTTATTTTAATGGTGATTCCCGACAAAAATCGGGACAGGCTGTGATACACTTCGCTTAATTGCTACAGCGCAAAAAGTAAGCAATACTTCGGCTACGCTCAGTAACCTAAGCCGCCGCTTGAGAAAATAAACGATCCCGATAGCTATCGGGAAGTCTTCATTCCGCTGAATTTTTGAAAACTCGGACTCAGGTCCTCAAACAGACAAAAATTCTTAACGCTCGTTGAAGCCTATTTTACTCACCATTATAAATTTAATAGGAGATCGTGATTAGCTACGCTTAATTCTTAACACCTATTTTCAAATGCGGTCTAATTAGTCCCAGCAACGTAATATGCTGTTACCTGTCAACTTCCGTATGCCCATAAAATTGATCTACTTATATACATGTCTCATTATCAATGAGTCTTCTCTAAACAGTGCATCTCTTTTCCAGCCATCAAAAATGCACCGGTAGCATACACTTGCCATTGATCCGGTTGAAAAGGATAAGGATCGCCAGCCACTTGCTGCACATAACCTAAACGCCCTTCGGCATTCACATGGCCATATAGTGCTGACCACGCTTTTTCAACATTAGGCCTATATTCCTGATCTATCAAGCCATTATTAATCCCCCAAGCCAAGGCATACGTAAAGAAAGCACTACCACTAGATTCACCTAAATCTAAAAACTCAGGATCGAGCAAACTCACTCGCCACAGGCCATCCTCACTTTGTAGAGAAAGAAGTTTGTGAGCCATTTCTTGGTACTGTTGTTCAAACTTAGGACGAGTAGGATAATCGGCAGGTAAATCAGTAAGAATACGAGCTAACCCTGCAATCACCCAACCATTACCTCGCGACCAAAATATCTTTTTGTCGTTAGCGGTACGGCGTTCAAAATAACGATCATCTCTAAAGAATAGAGAATCAGAGGTCGAATACAAATAATCTGAAGTCTGCCACCACTGCGTATTCATATAAGTAAGGTAATCGGTATTATCAGTGGCTTTCCACATTTGCACAAAAGAAGGAGGCGCCATAAATAAAGCATCACACCAACTCCACCATTCGCCAAAATAGGGATTATCCTTAAAGCGTACATCTGTTTTCTTTGTGCCACGAGCTAGGTGAATATCAAGCGCCCATTGCGACTTATCTATCATCTTAGCATCTTTTTCCATACCATACAGCCAAGCCCAATTATCAATAATGGCTAAACGGTCGGCATTAAAAATCTCATCCATCGGTTGCCAATCATTCGATTGACCCACATTGATCATCTCATCCTTGTAGCGTTGTTCTCCTGTAAGCTCATAAAAAGAGCGTAAGCCCACATAGAAAGCACCATACAACCAATTCAATGGTGAAGAACGTGCATGTTTTTCTGTTAACGGATTAGACAATTGCCAATCGGCTGATAAGCGCATGACATGCTCTATGGCCGCAGTATCTAAGGGATTAGTCATGGCTAAAGAGGGTAGATCCATTTTTATCGACGTCAAGTAACGCTCATCAAATGTGCCTCCCATTTGGCCAATAAATCGGCGACCGTAAGCAAAATGAATATAGCGTGTATTTTGCATCCACAATACCTGATTAGGATTATCGCTTTTGGCGCCGCGCACTGTGGTTGGTCGAATATTATCTTTAGACGAACCTTTAGTAATGGCTTTCACGTGCCATGCTTTACCACTATTCTTAGTCGTCCACTGCTCTATTTCAAATACAGAATCTCGTTTTACCGAAAGGTAAACTGTTTCAGGATTCTCGTGATCGATACTCATGCCGCCAGAATAATTAGGTTCGGGTTCTTCCTGTCCTTCCTTTGTTTTTGGAAACCAGCCCCCCGCATTAATCAGATCATAGTTATTCCATTTTCCCTTCTCCCATTTAGCATAACAATACACATGGTTGCTATCGTTTGGGAATTTAGCATACGCAATCACAGGATCCCCTGCAGCAGTAGCGGCAATATCCCAGTTCCAAGCCTTAGCACCACCCTCTTTGGCATCATATACCATATCTAGGTCTGAAGGTAACATAGGAAGCTCTTCTATCGTCTTTATCATAGTGCCATCTGCTTTATAGAAAGCACCATTTTTGAGACAGGTATAATAAATACTATTCTCCGTCTCTTTGCGAGGATGACCATCCGTTACCGTAATATGTATCCTGTCATTACCATCAGAATATACCTTAGTATAAGGGCGACGGAATTTATAAACACGCTCTGGCATAAAGAAAATCTGGCCTTTAGCCCACGTTTTACCAGTATCATCCGAAAACGAAAAACTGGGTTTGCCATCTATGCCACGCCAAAAGAGATAAATGCGATTGTTCTCGGCCGTCAAACGAATAGGGTGACTATAGGTATGGTTCATACCCCCCAGATCTCGGAAAGCTTTATCGTTAAGAAATAGCTCCTGCACGGGTTCCCATTCATCAATATTTTCGGGAGAAGAAGCACGGACCAAGTAAAGTGGTTTGGTGCCTATCGTATGCGTACAAAAATACACTTGCAATCGGCCCTCCTCATCAAAAAGTAAAGCCGGATTGTCATGATCATCAATTTCCAGATTATCATAAAGCGTTTTGGAATGCACCTCACCCGTTTCGTGGTCATAATAGCCCACATGGATATCACCAAAGTTATCTATCCATCCTGAGTAAGTACGTTTGTGTTCGCCTTCGAAATAAACAGCGCGCGGATCGGAAAACCAACACCATGCGCCATTAAAGGTCATCGACTGATACATCTCAGAAGTCAAGTCGTCACTTGATTTATGATTTTGCTTTACAAAATTACCAGCATAGCTCTGCAGTAAAATAAACGTTAGAAAAGTAGCCAGACATGTGCGACGTTTGTTCTGTTTTGATAATAACTTTGGATTCATAACTATATGGTTGTTACACTTATATTAATTTTACACTCTTAACTTACAGTACATTAAAACAAAGGAACAGCAAAAAGGCTAAGGAAAATCCTTAATTTTATGGATCTTTAGGTTCTGACAAAAAACACGCTACAGCACGAAGATATTGCAAAAAGTTAAGAGGTAAAAAGAAAATTTAATAAAACTTGACTCAATTCAATCGACTTACAAAAACACCTCAACCTTTCAGTATTCAATAAAATGAGAACCATCACCTTAACTTTCCTAGCTAGTGATCTAACAATTAGGGAGTATAATATACAAACTATGGATTATTACGAAGACAGATACAAACTTACATTTGTACAAAAGACAACCGACCTTTTAAAAACTAAAAAAGAGGATCCCGCAATACGAAACCCTCTTTTATACTATTTCAAGCACAGCTATCTGTAATAACCATCCGATTTATTATCTACCAAGGCAATACTGTACTGCCCATCAAATATTTATCCACTCTACGAGCACAACCACGTCCTTCGTTAATAGCCCACACCACTAATGACTGACCACGTCGCGTATCACCACAAGCAAATACACCTTTCACACTAGTGGCATATTTTCCATCCTTTGCTTTTATGTTAGTGCGAGTATTACGATTAAGGTTCAGTTGCTCAGCAATAATATCCTCAGGCCCTAAAAACCCCATAGCTAACAATACCAAGTCGGCTTTAATGATGGTTTCGCTACCTGCTACTTCAGCAGGGAAACGACGTCCTTCAACATCCTGCTTCCATTCCACATCAACAATTTTAATCCCTGTCAATTGACCATTCTCATCACCAATAAATTCTTTGGTCATCTTCAAGTACTGACGAGGATCATCACCTTGCTTATAAAGTGCTTCTTTCTGCCCGTAATCTACTTTCAAATTACTAGGCCATTGAGGCCAAGGGTTTGTCTCATTATTGCGTTCAAAAGGTGGTCGAGGCATAATTTCGAGCTGCATCACGTTGTCGCATTTATGACGCAAAGATGTTGCAACACAATCGGTTCCTGTATCACCACCACCTATCACCACTACTTTTTTACCTTTAGCAGAAATATAATTACCATCTTCTAGATTACTATCCAAAAGACTTTTCGTATTTGCTTTTAAGAAATCCATAGCAAAATGTACGCCTTCTAAATCACGCCCAGGAGCCGGAAGATCACGTGGCTTAGTAGCACCAGTAGCTAATACAACAGCATCAAAATCATTCAATAACAAATTAGCATTAAGATCTTTTCCAATCTCAACATTAGTTTTAAAATCAATGCCCTCTTGCGCCAAAAGGTCAACACGACGCTGCACTACTGCTTTGTCTAATTTCATATTAGGAATACCATACATCAACAAACCACCGACACGATCGGAGCGTTCGAATACAGTTACCTTATGACCTGCTTTATTTAATTGAGCAGCAGACGCCAAACCAGAAGGTCCAGAACCAACAACTGCTACTTTTTTGCCCGTACGTTCTTCAGGAATTTCAGGCACTACCCATCCCATTTTAAATCCTTTATCGATAATAGTACGTTCATTATCGTGAATGGTTACAGAAGGCTCATTAATACCTAAAATACATCCAGCCTCACAAGGAGCAGGACATACACGCCCTGTAAATTCAGGAAAGTTATTGGTAGAATGCAATCGTTCCAAAGCTTCTCGCCATCGTCCACGATAAATTAAATCATTCCATTCAGGAATCAAATTATTTATAGGACAACCGCTAGCACCTCCAGTCATCATTTCGCCACGGTGACAAAATGGTGTGCCACAGTCCATACAACGAGATCCCTGTATTCTACATTCTTCTTCGCCACGTAGAACATAAACCTCTTTCCAGTCCTGCAAACGCTCATTCTCTGATCGCGCAGGATTAGCCCTTCTCGGGAATTCTAAAAAACCTGTTGGTTTACCCATGATATTTTAAATTAGCCCCGTTTAACTCCACAAAAGGAATTAAAACAGGGTAAAGATTTTTACTAAAATTAAAACTCTCCTTACTACTCTCCCTTATTAAAGAAGAATAAAAGGGGCTTATAACATTTGGAAAGCAGCTTCTGAAATCTCATCTTCAGTCTTATACTTTCCAGTAGCACGAGCCTTATCGATTAAGCCTAACATCTTCTGATAGTCAGTAGGAATCACCTTCACAAATTTAGAAATTGTGGTTTTCCAATCAGCAAGTAAACGTTTAGCAACAGCTGAATTTGTTTTGTCTTGATGTTCTTCAATTAAAGCTTTCAGAGTCGCAATTTCTGCTTTCTCTTCTACCTTTTCTAACTTAACCATTTCCATATTACAAAGACTAGAAAAATGAGCATCCTCGTCTAAAACGTAAGCCACACCACCAGACATACCAGCAGCAAAATTACGTCCTGTCTTACCTAGAATAACCGCTTTTCCTCCAGTCATATATTCACAACCGTGATCACCTATTCCCTCAACCACTACTTCGGCTCCTGAGTTACGCACACAGAAACGTTCACCAGCAATTCCACGAATAAAAGCTTTACCTGATGTAGCACCATAGAAACAAACATTACCAACAATAATGTTATCTTCTGCTGCAAACTTAACGCCTTTATTAGGATACAAACTCAAATGACCACCAGAAAGACCTTTACCAAAATAGTCATTACAGTCACCTTCGAGTTCCAATTCCACACCTTTAGAAAGGAAAGCACCACAAGATTGTCCTGCAGAACCTTTTAATTTAAAATGTATAGTTCCATCAGGCAAACCGTCAGCTTCATATTTCTTAACTATCTCATTAGAAAGCACAGCACCTAAAGTACGGTCCGTATTGATAACATCAAATTCAGCATATACCTTTTCACCTTTATCAAGAGCAGGTTCAGCGGCTTCCAAAAGCTTCCAATCTAAAATATCCTGCATCAAATGATCTTGTTCCTGAGTTTTATAAGTACCCTCTTCAGATCCTTCTATTTGTTTATGAAGAATAGGAGAAAGATCTAAATCCTTATATTTCCAGTTTTCTAAATTATCTTTAAATTTCAAACACTCTGATTGCCCTACCATCTCATCGATAGTGCGAAAACCAAGTTCGGCCATAATCTCACGCAAACCTTCCACCATAAACGTGAAGTAGTTTACCAGGTTTTCTGGTTTACCCGTAAATTTCTTACGCAAATCAGCACGCTGAGTTGCAATACCCACAGAACAAGTATTACTATGACAGTTACGCATCATCATACAACCCTCTACAATCAAAGCAGTAGTTGCAAGCCCCCATTCTTCAGCACCTAACAAAGTAGCTATAGCCAAATCACGTGAGGTTTTAAGCTGTCCATCAGTTTGTACCGTAATACGGTTACGCAAGCGGTTTTTCACCAAGGTTTGATGTGTCTCAGCAAGACCAAGTTCCCAAGGCAATCCGGCATGTTTAATAGAGCTCAAAGGAGAAGCTCCAGTACCACCATCATAACCAGATATTAATACCGCATCAGCTTTAGCTTTACAAACACCTGCAGCCACAGTACCTACACCCGTTTCAGAAACCAATTTTACATTAATTCGTGCTTCACGATTAATATTTTTTAAATCAAAAATAAGCTGAGCTAAATCCTCAATAGAATAAATATCGTGATGTGGTGGTGGAGAAATAAGCCCCACACCTGGTGTTGCATTACGTGTTTTACCAATCCAAGCATTCACTTTAGAACCAGGCAAGTGACCACCTTCTCCAGGTTTAGCACCTTGAGCCATCTTAATCTGTAACTCATTCGCTTTACTTAAATAATAAGCGTGTACACCAAAACGGCCCGATGCTATCTGCTTAGTTGCAGAACACATATCATCACCATTAGGTAATTTTTTATATCGAATAGGATCTTCGCCACCCTCTCCTGAATTAGAACGAGCACCAATACGGTTCATAGCAATGGCAAGCGTAGTATGAGCTTCCCAAGAGATAGAACCAAAAGACATAGCTCCCGTTGCAAAACGTTTAAGCAAATTTGCAGCAGGTTCTACTTCCTCAATAGGAATTGATTTACGAACAGCAACAAAATCCATTAATCCACGTAATGTACAAGCTGCTTTAGCTTGTTCATCTACGGTAATACAATAATCTTTATATTTTGCAAAATCATTTTCGCGTGTACATTCTTGAAGCAAACGGATAGCTGTAGGTGACAACAAGTGACGTTCACCATCTTTACGCCATTTATATTCACCCCCGGGCTCTAGTACTTTTTCGCCGCCCAAACGTTTTGGGTAACCTTTACGATGACGTTTTAAAGCTTCTTTAGCAATACCATCAAGAGACAAGCCCTCAATACGACTAACAGTACCCGTAAAATATTTATCTACCACCTCTTTATTTAAGCCTAGTATTTCAAAAATCTGAGCTCCTTGATAAGAAGCCAAAGTAGAAATACCCATTTTAGAAAAGATTTTAAGCAAACCATCTCCAATAGCTTTTACGTAATTAGCTTCTGCCTTTTCAGGAGTAATATCTCCAAGAATACCATCATCCACCATCTGGTGAATAGAGTCCAAAGCCATATAAGGATTGACAGCAGAAACACCATATCCTAATAAGGTAGCGAAATGGTGTGTCTCACGTACATCTCCTGCTTCTACTATAATATCAGCCTTACCACGTTTACCAACTCTAATAAGATGATGATGAACAGCAGAAGCAGCCAATAATGAAGGGATAGGCGCATGGTCAGAACTAACAGAAAAATCAGTCAAGAGAATAATAGAATAGCCTTCATCGATCGCTTCTTCTACATTACGACAAATACGCTTTAGTTTAACTTCCAAACGACCTTTAGCACCATCAGCAGGAAAAACAATAGTTATTCTCTTAGTCTGAAAATGCTTTTTATCCACATAATCTAAAGTAGTCAACTGCTTATTCGTCAATACCGGTTGTGATATAGCAATACGACGACAATTTTCAGGTTTTTCAGACAAAATATTTTTAAAACCACCAATATAACTACGCAAATCCATTACAATACGTTCACGTATAGAGTCGATAGGCGGATTGGTTACCTGCGCAAATAACTGCTTAAAATAATGAGCGAGATGCACCGGACGATCAGAAAGAACAGCAAGCGGATTATCTGCTCCCATAGAACCCATAGCTTCTTTTCCAGTTTTAGCCATCGCTGTTAAGATCACTTCAATATCTTCGTGCGTATAACCAAAAGCTTTTTGACGTCGCAAGACAGTCTTACGTTCAGGCTGCTGCAACACCAAATCTTCTACAGGATCTAAATCATCCAAATGGATCATATTATCATCTACCCATTCACCATAAGGTTGCTGAGTAACGATGCTTTCTTTTACTTCTTCATCTGAAATGATACGGCCTTCTTCTAAGTTTGCCACAAACATTTTTCCTGGCTGAAGACGACCGCGCAATACCACTTTAGTATGATCAATATCCAAAGCTCCTGTTTCAGAAGACATAATTAAAGTATCATCTTCCATCAAACAATAACGCGATGGACGCAAACCATTACGGTCAAGCGTTGCTCCTACTATAACACCATCCGTAAAACAGACAGAAGCAGGACCATCCCAAGGCTCCATCATAGCTGAATAGTACTCATAGAAACTTCTTTTCTCAGGCGACATACTGTCATGGTTTTGCCAAGCTTCAGGGATCAACATCATCATAACATGAGGCAAAGAGCGTCCACTCAAAACCAACATCTCAATAGCCATATCCAAGTTAGCACTATCCGAAGCCTCAATATCACAAATAGGAAAAACCATATCCAGTTCTTCTTGCGTAAATTGAGTAGATTCTAAAAGCACCTCACGAGCACGCATCCAGTTCACATTACCACGATTAGTGTTAATCTCACCATTATGTGCTATATAGCGGAAAGGCTGAGCCAATTTCCATTTAGGAAAAGTATTCGTTGAAAAACGGGAATGCACCAAAGCCAAAGCCGTCTTCATCAAATCATTACTCAAATCCTTAAAATATAATATAACCTGATCTGTAGTTAATTGCCCCTTATATATAATGGTCTTATAAGAACAAGAAATCATCTCGAAATTATCAGGTTTAACACCCTGAACAGATTCAACGATTAAACGACTAGCATACTTACGAAACACAAATAGTTTACGTTCAAAAACATCTACTGGCATCCCGTCTGGTTTGCCGATAAAAATTTGCTGAACACTAGGCTCTGTAGCACTAGAATCACTACCTAAATCAGAGTTATCAACGGGCACATGACGATAACCTAATAACGATAAATCAAATTTTTCTAAAAGACGTTCGATAATGCGTTTTGACTCGTCACGCTGTTTTTTATCTTTAGGAAAGAAAGTCATCGCCACCCCATACTCCGTAAAGGCAGGAAGTTTAATCCCTACTTTCGGACATTCTTCCATAAATAACTCATGAGGTATCTGCATCAAAATACCAGCACCATCACCACTCTTCACATCATAACCAGTCCCACCTCGATGTTCCATACGAGATAACATGGCCAAAGCATCAAAGATAACTTGATGACTTTTTCTACCTTTTAGATTAGCGACAAAACCAATCCCACAGCTATCGTGCTCAAAATCTGATCGGTAAAGTCCTTGTTTCTCTTGTTTTATATCAATCATTTGTCAAATTATTTTCAAACAAAGCCCTAAGGCATAAAAATTAACGACTATTATATTATAGGTGTCAAAGATATTATCCATTTTATAAAAATGGAGGACAAAGATAACTTTTTTTTACGAAATGACAAAACACCAAACACCCATAAAAGATACCTTTTACTACCCTAACCATTTCTAATAGTGATAATTAATTAAACATGTAGTTAATTTATTATTTTTCAAAATAGTTACACAACCTCAAAGAAAAAAAGTAAAATGTAAATTCTTGATTTTTAAAATTTACTTTCCAATCCCACTTTATCAACAAGAGTTTATTATATTTGCATCTTAGTTGTATAAAAGAGATCTCAAACAAAGACTAAACCCACAGTAAAACAACAAGTTAAAAATATGACTAACCTCTTAAAAAACACTTTATATATTATAATAGCTTTCTCGCTTGCCAGCTGTGTCACTAACAAAAAATTAAATTACTTACAAAGTCAAGCCAATTTAAAAGACACAACTACCTATACCCCATCTACCCCTAACTTATACAAGTTAAAAACAGGAGATGAATTATTTATAGAAGTTAAACCCTTATATTCTTTAGGAGAATCAGCCTTTGGTTCAGACAACTCGTCAAGCAGCACAAGAACTTCTATTTCAAATGCTTATTTTTACTCTTATCCTGTTTATGACGATGGCAATATTGATTATCCATATATAGGAAAAATACAGGTCAGAGGACTCACACTACAAGAAGCTCGAAACACCGTCATCAAACACTTTTCAGATTACCTCCAAGGGATATCTATCACCGTGAAATTAGCCAACAATTACATTAATATTCTGGGAGAGGTAAAAAGCCCAGGACGTAAACAACTTAACACGGAACAACTTAACATTTTCGAAGCTTTAGCTTTAGCTGGCGATCTAACATCATATGCCCAAAGAACTGAAATCAAAATAATAAGAGAAACCGACCAAGGGCCTGTAATTAAAACTTTTGACATAAGAAAAGAAGACATTATACATTCAGAATTTTATTGGATTATGCCAGGAGATATTATTTATGTATCCCGCATCAAAGGTCAATTTTTCAAGATGGATTCATTCAATAACTTCTTAGCTATATTCAGCTCATCCCTCAGTTTAATCATATTAACATTAAGCGTCAGCAATCTTCTTTAAAATGCAAGAAAACATACACCATACAAACACCATTCCAGATTTCGAAGATAACAACAGTATCGACATCAAAAAATGGCTCGTAAAAATACTTTCAAACTGGTATTATTTTGTGATTTGCGTTACCTTAGCTATTGTTGGAACCTATTACATCAACCGAACCATCACCCCAACTTATCGCACAGCTTCCACCGTTTTAATAGAAGAATTAAAGCAACGTTCAATGATTGGTGCTCAATCTGTTATGCAAGATTTTGGAGTGGGAGCCTACCGCAACGTTAATAATCAAATCGTACTACTATCGTCTAAAGCTATGGTAGAAAAAACAGTCAATAAATTACCATTAAATATTGACTATTACTATGAAGCAAAATTAAGACGATACCCTTATTATAAGAATGCTCCCATAAATGTAGAGTTCATAAAACACGCCTATAATAGTGGTAGTCTTACTTACCAAGTAGAACACATTAATGATACAAAATATCGCCTGCAGGTTAAAGGAAAAGATATAGAAACCACCTCTTATGAATTTAATTTTGGTGATACCATAGACATCTATGGAACAGAGTTAGTCATTGAAAAATCGCTCTTTTTTCAGCCAGAGATGAACGATGTTTATTTTTCACCACGCTCTAAAGCTAGTCTTGTCAATGAATTTTCAGGAAGATTAAATATAGAATTTGTGATGGATAAAGCATCTATAATTGAGATTTCACTTGTAGGTACAAATCCCCAAAGAGATGTTGACTTCTTAAACCATTTGGTAGTAGAATTTCTAGATGACAACTTAGAACGCAAAAACCAAGAAGCCATTCGCACCATAGATTTCATCACCGAACAACTCTTAGATGTTGCAGATTCTCTCGCCATAAGTGAAAACACTTTACAAAATTACAGAGCTAAAAACAACATCATCAATATATCTTCACAAACCGCCCTATTGATTGAAAAAATCAACTCCTTAGAAAATCAAAAATCCACATTAAAGATCAGCATTGATTACTATAAATATTTAGAAAAATACTTAACAAAAGGAGACAAGAACTCTCTCATATCACCTTCTTCCCTAGGCATTAATGATGATCTCCTAAATACAAGCATAAAACAATATACCACTATTCAATTTGAGAAACAGCTGAGGATGCCTAAGGATCCTATGCAATTAATAATGGACAGCAAACTAAAAAAAATAAAAGCCTCCATTTTAGAAGCTACTCAGAGTAGTATTGACAAAACAAATCTCACCTTGACTGACATCAATAACCAATTATTAGAAGCAAAACAAGAAACACAAAAACTCCCAGCAAAAGAAAGACAACTTTTAGGTATTCAACGTCAACTAACAGTTAACGATACTTATTACACTTTTTTACTTCAAAAAAGATCAGAAGCTCAAATCCAAAGAGCATCAAACTCTCCTGACAACATTCTGATAGATGAAGCTCAGACCCAAGGAGTCATGAATGCAAAAAAAAGTAAACTAAACTACATTGTTGCCATCATCTTAGGTGGAGGCTTACCTTTAGCTATTCTTATCCTCATTGAATTAATGATCACAACGATCAGAAACAAAGAAGATATTGAAAATGTCTCAAAACTTCCAATTTTAGGTAATATTCCACATAAAGAATGGAACAAAAAAATAGGCACCATAGATAATCCAAGATCAACATTTACGGAAGCATTTAGAGCCCTTAGAACACGATTAGGATTCTTACAAAGTGATAAAGAAGCTTTAACAATCATGGTCACTTCCAGTGTATCGGGCGAAGGCAAGACTTATATAGCCATTAATTTAGCTGGTATTTTTGCTATATCTGGAAAAAAGACCATTTTAATAGGCTACGATATGAGAAAGCCTAAAATTGCTGAATACTTAGATGAAAAACCACGTTTTGGCCTCAGTAATTATCTTTCAAAACAAAAAGAACTAGATGAGGTCATCATTAACTACGATGAGAATATTGATATTATATATTCAGGAACAATACCACCCAACCCTGGCGAATTAGCTGCTGATACCGAAATTAATAACAAGATGTTCTCTGAATTAAAGAAACGCTACGATTGCATTATTGTTGATAGTACCCCTGTTGGTGCTGTAGCAGATGCTTTTCAGATAGGACATTATGTTGATGCCACACTAATGGTTATAAAACATAATTTCACAGAAAAAACCATTCTTCAAGAGTGTTTGAATCAACTGCACCAAAACCAAATTAAACACACCTACCTTATAGCCAATGACATTTCTCTAAAAAATAGCACCTACCGTTATGGACGCTACATTTACGGAAAACGTCATGCCTACAACTATGGCTACGGATATGGTTATGGTTATGGATACGGTTACGGGAATATCTATGCCAACACAGAAGATATAATAGAATAAACAAACACTTATGACTACAGAAGGACTTATTGTTCTAGGCATCATCATATTAATGATAATCTCTTTAGCACGTGAAATGTTGAGGCCTGGATTAATATTATCTACCGCAGTCGTTCTTTTGGTCATTATTGGGACTATTACACCTAAAGAAGCCCTTTCAGGCTTTTCAAACAAAGGCATGATGACCGTTGCCATCCTTTTTATTGTAAGCGAAGGAATTCGTCAAACAGGAGGTATTAATTATATGGCTCGCCTTATCTTACCGCGAAAAAAAACACCCGTAAAAAATGTCATTACTCGCCTTTTTTTTCCCGTTTCATTTCTTTCTGCATTTCTGAACAATACACCTATTGTTATTATCGTAGCACCTATCGTAAAAAAATGGGCTGAGAAATACAATATGCCAGCTTGCAAATTCTTAATTCCTCTATCATATGCAGCTATTCTTGGAGGCACAACAACCCTCATCGGCACCTCTACCAACTTAGTGGTTCACGGTCTGATGCTGGAAGAGGGTGTTCCTGGCTTATCAATGTTCGAGATAGGAAAAGTAGGAATAGTCATTGCCTTAGTAGGATTCTTATATTTATATGCCTTTGCCAACACCTTACTCCCAGGACAAAAAATCAAACAAAAAGGAGATTACATTAATTTTAGAGAGTTTTATTTTAATGTTTCAATTCCCGCAAATAGTCCTTTAGTAGGTGAAATAGTAAAACGTCGAAAACACCGTTTATTAAACAACTTCTTGGTCTCTGCAATTCAACGAGGAAAAGAAACCATAAAGACAAGCAAGAACGATTACACCCTTCAGGCTGGAGATCATCTCACACTAGCTGGAAAAAGTGATGACATTACCGATTTATTACAACTTTCAGCCATTGATGTTGACTGCATGAAAAACGCACCTAGCTCATTTAAAGTAAATGACTTACGTCAAATAGAAGTCGTTTTATCACCGCGTTTCCCAGGTCTTGATTCAACCATAAAAGAATTTGATTTCTATGCACATTATGGAGCTATAGTGATGGCTGTACACCGCAATGGAC
This sequence comes from Bacteroidales bacterium, assembly GCA_965662645.1. GTDB lineage: Bacteria > Bacteroidota > Bacteroidia > Bacteroidales > UBA5342 > UBA5342. Next base: position 62,771 of record CBFIII010000008.1, read on the forward strand.
AACGCTTAGCAAGTCATGTTAACAGCATAAAACTCAAAGAAGGAGACAATCTTATTCTGGTAGGAAAAGAAGAGTTTATTGAAAAATGGGGAGAATCTCGTGCGTTTCTTACCACAACTTATGTGGGGGATTTATCTAAACCTGAAAAGAAACAATATATGTGGTTGTCTGTTGGAATTCTATTTGCTATGGTCATTGGTACCGTAATCAATGAAAAAATAGAAATATTCCGTGAAACGAAGATGGATATGTTCTTTTTCGCTTCCATTGCAGCCCTGATCATGTTGTGGTCTAAAATTGTTCCACCAAAAAAATACACCAAATATATAAGTTGGGACATTTTAATAACCATTGCTGCTGCTTTTGGTTTAAGTGCTGCATTAACTAATTCTGGAGCAGCTGATGTCATTGCAGGTTCTGTAATAAAACTATTAGCTGACAATTACGGATTAATAGGCGTACTTGCAGGTGTTTATCTCTTAACCAATTTATTCACCGAGGTGGTTACCAATAATGCTGCTGCGGCACTCATATTCCCCATCGCATTCTCTGCTGCGGAACAGTTAGGTGTAGATTACAAACCATTCATGATCGCCATTTGTATTGCGGCATCAGCCAGTTTCTCCACACCAATAGGTTATCAGACGAACCTTATAGTACAAGGCATGGGTAATTATAAATTTCTCGATTACGTTAAAATAGGACTACCACTCAACATCATAGCTTTTGTATTATCCATGTTATTGATTCCTATTTTTTGGCCTTTCTAAAATCTGGAGAAGAATGTCTCTAAAGACATAAAGCCATTTCAGATAACCAAAACTTAGAATCCTATATTAGCTCCAAATTGGATATTAAATTGTTCCCCAGCTAACTCCGAAGGTAAATAGTCATCAACATCCCCCCCCGTGGCACTACTCTGCCCTAAAGAAAAGGTGAAAAACATATTATAAGCTAACTGATATTGGGTTTTAAAATTCCAAGCACTGTAACGATAACAAACAGAACTCATAAAAGGATAAGAGGTAAGCTCACTATCACTTCTATCATAACCATATTCTGTTCCTTTATGAATCAGAGTATAATCCAGTTTAAACTGCAAATTTTTAAGGGGTTTAAAATTTACATAAGTATAAAACTCTTTAGCATTATCGCGTAAATAATGACCTAAGTTATAGTCATTACTAGCGAAAGTAGTCGTAATAATATCATGCTGATAAGTGATAGGAAGCGTTTTTGTAAACTCAACACCTACAGCAGTATTAGGTATTAAATTAGAAATTCTCAATCCCGTTTTATAACTGTAGAAGTTGTGTTCATCTTTATGTTTCCAACGTTCAATTTTCAATTCATCCACCATCAAGGTATAATAGAAAAAACAATGTTTAATACCCTTAAAACTAACATCAAAAAACATTTGAGAATTTTGTCCTACATTTTTCCCAACACCATCCGTTGAGTTATAAGTATGATCAACTGATTTGTAAAACATGACAGGATTAAGATAGGGTAATTTCGCATTATCAGCACTATAGATCACAGAATTACCAAAAGACACATTCAAGGTTTTGAAAGGATACAAAGTAAACATATTGGCAGCAACAAACTTACCGTGCATCACATCACGTCTTATACCATTAGGTTGAACGTACGACTCGGAAGAATCAATAACATTAGAAACTAACCAGCCATGTACATAGTTGAATTCAAACCAACTCAAAGGCTTCACCGTTAATCGCAAATACGTATAAGCTGGCGCTCTTTCGGATAAGATATTAGAACCATGCTGATTAGTTCCCCAAGTAAAATTATCTTTAACCAAACCCAACTTAAACCAATCATTAGCATAACTGATACCTCCTCTCATCTCGCTATAATCAAGAGCTTTGTATTCTCCTCCTGTCCCATTGATTAAATAAGCGGGATCATCTAAACGTATTTTCTCTGCATAATCCTGTAGATTAGCATACATACTCAAATTATTAACGGCTAAATTAAACGCCACACCATAACTGCGATGATAATAAGTGCCATTCTTATTATTAATAAATTGCGTATTAAGAATAGGAGTACCCGAAAAATAAACGTTATCAGTATGACTATAAACACCCAAAGGTGCAAGAGATAACGAAGCAAGATTCCCTTTGCTTAAATCGATACGATTCATCAAAGGCACAGAATCTTCTTCCTGATACCACAAGACGTTATCAGAATAAAATAACCATTCCTGACGCATCCGCCTATTCATCTTATAATAAGACGCCCCAGCCTCTATTAACCATTGATCTACCTGTTCTAAAGTATAGGGTTTTATAACCTGATTGGTCACTATATAATGTTCTTCAGCCAATTCCTCAATAAATACATAAAGTGTTTCATTACGAAGAGAAATAGGAATATCCTGAGCAAAAGATAATGCACAACTAGAAACAACTAATAATAGAATAAAAGAAAGACGTAACATAAGCTTACAAGGCTATGTGAAAAATAAAGTGAGAAGCAAATATACTACTCTGTTCGGGTTTTTCTTTAAAAAGTCCATAAATAGATGAACCACTACCACTCATGGAAGCATATACAGCTCCTGCATCATAAAGCTGTTTTTTAACCATTTCCAATGCTGGATACTGTTTAAAAACAGAAGCTTCAAAATCGTTTTTCAAACTATCACGCCACATATCCACAGGTTTTTCAAGCACTACAGATAAACTTTCAACAGGTATTAAGGGCACAACGTAGCGATAAGCTTCTAGAGTAGATACATGAATATCGGGTTTCACAACTAGCAAATGCCATCCTGATAAATTCAGATCAAAAGGAGTCAACACATCTCCTATCCCCCCAGCAATTGCAGGTTTATTTTTTATAAAAAAAGCACAATCGGCTCCTAATTGACTAGCATAATTTACAAGCTGACTTTCTGAAAGTTGTAAGTCAAACATCTCATTAAGCATCTTAAGCGTAAAAGCAGCATCGGCACTTCCGCCACCTAATCCTGCACCAAAAGGTATATTTTTATGCAAATGAATCTTAACAGAAGGTAAATGATGATCCGTTGCTAACAAACGGTAAGCTTTGACGACTATATTATTTTCTAACGCACAATCTAATTTCAATCCGGATGACGTAAACTCAAAAGCACCACTCGTGGGTAAAATCTCTAAAGCATCCTGTAAAAACAGAGGACAAAACAATGACTCAATATTATGATAGCCATCAGATCGTTTACTTAATACATTTAATCCTAAATTTATTTTTGCATTGGGAAATGTAATCATAACAAGGGGTTAAAAGATAATGAACAACTCCGCCGTAAGCAGACAGGGTTTCAAGTGGAAAAACATGGTATTATTTTCAGAAAGCAATGGAAAAGGAAACCCATAATAAGGGATTAACAATAAGCGATATTATAAAAAAGCATAAATAATAATACTCAGAGCCAATACGCCAATAGATATTCCAGAAATTTTATTTATCCACCACAGATGACGAATATTAATAAAACGTCGAAACAAGCCTACAAGAAGCGTTAACGTTAACCACCAAATAATAGCCCCCATAAAGATACCTGCGAGAACAGCATACATCGAATGACTCTCCTGCTCCACAGAAAAAACATCAAAACTGGTAAAAATAATGATAAAGGTAAATACAGCTAAAGGATTAGAAACTGTTAACAAAAAAGTAGTAACAACATCTTGCCAATAATTAGCATTACTTTTTCGAGGTTGACGTATTTGCTTTATCGGGTTTTGCAAGAAAGTATGTATCCCAAAAGATAATAATACAGCACCACCAATAATTTGCATCCAAATTTTATTTGACTCAATAAAATCGATCACTAAAGTAAAACCAAAACCAGCAACAAGCGCATATAATAAATCTGATAATGCAGCCCCTAGTCCGGAAAAGAAACCAGCCCACTGCCCCCGTGTAAGTGTGCGTTGCACAATCATTACACCTATAGGACCCAGAGGGATAGACACCGCAATTCCAACAAGGATACCGCGCAACATAAATTCAATATCTCCGAATAATACATCCATAGCACAAAAGTAGCTTTTAAAAATTGATTATGTAGAAAGATCGTGTTTGAAAATTAACCATTTTATTCTTTTTTTTATCCACCATTCTTTTCCATTTTAGGTCATTAGAGTATAAGGCATTTTCATGTATCTTTGCAAACCAAATTACAAAACACATGTCTGAACAAAAAAACGTAGATATCATCACCATGGGATGTTCCAAAAATCTGGTAGATTCCGAAATATTATTGCATCATTTTAAAGCAAATAATTACACCATCCACCACGACCCTAGCGAACTATCAGGCGATATCGCTATTGTTAACACCTGTGGATTTATAGGTGATGCTAAAGAAGAATCTGTTGATATGATTCTTCAATTAGTTGAGGCAAAAAAGAATGGAGAATTAAAAAAATTATACGTCATGGGCTGTCTTTCGCAACGATACCGAGATGACCTTTTAATAGAAATCCCTGAAATTGATGGTATCTATGGTAAATTTGACTGGCGCAATGTGGTCAAGGATATTGACAGTCATAATATCATAGCCAAAGACCAACGCATCATAACAACCCCCTCACATTACGCTTATATTAAAATCTCAGAAGGATGCAACCGCGCCTGTGCCTATTGTGCCATTCCTATTATAACAGGAAAACACATTTCGCGCCCTATGGAGGACATCGTGAATGAAGTAAAAGATCTTGTAGCTCAAGGAGTAAAAGAATTTCAAATTATAGCACAAGACCTCTCATATTATGGCATAGACCTTTATAAAGAAAACAAATTAGCCCAACTGATAGAATCACTTGCAGATATAAAAGGCGTAGAATGGATACGATTACATTATGCTTATCCTACAAAATTCCCTTACGACATTTTACCTGTAATGCGTAAAAACGATAATGTATGTAACTATCTAGACATTGCATTACAGCACATTAGCACTCCTATACTCAGCGCTATGAAACGCGGTATAAACAAAGAAGAAACCATAGAACTCATCAATCACATCCGACAAGAAGTACCAGGCATTTTCCTACGTACCACCATGATGGTGGGTTATCCTAATGAGACAGAGGCGAACTTTGAAGAGCTTTGTGATTTCGTGCGCGAGATGCGTTTTGAACGATTAGGTGTATTTTCTTATTCTGAAGAAGAAGGGACTTATGCAGCCAATCAATTTGAAGATAACATCAGCAACGAAGATAAGGAATACCGCACCGCCACCTTAATGATGGCACAAGAAAATGTAGCATTAGAAGTCGCTCAAAGTTTAATTGGCAGCACGCAGAAAGTAATCATCGACCGCAAAGAAGATGAATATTACGTAGCACGTAGCCAATACGATTCACCCGAAGTAGATCCTGAAGTGTTAATTTATTCTGAAAAAGAATTAAACATCGGAGAATTTTATGATGTCATGATTTCAGACAGCGATGATTTTAATTTGGTAGCAGAACTATAATAGAAAAACAGTTAACAGACTCACCTACTTCAATCAACTAAAGTTGCAAGTTTAGCTTTCGCTAAAAAAAAGAAAATTCAGAATACTTGGTCAACATTGTATGACATAAGCATTCATCTCTTTTTTTACACAAAAAAGCAAAATTTCAACTGCACCTATATATTTTGGACAAAAAAACGCTAAAAAATCACCACTTTTATCAATTCTAAAACAACAAAGCTTTAAAAGACAAAAATATTAATTAGATTTGCCCCATAATTAATTTATATCATCTTGGAAACTGACGTCCCCCTTAGTTACGGCTTTTTATTAATAAAGCAAATAGCAACAACCCCTATCACTCTGACTCACGTCTTTGTATTTCTTATTTTAGTAATATTGATCACATTTTCTGCCTTTATCTCGGGTTCTGAAGTGGCCTTTTTTGGAATGAACACCAAAGAAAAAGATGAATTAAAACAACACAAACACGAAAAAGATAAAGCGGTACTCAAACAAATGAGTAAACCTGAATATCTATTAGCAACCATCCTTACTGCTAATAATTTTATAAATGTAGGTATTGTTCTGCTTTGCGCTCACCTGACCAGTTCACTGTTTGACTTTTCTCTACGACCGACTTTAGGTTTTGTTATTAAAACCTTTATTATCACATTTATACTTTTACTTTTTGGAGAAATACTACCTAAAGTATATGCCAATAATCATGCTTTAAATTTTTCACGTATGATGGCTAAACCACTCCAATATTTAAGCCATTTTTTAAAACCCTTAACTTCTTTTCTTGTTGTTTCTACTCATATAGTAAACAAACACATGGCAGAAAAGCATCAAAACATTTCACGTGATGAACTCAGCACAGCACTCGAACTAACAGCCGAAGAACTTACGGAAGAAAAAGAACTTCTAAAGGGCATCATTAAATTTGGTAATATTAGCGTAGTAGATATCATGACCTCACGTGTGGACGTTACCGACATAGCCCTTAAAAGCAGTTTTCAAGATGTTATAAACGTGATTGTTGCTTCTGGATTTTCGCGTATTCCTGTTTATTCTGAAAACTTAGATAAGGTAAAAGGAATTCTTTATATCAAGGACTTATTACCCCATCTTCAGAAAAAAACCTTTAGATGGCAATCCTTAATACGCCCTCCCTATTACGTACCCGAAACAAAAATGATCAATGACCTGCTAGAAGAATTTCAAAGCAACAAAATACATATGGCTATCATTGTAGATGAATATGGTGGCACATCAGGCATCATCACTTTAGAAGATGTACTAGAAGAAATAGTAGGTGAAATAAGCGATGAATTTGATGCTCCTGACAACAATTATAAAGTGAATAAAGATGGCACTATGCTATTTGAAGCAAAAACACTCATTCACGATTTTTGTAAAATTACCCAAATTGAAGAAGATGTCTTTGAAGAAATCAAAGGCGAAGCTGATTCATTAGGAGGTATGCTCTTAGAAGTTCATGGAGAAATGCCTCAATACGACGATGAAATTTATGTGCTTGACTACAAATTCAAAGTATTTGCTGTTGATGACCGTCGTATTATAAAAGTTAAATTCTACCCTCCGAAAAAATCAGAAGAATAATTCGATTCTAAGGTCAATTTTAACAACTTAAAACTACCATTTTTTTCACAGTGGGTAACTTTAGATAAATCACAGGAACAATCGCATCACGCACATATAAAAACAAGACGAACCTCCTCGGTTCCATCTATGCCACTTTTTAAGATTAAATGAACTACCCCACTGCAAGTAATACCAATTTGATTTTAAAATTAGCTCCAAGAGATAATCGTATTATGCCGATGTAGAATTAATTAAGCTATAAAAGCGTAGCGCATTAAAGCTTATTTTAATTCACAATCGGTATAAACGGAATATTAATTCGAAACACTTTTTTTATTCGCAACAAGCTTCGGGGAATAAAACCCACAATGTGGGATTCAAAATCAACGACGTTTTATACTGAACAATTACCTTAAATAAGGCATTAGTATTAATAAAACGCTTACCAACAATTGTGCATTGTTGCCGTAAAAAAAACTAGCTGAATATTAATGGACATAAAATGCTTATAATTGAAGGCTACTGGAACTAACAAAAACACAAAATCTAACGTCAAAACTTCACATCATTACAAACAGCCTATTTTAACATCACAAATTAAACAGGCACACAAAACAACAAATACACTAAACTAACTCACAGTATTACAGCAAAACAACCATCAACAATTCTTGAAAATAAACATTTAGAAATAAACGACTATTATAGACCTTGAAAATTCAGCTATTTTGTATTTTATTAACAAAAAAAGACACTTCATCAAACAAAAAGGCACGTTCAGTCTAATAATATCAATATAAACTTTTCCTAATTGTTATTTTGTTGTTCCTTCGCATAAAGTTTTAAATGAACAACTGGTCATTTATGAGATGTATTGATGAAAATAAAATTGCAAAATTAGAACAAGCAACCATAGAATATGTGGTGAAAAACGGCTATGGTGGGGCTTCAGTATCAGAGATAGCAAAACATGCAGGCGTATCAAAAGGTTATCTTTATCGGTTTTACAAAAACAAACAAGAATTAGTTCAATCTTTACTTACCAATCACATTGCTATTATTTTTGAACGTATTGAAGAACTATTAAATCAAGATATATCAACCAATCAAGTACTAGAATACATCATACATTATGCTTTTGAAATAGGAGAGAAGAAACCGAACCATATCAAATTTATTTATGTCTTATTACACGATTATAATTTTCAGTTAGAAGAAGAACAACGCTACAAAATAAAAATGTTAATACAACGCTTTTATAAGATTGGCGTAGAACAACAGTTAGTAAATACACAAGCAACAGAAGAAGAAATTTTCACCATTGCGGTAATTTATCCTATTGATTTTATAAATTTAAGGTATAAGAATTTCTTCAAAAATTCCAGTTGGAATAAAAAAGACATAGACAGAGTAACAGAATTCTGTATCAATGCATTAAAAAATTAAGAACACAAAAAATAAATTCTAACGTAACAATGAAACATTCAATTTTAACATGCCTATTCCTTGCTGTAGTATTGGTAAGTATGGCACAAGAAACCATAAAGCAACCCAAAGCACTAAGTTATGAGGAGGCCTTAAGAATGGTGATTGAAAACAATGAGACATTGAAACAATCAGCTATTAAGATAGAACAAAAAGAAGAAGAAGCTAAAGCAAAATTAGGACTCTATCTTCCTAAAATATCATTAAGCGCTAACTATGTAATGATGACTGATGTGATGAGTCTGGATTTAACACCAATCAAAGAAACCATTACACCCTTATATGATGCATTAGGAAACTATGGATCATTTTCTGGTGTGCCAAATCCTGACCCAACAACGCAAACGGTTATGCCTATCCTCCCAGATGATTATTCTACTGCAGCAGTAAGACAAAAATTATTAGATGGAAAAGCAACCATAGAAGCAGCAGACTGGAACAAGACCATACAAGAACAATATTTTGGTATGGTAAGTGCCAACTTCGTCTTACCGTTATATACAGGTGGTAAAATACGCATTGCCAACAAAGCCGCTAAAATCGATGTAGAAGAAGCCACTGCTGAAAGTCGTCAAAAATTAGGAGAAGTAACGATGGACTTGGTAGAACGCTACTACGGTTTACTCCTAGCTCAAAAGGTAGAAGTGGTGCGTGATGATGTGATGAAAACCATGCAAAAACATATGAATGATGCCGAGAAAATGAAAAATGAAGGACTCATTTCTAATACGGAGTTTTTGCAAACTAAAGTGTATTATACCGAAGCCAAACGAGAAAAAGACAAAGCAAAAAGACAAATTTCAATTGTTAACGATGCATTGTTGAACACCTTAACCATAAAGGATCCAACTAACATTGTAGTCCTTTCATCTTTTTTCTATCACACAAAACTTGACTCTTTAGACTACTTCAAAGCATTATCGCACAAAAACAGTCCTTTACTGGAACAGATAAGACATAAACAAGCATTGGCCGAACAGCAAATTCACCTTAAAAAAAGTAATTATCTGCCTAATGCAGCGGCCATGGGAACTTATACCTTAGCGGAGCAAGACCTATCACCCTACATACCCGCTGGTATGATAGGTGTAGGTTTAACCTGGTCTTTGTTTGAAGGAAATAGTCGAAATAAAGAATTAAAATCAGCAGAATTACAACAAGATCAAGTCGATTTATACTATAACAAATCGAAATCAAACATTGAAACCATGATCACTAAATATTATAATGAAGCAGCAATGCATCTTGAACAAATAAAACAATTAGAAGTTTCAAAAGAATTTGCGCAAGATTATTATAATGCCTGTGAAAAATCATTTAAGGAAGGCTTAACAACAAGTTCCGATGTTTCTGATGCCAATCTTTTAGTAGCAAAAATGAAAATAGAACAATTACAAGCCACTTACAATTACGACGTCAATCTCTCAAAATTACTTTACTACGTAGGAACTCCCGAGGAATTTGGGAAATATCTTAATGCAGGAACAACCATACAATAATTCTCTGATAAACAACAAACGAATCACTGTTACAAAATAAAATAAGATGAAACAAAAAAGCAGAAACAGTATCATAGCCGTAGCACTTATTGCTTTGGTCGTATTTTTATCCTATTCTATGTGGCTAATTAGCAGACCACAACCTATAGAAATTCAAGGTTTTGTAGAAGCAACTCACATCAAAGTGGGATCAAAACTTATTGGACGTATCGATTCCCTTGCCATACATCGTGGACAAGAGGTGAAAGCTGGAGATTTACTTTTCCGCATTCACTCTCCCGAAGTAGAAGCCAAACTTATGCAAGCTAATGCTGCGAAATCGGCCGCCCAAGCGCAAAGCACAAAAGCACAAAATGGAGCACGCCAAGAAGACATACAAGCAGCATATAATATGATGCTAAAAGCTCAGGCAGCGGCCGAATATGGTGAAACATCATTTAATCGCGTCAACAACCTATTCAAAGAAGGCGTGTTAGCAGAACAGAAAAAAGATGAAGTTGAAGTAAAAATGAAGGCTGCTAAAAAAACAGCCATTGCAGCAGAAGCCATCTACAATAAAGCCAAAAGTGGCGCTAGAGTAGAAGACAAGGCAGCAGCAGAAGCCCTTGTGCAACGCGCAGAAGGAGCCATCACAGAAGTCAACTCATACATCAGCGAACAACTGATATACGCCCCTATTGATGGTGAAATAGCTAACATCATCTCAGAACAAGGGGAATTAGTACCCTCTGGATATCCCGTTGTCTCTATTGTAGATCTCAACGACGTATGGATAAGCTTAAATCTACGCGAAGATTTTTTGGCAGACATAAAAAAAGGCAGTCGTTTTATGGCTAAATTTCCAGCACTAAAGATGAAAGAAGTAGAGTTACAAGTTACTTATATCACAGCAATGGGAAGTTATGCCAACTGGTCGGCCACCAAGACCTCGGGAGACTTTGACATGAAAACATTTGAAGTACACGCTATACCTGTAAAAAAGGTAGAAGGTTTACGTCCTGGAATGTCAGCACTCATCAATTGGGACAAAGTAAGAGCACAATAATAGATGGCAAATCAATTCTCATATTTCATCGCTGTTGTCCGAAGAGAAACAACACGAATCTTTATGAATAAAGTGACCTTATTCATTAGTTTCGTAGCACCAACTATTGGCATATTTATGCTCTGGTGGATCTTTTCGGCAGGCGTCATTAGAGACCTTCCTGTTGCCCTTGTTAATCAAGACAACACCGAGTTGAGTAACAAAGTAGCACGCATGCTAGATGCTTCTCCTGCCGTAGAAATAGCAGAAAAGGTAACGGATCTAAAAAGTGCTAAACGCTTAATGCAAGAAGGAAAAATATATGCTATAGTCAACATACCTGAAGATTTCGAAAAAGAACTCATTAAGGGCAATTCACCAGTCGTCAGTGTTTATATTAACAATATCAATGTGGTAAGTGGCGGCGTATTAAAAGCAAGCATACAAAAAACGTTAACCACTTTTTCTACAGGAGTAAAGCTACAGATACAAATGAAAAAAGGCTACACAGAACAACAAGCCTTAGAACGGGTCATGCCCATACGTTTCGACACCCATGTTCTGTTCAATCCCTACATCAATTACTCTTATTTCCTTACACTAGGATTAATACCTCTGATGGTTGTTATCGTTTGTTTCCTAGGTACACTTTACGCTTTTGGATCTGAAATAAAAGAAAAAACAGCAAAAAATCTAATGAACACTGCTAACCAGAATATCTTTGTTGCAGTAATAGGGAAAATGCTTCCTCACACCTTCATTTATTTGTTAAATATGATGGTTGTCTCATTAGTTATGATCTATAAAATTGGCCTACCTATGCACGGCAACATTTGGATTATTACACTATCTGAAATTGCACTCATCTTTGCTTACCAAGCTATTGCACTTATTTTCATCGCCATAACATCCAATATGCGATTATCTTTATCACTCGGATCAGCTTATACGATGATGGCATTTACATTTGCAGGATTAACTTTCCCAACATTTGCCATGCCTAAAATAGCCGAATGGTTTTCCTACATTTTCCCCTATTCCTATTGGTTAAAAATATTCATGAATGAAACGCTGCGTACTGTACCCAGAGTCCATTTGACGCAACATTTCCTAGGACTTCTCATCTTTATTTTGTTATCAGGACTCTTCTTTAAGAAGTTAAAAAGAGTATTTACTGAAGAGAAATATTGGGGTAAATCGTAACAACGCACAATAACAAACCTCATGCAAAAGATATCTAATTACATAAAAATTATAGATTTAGCTTTCAGAGCCGAATTGCGTACGGTATTGCGAAACAAAGGAGCATTGCTCATCTTGATTGGCGCCATCATAATATACCCATTAATATACTCTATATCATACAGTCCTGAGTTGTTGCGCGAATTACCCATAGCCGTAGTAGATATGGATAACACCTCTACCAGCAGAACCCTTATTAAGATGGTGGATGCAACGGAACAAATCAATCTAAACAGCCATGTCTCCACGTTACATGAAGCTGAAAACAAATTTGCTTCTAAAGAAGTATATGGCGTTTTACTCATTCCTAAAGATTTTGAATCTGATATATTACACGGCGGACAAACATCAATAAGCACTTATTGTGATGCCAGTTATATGCTAATATACAAACAAACACTATCAGGAATAATACAGTCGTCACTCACCTTTTCAGCTGGCGTAGAAATAAAACGACTGATGGCAAAAGGCAACTCTATGGAACAATCCATTAGCCAAGCACAACCCATTAGAGTCAAATTCAACGACCTCTACAACCCTGCAAGCGCTTACGGATCTTACGTCATGCCTGCTATTATCATCTTTATATTACAACAAACACTTCTTATAGGTATTGGTCTTATCGGAGGATCACAACGAGAAAAAGGGAACCACATACACACCGTTAAAGGCTTTTATAAACACCCATCGGCAATCATTCTAGGGAAAACACTAACATATAGCCTCATCACCTTTTTCAATGCCATATTTGCTTTAGGATTAGTACATCATTGGTTCCAATTCCCAACTACAGGAGATTTAATCACTGTCATTTTATTCTTAATACCTTTTGTTCTATCAACGGTATTTTTAGGAATATCCATTTCTGCGTTGTTCAAAAAGGCGGAACACTCCATTATGATATTAGTATTTCTATCCCTTATATTAATGTTTCTAAGTGGCTTCTCGTGGCCAGTAGAGCTATTTCCTGCACCTCTAAAAATCATACGACTATTATTTCCCAGCAGTATTATCATACAGCCTTATCTAAGAATTAGAGAAATGGGAGCTTCGTTAGCTAATGTCAAAATAGCATATATAATGATTACAGTTCAAATGGTAGTCTATTTCTTTCTCACCTTGTTTATCTTTAAACAAAAAAGAAGAAACGCTATACGCAAATCAAAAAAAACAAGTTTGAATAACGAAGAATCAACGCTTTGAAGTCTATCATTTTGAAAAAACTCCGCTATCATCTCAAGTGTGAATACAGCACCTAAAATCATTAATGTATAAACGACTTAGAACAGACAAAAACCCAACACCTTATTTTGTTTATATCCAATTGATTTCATAACTTTGTTAGAATATTCTTATTAATATTATTAACAATGGATCAATTAGATATATTAAAACAAGAAGTTTTAAGTTGCACAAAATGCCCCTTACACAAAACAAGAAATAATGCCGTTTTTGGAAATGGTAATCGCAAAGCAGAAATATTAATAATAGCAGAAGCTCCTGGTTTTTATGAAGATAAAAGTGGCATTGTCTTTCAAGGAAAATCAGGTGAACTACTCGACAAAATATTTGCAGCTTGTGGTTTTAATAGAGAAGAACACCTTTTCATCAGCAACATCATTAAGTGCAGACCACCAGAAAACAGAACACCACAAGACACAGAAAAAGAGGCATGCCTCCCCTACCTTTATAAACAAATAGAACTCATAGATCCAAAAATTATCATTTTATTAGGTGCGACTGCTGTAAAAGGATTAATAGATCCTAATGCAAGAATAACACAAATAAGAGGACAATGGATAGATTGGAAAGGACGCTTAGTGATGCCTACTTACCACCCTTCAGCTTTATTACGCAACGCAAATCTAAAACGTCCCGTATGGGAAGACTTCAAGAAAGTCGTTACAAAATACCGAGAATTAGTCAATGCCGAACATTATTCAGCACATTGTTAAAGGACAAGAGAGAAGACTTTTAAAGTCTATCTATAATGATAAATTACAACTTGCCTTGACGGTAGTCAAAAAAGATTAAACGTATTTAACAAGGACTAATTTTCCGATGAAAGGACAAAAACGAATAAAATAGTTAATCAACAACTTTGGGGCAAACCCACAAAGCATTTAGTTGAAAAACAATTTATTATTAGCAACAAGCTACGGAGAATAAAACCTACAATGTGGGATTAAAGCAAAAATCACAATAAAATAGTGCCTTATTGACAAGGCAATATTTTTTTTGTCTTAACTTTGGCAAACAAAATAAAAAATCAAACATTGAGACATCTCTTATATCTATTTCTCCCGATTCTATTAATATGTGGCTGCACGCAAACTCATGCACCGAAACCTCATGGATGTTTGCGTATTGATATGCCTCAGGAACATAACTACCAGAACGTAGATGGTCCTCTACCTTTTAGTTTAGCCTATTCTTCCATAGCACAATGGAACAAGCTAGAAGCTTCGCAAAAGTACCGTAAAAACAACCTCTGGTATAATATACACTATCCTAAATATCATGCTAAGATCCATTTAAGTTATATTCCACTTGAAAACAATTTAGACTCATTAATGGAAGAAAGTCGCGAATTTGTTTTTGAACACACCATAAAGGCCGATGCCATTGATGAAACACTCATTCATCAACCTAAAAAAAACATCTATGGCATATTATACGATCTAAAGGGAAATACAGCTTCCAATATGGAATTTGTGGTAACAGATAGTACAACTAATTTTTTACGTGGCGCATTATACCTTGAAAACACACCAAATGTAGATTCTTTAGCTCCCGTCATTGATTACATCAAACAAGACATCATATATCTTATTAATAGTTTGGAGTGGACATGTCATTAATACTAAATCAACATATTAACGGAGGCACAAAAATTTTAATCTGGAAAGATGAAGAAAGTATTGATTATTTCTTATCAAAGACACGCCTGACGAATAAAGAAATAATACAGATTAATGCCTATACCGTAGAACGACGTAAAAAGGAGCTCATCATAGCTCGGTACCTTTTGCAAACCGAACTTCCGAATGCCGAGATAACGTATTTAGATAATGGTAAACCCTACATAAGGGGGGGGGAAGCATACCTCAGCATATCGCACACAAAAGACTTGGTAGCAATCATCATTAATCCTCACAAACAAGTATCTATCGATATAGAATATATCAATCATCGTGTAGAAAAAGTGAAACAACGTTTCCTCTCAGAACAAGAACTTACAATTGCGAATACAACGGAATTACTCACCCTATACTGGAGCGCAAAAGAGTGTCTATTCAAATTAGACGATAAGCAAGGGCTTGACTTTAGGACAGATCTATCCATTAGTCCTTATTCTTCACGTCTTATGACAGGTCATATACGCAAAGACAATGCCTTTAAAATCAATTATGAAATAAATAAAGATTGGGTGTTATGCTATAGCTTAAAATAGTAAAACTATAATTTAATATCGATTTCTTCTTTCATCTCAATCTCCTCTCCTTTCGTATCATAAAAATGATAGTCCAGCATCGCTAGATCTTGACTTTCAATCAATCGTATTTGCTTAGAATAATCACGACGCCATCTATCATAAATAGATTTACCAAATATTCTCTTATCCTTTTTGGTAAGGTAAGCATAAATAAAAGGATGTAAATGAAGCGTATAATTCTTTCGTCCTAGACTCAATAAATAATCCATTTTGCCCTCTAAACGTTCAACAAATAAAACCGTTGGTTTTACCTTGCCTGTACCACCACAGCTAGGACAAGTCTCATTGATCGTGACATTCATTTCGGGTCTTACACGCTGACGTGTAATTTGCATTAAGCCAAACTTACTAAGGGGTAAAATATGATGACGTGCTTTATCACCCACCATAAATTTACGCATTTCATCAAAAAGCTTTTGACGATTATCAGCCAATCCCATGTCAATAAAATCGATGACAATAATACCTCCCATATCACGCAAACGCAACTGACGAGCTACCTCTTCGGCTGCAGCAAGATTAACTTCAAAAGCATTAGTTTCTTGATCTTGATTATTCTTGGTTCTATTACCACTATTCACATCAACGACATGAAAAGCTTCTGTATGTTCTATCACCAAATAAGCACCTCGTTTAAAGGATACTGTTTTACCAAAAGAAGACTTTATTTGAGCTGTAATAGCGAATTCATCCATTATAGGATTATCTTTCTTATACAACTTAACTAGTTTTTTTTGATCGGGAGAGATAAGGCCTACGAAATCGGTTAATTCCTGAAATGTCTTTTGATCATTCACATGTATGCTAGTAAATGTCTCATTTAACAAGTCTCGGAGGATAGCTGAGCTTCGACCTATTTCACTATGTACCAAAGCCGGAGCTTGGGCTGAAGCCGCAGCAAGTAACGCTTTATTCCATCGTTTCACCAACAACTTCAACTCATTATCCAGTTCAGCCACCTTTTTCCCCTCAGCCACAGTTCTTATTATCACCCCAAAATTTTTGGGACGAATACTGCGAATTAAGGTCTTCAAACGATTTTTTTCTTCGGTAGAACTAATCTTTTGAGAAACAGAAATTCTGTTAGAGTAAGGTATAAGTACTAAATACCGTCCAGCAATACTAGGCTCAGACGTCAAACGTGGACCTTTAGTAGAAATCGGTTCTTTAGCAATTTGAACCAATATCTCCTGTCCAGGAGCTAGCACTTTAGCAATAGAACCACTTTTCTCAATATCTGGCTCACAGGACAGCTTAGAGATATAAAATGGTTTTTTTGGCTGATTTTTAGCCAAGCCAAGTGCTTTTTTCGAAGAATTGAATTGTGGACCGAGATCCAAATAGTGTAAAAATGCATCCTTTTCATAACCTACATTAACAAATGCAGCATTAAGACCAGGCATAACCTTTTTTACTTTACCCAAATAAAAATCCCCCACAGAAAACTTGCTATCGCTACTCTCTTTGTGTAGTTCAACCAAACGTTTATCCTCGGTAAGGGCAATTGTTATTTCCTTCTTGGAAACATCAACAATAAGTTCGCTATTTACAGCATCACTGTTCACCATTCACAATCCTTTTTTTACCAAAAAAGAACAAGCTACATAGCCAGTAGCTATGTACTTGTTCTTCTTCAAATTCCTAAAATGTCAACTGACATCTACAAGAAGAAATTATTTCTTCTTATGTCTGTTTTTTCTCAAGCGTTTACGACGCTTGTGAGTTGACATCTTGTGTCTTTTTCTTTTCTTTCCGCAAGGCATAATAGAAAATCTTAATTTTTAAAAATACTTATTTTACATTCTCTTTCACACTGTTCACAAAAGTTTTAGCAGGTTTAAATGCTGGAATTTTGTGAGCAGGTATCTTAATTGTGATATTTTTTGAAATATCACGAGCAGTTTTTTCAGCACGTTGTTTAGTGATAAAACTACCAAAACCTCTTAAGTAAACGTTGTTACCAGAAGTTAATGAATCTTTTACTGTTGTCATGAAAGCCTCTACTGTTTTCAACACTACGGCTTTTTCGATTCCTGTATTATTAGAAATCTCGTTAACGATATCTGCTTTTGTCATCTCTTTAAATGTTTAATAATTAATAAATACGCTTTATCTCGAAAATGGACTGCAAATATAAGTGATTATTTGAATACTGCAAACAATTTATTAGATAAAGTTTTAAAAACTAAGCGATTTCATTATTGTTAAACATATAAAAAACAAAAATCAAGAAAAAATTAAACAGATAAGCCTTTAATTATCAAAGATATAAAAATATAAACTATTATAACAAGAGATATCCCGCCAAAGCCAAAAAAAGCAATCAATAAAATTGATAATAGAATAAATAAAAATCTCACCCTATTATCCTTCCAGGTCAAGTTCTTAAACTTAAGAGCAAACATGGGGAGAGGAGATATTAACAAATAACTACAGAAAACCGAAAGTGCAAGTAAAACCCAAGGCGTAGCTAGCAAATTCACCAACCAATAAAGTGGGGAAGAAACAAACAAAACACCTAGCGAAGCAATTAATAATGCATTTGCGGGTACTGGCAAGCCGATAAAACTACTTGATTGGCGTGTATCAACATTAAATTTCGCCAAACGCACTGCAGAAAACACAGGCACCAATACCATACTTAATAATAACAAAACATGATAAAGAGGCAAGCTATCGAACGCCAAAGGAAAAGGCACGTCTAAAGCATGACGCATCATAGTAAAAAGAATAACACCAGGCGCTACGCCAAAACTCACGACATCACATAAAGAATCAAGCTGTTTACCAACCTCACTCTGCGTTTTCAGCAAGCGTGCCACACCCCCATCAATAAAATCGAAGAAAGCAGCTAAACATATAAAATAGAATGCTAAAAGCAAATCACTTTGCAAAGCATAGATAATAGCTATGCTACCGCAAACAATGTTCAACGCTGTGAAAAAATTAGGGATGTGTTTTTTTATTGACATAAATGAAATTATTTTAGCTTAGCTAATAACGTTTGTGAACCAATAGTACGATCTCCAATTTTCACCATAGGTTCTGCATCAATAGGTAAAAAAACGTCAACACGAGAACCAAACTTAATAAAACCCATTTCGTTAGATTGCTCTACTATTTGTCCTTTTTCGACATACGAAACCACGCGACGTGCTAAAGCACCAGCCACCTGACGACATAATATATCAATTCCTTTTTTATTTTTTACGACCACGGAGCTACGTTCGTTTTCTAAACTGGATTTTGGTAAAACGGCTCGATGATAATTCCCACTATGATGACTATAATGAACCACCTCACCAGAAACAGGGAAAAAATTCTTATGTATATTATAAATAGACATAAAAATAGAGATTTGCAAACAGTTACATTTCAACACCTCTGGCTCATAAACTTCTTCTACAGCGACTATTTTACCATCGGCTGGAGCTATCACACCATCTTCATCTATCGTTTTAGGTCTCTTTATGGGATTACGAAAAAATGACACAACCAAAACAGCGAATCCAATAGATGGCACTAAAATACAATGGAAGACAATAGGACTTAAATAAATCCAACACATCTCATTTATAATAAATAAAATCAATAGGACAACTATAATAATGGCATGCCCTTCTTTATGGATTCTCATATTTTCTATAATTTCAGATTTTGTGCAAAAATACGAGAATGCTTTTGTTTCTCAAACTCTTTAAGTCATATAAAAACATTTTATTTTGAAAAAAACCATAAAAAAAGTTGACAGGTATTATATTAATCATTTTCTTTGTCCCGGAATCAAAGAGCAAAAATTACCGTATCCCTGGTAAATTTATCGTTTTCCAACAAATAAATAACTCCATTTTAACTATCAAAAACAACATTTATGCTTAAAGCATAGATATACAATTTTATTCATTTTATTATTATTGACTTGATATAGTCAACACCTCCCAAAATTTTTTATCATAAAATATTTTAAAACACTCATGTACGACATAAATCAACTGAATGCAATGTTGCTTACAGACCTAAAAAAAGCAGCAAAAGATTTAAATATTAAGAGAACGGACACTTATAAAAAGCAAGAGCTTATTTATAAAATTTTAGACGAACAAGCGACTGACATCTCAACACAAAAAAGTGCAACAGCAAGTCCTCCTTCAAAAATAAAACGTAAACGAACACCACAAAAGGTAGAACATACGGCTAAAGTAGAGAATACGAACGAAGTAGAAAATACGCGCCAAGAAAAAACGGATACAGAAACGCCAATTAAGGCTCCTGAAAAAAAGGAGTTTAAACGCCCTATTCCTAAACAACCACGCGTTCAAAACAAAAACAGCAATAGCAACAACAGACCAAGTAATAATCGCAATCAGAACAATCAGAACAACCGTAACCAACGCAATGTATCAGAAAGCAAAGCGGAGTCAAACTACGACATGCAAACCACGATAGAAAGCTCTGGCGTTCTAGATATACTTCCTGAAGGATACGGTTTCTTAAGATCTTCGGATTACAATTACATCAATTCACCTGACGACATTTACGTATCACAATCACAAATTAAACTTTTTAGTTTAAAAACAGGCGATACAGTAGATGGTATTATTCGTCCTCCAAAAGAAAGCGAACGATTCTTTCCTTTGATTAAAGTTCTTAAAATAAATGGCCAAGATCCTAAACAAGTTCGCGATCGCGTACCATTTGAACATTTAACACCCCTTTTCCCTACCGAGAAATTTAATATTGATAATAAACGTCGCGCTAATCTTTCGACTCGTATTGTTGATTTATTTGCACCTATAGGAAAAGGACAACGTGGTTTAATCGTTGCACAACCCAAAACGGGTAAAACAATATTGTTAAAAGATATTGCCAACGCAATTGCTGAAAATCACCCAGAAGTATATATGCTCATTCTTCTTATCGATGAACGACCAGAAGAAGTAACAGACATGAAGCGAAGTGTAAATGCCGAAGTCATTGCTTCTACTTTTGATGAACCAGCAGAACGTCACGTACGCGTTGCAAATATTGTACTTGAAAAAGCCAAAAGGATGGTAGAATGCGGACATGATGTCGTCATCTTACTCGATTCTATTACACGTTTAGCACGTGCATATAATACGGTAGCACCAGCTTCGGGTCGTGTATTATCGGGTGGTGTAGATGCTAATGCTTTGCACAAACCTAAACGCTTTTTTGGAGCAGCTCGTAACATAGAGCATGGCGGTTCGCTCACCATCTTAGCTACAGCACTTACTGACACTGGTTCTAAAATGGACGAAGTTATCTTCGAAGAGTTTAAAGGAACGGGTAACATGGAATTACAATTGGATCGCAAATTATCCAACAAACGCATCTTCCCTGCTGTAGATATTATAGCTTCGAGCACACGCCGAGACGATTTACTTTTCAGTTCAGAAGAGCTTAATCGCATATGGATATTACGTAATTACCTTAGCGATATGAATTCTGTAGAAGCTATGCAATTTGTTAGCGATAGATTACGTGCATCACGCAACAACGAAGAATTTCTTGTTTCAATGAATGATCAATAATCATTATTATATAAAATAAGAAAAAGGTCAAATGTTAAATAAAACATTTGACCTTTTTTTTATCTCTTTGCTCATCTTCAACTTCCTTCTCGTACCTTTGCATTATATTTAAAACTCTTTTCGCAATGGCATTACATTTACAGCAAAACTACGCTCTAAAAGAACACAATACATTTGGTATTGAAGCTAAAGCAGATTACTTTTTCGCTTACGATACAGAAGAAGAATTACAAAAGAAACTACCACAGCTCAATAAGCTCAAGCTCCCCTATCTTATGATTGGAGAAGGAAGTAATCTTCTTTTTATTAATGACTATAGAGGTGTCGTTATTCATTCTAGAATGATAGATATCAGCCTAGTATCAGAAAACGAAGAAGAAGTCATAATATGTGCAGGATCAGGTGTAATATGGGATAATCTTGTGGCGTGGACCGTAGAACGAAACTATTTCGGTCTTGAAAATCTGAGCAATATACCTGGCACAGTAGGAGCTTCTCCTGTTCAGAATATAGGAGCTTATGGCGTAGAAGCTAAAGATGTAATAGAAACGGTAGAAACATTAGCTATAGCAACGGGAGAAAAACAGATATTCAACAATAAAGAATGTGAATTTGACTACCGTAAAAGCATTTTCAAAGGAAAATTAAAAGGACAATATATTGTGACTTCTGTCTATTTTAAACTCTCCCAAAAGCCACATTTCATTCTCAACTATGGCAACATAAAAGCGCTACTTGGAGAACAACAACCCACCTTAAAGAAAATAAGAGAAATTATCACAGAAGTAAGAGACACGAAACTGCCCAATTATCATGAAATGGGCAATGCGGGAAGTTTTTTCACCAACCCATACATTAGCACAGTAGAATACCAACGATTAAAAGAAGAATTTCCAGAAATACCCGCTTATCCTATTGATGATAAAACGGTAAAGATACCGGCAGGCTGGCTCATTGAACAAGCAGGGCTCAAAGGATTTCAGTATAAAAACGCCGCAGTACATCACAATCAAGCCTTAGTTTTGGTCAATAAAGGAGGAGCCACAGGACAAGAAGTCCTAGAACTCGCAGAAATCATCATTGCAAAAGTCAAGACTATGTTTAAGATCACACTAATACCAGAAGTTAATATGTTACAATAACCAACCTAATACGAAGACACAACTACAACAGAATCAAACACATTCACACACAAAACATATTATTACACATTTATTATCAATACTGGAAACCCTTTTTATCTATAATTTCTGATAAGCAGTAACGATACCTCATACATTATCAACGTAAGTATAAATCGTATCCGTTTCCACAATAACACATAAAAAAAACCTTTTAGATTAAGTATAGAATTTTAAGTGATTTTTTTACCTTGATTTTCAGTATCGCTAAAAACTAAAGACTGCATCGACTCTTCTGATTTTACCAACGAATCACCACTACCACAGCAACCCGTCACAGCAACAATGACAATTTTTAATGCCCAATCGTTCTGCTTCTCTTACCGCATGCACATATAAATTTTGCCACTCTTCGCTCATAAAATTAACCTTCAAACATTTACACAGATGATTATTTCAAAAAAAACTCTAAACATTTATAACGAAACACATACTAGACAAAATACCCATTTGATTTTATCTTATCCTCAAGACACATTCGTATTGTACTAATCTTAAGTCAACAAAACCAGAAGAACGTAATGCATTAGAGCTTATTTCAATTCACAAGCGGTATAATTTAAAAGAGACGACTTCCTGACAGAAGTCGTCTCTTTATTTATGTCTTGAACCCGTAGTCATCAAACCCCAAAAGGCTGTATCAGTAATTCTGAAACAGCCTTTTTAATTCTTAAGATATATTGGTATTATGCCGAGGTATAATTAATTAAGCTATAAGAGCGTAACATATTAGAGCTTATTTTAATTTACAATCGGTATAATTATTTCAAAGTAGGCGTTTGCACCACACCTTTACCGTCTTGAAAACCCCAATAGTCAATACATTTTTTTCTTTGGTCCAATGTGAAATGCCATTTATCTAGGTAGTATTGGCGGGACTGAAAATCATCACCTGATTTTTCCAAAGCCACATTCAACTTAGCATCTAAATCAGCCTGAAGCTGTGCATAATCTGCATTGCCAATTAAATTATTCATTTGATAAGGATCTGCTATGTTATCAAACATCTTACTGGCCCCCTCTGGCGTACGTGCATAGGTGTATTGCTTAGTACGAATGGCGCGGTATTCTGGATATTTAAACTCACTCGTAAATGGACAAGGGTTCATTATCAAAGCCACACGATCCACATCAGGGTTTGGCGCTTGTATCAACGCTGCAAGATTTTCACCTTCGATACTAGCAGGAATTGCACTCCCCGTCATCCCTAATAACGAAGGCAAAATATCTGGTGTATTAATCGGTGCATTAACCACAGCTCCTTTATTATCGCCTATTCCAGGATAGGAAATTAAGAATGGAACTTTAATCGACTCATCCCAAGCCAACTGTTTCATAAATGGACGCATACCGTGCGAGCCCATCATTTCGCCATGATCTGAAGAAAAGACAACAATGGTATTTTTATCTAAAGCAAGTTCTTTAATTTTTGCTAGAACTGTACCTATAGCCTCATCACTTGCTGTACAATGGGCATAATAACCCTGAAGCTCTTTACGGGTTTTTTCATCCCATTCCTGGGGTACGTTAGGTTCTAACTGAAGCTCTTCCAAAGGGTACTTATCCTTCATCGCTTGCGGCGCACTATAATGAGGAAAGTGTGGCGTAGCAATAGATAGAACGAGTAAAAAAGGGGCTTCATCTTGAACATGTGCGGTCATATATTCATTCGCATCAGCGGCAAGAGCGTAAGGAGAATAACCTTTCCAGAATTTCATCTTAGGATCATCATTATCATAATAAGGCATCTTATTATAATTATGTGAGCACTCCAAAGCTTTCCAATAATCAAACCCCTGACGTCTAGGAATATCCACATTATTAGTTCGTCCATGACCATCAAGATGCCACTTACCAATATAAGCGGTGTTATAACCTTCTGCTTTGAACATCTCGGCCATACACAACTCCTCAGAAGGCAAATATAAATCATTCAGAAACATACCTGTACTGGTTGGGTAGCGCCCAGTAAAAAGCGAAGCACGATGAGGCGTACACACTGGCAAGACTGACACAGCATTTGCAAAATTCACAGCCTCTTTAGAGAACTGATCTAAGTTTGGCGTTTGCACATTAGGATCACCCGCATAACCAAAAGCTGAAGCACGCCATTGATCCGTTAAGATGTACACAATATTGGGTTTCTTTACAGGTTCTGCTTGTTGGCAGGATGCAAAGCACAATGCAAACACACAAAGTGCGATAAAATAAGTTATTTTTTTCATATTGTTAATTATTAGTAAAATTTCATCTTAAACTATTATCTATGATGAATGACTTAGAAGACCCATTTGTTATTTGTCCATGAAGAGAGACTTGAAATACTGCCTTAGTCAAGGCATAAAATTGTCCAGTTTATTAAAAATTAAAGCATAAGCTTTCCTAGTATCCTCATTAAAAAAAAAAGCACCATCAAACATCTTTATATACACCAGTACATTCGCCTAAGCCCATATAATTCTTCATCCCTTGTAAAGCTAAAGTGGTAAAATTAGTCATATTGAGTATAAGATCCTTAAATAAACTAAAAAAAGCATAATTCATATTCGCCCCAAACTCATAATCATCGGGTAACAGCGTCTTGCCTTTCTTTGTATAAGTTAACCACTGCACCATAGAATGCCAACTAATCACAGTAAACTGGAGATGAGCCAATAACTTTAGCATAAAAGCACTCGCATAAAATCTTCCGAGATAACTATAATGCAAGCGGAAATTACGCACATCGCCCGAAAAGACACCTATGTGGTACTCGGTACACCAATATCCTTTTTCGGAAAAATGGGAGAGGAACTGTTCATAAGCCATACAAAACTACACCAATCAACACAATATACTTAACAAAGAACAGCACTTTTCAACCACAATTCAATGAACATTTTGATATATAATGTACACTATCTGACAAATAGAATAGACATAAAGAAGATGCCAACTCATCAATAGAAATTTCCAAAGAGAAAACAAAAAAAACACATAACAACACGGTTATTTACAGGTCTATTTTTCACTTAGGATTATACAGCAACACACTGCAAACCTTGCTAGGCTCAAACGACCTAAACTGCAATTCAAGGAAATAGACTAAAAACTACCGTCATTCTATTCATTTTTCGACAACTCAAACTAGGTCCTCAAACAGTCAATAATTCTTAACACCTATTTTCAAATACGGCCCTAATTAGTCCCTAAAACGTCATTTCCTTTTTCCTGTAGATAAGGTGAACCATAAAAAAATCCTTAATTAAATAGGAATAAAAAATTCATATTTAATTAAGGATAAGACTAAAGATATACAAAAATGCAAGTATATCTTAACAAGCTAAACGAATAGTTTAACTATTTATCATTCTGAGGATAAGACGATCGACGTGCCTTAGGAAATTGTTTGTCTAACAATAACTCCATGCGTGCCACCTCTTCCTTATACTTAGGATCTGTGACCATATTCACAGCCTGCTGCATATAATCTTGTTCGCAAGTGTAAAGCTCACTAGCAAGAAGCTTTGAATTCACATTATCCCACCATTCGGTATATCGTAATTCCCCATCGGTACAAGTAAAACCCATAATTTTCTTTCCGCGTGGATAAAGACTATAAGATCCTTTTTTCCAATCCATATCAGGCGCATCTACCAAAGGCAAAATACTCTGTCCTTCAAGAGGATGTGTTTCGAAACCACACGCATCGGCAAGCGTAGGGAACAAATCAACATTCTCCACCAAAGCGTCAGAAGTCTTATTAGTCACTCTATCTTTATAACCTGTTTCGCGACTAATGATCATAGGTACATTGACATCCAATTCGAAATTTGAATGCTTACACCAAGCACCATATTCACCTAGTTTCCAACCGTGATCACTCATTAGTATCACAATCGTATTCTTACGCAGATCAAGATCATCCAAAGTCTTCATTACCTTTCCCATCTGTGCATCCATATAACTCACACAAGCGTGGTAGCCATGGATAAGCTCCTTTGTTTGCACATCATCCAAGAGACCTTCTTTTGGGATACCATCATAGCCACGCAATTCGCCCCACGTAGTAAGTGAAAGCTTAAACATATCTTTAGGAGCCACTTTAGCAGGCACTGTAAAATCATCCCTATCGTACATATCCCAGTACTTTTTAGGCGCATTAAATGGCAAGTGAGGCTTACTCAAGCCCACAAACATAACAAAATTCTCATCCTTTACTTGCTGAAGTGTTTTAATCGCAAGATTAGCTGCACGGCCATCTTTATAAGCCTCATCAGGAACATCAGCACACTCAAAAGCAGGCCCTTTCTTACCCGCCTCCGTGATCGCAATATTCTCAGGCAACAGATAAGAATTAGGCTCTTTCAGGTAGTGTATGCTCCAGCTTTCTTTATCATCATTACCATGGTGATATACCTTACCTACACTCACTGTAGTATAACCTTTCTCTTTAAAAAACTGAGGTAAGGTCACCATCTCCTTATGTACACTACGCAAAGGTGTAAAAATAGAGTAGATACCAATAGTTTCAGGACGCAAGCCTGTTAATATACTCATACGTGACGGGCCACAAATAGCCTCTTGAGCATAGGCATTAGTAAAACGCACACCATCTTTTGCCAAAGCATCAATATTAGGACTCTTAGCTGTCTCACTACCGTAACATCCGAGTTCGGTACGTAGATCATCCACTAAGAACACAACCACATTAGGTTTCTCTTTTGCCAAAGCTACAAAACCAAAACTTAGGCTTAATAACACTACTAAAACACTCTTTTTCATTATTTCTTATTTTTGTTGTTACTCCTGTTATTATTAAGGACTACAAAACTACACGCCTAAGAAGAAATACTATACAAAACATCAGTCATAAAATCATATTTATACCTCAAAATCGAACTTAAATATCATTTTGATATATGTTTTCAATTTTATATTAATTACAAAGATTCAATGGAAATAAAAATGCCGCAGTACATCACAATCAAACCTTAGTTTTGATCAATAAAGGAGGCACCACAGGACAAGAAGTCCTAGAACTAGCAGAAATCATCATTGCAAAAGTCAAGACTATGTTTAAGATCACACTAGTACCAGAAGTTAATATATTACAATAATTAACCTAATACGAAGATATAAACGGAACTTAATAATAAAAATTTTCATGTGTTACATATCCTATTCCAGCCTTATGATCACTACCATACGTACCTTTTG
Source organism: Bacteroidales bacterium (assembly GCA_965662645.1). Lineage (GTDB taxonomy): Bacteria > Bacteroidota > Bacteroidia > Bacteroidales > UBA5342 > UBA5342. The sequence goes on from CBFIII010000008.1 coordinate 90,530, forward strand.
CGAACACTTTCTGATAACCACTAACAATACCTAATCCATTATCTACATTAGAATAAATTTGCACTGGCTCAGCAAAAAGAGAACCATCATTCCAATAAAAATCATCAACTGAGCGATAATACAAATATAAATCCTTAGAAATAGTTCTCAGCTCTATATTACAAGAGCAAAACTCCCCTTTCGTCGTATCCATTTGCTCCAAATAATCCTCACCACAACCATATATCAACACGACTTTTAAAGTATAAGATTTACCATCAATGAGATCATCATTGAATACCATAAACTGATTTTCAGTATAAGAGAACAAATCATCTTCATTGGGTTTTATTAAGGGATCAATTTGCTCATAACAATTAGACGCCATGCTATAAGAGGAAATAAAGATAGAATCAGGTTCAGATTGTACATACATTCCTGTTATCGAATCATAATAAAAATACATATGCATATCTCCTTTAGAATAAATCCCATCTATTAACTGATAATAATTATCCTCGCCTGCCTGATCAGTAAACGACACATTAGCCACTAAAACATTTATTAACACATCATAATCCATCACCTGTTCAACAGAAAAACTAACAGAATCAACAGTAAAAGAACTAGGGAAAGACGTTTCGGCAAAAGCCTTCCCCATTGTTGCGTGCTCAAAACTAATCGCATATTTCGCATTAGCATCTAACGATCCAACGGCAAGATTATATTTAGCGCCATACCCTGGATCATATTCCGGACGTACAATATAATCATTACCTAAAACAAAATCCCCCACCTTCTGACCATCCTTAAAGAGAGCGATATCTGCATCATCAACCATTCTATAATGCTGATGATAACCATAGATTCTTTGACTTTCCGTCACAAAAACAGACAGCACTTCATCATTAATATCAAAAGTACTATTTAGCACAATAGCAGGATCTTGATAATCCTCATTTACAGGTATGATCTTAGTACAAGAAATAAGAGACAAAACCGTTACCATTAATACAAAAATACGTTTCATTGTTTTCATTTTATACAATTTAAAACTTATAGGTATAACTAACAGAAGGAATGATAGTGAAAATACTCAGTTGTTTCAAAACCTTAGGATAACGTGTTTCTGAATACAGATACTGACCATTTTCATCATTTACTGGCACCTCAATAGGATCCTTATAATTTTCATCCCACTGCAACATAAAAGCATTCTGACGATTATAAGCATTATAAAAAGAGATATTCCACGTCCGAGAGCCACGCTCCAATTTTTTATGAAAATTAAAACCTAAATCCATACGATGATAGCTAGGCATACGATAACTATTACGACCACCATAATCCTTTAATTGTATATCGTCATAATAATAACAATAACGACTATTACTTGGCAATGCTGGATACTGATAAGCACCTAAAGAAACAGCATTACCCGTATTGTAAACCCACGTCAAGCCCATATCAAAACGCTCACTAAAAGTATGTGTCAACACCAAACTAAAATCATGACGTCTATCATAATGCGCAGGAAAAACCTTATTATTATTAAGGCCTTCATATTGTCGCTCACTCTTTGACAAGGTGTAACCTATCCATCCTGTCGTTTTCCCTATTGTTTTTTCCAACAGAAATTCCGCACCATAAGCCCATCCTTTACCAAGTTCTACCATTTCGTCCCAATTGGTATTTGCCGTTCCTGAAAAGGAAGCCCCATCTTTATAAGCAATAAGATGATCCATACTTTTGTAAAAACCTTCCACAGTAAGATCGAGAGACCACGGCAAACGAACCGAAGACCCAATAGCATATTGATGAGACACCGGAGGGGCAAGATTAGGCGTAACAGGCACCCACAAATCGGTAGGCATATCAATGCCCGAAGAAGACAACAGATGCACAAATTGATTCATCTTAGCATAAGATGCTTTTAAAGACCAACTATCCATCAATTTGTATCTCGCAGAAACGCGCGGTTGTAACGAAGCATAAAATTTATTCTGAACAGAAATACCTGAATAATGCAATCCAAAGTTAGCTTTAAAAGACTCACCAATAGAAATATTATCCTCTATATAAGCATAATGTTCATAAGCAGAAACCTCATTATTCGGCGTTCGCTTAGAATAACTATCATCAGGATTTTCGGTATTACTCAACTTCTCATGTTGCACCCCAGGTTCAAATTGATGAGCTGTAAATCCAGCGCCATATTTTATAGCATGATTGGGATGTGGGGCATAATCAAAATCAACTTTTGCAGTATAATCACGAATACTACTCAGATAATCAAACGAACTAGACATTTCATTTTTATCCGTAATATTAAATTCTCCATAAGACATATGGGTATTAAAGTTGTATTTGCTATAGGTCAGCGTTGTATTAGAAAACAGCTTATTATTCAACTGATAATTCCAACGTAAAGCGGCAATACGATTTCCCCAATTCATGTTCAAATCCATCCTATCCTCATATTTCTGCTTCACTACTTCCCCTTCTTGACCATCCCCCTCATAATAGTTAGAATTCTCATATTTATAAGTTGATTCAAGATAGATTTTATCTCGGCCCAAATAGGTACTTAAGTACAAACGACTCCGATCAGAGAATTTATGATTAAACTTCGCATTAAGATCATAAAAGTAATACCCTTCAGAAAACTGTTCCTCATCTTGCGACTTATTATATAACGTAATAAAAGGCTGAGCTAAAATATCGATATAAGTACGACGTGCAGACACTAGAAATGAGCTCTTCCCTTTTACAATAGGACCTTCTAAATTAACACGAGAAGAAATCAGCCCCACAGAGATATCTCCTTTGAACTGCTGATCATTTCCTTCTTTCATTCGGATATCAACCACTGAAGACAAACGACCACCATAACGCGCAGGAAAACCTCCTTTATATAATTTTACAGATTTTACAGAGCCAGGATTAAACACAGAAAAGAATCCAAACATATGGCTAGCATTATAAACTGGCACACCATCCAACAAAAATAAATTCTGGTCAGCAGCACCACCACGCACATAAATGCCACTCGTCCCCTCAGAACCACTCTGCACACCAGGCAAAAGTTGTATAACCTTCAGAACATCAGGCTCTCCTAAAATAACGGGGATTTTATTTAGTTTTTGGAGAGGAACATCAACCACACTCATCTGACTCTGATCCACCTTGGGCTGATCTGCAGTTACTACCAACTCGTTAAACTCAATAGCTTTGGTAGAAAGAGCCAAATTAAGAACCGTATCATTTTCAAGAACAATAGAAATATCCTGAGTAGAATAGCCAATAAAAGTAATTTTCAATTGGCGTTCACCTTCAGGAAGCGTGATACTATAAAAACCATATTCGTTAGCACTAACCCCTAAACCAGAAGTTTTATCATAAATATTAACTCCAAAAAGCTGTTCTCCTGTAGCAACATCAGTAAAATAGCCACTCACAGTATATCGCTTTTGTGCTACAAGGACATTAGGAATTAGAATCATCCCCAACAATATCCATAACATTGGGAGGTTTAAAGACAGGTTGTTTTTTCTCATTATAGTGGTTAATGTATTAACCTGAGTTCGATTTTAAATTCGGTCACAGTTTGAATTTTATTTGAGTAGAAATTTACTCAAATTCAAGAAGCAATAGCGGGCTATTGTGATTGAATTTGGGTGAATTTATGCCAAATAAAAGCATACACGTAGGAAAAATCAGTTAAAATACATCTTTGCACTTTTGATTTTTATAAATAGTCTGTTATTACCTCTAAATTGCAAGCATAAACGAACTAATAATATAGCTTTCTGTGACTAGAATTTAATGTCGAACTCAGGTTATTATTAAATAACCCCATAAAGACGTCAAGCACCCATAAAAAGTTGCATTAACAATCATTTTTTTATTCAGAAATATTTTCTTATGGAAAGTCTTTTTAAGCTCTATTATTCAACTAAATAAATCGCCAATTGCAAGCAAATAGAGTATCGTGATGAATTGAATTTTATAATTCTAGCCACACAAAAAACAAGTCAAATCAATCTATATCAGACAGATAAATACACAACATCAATCTGGAATTTTTAAAGTTTCAGGCTGTTGCTTCTGAAAAAGGATCATTTCTTCTATAACTTCTTGCATATCATCTAAAAATGCTTGTGAACAACCTTTTTCTTGAGCTACTTTGTAATAATGTTGCATTGTTTCTACGGCACAAGGATCAGTACCCGCAATTACAAAAGAAGGGTAATCATTTTTAATACATTTTATGACAATGGCTTTCTGATCTTTCATCAATTCTAAATTAACAGTTTTACAAACAGATAAATATCATCCAACAACAGAAATATGCTCCAATGCCGCTTTGTTAAGAATAGCTATAGAACGGCGATAAACCGTTATCAAACCCTCCTGAGCAAACTCCCCAATAACACGCGATGTATTAGCAATAGTCATACTTGCCAATTCAGACAAATCACCACGAGACATTTTAGCAGAAAGCGTTTTACCATCTTTTTCAAACCCATAGGTATCAACTAAAATCAATAATGCGTTAGCCAAACGACCACGCAGATGCTTTTGCGTTAAAGATAAGGTATGCTCATTTGATTTAGCCAAGTCAGAAGCCAGTATATGAATAAATAACATGGACAACTTATGATTTTTAAGGATCAAGAGATTAATCAATTCCTTAGGAATATGAATAACCTGAGCAACATCAAACACCTGAGCAGCAGATTTATAATGATCATCCTCAGCTAACAAAGCACGGTATCCAAAAAACCACCCCTCTTTAATAAGACGAATAATCTGGTTCTTTTGAGAAACACCACATTTGTAAATTCTCACCTTACCACAATTGAGGAAAAGCAAATCACCAGGATCATCACCTTCAGCATAAAGCACCACACCAGGATTACAATGACGAATGAATGAAGTGGAAAGCAATAAGCGCTGATCTTCAGGCTCTAAAAGATCTAACACCTCTTTAAATTTAGGTGAAAAAACGACCTTGCTATCAATTAGAAATTCTCTCATAACTCAATAAATACTGAAATTATAGATAAGACATCTTCCTTTTTTTTTACAAATGTATGATTTTAAACACTAACTCTTTTAATAATTCATGCTGGGTTACTGAAGAGTTGCCTACCCCTTTCCCACGTGCATCATATTCACGTATCATAGCTATGATTCTAAACACTTTACCAGCAGAATAAGTCCTAGCCGTCTTCACATAACCCTCAGCAAAATAAGGATTAATATGCAAAGCAGAAGCAATGCCAGCCTTAGATTTATCTGGCAAATAATGAATAATCATCAATTGACTGAAATAACTAAACAATACAGACAACGATAAAGTTAAAGGGTGTTTATTCGGATTTTTTGAGAAATACTCAATAATTCTATTGGCTTTCAATACGTTTTTTTGTGATACAGCATCTTTAAGCTCAAAATTATTAAAATCTTTACTGATACCAATATTTTTCTCTATATGCTCAGCAGTGATACTTTTTTTTCCAGGGGCTAAAGTCAACACTAACTTCTTCACTTCGTTAGCCACTTTAGCTAAGTCGTTTCCTAAAAAATCAGCCAACAACTCAGCACTTCGCGCATCGATAGTATAACCTTGTTCACGCACAAATCCTAAGATCCATTCTTTGACCTTATAATCTTTTATCTTCTCACTCTCAAGAAAAGCACCATGCGCTTTAATACTTTTATAAAACTTAGAACGTTTATCTATTTTTTTGCGATACACGATCACCAAAACAGTGGATGCTAAAGGTTTATCTATGTAATAAGATAAAGCTTCTAAATTTTTAAGCAATTGTGCTTCACGAAAGATGATAACCTGACGTTTAGCTATCATAGGGAACTGTTTAGCAGCATCCACCACCAATTCTGCCGTTACATTATCACCATAGAGCACTTGTTGGTCAAACTCACGCGAGCTTTCGTCCAACAAATTATTTTGCATAAAATCTGCTACTTGATCGAGATAATAAGATTCTTCGCCACATAAAAAGTACACAGGATGTACCTTTCCGTCCTTCACATCTTTAATAATTTCTGTACCAGATTTATATTGCATAATAGTTCAAATTGTTTTTGCTTCAAGGACAAATGCAAAATTAACAAAAAAATATGATTCATACATCATATTCCATTTCCACACCATAGTGAATAAAAGTTTTACTTACCTTTGTGTGATTTTATATAAAAGAAGAAATAAAACACGCCACAACCACCATATTAATGATCAAGTGGATGACGATTTTAGAAAACTCCTAAAACAATTGGGCATAAGCTCTGTGGCATAAAAAAACAAACTATAGACATATGAAAATTGTAAATTTATCAGAACACACTTCCATTCTAAATCAATATATCTCAGAAATAAGAGATGAGAACTATCACAATAATCGCCTATTATTTAGACGTAACATAGAACGTATTGGTGAATTACTAGCTTACCACGTGAGTCAGGAACTACACTATAAAGACCAAAAGACCAAAACACCTTTAGGTATAGCGAACGACAAAGTATTAGCAGAACATCCCGTTATTGGATGCATCCTAAGAGCCGCACTACCCCTTCATAATGGATTTTTAAATGTTTTTGACAAAGCAGATAGTATTTTCATCTCAGCTTATCGTAAACATATTAATATTAGCAGTAATGAGTTTTCTATAGAGACTGCATACGTCAGTGGTCCAGACCTCACCAACAGAGACCTCATATTATGCGATCCTATGCTAGCCACTGCAGCATCAATGGCCAAGATTTATAATATGGTCACAAAAGAACAAAAGCCACGACATACTCACTTTGTAGCAGTAGTAGCAAGCAAAGAAGGACTAGAACGCTTAAAATTAGAAATAAAAGACAAAAACACCACCTTATGGGTCGCAGTTATAGATCCTGAATTAGACGAGAAAGCCTACATCGTTCCGGGTATTGGAGATGCTGGTGACTTATCTTACGGCGAGAAATTATAGCCTAAAACAAGACATAAAAACAACAAAGCATTGACCACGTCAAGGTCAGTGCTTTTTTTATCAAAAAAAACAACAAAACATACAAAGCAAAGAAATTATAAATTCCTTTTTCTTAAATTTGCAACTCATTTTTTTCTAACATTATGGACACAGTAAAAATTCACGACAAAACGTTTAAAATATCCATCCCTAACGAGGACTTGTTGGTTACAATAAAACGTGTTGCAGCCGAGATAACAAACGACATGCAAGGTAAACAACCTTTGTTTATTTGTATTCTTAACGGAGCATTCATATTTGCGGCAGATCTTTTGAAAGAGATTAAATTACCTTGCGAAGTGAGTTTTGTAAAAATGGCTTCTTATGAAGGTACTGGAACAACTGGCATAGTAAAAGAACTCATCGGTTTTGGCGAAGACATCAAAGGACGTGATGTCATCATTATTGAAGACATTGTAGATAGTGGTAACACCATGGAAAAAGTCGTTAAACGCCTCAGCGAATCAGATGTAAAGTCAGTGAAAATAGCGACATTATTCTACAAACCAGCCGCTTACAAAAAGAATATACCATTAACTTACGTTGGCTTAGAAATCCCTAACGACTTCATCGTAGGTTACGGATTAGATTATAATGGATTAGGACGCAATCTTAAAGACATCTATACTTGGACTGGAGAATAATATAGAAACTACCTAACATTACTTCCTATCATTAGCTTACGCTAAAAAATACATTTAAGAAATAACAATTTTATATATAATCATTTAATAATTAGAATACGACAATGAAATACGTTGTAATTTTCGGCCCTCCAGGATCCGGCAAAGGAACACAAAGTGACAAAATTATCGAGAAGTATGGTTATGCACATATCTCTACTGGTGACGTACTACGTGATGAAATTAGTGCGAACACAGAATTAGGACAAAAAGCGAATACCTTCATTAAAGATGGACAATTAGTACCTGATGATCTTATCATTAAGATGCTTGCCGTTACTCTTGATGATATCAAAGCTAAAAATGGTGTGATTTTTGACGGTTTTCCACGCACTACACCACAAGCAGAAGCATTGCAAACGATGTTAAAAAAACGTGGTGGTGATGTAGATACGATGCTTAGCCTTGAAGTACCAAAAGAAGAATTAGTAACACGTCTTATTGAACGTGGCAAATCTTCGAATCGTGCTGATGATAACTTAAAAGTTATTGAAGCTCGTATCTTAGTTTATAATGAACAAACAGCCCCCGTTATGGATTTCTACAAAAAAGAAGGAACTTTCCACGGTATCAAGGGGATAGGATCTATTGACGACATCTTTGGTCGTATCGTTGAAGTGTTAGGCTAATATTTCACGATCATAAATCAACATATAAAAACCAAGTCTCATTTGTTTTAGACTTGGTTTTTTTATGCTTTAGAATACCAATTGCCCTAAAAATAGAGCTACAGGAATGAACTACCCCGCTGCAAGCAGACGGAGTATCAATTTGAAACACTTTTTTTATTCGCAGCAAGTTGCGGGGAATAAAACCCACAATGTGGAATTAAAAGAATATATTTCACAAAGTGGGATTAAAACAATCAAATATCGTGATTATAAGGCTTTGCTTTTTTTAAACCTAATCGTCCTGAACCGAGATGTGTTTTACAATATGCTTACTTAAATATAAAAATGGGGTATCAATACCCGCTACTAATAATTTAATGAGATACGTAAATAAGACATTCTGCCAAAAGATGCTCGTAGGAATAACCCCTGCAAAAGGTAAAAACTCAAAAGCCGTTAAACCAACAGAAGTAAACACTAAAGTATCTATCAGCTGCGAAATCATAGTAGAACCATTGTTACGAAGCCATAAATGCTTTCCTTTGGTGCGTTTTTTTATCCATTCGTAAATATAAATATCAATATTTTGAGCAATAAAATAAGCTAATAAAGAACCGACTACAATACGAGGAGTAATTTTAAATAACGTATTCAAAGCATCTTGCGAATAATCATATTCATTGGTCTTAAACAATAGCAGAACCTGCATTAACAACACAAAAGTTATCATAGTAAAGAAGCCGAGATAAACGGAACGCCGCGCATCTTTTGTACCAAAATGCTCAGATAGCAAATCCGTGGCAAGGAATAAGGCTCCATATAAGGCATTACCACCTGTTACGGCCAAGCCAAAGAGGTTAAACTGCTTGACCACAAAAACATTCATGGTGATCGTGTAAACAACAATAAGCAGCATAAGCATGTACTTGCCGCCTTTGAGAGCAAAAAGGTTTAAGGTCATTAATAACAACGAAAAACCGATGAAAATCATTTCATTCATAATTCATTTTTTAAAGAGGTGATGGAACTCCAATATTTTTGGGCTGCAAAAGTAAAAAATTATCTTTGTATAAGTTTAATAAACTAACACTTTATATCATGAGCGATTCTCCAAAAGCAAAAAGCTTTGGCACCCTTGAGGTTTTTGTCACTTCAATCTCTACGATTTTAGGCGCAATTCTATTCTTACGCTTTGGATGGGCCGTCGGTAACTTAGGCCTCACAAAGGTTCTTATTCTTATCCTTCTGGGACATTTGGTCACCATACCTACAGCCCTAGCAGTAGCGGAATTATCGACCAATCAGAAAGTATTAGGAGGCGGTGCATACTTCATCATCTCACGCTCATTTGGGCTTAACATAGGAGCCGCAGTGGGCATCTCCCTTTATTTCTCACAAGCCGTGAGTGTCGCCTTTTACATCATCGCTTTTTCTGAAGCTTTTTCTCCAATATTCGATTTTTTTGCCACCACACAAGGTTTAAATATACCAGACATATGGCGCATCCGTCTTATAAGCTTACCGACTATGGCCGTTTTAGCCGCTGTAGTACTAAAGAGAGGTGCCAATGTAGGGATGAAAGCCCTTTATTTTGTAGCGGTCATCATTGGCATAGCTATCATTTTATTTCTGCTCGGCAAACCAGCTGAAGAGCCTCTCTCTAACGCTATGCAAAGAGGTGTTGCCAACCCCGAGAATTTCTTTCTCATATTAGCCATTATTTTCCCTGCTTTTACGGGTTTAGCGGCAGGGTTAGGTTTATCAGGCGAACTCAAAGACCCACAAAAATCAATTCCACGAGGCACACTTATTGCCACCGTTGTAGGTATGATTGTCTATATTGTTGTGGCCTATAAACTCTCTATATCAGCCAGTCCCGAAGAACTAACAGATGATTTTTTCATAATGCAAAAGATAGCATTATGGGGTCCTATCATTCCTATTGGCTTAGCCGCAGCATCACTATCTTCTGCTATTGGTTCCATCCTTGTAGCTCCGCGTACCTTACAAGCCATAGGAGCCGACGACATCTTTGCGAGCAATAGATTAAATCATTTTTTTTCAAAAACACGAAAAAGAGATGATGAACCACAGAATGCCAACCTCGTCAGTATTATCATTGCTTTTGTTGTGGTCTCTTTTGGTAATATAGACTCAGTAGCTGAGATCATCTCTATGTTTTTCATGATTACTTATGGCTCCATTTGTATGGTCTCTCTCTTAGAAAATTTCTCAGCAGACCCATCCTATCGTCCTACTTTTCATACCCGCTGGCCCCTATCTCTTATAGGAGCTCTCTCGTCTTTCTGGTTTATGTTTCAGATGAATTCGCTCTATGCGGTATATGCGGTGCTTACCATGACTATTATCTATTACATTATTTCATACGGCAATAAAGAAGCAGGTTTCGCCAAGCTTTTCCGTGGTGTTATTTTTCAACTCAGTAGAACATTACAAGTACTAGCTCAACGCACAAATAAAGAAGATAAAAATGATGAATGGCGACCATTTGGTATCTGTATCTCAGAAAATACATTTGGTGCGCATAGTGGATACACACTCCTCAGCTGGATATCTCATCGCTATGGTTTTGGCACTTATATCCATTACATCAAAGGATTCCTGAATAAAGAAACAACAAAAGAATCACAAGTAGTGCTTAAAAATCTCATCAAAATGGCCGAAGATGAAAAGAACAAAATGTATCTCGACACCATCATATCTCCCAGTTATACCTCAGCCATTGCACAAAGCATACAGCTAACAGGTATCTCAGGAAAAAGCAACAACCTGATTCTGTTCGATTATAATCTGGGAAATAAAGAATCAATAGGACACGTTATTGACAACTATCCGATGATACATGATGCGGGGTTCGACATTTGCGTTCTCAACAATACCGACAAAGGATTTTGCAAGAAAAAAGAGATTCATATCTGGATTAATCCTGATGATTACGAAGACGCTAACCTCATGATTTTATTAGCCTACATTATCACAGGCCATCCTGATTGGAAAAAACCTCGGATCAAAATTAATGCTTTGTACTTAGAAGACGAATTAGAAGAAAAACAAAAAGAGCTCATGGCGCTGATAAGCACAGGTCGCATCCCTATCTCACAAAAAAACATAACAGTAGTTCCTCTAAAAGAAGGCGGAAACATTAAGAGGCTCATTCAGAAGAGATCCACCAATGCCGACCTCGTCATTGTGGGTTTTCAAGAAAAAAACATAAAAGAGAAAGGCATCGAGGTATTTAATGGATACGAAGACTTATGCAATATTCTTTTTGTCAACTCCAATGAAGGAAAAATAATAAAATAATTTTCTCATAAAAACAAAACAAGCTAGATAAAAACAAATGATCATAAAACAGAATCACAAGTACTTTATACCTATTACCACTGTACTTTTAGCTTGCTTAGTTGCTTTATCACCATTAGCTATAGATACCTATCTTGTAGCCATGCCTTCTATGGCTACATTTTTCGGGGTGAAAATAAACATCATACAACTGACCATTACCTTATACTTCTTAGGGTTTTCTATTGGCAATTTTTTTGGAGGTCCACTCTCCGATTCTTTTGGACGCAAAAGAATTGCCCTCTTAGGTATTGGCATCTATGGTCTTTCAGCTTTTCTTATCACCATAAGCCCCTCCATACAATGGGTATTAGCACTACGCATCCTGCAAGCCTTTGGTGGAGGTTTTGCCACCGTAACGGCCAACGTCATTGTACGCGATTTGTATAAAGACCGCCAAGTAGCTCGACTCATTACTATTATGAGTATGATTATGATGCTGGCACCACTTTTCGCCCCACTCATAGGCACTGTAATTCTTAAATATTTCGCTTGGAAAGGCATTTTTGTTTATCTGTATCTCTTTGCTATTCTATTATTTGCACTCATCTTATTCTCTATTCCAGAATCGAGAGAGAAACATCTCATAACAAAGACATTAACAGGATCACAGCTTATTGATAAATACCGCGTATTTTTTGCTAATAAGCTATCGGTTATTTTGATGTTTTCAGTCAGCTTTGCCATGTCTGGTTTATACATCTACCTTTCAACCGCTTCATTTATCTTTTTAAAATATTTCGGAGCTCCCGAAAGCAGATTTCCATTTATCTTTGGCGGCATCGTAGGTCTAAATATCACCCTCGCCCTACTCAACACCTTTTTGCTCAAACGCTATTCTCCTCGCAACATATTACACGTTGGTTTGTTTATTCAGCTGATAGCGGGCATCGGCTTGGTGCTACAAACTCTAACAGGGATAGAGACAGCATTGAGCATTTTCTTAAATTTAATGTTGTTCATTGGTAGTTTAGGTCTCATCGTGGGTAATGGCAGTGCGGTCATCCTCAACATCAACCCTAAAGCAAGTGGAGCCGCCAATGCTACATTAGGCATTACACGTTTTATATTGAGTTTTTTTATTGGTAGCCTCATCGCTCTTTTTCAGCACGAAAGCCTGATGCCTATAATGATCGCTATGATGTGCTGCTCCCTCATCAGTAACGGACTTTATTGGTCGATACGGAAGAGGTAAGGTTTGGAGTTAGGTTTTTGGAGTTAGGAATTTGGAATTTGGTGGTTGGTTTTTGGAGTTAGGAATTTGGAGTTTGGAGTTTGGAGTTTGGAGTTTGGAGTTT
>CBFIII010000009.1:0-102858 GCA_965662645.1 Bacteroidales bacterium
ACTTTAGAAAAAAGCAAAAGTTAATAACACATGGTATCAAAAAATTTCATTCCACATTAACAAACATAAAACACCTTAGCACTCCAACAAGAAAAACTGCACAAACCCAAAGTACCCCTCATTATTAGAAACACAACCAACAATGCTACAATCTAGTCTTCTGTATTCTACAAAACCGCACACTTTAAATACAAAATCGGACAATAAAATAGAGACGCACTTAGCATATTTGTAACCCAATTATTAACCATTATTTAATCAACGAACCATAAAACCAAAACCCTATGAAATTCTCACCTTAAACCAAACAAGAAATACAAACTTAAAAAGTGACACATTCTCGATGCTAAAAGAACAAATAAGACTTTTAGTTTATCAATATTAAACCATTTCTAAAATGCCAATTTAATGATGATGATTAATTCAATTTTTATGTTTACACCTCAAAAAATGATACGACAACAAAGGCGTATGATGGTGTCGTTATTTCTAATAATGGGAGTCTGTTTTTCGACCATTACAGCGAGTGCTTCGCAGGATGCAGAAGCATTACAACAAGCAAATACCACATCAATTTCTGGTCTCGTAAAAGACAACTCAGGAGAGGCAGTCATTGGTGCTACAGTAAGAGTAAAAGGAGTAGATGGCGGTACTATTACAGATATTAATGGTAACTTCTCTATCAAGGTAAGTGATCCTAACGCCGTACTGTCATTCTCTTTTATAGGAATGGAAAACAAAGAGGTTCCCTTAAATGGCAGCACAAAAATCACAGTAGTACTAGAATCCACTGCAGAAGCTATCGAAGAATTAGTAGTCATTGGTTATGGTACACAAAAGAAAGAAAGTGTGGTAGCGGCTATTTCATCTATTTCTGCCGAAGAGATCGTGAGCTCTCCAACCTCAAATATCATTTCTGGTTTAGCAGGTAAAATGCCAGGACTTTCTATCATGATAAAAGATGGAGAATTAGGGTCTGAGGATATTGAAACCCTCATCCGTGGACAAGCCACAATGAACGACGCAGCACCCTTAGTATTGGTAGATGGAGTAGAAAGACCTCTCAACGACATCGACTCATACGATGTAGAAACCGTCAACATCCTGAAAGATGCCTCAGCAACAGCTGTATTTGGTGTACGTGGTGCCAACGGTGTGATATTAGTAACGACAAAAAAAGGTGTCGTGGGCAAAGCCAAAGTAACAGCCAACCTTAACTACTCTTTGCAAAACACCACCCGCCAGATGGAACCTATGAATGCCATCGATTACATGAACACTCGCAATCAAGTCATACAAATGGAAAATGACAGAACGGGGGTCATTACTCCACTACCATATAGCCAAGAAACCTTTGACCGTTATGCTAATAATGTATTACCTGAATATTACGTCGATCGTAACTTCCAAGAAGAATTCATTCGCAAGAATGTACCTATGGCAAAAGCCAACGTTAATATTCGAGGTGGTAATGAAAAAACAACATACTTTGCTAGTGTGGGGTATCTCAAACAAGGCGGTCCTTTCAAAACAGAACGCTGGGATTCATACAATTACGACAATGAAGAACGCCTAGACCGTTTCACTTACCGTGCTAACATTGACATGAAAATCAATAAATCATTGAAAGGATGGATAAATATCTCAGGAAGTTTGCAGGATAAGAATGACCCAATGATTTACCTCAACGACAACAAGTCTTACTATTACATGTTGATGTCTAAACTCATTGATATACCTGCAGTTGCTTATACCGATCTTTCGCCAGAAGGTGATATTGTAGGACCAACAGGAGATGCCGCTCGTACCCCTTATGGTATGCTTAACCGTAGTGGATATAAAACACAGACTAAAAACAATATTAACACGACCATCGGTTTCGAACAAAAACTAGATAAAATAACTCAAGGCTTATCACTTAAGGCAAAAATATCGTATGATTCTAACGCAAGCAATACGAGAGGTTTTGGACGTGAATACAGCGTATATGTACAAAGCTTAGAGGAAACTCCCGAGGGACCGAAAGTCAATTACTCTTTAAGTAAAGATGCAGACTCTAATCTCTCTTCCATGTTAAAGCAAAGCATGACAGAGCACACCAACATAGAGCTATCGACCAACTACCATCGCAATTTCAAAAAGAAACATGACGTAAGTGGTTTATTCTTATTTATGCGTAACAACAAAATAGTAAACAACAACGTACCATACAACTACGTAGGTTTAGTGGGACGTGCTACTTATGGCTACAAGAGTAAATACCTCGCCGAACTTAACTTTGGAATAAATGGCTCGGAGCAATTTGCCAAAGGAAAACGTTTCGGCTTCTTCCCTTCTGCTTCTGCTGGTTGGGTACTTAGTGAAGAAAACTTCATAAAAGAAATCGAAGCTATTAGCTTCTTGAAATTGAGAGCATCAGCCGGTCAAGTGGGAAATGATAAGATGACTAACGATCGATTCTTATACCTTCCAGACTGGTCCCAAGGCGATGGCAAAGGCACATGGCTTCAGGGCATTGGTGGTATTAGCGGCACAGGAGGTAGTCCTGTATATGAAAACAAGATGCCCAACCCTGATATCACTTGGGAAATCGCCAATAAATACAACATTGGGATCGAAAGTCGCTTTTTCAATGGTTTCGAAGCAGATCTTGACCTGTTTTACGAAAAACGCACCTCTATCCTAATCAATGATTCACCTATCCCATTATTTATGCTAGGACATAACAACCTACCTCCTACCAATACAGGTGAAATGACCAACCGCGGTTTTGAAACCAATATCTCTTACACTAAAAACTTTAGTCGCGACCTCATGCTTGGTGCTCGCCTAAGTATGGCTTTTGCACGCAACCGTATAGAAAACAAGAACGAAATTCCATTTGATGATTCTTACGCCTACCAATGGCGCGAAGAAGGCTATAGCAGAGGAACACAATTTGCCTATGACTGCGTTGGTTATTTTAAAGATCAAGCCGATATTGACTCGTGGGCAGACCAAACGAACTTGGTATCCTACATCAGTCCTGGAGACCTAAAATACCGTGATGCCAATAATGATGGAGTAATCAACTATAAAGATGAAGTCCCTATGGATCATCCTTCAGTACCTGAGTATAATTACTCATTTAGCCTGTTTGGAGATTACAAGCAATTTGACTTCAACATTCTTCTTAGTGCTGTTCATAATTACTCATACGATATTTCTGGTCGAGGCATAGACGATTGGGGAGGTAATGATACCGATGGTATTAAGAACTACTTCAACCATCATAAAGATGCCTGGACAGAAGAGAAAGCGGCCAATGGCGACGACTTTTGGTACCCACGGATGTACCCCGATGGCATATCAGTAAGCAAACAAGCTAGTAATTTCTGGATAAGAGATATATGGTATATGCGTATCAAAAACGTAGAAGTAGGTTACACCCTACCCAAAACCTCCTTAACCCGAATTGGAATCAGCAACTTACGTTTCTTCTTTACAGGATCTAACCTTGCTTTATTTGACAATCTTCCTGTTAAGACGATAGACCCAGAAACAAAAAACTCTCTGAGTCATCCCATCTATTCAACCTATAATTTTGGTCTGAATGTATCTTTCTAGTCTGATGATTAACTTGATAACGAAAATATTATGAAATCACATAAAAACATATTACACAAAGCTACTGGCTTACTAATGGCTATTGCCCTAGTCTGCTCCATTTCGGGATGCGAAAAGGTATTTGAAAAATCTCTTGATCGTGTTTCAGATTCTCGACTAACATTTGAGGATGTTTTAGCCGATGCCACGAAAGTACAAGGCCTTTTTAACTCTTGTTATGCAGGAATGATGAAAAGCCGTGTTGACCTCTATATGTGGAATTCCTTTGAATCCTTAGCCGATAATGCTTTTGATGATAGAGGGCCTAGTTTAATGAACTGGAGAAGTGGTGTTCTTTCGCCAACACAGTCCGCTGTTTATGCTAACAATTCAACCAGCAACTCCACTGTGGGATTTGGTGAAGGCGGTAGTTTTTGGGGACGCTATTGGGCAGCCATAAGAGCATGCAACACTCTTATCAACAATATGGATAATGTAACTGCCCCACTGGATGACTTAGACCAAAATGACAGAGACAAAATGGTAGATGAAGCCAAGTTATTACGTGCTTATTACCATTTTCTAATTATTAGCATGTATGGTCCAGTCCCCTTTATGGAAGAAGTGCACGATGTTAATTACTCAGGATGGGCTACCCTTGAACGCCCTACGTATGATGAAATAGCTAATAAAATTGCCGATGAACTACAAGCCGTGATAGATAATGGCATAGTTCCTTTCGTACGCGACCAAGGAAAACCAACAGATAAATATAGAATACCTCTTTCCTTTGCTTATGGATTAAAGTCGAGAGTCCTACTCTATAATGCGAGTCCACTAAACAATCCCGAAGGCGATCCTCAGAAATACCAAAAAGCAGCGGATGCTGCAAAACAGCTTCTTGACCTTGAAACGGCTAAACTAGAACCCTTCGAAAACACAAAAAAAGCCTTATACAATTCAAGCATAGAAGACCCTGTAGAACAAGTTGAAATCATATGGCGTGCCAAAGACCCCTTGCGTACACTCAGCAATGTGGGCGGTATGAACCTCAAGGAAACAGTACCTCCTTTGGCTGGTTTCGTAAACTTCAAAGCTGGGGAAACACCCACACAAGAAATTGTAGATTGCTATGAATTAAAAACGGGAGAACTCATCGTGGAAAACTACGATCCAACACATGCGAAGCCTACATTTACAGCTGAAGCTATAGCTGCTGGTTACGATGATGTTAACTCACCTTACGCTAACAGAGACGACCGTTTCTACAGAGACATCCTTTTTAATGGCAGTTATTTTGGTGTTAACTACGATCAAGATAGCATTTACGTCTATACTTATTTAGGTTGCAAAGGCACTGGCACTAACGGTAATGTCACTACTGGAGACGCAAAAAACACCTTCACAGGGTATTATTTTGGGAAGGACCGTGATCCTATTTACTATGGCAAAACAAAACACAATAGTTTTTGTAACCAGCATTCCGTACTGATGCGCTATGCTGAGATCTACCTCAACTACGCTGAAGCGCTTTGTGGTGCCAACAAGTTAAGCGAAGCTTGTGATGCCCTTGACATGACACGCCTACGTGCCCACCAACTCTCTATTAAGGAGGTTCCCGGATTCACATTAGATAAAGCTTGGTTAATGAAACGCATCTACAATGAGAGACGTGTGGAATTAGTATTAGAAGACCATCGCTTCTATGATGTTAGAAGATGGGATATTATCAGCCATCAAAACCACAATACCATTAGTGGTATGCTCGTAGAGAAAGTAGGCGATACAGAACAATACACTCATACCCGCTACCAAATACCTTTTGCATGGGAGTGTCATAATGAGAAATATAAGATACTACCTATTCCATCAAGTGATCAAAAAAACATGCCTTTAATGCTACAACCAGAAGCTTGGCGCTAACAGAAAATAAAAAACAAGTGTAACTTTTCTAAATTCAAGAAAATGAAGATAAAATCTAAATATATAATATTATCACTTTGCTGTAGCCTCTTTTCTTTTGGTCTAAGCGCGAAATACAACACGCTTAACTCATCGCAAGATGTCCTTGCTGAAGCACTTGAGGAACAAGACTCCATAAACCAAAGTGAATATTCGACACGAGTTCCAGTTGCTTTTGGAACACAAAAGAAAGAGCATCAAACCATCTCTAGTTTCACCATCAGTGGCGAGGATTTATTGAAAAGCCGATCGTCAAACCTTATGATTGCACTACAAGGCAAACTACCAGGTCTCAACATTTTACAATCAGATGGAGAACCGGGGAAAGAAAGTTTTTCCGGACAAATACGAGGTTACAATTCAGGGGTCAATAACAGCGTGCTATTTCTTATCGATGGCATAGAGCGTAGCCCTTATGGCGTTGACCCTAATGAAGTAGAATCAGTTACAGTACTAAAAGATGGTGCCGCAACAGCCATGTATGGCATGCGCGGTTCAGGTGGTGTTGTTTTAATCAATACCAAGAAAGGAGTTAATGGAAAATCCAAAGTCAGCGTTTCAGTTGACCAATCCTTCCAATCACCAACCTTCTTACCTGATTTTGTATCGGCCTACGACTATGCCCAAATGTATAATCAACGTGTGGCTAATGACCAAACAGGAACAGCTTATACTGACGAAGAATTAGAACACTACCGCACAGGTGATAACCAAGCGTTTTATCCTACACGCGATATGTTGGACGATTTCGTGAAAGACTACAGTCAAATGACCCGCGCCAATGTCAATTTCCAAGGAGGAAATGATATGATGCGTTTCTTTACTTCTATAGGTTACCTACACCAAAACGGATTATTTGAAAATGTACCTTTTGAAACATACAGCTACGATGCGGAATCCAAAAGTGACCGTTTCAACTTCAGAACCAACCTAGATATGAAGGTGAATGAAACCCTTGATGCTTGGATTTATGTAGGAGGTTTCATCGACAATGCTAACAGTCCTAATGAAGCCACAACAACGATATTGCGTAAGCTTTACGAAACCCCGAATAATGCCTACAATGACCTTACCCCTAGCGGTGAAGTTCAAGCCAAAACAAACGGACTGACGTATTTGAATAAAGAATCCGTTTTTGGAATGCTCAACCGTACAGGATCATCACTAAGAAACGAAACTCGCGTTGGTAATATCATTGGAGCTCGTCAGAACTTAAACATGTTAACCACTGGACTTTCAGCCACTGGACAAGTCTCTTTCGACATCTTTTCTCGTAAAACACAAACCCGTAAAAGGAACTATGAGAGCTACGAAGTAAAACCCGTAGCTGACTCCTTAGACTATGTGCAAATTCCCAATACAAACAACTCATCACTAACAGATGGGGTATCAAGATTCTTCTACTATATGTATAATTTTAGAGGAACGATAGACTATCAACGAGAATTTGGCGACCATTATGTATCAGGAACCATATTAGGCGAAAGCCAAATGGAACAACAACAAGCCTTATTGCCTACCTATTTTATCGCCTTAGCAGGACGTGCCAATTATGCTTACAAGAATACTTACCTCGCCGAAATCAACATGGCATACCAAGGTTCTGAGCAATTTGCAAAAGGCAAAAGATATGGTTTATTCCCCTCCCTATCTTTAGGATGGGTAGCTTCCAACGAAAGTTTCCTAAAAGACAATGACATCCTTAGTTTCTTAAAGTTAAGAGCTTCAATAGGACAAAATGGGAACTCGGTGTACAACTATGGAAACTCAAACCAGTATTTATACCAATCGAGCTGGAATACCAATGCTACCGAAAACCAAATAGGTAATGAGGATTTCACATGGGAAACGAGCACAAAAGCCAACTTAGGTGTTGATATCGAATTCCTTAAATCAATAACACTAGGCGTGGATGTGTTCTATAACGACAACACTAACCTAATAGTAACTGATTTATCCTCTATTCCTCCGGGCATATCGGGTTTGAACACAGGAACCCTACCTCCTGCAAATATCGGTTATGGTACTAATAAAGGATTTGAAGTATCTCTAACTTATGCAAAAACATTTAATTCTGGACTTGGCGTTCTTTTTAGTGGTCACGTATCAGGTAGCAAAGATCAAATTGATTATGTAAACGAACTACCTTATATCACCACTGGTAATGAAGCTTATGCCTATGCAAACAGAGTAGAGGGATATGCTTTAGGACAATCTTGGGGTTATGTATCTGACGGCCTCTTCGATGACGATGCTGATGTACAAGCTTGGTACGATCAGTCTAGCTTAAACCCTAACGGAGGTGCCCCTTCACCTGGTGACATTCGTTACAAGGATTTAACCAATGATGGTATCGTTAATGAAAAAGATGTGGCGCCATTAGAAATACTCAATAGACCAAGTTACTTTTTTGGTATTACCACACAACTCAACTATAAAGGGTTTGACTTATATGCGGCATTTATAGGAGTAGGCGATCGTAATATTAGACTAAGCGGCATAGGTAGAGCTAGTAACAATGATAACTTCACCGAATACATGAAAAAAGCTTGGACTCCAGAAAATAAGACCTCAAACGCTTACCCACGCCTATTATCTCAAGGATCTAACAACATATACAGTGACTATTGGATAGAAAATGGTGCGTTTATTCGACTAAAAAATGTGGAACTAGGCTACACCCTACCCAAAACAATTGGCAATGGTAACTTACGCATCTACGTCAATGCCCTTAACCCATTGGTATGGCATCATCTACCAAACAATGACTTCGATCCTGAAACGGCAGGTGGCAATAATTACAGTTACCCTATTATCAAGTCATATAACATAGGGGTAAATCTAAAATTCTAATTATCCACAATGAATATTGTTAAACAAAAAAAACAAAAAGATGACTACAATCAATAGAATAAAATACTTCATCGGGATAATGCTAATGCTATTAGTACATTCTGCTTGCGAAGACACCTTAGATCAGACCCCCTCAGATAAAGTAGGGATTAATCGTTTATTAAATAAAACCTCTATCGTCGATTTTAGAAATAATGTTTACGGACAATTACCAAAGTCATTCACCGACTTTAGTAGTGCTAACCTATTAGAGGCTTATACTGATGATGCCTTTAAAGCAGGCAACAATAACAGCTGTTACGAATGGCACAATGGTCTTCTCTCTACCTCCGAAACATTCTTTAGTTGGGACATATGGAGCAGTTGCTGGAAAGGCATTAGAAGCGCCAACCTAGCGTTAGAATACCTCCCTCAGTCTAAAGTTTCTAAGGACGTAATTGGAGATGACGATATAGATCGCTATATGGACGAAGTAAAAATACTACGTGCTTGGTATCATTTCATTCTGATAAAAAACTTTGGAGCTCTTCCTTTTATGGATGTAGCATACGGCCCGTCTTTCGATGGATGGAATAGCTTAGAACGTCCTTCGTATCATGACATCTCTCTTCGTATTGTTGAGGAGTGCGACGAAGTCATTAACAACGATGCTTTAGGTTTACGTAGAATAACAACTGAGGAGAATAACTTTGTGAATAAAGCAGTGGCTTATGCCCTAAAATCACGAGTGCTCCTTTACAATGCAAGTGCACTCAACAATCCTGACAACGACCAAACGAAATGGCAGCTTGCAGCCAATGCCGCACAACAATGTATAGACAGCATAACCCCAAGTTACGAACTCGTTGCCATAGATGATTACAACTTACTATTTTCACAAGCCTATAACGTTTTCAGCAAAGAACTAATCTATACTTCTAACTCCAATGGTGCTAACACCACCAACTATTCTAACGGTATAGACTTATATCTTTATGGCGCTAAAGACCAGAGCTCATCGTGTGGTGCAGTGCCTACACAAGAACTTGTTGATTGTTTTGAACTAAAAAATGGCACGCTACCAGTGACGGGTTACAACACTGATCACACGGCAATTACTTCCGCCACTAGCTATTCTGAAAGTACGGGCACTGACCCTTACAAAAATAGAGATGCTCGCCTTAATCACTCCATATTATTCAATGGCGCCTATTATGGTGAGATGAACAACAAGCCTGATTCTGTCATCGTATATACTTACGATGGTCATACTGGTTCTGGCTTCAACAATGATCCATTAAGCATATTAGCTGATGCACAACGTCGTAGTTGCACAGGCTATTATACCAGAAAATATAGAACAGCTAACTACTGGGGAAGTAGTACAGGCGGTACTAATGCCTATAAAATCTTCTTCCGACTAGCTGAAGTGTATCTTAATTTGGCCGAAGCTCAATGCGAACTAGGCAAACTTACAGAAGCTAAAGCAGCACTCGATGTCGTTCGCTTAAGAGCAGAACAACCAAAAATTGATAATGCCTCAGACTTTAATGGAAGCAAAGAAGACTTGATGAAACGCATCCGAAATGAAAGACGCGTAGAACTATGTTTTGAAGGACACCGCTTTTACGACCAACGGCGATGGAAAGTTCTTGATGCCACTAATAATATGATTTCAGGAATGAAGGTGACGAGTACTAATGTTGAACAAGGACCATTCTCTTACGAAAGGGTAAAGATAGATGTTAAACGAAATGCAACAACTGATAAGTACTTAGTCTTACCAATTGTTTCATCAGAAATTCGCCGCTTAACAGGTTTAGAACAACCCGAGGCTTGGCAATAATTTATTGAAACATCAATTAAAAAACGAAAACCATAAAAACATACACTATGAAGAACACAATAAAACTGATCTTTTTGTTCAGCCTCATATTATCAATGTTCGCAGCATGTAACGAAGAACCTGATTACATTGATGGCATGGTAAGCTCAATAACCCAAGAGGGAAATGACAAACTCACTGAAACATCAGCGATGGAATGGAACAGTGCACTTATTGCCTTACAAGAAAATAGGCAGAAAATGATTGCGGTATTAAACCAAATAAACAGTGGGGGCTATACCAGTGATGAATACGATCTACAGAATCCGGACCGTTTAAAACAAGATGTTGAAATCGTTATTAACGATATTGACCATCATATGGACTCGATCTGGAACACATTCATTACAGACACCTTCACTATTATAAATAGTGAAAGTCAAGGTGTCCAAACTTTTGGAGCTAAAAAATACATCAACACATCGCTAAATATCAACAGCATAAGCAATTGGCTAAAATCAGACTACAAAGCAGACACTAGCAATTGGATAGCCAAAGATTTTGAAGTTCTAAAAAAAGACGTTTCCGATCTTTATTA
Organism: Bacteroidales bacterium; assembly: GCA_965662645.1. Taxonomy (GTDB): domain Bacteria; phylum Bacteroidota; class Bacteroidia; order Bacteroidales; family UBA5342; genus UBA5342. The sequence continues at coordinate 10,803 of CBFIII010000009.1, forward strand.
CCTCAACACACTTAATGACAATGAGGTAATTGCTTACGTAGAGAACCTTAAAACAAATTTATCAATCCTAGAAAATAACTATCCTACCATAGAGAATGAAGTAAATACATCACCCTTTTTCTCGGCAGCACAGAAAACACTTTATACTGAAATAGGCACAGAGATAGACGCTATGAAGGTCACTTTAGATGGAGACATTACACTTCAGACACGTGATGAGCTAGAGTTACTCACCAATGACCTAGCTGCTTTAACGTATTTTGTAAATAATAACTACACCTCCCCTGCTTTAGAACCTAAAGTATATGGTGAAATATCTTCGATTTGCGAACTACGTTGGTTTAGCGAAGAAGCAACAACAGAAGATTACGCACAAGACTGGGTACTAACGTGTGATATCGATGCAGCGGAAACACACCGATGGAATTTGGATCAACCAGAACAAGGCTTTCAGCAAATCTTTGAATACACAGGTAATTTTGATGGACAATACCACATCATCAGTGGGATGTTATTAACTAAATATGGCGGTGTGGACGTCAATCGTGCAGGAATGTTCCATTATTTTCTTGGGGGCACTATTCAAAATTTTGCTTTAATCAATCTGTATATCAACAGCACCACTACTGATAATGGTCAGGGAGGCGCCTTAATTGGTTACGTAAAACCTGGAGAAGACGGAACACCTGCTACTATTGAGCGTTGCTTTGTACATGGCACCAAAGAACTAAGCAGTCAGGATGGCGGCTTTATTGGTCGTACTAGGGGCTCCATCATTAGAGATTGCTTTTCAGCTGTCGATTGTTACAAAACGGGTGCAAATACTTCTCCAGCTAATACTTCAAGCTTTATAGCCACCACCATAACAGGACCACATACCATTGAAAACATCATCAACATTGGGGTCAGTCAAGACTATGTCTTTATTGCAGGTGGTGCTAGCACTAATATTCTAAGTGCATCAGGTATGTATTACGATGCAAGCGCCGTAGGAGTTACCAAAGAAGAAAAAAACGCATATGCTGCTACTACAACAATGAAAATCGGTGATGAAGGGGTGATCATCAATTTACCTACCGACCAATGGAATGACCTCGCTAACTTTGAAAATTTCAGCCCAGAAGTATGGGAGGTGAGAACCGTTTCAACCATCGATGATACACCACGTCCCTACCTTAAAGGGTTTAATTACGAGGCTATTTCTACATTTATTATACCCGAATTTAATTACGAATAAAGACTACCATCATCCCTTCCATCACAATATGGAAGGGATGTTCTTACAATAAACAGACACACATCCTCAAGACAACAACAAAAGTTTCATTTTCAAATATTTGCAATATAAAAACAGCCAACAAAGTGTCCGTGAAAATTTTTATCCTATTAACCTTATCGTTGTTAGCTGTGTATATATTCAGGGTTAATAATATAGATGTATCATACACTACGCCTCGCGACCTATACAGCGACACATGGGTAGCCACAGACGAGATAGGACGCGATATGCCATCACAAGCAGAAGTTGGAAATCTCAAAACAGACAAAGATCGCACAGTGGGTATCTTTTACGTCACTTGGCACCGAGAAAACAAGAAAAAAGCAGAGTCACCATATACAGCCGATGTCAGTAAAATTCTTAATGAATACCCAGAAGCCCGGTTAGATGGCAACCATCCTGCGTGGCAAAAGGGCTATCATCACTGGGCAGAACCCGAGATGGGCTATTTCCTAAGCACTGACAAGTGGGTGATACGACACGATATGTCGATGCTGGCTGATGCTGGTGTAGATGTACTCATTATGGATGCCACCAATGCCGTGCTTTATTGGGAGGAATGGGAAACGACCTTTTCCGTCATGCAAGAAATGGCAAAAGAGGGAAACAAAGTGCCTAAGTTCTGCTTTTGGGCCTTCAACGGTCCAGTCATCTCTGTCGTTCAGCAACTGTACGAAAAAATTTACAAAATAGATAAGTATAAAGACCTGTGGTTTTACTGGGAAGATAAACCATTAATGTTATGGAATAATAACCCTATGCAGGATGCCACTTCTAACACAAAAAACAAAAATATCAATGCGAATTTTGACTCACTAGCAATTACAGACGTCAATCACCCCCATTATGGAGATGTTGATTATACCCAAAAGTATTATACGGATTACACGCAAGAGGTAAAAACATTCTTCACTACTCGCATGATGTGGTGGGGTTATCATTCGTGGAAAGGCCAACGCTATGTCGGCAAAGAAGGCAATTGGAGTTTTGGTTACGACTTAGGTCATCCTAAAGTTAAAAACCTACCTGCAGATAGCCTTGTAGCCCCCTACAAGGGAAAAGTAGAGCAAGCGGCTGTCACACCAGCTCAGCATTCTCACTCCTACATTGGTAAATCGTGGACAAGAGAAAAGGGTGAACCACAATTAAATGAACAAGACATGCCAGTAAAGGCCTACGTTCCTTGGCTAGGAAAAGAGGTGGACAATCCCTCTGCCTATGGCATTTATTTTCAGGAACGATGGGATGAAGCAATCGCCTCAGATCCTGCATTCCTATACATCAACGATTGGAACGAATGGACGGCCATTAAGTTTGCACCCGATCAGGTCAAGGTAAACACCACAGATGGGAAAGCTACTTTTATGAAACGCCAAAGCAACTTTCTATTTATAGACCAATACAATGCCGAGTTTAACCGCGGCATACAGCCTATGAAAGACGGTTATACCGACAACTATTACATGCAAATGGCACAGAATATTCGTCGTTACAAAGGAGTGCGCTCTATTCCAGTTTTGGATAAAGTAAGCGCCATATCTATTGATGGTAAATTCGAAGATTGGAAAAGTATTGAAACTGAATATAGGGATACCAAAGGAGATGTAACACATAGAAACCACAAAGGATATGGCAACTTGTGGTACACTAATACGTCTGGACGAAATGACATCGTCACAGCAAAAATTGCAGCAAATAAAAAGGCGGTATCCTTTTATGTAGAAACAAGTCATCCATTGTCGGATCATACCGATGCCATGTGGATGATACTACTCATTGACATTGATAAAAATACAAATACGGGATGGAACGGTTACGACTTTATGGTTAAAGATTACAGCGCCAAAGCCTGTCTCTATAAATATGAAAATGACCAATGGTACGATCAGGAAAAACTCGATTTTGCGTTTACCAATAACAAGCTCGAAATATCAGTTCCACTATTTGCGATGCATTTATCAACTAGCGAATTTAGCTTCGACTTTAAGTGGGCTGACAACCCCAAAGACCTAAGCAAGCTCGAATCCCTATTTAACGATGGAGATACCGCACCGAACAGACGATTTAACTATAGATGCATTTATAAACAACGACAATGATCAGCCATATTGAATAAAGATAATACGCGCTTCAAAATATTTACATTATATGATATTACAAAAAATAAACTATCTTATTTCCACCCTTCTGGCTCTAACCATGATGAGTTGTAGTTTCTCGCCACAAACAGAGAAGACTGATAACAACACCTATTCTGGAGATATTGAAAGGCACTACATCTGCCCTACACGAATCATCACACAAACAGATCAGGTCAAAAATAGCAAAAGCCTACTCAAAGAGGGCTTACACCAAGCCCACACCGCTAAGACCGACTTGTGCATTATGCAAAATAAAGGCAATAAGAAAGCCTTCTTACTCTTAGATTTTGGCAAAGAAATCCACGGTGGTATATCAATCGTCACAGGACTAAGCTCTAAAAAAGAAGCCACTAAAGTGCGCATCAGATTAGGAGAATCGGTATCTGAAGCCATGTCTGAAATTGGTGGAGAAGGCCATGCAACGAACGATCATGCCATACGAGATTGGAACCAAGACCTCCCTTGGTGTGGTAAGGTAGAAATCGGAAATTCTGGTTTTCGTTTTGCTTCTATCGAATTATTGGACAACGATGTCAACCTAAAAATTCTTGAGATTAGTGCCATCGCTATAGAACGTGACATCGAATACCTAGGTGCTTTTAAGTGTAACGACGAACGTCTCAATGATATCTGGATGACGGGAGCACGCACCGTACACCTCAACATGCAAGAATATTTATGGGATGGTCCAAAACGCGACCGTTTAGTATGGGTAGGCGATATGCACCCCGAAGTAAAAACCATCTTATCTGTATTTGGTTATAACGAAGTGGTCCCAAAATCATTAGATTTCATAAAAAACATATCCCCTCTACCCCAATGGATGAATGGTATTAGTTCTTATTCTATGTGGTGGCTAATTATTCAACACCAATGGTATATGAATGTAGGCGACAAAGCCCTACTTGAAGAAAATAAGGAATACATCCTAAAGCTACTTAAACACTTATCAACCTTTATCGACGATAATGGCAAAGAAAATCTTGATGGCGTTCGTTTTCTGGATTGGCCTACCAGTAAAGACTCAGTAGCAGTACATGCTGGCTTACAATCGATGATGGTGAGGACTTTTGATGTAGGTGCAAAACTAGCCATAGTACTTAATGAGCCTCTAAAAGCTGACACGTTTAAGGCGGTAGCACAGAAGTTAAGACAGTACGCCACCCCAATGCCTACGCGCAAATCTCCAGCCGCACTTATGGCCTTAACAGATTTGGCTGACCCAGAAACGGTAGCTAACCAACTCTTACTTAAAGATGGCGTACACGATTTATCGACTTTTTATGGTTATTATGTTCTCAATGCTCTCGCTAAATCGGGTAATCACCAAGAAGCCATCGATTTCATCCGTGAATACTGGGGTGCTATGCTTGATCTAGGCGCCACCTCTTTTTGGGAAGATTTTAATATTGATTGGATGGAAAATGCAGCCCGCATTGATGAAATGGTTCCTGAAGACAAAGTAGATGTGCACAAGACGTATGGTGACTATTGTTATGAAGGCTTTCGCCACAGTTTGTGCCACGGATGGTCTTCGGGACCTACTGCTTGGTTATCGGAATATGTACTTGGCGTAGAAGTCGTAGAAGCAGGTTGTAAAACCTTAAAAATAACACCTCATTTAGGCGATTTAGAATGGGTTGAAGGTAAGTACCCCACTCCACTAGGCGTCGTAAAAATAAAACACACTAAATTAGCAAATGGCGAAATAAATTCTGATATTGATGCACCTAAAGGCATTAGTATAGTGATGGGAAAATAAAACTTTTGCTAAAAAATTAAAATAATAGAAAGATGAAATTACAATTTTTAAAACCATCAATTATCCTAATAGGACTGCTTACAATAAGCAATATGGTGGCACAGAAAACCGAGAAAAAAACACGTCCCAACATCATCCTCATACTAGCCGACGATTTGGGCTATATGGACGTACAAGAATATGCCCACCACACCCTAGAGGTGGATAAGGATTCAATGTATTACGAAACGCCAAACATTGACCGCCTTATTAGTGAAGGATTAGCCTTTGACAGAGCTTATGCCAATCAGTTATGCTCACCTACACGTGCCAGCATTCTTACAGGAAAATATGCAGCTCGTCTAGGTTTTACCACAGCTACTCCTTTTCGAAAGACTTACTATAATCAAGGGATGAAAGCTCCTGAAGGTAGCTATATACATGATGTAATATATCACGGTGATAATATCAAGATAGAACAAGCTTATATTAATGGAAGTACAAATACAGCTTTACCAGCAGGTACTTCTTATGACAATGGCATAGACGAAATAACCATTGCCGAAGCACTACCCGACTACCATTCGGCCTTCATTGGAAAATGGCACGTAGGTGGACATGGCGCAGAAGGTTATACGCCCAACGATCAAGGATTTGAAGGCTTAGCTTGGAATGATGCAGGCGGCTCCACTTATTTCAACTGGCGCCCCGTATGGAATAACCGTGACAAGTCTGACATCCCTAACATCCCACAAAAAGAATGCATTAGAGGTTATGGAGGAAAAGAAACAGGCGAAGATTACCTGACCGATGATATTACCAGTCAGGTACTCGACTACATAGATGGCAGAGCCCAGATAAAAGATCAGCCTTTCTTCCTATACTGCTGTCATTTTGCAGTACATACGCCATTCCACGCCAAAAAAGAGGATATGGATCACTTCAAAAACAAACCGACGAAGGGTTGGAATGGACATAAAGATGAACGTTATGCTAGTATGTTAAAATCGTTGGATAATTCCGTAGGAGCCATTCTCGACAAACTTGACGAAACGGGTCTTGACGACAATACCTTAGTGGTATTTATGTCCGACAATGGTGGTATAGATATGGATGTAACACCTACTGGCATGATTACAAACAACTACCCTCTTACAGGAGGAAAAGCAAACCTCACCGAAGGCGGAGTGCGTGTACCACTAGTATTCCGTTGGAAAGGAAAAATAAATGGTGGCAAATGGTCGCCTGTTGCCGTTGATTGCACTGACATCTTCCCTACGCTAGTAGAGGCTGCTGGATATGAACTTACGCCCTATTATGACGAAGTAAAAATTGATGGGCGCAGCATTTTAGGTTTAACTAACGACATTAGTAACAAAGAAAATAGCTACACTCGTAACACCCGTTACTGGCACTATCCTTTCAATGTGATTTATAACAACCCTTACGAAGCTTTACCTCAGACACCACAATCTGCCATTATGGAAGGCGAATACAAACTTATCTATGACTGGCATGGCGACATTAAACTCTTCAACGTGGTTAAAGATATTTCGGAAACAAATAACCTCATCACCATGATGCCTGACAAAGGCCGAGACTTATTTGTAAAACTGATCACTTGGCTCGAAGGTAATGTGGCCCCCACCTATTGGCCAAAGGTTAATCCTGATTATAAAGCTGAGAAAGATGTACACCAACATACTTTCATCAATGTATATGACATCTACAAAAATGGTGGAGACGTATTAGAAGCAGTAAATCATAGCAGATAATAAGTGATCAAACAGATATTCAAATTATAAAAATTATGAACCGAAATCACAGCAGCACAAAAGCACTTATTCTCACTTTTATAGTCTTATTCTTAACACATAGCCTATGGGCTAATGACAAAATAAGTATGTGTGATTCTTCGGCGTCATACCAGCATGTGATCATTACTTCCAGCGCCCTAAAAAGTGACACTGACACCTATTCTCTATCGACCTTCATGCAGCATAGAATAGATAATGGAATAAGCTCTACTATAGTATCAACAGATAGTATTTATCAGTACTATCAAGGTGTTGACAATCAGGAAAAGATCAGAAACTTCATCATAGATGCACGGAACAACTGGGACACAGAATATGTCCTCCTTGGTGGTGATGTAAACATTATTCCAGCACGTATGCTCTATGCTCGTGATGTAAATATGGCTGCAGACATGTATTACGCTTGTCTGGATAACAGTTTTAACGATGATGGAGATGATAAATGGGGAGAGGTAAATGATGGTTTAGACTTTGAATACGATGTGTATGTAGGCAGAGCCTCCGCCGAAAATGCAACCGAAATGCACAACTTTGTGTACAAAACAATAAGCTACGAGAACTCCCCACTTAATGCCTCCTACCACACAAAGATCATCCACATGAGCCAGGAGGCTAGTGGCATAGGCAATACAGAAAAGTGGTGCGATCGCTATCGTGAGAAAAGTAAAGATATGACCTTTGAATACTACCGCCTGACCGATGCGCAAGCCGATCCAGTCGCCAATAATAGACTAAGCAATGGTAACATAGGTCAGTATCTGGGAGCATCACACGGCTATGTGGGCAAAATAGCCAACATCACCATAGGCGAAGCTGTGAAATTCACCAACGCCGATCAGTTCTACTTTATGACCTCCATAGCATGCCTTGCAGGACGTTTCGATCAAGACTGTGTGGCCGAAGCCTTCTGTACATCTACAAGAAAAGGAGGCGCTTTTGCAGGTATGTTCAATTCAGAAGACGCCTTTCCGCCCTATATTGTACAATACCTTTACAAATTACGCGATGTACATTATGTCAATAAGATAACTAAACTTGGTATATTACGCGCAGAAGTCGCCAAATCATACGCCTATTCTGACTACTTGAAAGATGATGCGACCGCCATGGCGCGACGTTATCAGGCCTATCAATACAATTTGTTTGGCGATCCGGCTACTGACCTAAAATCGGCCATTTCAACACCTATCGACGTCAGCTTATCATGTAACCAACTCAATGGATCGTCCATTATGGACGAAAGTGGAAACCAAAACAACGCCACCATTCACGGCAACATTGATACCACCTTACTTTTGGGGTCTAAAGCAATCCGCCTTGATGGAAAGATCAATTACCTGAGTATTCCACACAATGCTTGGAACCCTATGGGCAATCAGGTAGAACTGACCCTAGCAGCTTGGTTTTACCTGGATTCCTTAATGCCCAAAGTGGGTCTATTTGTGAAAGGAAGCACAAAAAATCCTTTTGGACTTTATCTAAAAGAAGATGGACACCTCACCTTTGAAATGAATAAAAATACACCTGCCAATGGATGGAAAAACCTAGACTGGACTTCAGATACTGAGCTAAAACAAAAAGGCTTATATCACCTAGCACTGGTGTTGGAATACAAAAGCAGCCAGGGACAACTATATATTGATGGAATACTTAAAGAAACATTCCCCCTTCCCACCGACTATCTCCTTGGTGGTGTAGAAGAACCTTTGTATATAGGTAAAAACCCCAAGACTGCAGATGGCTATTTAAAGGGAGCAATTGATGACGTCCAAATATATAGTAGATCCTTGTCGGCCTCTGAAGTTAATGCATTAATGGAGACGAAGAAACCATTTAACATTGTACATACTTCTATAATAGATAAAGTAAGTGCTGAACTCTATGGTGAAACCTTAAAAGACAAAACGGAATACACACTAGACTACGATGAAATAGCTCAGCACCCTTGGACAATAAAAACAGAGATCAATACCCCAGCTGATTTTAGTGGTTGCATTGTATATCAATTGGACTCACTTGTGCTGACAGATAATGATGTTGAATTCTCTTCATTAGACATAGATAATGAGTTATATACTCAGCTCAATACACTAGGACATCACAACCTGTCGGTAATGCTTTTTTCAGAACAAAACGGTCAAGGCTATATTATGGATGAGAAAACCATCACCATCCATGTGGAAAAGAATGCGTCTCTTATAAATGCCCCAGCTATTAACGAAACCATAGCGATAAGTCCTAACCCTGCACAGAATGAGTTACGAATACAGAACTCAGGCAAAAGTCAACATTGTCACCTAGTAATATATGCGATATCTGGCGAACAAGTAATGCAAAACCATATCCATTTAAATAGTGAATATAGTGTTGATATCTCGGCACTAATGAGCGGTTACTATTTCTTAAAAATAGAGAAGACTAATGGTGTAGTAAACTATCGTTTTTTAAAAAATTAAAACGGCTTTTTACATTCTAAACTTAGACTCATCCTAAAAGAAAAAAAACACCTCCCCAATTAGCCTCAAACTAAATAACAAAAAAATCAACGCCTAACACCTTCGAACAACAATAGAAAAAGCAGAAAAACAGGATATTAAAAAATTTCACATATACATCAAGTTTGAACTATATACGCAAAAAAAAAGAGGATAATACACAAAAACAAACAATAAGAAGACAATAACGGACACATCAGAACATAGATGTTTTCCATATTTGTCGAAGTGATTATTAACCTATAATTCAACAATAAAAAATTATCTCTATGAAAAACTTTAAGACTCTTTTTAGTGCTCTAGTGTTATTATTAACTGTTTCTTTTTCAGCTAATGCTGGACAAACAGTCGTTGAAACTGCTGACCTAGGTGAAGATAAAGCCGCAGGAACTGTGCGTATTGTAGTTTCATTAACAGACGTCTTCGTATCAAATGATGCTGCAAAAAACACCGATATTGGCATTATCCTACACCAGACTGATTTTACTGGATGGAATGATGGTATTGCACTCTGTATGATTCAGTTAATGTCTGAAACTGGAGAAATTGAACTAAAAGGTTATAATGCTAGTGCGTGGGGAACTGAGATTGTTAAAGTGGAACGAAACAAACAAATCGCTTTATGGCTATCATACGATGCCGATGCTGACACTCATAGCTTAAGCTATCAACTAGAAGGCGAAACAGCCACTACAGAGCTTTATTCAGCTTATGGAAACAGAGCTTTACCTAGAAGTGCAGCTAACGATTTCTCAAGATTCTGTACTGTAGCATTCAATAATAATTTCACTGCTGAAGGCTGTGTTACAATTGACAATTCAGCAAAATTTGTTGATACTATTGAGCCTTACACTTTCGAAACTAGTGCAGCCATTTCTCAGACACAAGCCAACAACGCTATCCAAGTATCTCCTAGCATTGCACAGAATGAGATCACTATCTTATCTGAATTAGCCATAAGCGCTGTATCTGTTGTATCTATCAACGGACAAGAAATACTTTCTAGCTCAAATTCTAAAATAGACGTATCAAGCTTAAATGCTGGCATCTACCTAGTAAAAGCAACGACTATTGACGGTAACATAACCATCAAACGTTTTGTGAAGCAATAATTCGTTTCTATCATTACATCATAAACGGGATGTACTCAAAGCGAGTACATCCCGTTTTTTATAGGCCATACTGCATATTACAAATATGAAATATGCATCGAAAGACTACATTTTCTTAGATATGCACATAGCTGCACAATAGGACTACAATTTTGTACAATGCCAACGCCATTAGTTTTAGATATTTGTTGCATAGGATAACTAGATAATAATTAACACACTTATTTATGTCAACATGAGTGGACAGTTAGTAGCTGAGAAAGCAATTACAGAACTTACAAACACGCTTGACATTAGCAGTATTTCCGCAGGGTCTTACCTCTTAAATATTGTTAAGGATGGTAATATTCAAGATCACAAAATAGTTATCATACGATAATCAGTTCTTAAAATTAATTGAATGGTGGTCACATATAGGTACGACCACTTTTTTTTAATATCTTGCACTTAAATTCATTTTCTTACTTTTATACAAACACAATGAAATCATTTCTTACATTATTATTAATACTTGGTGTGCCCCTATCACTACATGCTGGTCAAACCATTGTAAAAACAATGCCTCTGAATAATAGCATTACCGAAACTGGCATAGTTCGCTTAGTCGTTAAGTTAACGGATGATGCTACTGGACCTGACATAGGTATAACACTTCACGAATCCGACCTTGCCGCTCCTTGGGATGATGGGATGGCTATTATGATGTTTGACTTTACCAAAAACACGAATGGAGGCATTCATCTAGCTGGATACAATGGTGAAGCATCTTGGGATTGGAACACCAATGTAAAAACAGTTGAAAAAGGAAGACAAATCGCTTTATTTTTAACCGTTGATGCCGCCAATAACACCCACAGCTTGGCTGCTCAGATGCAAGGTGAAACATCGGTTACTACTATTTATACAGATTATGGCGACCGTGCTTCGCTTAAAGGTAAACCGAATGCCAATGCTGGCTATTGCTCCGTATTTGTCAACAACCGCGATGGACAACAAAGCTCTGCCGTAGAAATTATTGAGGAGGCAACCATCGTATCTTCTATAAGCCCTTACGAGTTTAGTGACTCATTATGCTTTACCTCTTATGGCGATATTGTATATGCTGATATAGTAACAGGAGATACTTATGAATTTGCGGATCGTTTGCTATCTACTTCAGGCATATATTACGATACCATTATGAATGTACAAGGTTGCGACAGCATCTTAACGCTTAATCTAACAGTTGCTCCAAACTCGGATAAAGCAGAAATATTAGCTCAACTCCAAAAGGTCAGCAACTATTATATGATCCAAAACCCTGAAACAGAAACTGTAAATTCGGGCGCTTCAAAATGGCTAGAAGGCTCTTACTTTAATGGACATATGGCATTATACGACTTGTACCCAAGCAAAGAAGTTATGCGTTATGCCATGCAGTGGGGTAAAAATAATGATTGGAACATTGGCGATACCAGAGGCGAAGCAGATAACCAATGTGTAGGTCAAGTGTATATGGACCTCTATTATGCCAATGGTGCTAAAGAAGATGCGATACTTGCTAAGGTAGGCAATAGTGTAGAAGCTATGGTTAATAGGGCTTCAGCAATTAGTGACTGGGACTGGATAGATGCCCTCTATATGGCGATGCCTACACTTGTGCGTTATGGTGTATCAACAGGAAATGATGCTTACTTCGATAAATTGTATGAGATGTATCATAATACTAAAGTCACACAACAACTCTATAATAGCAGCGATAGCTTGTGGTACAGAGATGGATCAGTACTCTCTGGGCGAAAATATAAATGCTACTGGTCACGTGGTAACGGCTGGGTATTTGGCGCACATGTACGTACCCTAACGTACCTACCAGAAAGCGATAGCCACCGACAAGAATACATTGACACCTACAAAGGCATGGCCGCAAAACTAATGACACTGCAACGAACAGATGGCTTCTGGAATTCTTGCCTCGATGACGACACCTACTACCCTGGACCAGAAACCAGTGGTACAGCCTTCTTCGTTTATGGTATGGCTTGGGGTATTAACAATGGGTATTTGGATAAAGACACTTACCTGCCTACCGTACTCAAAGGATGGAAAGCTTTAGTGGACAGCACCCTAGATACCGACGGCCGCATAGGCTTCGTGCAGGGAGTAGCTGATGAACCCAAAGATGATCAACCCGTAACTTTTGAAAAGTCGCGCGAATATGGAGCTGGTAACTTTTTGCTTGCAGGTAGAGAAGTAATCAAGTTAGTAGAAGGAAATATCCCCTTACCTGAACATTTCTATGTAAAAGATGTCATACTGGAGGATGATAAATTAATCGTTTATTTCTTTGAACCAGCGGAAAAAACTTCGGCAGAAACCTTAACAAATTATAGCATTAATAAGGATGTTAAGGTGCTAAGTGCACAATTATCTGATGACAGTATGAGCTGTGTATTGCAGCTCTCTGATTTAGAAAAAGGGGGCTATGGCATCAGTTTCGAAAACATAAAAAGTGCTTCAAACAAGACAATTGAAACGACTAGCGGTCAGTACTTTTATTCAAATTTAAATAATACCTCATCTAGTAATAATTTGAAAACAGAAGAAGGTTATTTAAAAGTATATCCCAACCCTACAAACCAACCATTTGTAACGATTGAACTGATTTCTAAACCCAAAGGCAAGATAGGACTCTCACTCATAGACACCTCTGGTAAAGTGATGATTTCGGAGACAACAAGAAGGAGTAAATATACATTAAATATCCAAAATATGGATTCAGGAATATATATTCTGACTGCTAAAGGAAAAAACTTCAACACCAATAAAAAATTGGTGATCAACTAGACCTTTATATCTTATAAGATATAGTGTTTTAAGGTTTAATTTTCCACCCTAAACTCACCCCTGCTTCTACAAGTACATATGTGCCTATAGAAGCAGGAAAGTGAAGGAGATGTTAAAACCCATTCTATAAACATCGTTGAACAACTTCGCGAAAAAAACAACTGGCACTATACAAATCAACTATTTCACTTCTTATTAACCTGAGTTCGATTTTAAATTCGGTCACAGTTTGAATTTTATTTGGGTAAATTTATGCCAAATAATACCAATTAAAATTTAAAATAAACCTTAACAGTTGGAGGTATTATACCGATATAGAATTGATTGAGTTTTATAAGCGAAGCGAAATAAAGCGCATTTCAATTCATAATCAGTATAAAAGCAAATCCGTAGAAAAAACAAACTACATTTTGCACTTATATTTTTTTTTGAAATAGCCTATTATTACTTCTAATACCAATTTGATTTTAAAATTAGCTCCAAGAGATAATCGTATTATGCCGATGTAGAATTAATTAAGCTATAAAAGCGTAGCGCATTAAAGCTTATTTTAATTCACAATCGGTATAAATTGCAAGCTTAAATGGACTTTTAATATCTCTTTTTGTGGCTAGAATTTAATGTCGAACTCAGGTTATTACTCAAATCAATGCTGTCCCATTAAAATGTAGGCAAATGCTTTTAAAATTCGGTGTGTTAGGCTTATATACTAAGCTGAAAAGAGAACGGATTCGAATTCCAAAATTTAACAAAGCAGCTTTATTAGACTAAACAGTAGTTGTCCTCTTTTTAGTGAATATGACGAGTAAATTACCCAAAGCAGGGGTTTGGGGGCGCAGCTCCTAAACTTGACGCTGGAGCGTTGGCATTGCAGAAAAGGCGGGCGTGGGAGGGACTGAATTATCTTTTAGCCTGAAGTAGTTGTAATACAGAGGGCGTTAAGAAAGAAAAGAGAGCGTAGGGCAGCATTTTTTCTGCTAGATTTTTTGGTTCGTTTTTCATCATGGAAAAATGAATGACTGGGGTCATAGGGGTTGTCAAAACCCCTAATCAGATGAAGTATTTTTGTTTTTAACTTCCATTTGGAGATTACAATTTAGCATTGACCAGTTTTATGGGACACTAGTGTACTCAAATATTAAACAACACGGTAAAAACAAACTTAAAACTGTCCAGGATTCAACGCTCTAAGATCAACAAGAAGACGACGCTTAGGATTCTCCTTCATAATAATATCATAAAGCGCTTTGGTATCTTCCTTATCACCCGCCTCTAAAAGCAACTTATCAAGGGTCATATTCATCTCAGCAACAAAATTCTGCATTTCAGGCTTCTCCACAAGATTATTCATCTGATAAGGATCTGTTTGGTTATCATAGAGCAACCAAGGACTCCCATCTTCGTAACGAGCATAGGTATAACGCTTGGTACGTACACCGCGCCAAGTGTCTAGTCCATTAATCAATGAAGTATTATTCAAATGAGTCATCCCCATCAAAAGGACCGCCTCACAGGTATCTTCTTGCTTCTGCAAAAGAATCTCACTCCTATCTTCCCCATCAGTAGTAGGAGGAGTAACACCTGCCAAAGCAAAAACTGTAGATAAAACATCTATCGGTTTCAAAAACATATCAGATACCGAATGTGACTTTATTTTTTTAGGATATCTCACCAGAAAAGGAATAGAAATAGACTCCTCAAAAGGCACATTTTTATCATAGAACTGATGTGAAGACAATTGATCGCCATGATCTGCAGTAAACACAACAATCGTATTATCATCGAGTCCTTCAGCTTCTAAAGCGTCCAACAAATCACCCAAATATTGATCAACAGCCAAGGTTGCAGCTAAATATCTTGACGTTAAACGACGGGTACTAGCCTCATCACTCATCTCATCAAGAATGCGCTGCTTATGCTGTGGAGAATATATAATAGGAATATTAAACCGAGCTTGCTGAACTAAAACATCTGCAATCTGGTGTTCTTTTACGTTAGGACGCAAAATTAAACTATCAGGATTAACGCGATCTAAAAATTCTTGAGGTGCAATATAAGGTCCATGAGGCGGTCCCCACGAAAGCATCATAAAAAACGGTTTTTTCTTATCTCTATGGCGAATGTATTCAATAGCCGACTGAGTCTGAGCTTCAACATCATAACCTGGCCATTGCTGAATACTATCATTATTATTATCGTAATACTTGGAATGAAAATAACTATGAGTACATTCCAAAGCTTGAAAATACTGAAAGCCTAGACGACGTTCAGGGGGTATATAAGATGAGCGCCCACGTCCATCAATATGCCATTTCCCGATATAAGCCGTTTGATATCCAACATCGCTACAAGCTTTTGCAAAAGAAGGCAATCCAGAACGAGAAGGGTGATCATTACAAGTGATACCCGAATGCATAGGATATAAGCCGGTCAAGAGCATTCCCCGATAAGGAGAACAGATAGGATAAGTACTTATGGCGTTAGTCAGGCGCATCCCTTGTTGCGCCAATTTATCCATATTAGGTGTCTTAATATTCTGTCCGCCATAGCAACTTAACTCCTGAGAACGCAACTGGTCGGCAAAAACATAAACGATATTGGGTTGTTGTGGTTTCTGACTACAACTCCATACTAATGAGAGTAGTAATAGTGCTATTGTTTTTTGAAATAGTTTCATCTTAATATCTTTTTGGTGCTATAAATGAATACCCTCGCTGCAAACAGACGAAATATCAATTATTGAGAAGAATAATTCAAATCCCAAGCTCTGATTTTAAATCCATCCGTCGTTTCCATTTGTATATTTTTTATTAGGATGTCGCCAACGATAGGACTTGGATTTAAACGCAAAACATTAACTTTAGTATCTTTCACACTTACATGATAACTATGCCATTGCCCATCATTTATGGTCTCAATACTTTGTGATTTCTCTGGAGAATAAGGACCTCTCTTATCGGTCTTCCAAGCCAAATTCGCAAGTCCAGAGGTACTTGATTTCATATCAAAAGACACCACAAAAGAAGCTCCATCAAAACCCGGAATCATATCCGTTTCCACATAAGCCTCACCTTCTCCTACTTGTATGTGTAGAGCATTATCCACCACCGATAATTTGGCGGCATCAGAGCCCCACCACACCCCCACAGAATTACCAGCATAGTTTTTATTAGCTTGTGAGACCAGATAGCCAGCTTCTTCTACATGCGCATCCATCATAGCAATCATTTTCTTTAATCGCTTAGACTCCTTATCGGCCACATTATTAGTTTCGCCTATATCTTTCTGTAAGTTATAAAGTTCATAACGATGCTGCTGATCGGGACCATCATAATAAAAACGGTACAGTTTCCATTCTTTATCACGCATAGATACATTAGGTAAGTTACCGGCCTTTGGTGTGCGATGACAAAAAGCAGTATATATAGGTGCACGGTCGTAATTTTTACCTTTAAGAGCAGGCACATAACTATAACCATCTGTCTTTAGGCTTTGTGGAACTTCTACCCCCACTAATTCCATCAAAGACACATAATGATCGACTGTTGAAGTCACCACATTAGAAACACTGTTCGCTGTTGTCAGCCCAGGAACACGTATAATGAGAGGCACACGGACACCACCTTCATAGTTATTACCTTTACCTTCGCGTAGTGGGGCATTATTAGTAGCCAACTGTCCCTGCGGACAATTATACATATTACCACCGTTATCCGAAGTAAATACAACAATAGTATTTTCATCCAAACCAAGACTTGAAATTTTATTAAGCAAACGCCCTACGTTAGTATCCAAATTTCCAACCATTGCTGCCATCAGTGGACTGCGCTGCACATTATCATCTGTTACTTTTGCGGCATATTTTTTCACCAACTCTGATTTAGCTTGAAAAGGGGCGTGCACATCATAATACCACAGGCAAAGCATAAAAGGATCTTCTTTATGATCGGTAATATAATCCATTGCTTTATCAGTAAGCACATCACAGATATGTGTTCCAGAAGGCACTACGGGCAAGGTATTACACGACCAAGGAGAAAAATAACCTCCAGGAGGACCAGGATGCTCTCGCCCACCTATCACCAAGTCGAAGCCCTGATTTTCGGGCACATAAGGCTCTCGCCCTAAATGCCACTTACCCATAAAAGCGGTAGAATAACCTAAGGTTTTGAATACCTCACCTATGGTAATATATTCATTTCTTAAACGGGTGCAGGTACCTGGAATAGTAGCTTTAAAGACAGGGTTTGCTGTTTTATTCTCCTTAGGATCTAATACCACCTTAGGTAAGTGGCAAGCAGGGGTCGTCAATCGCAAACGACCAGGTTCTAAACCAGTAAGAATGCTTGCTCGCGTAGGAGAACAAAGAGGACTAGCCGAATAAGCATCGGTAAAACGCATCGCCGTCTTTGCGAAAGCATCAATATAGGGGGTTTCGTATAAATCGGAACCATAACACTGAAGATCACGCCATCCCATATCATCAACTAGGACAAATACAACATTCTTCTTATTACCAGAAGCTTTTAAACTGTCTAAGAATGACGGGACATGACTATTATCTTTTATAACAATCGGGGAAGTACCCTGAGGAACAGTTGCTGAAAGAAAAGAACAGCATAAAAAGGACAAGAGGAAGAAAACACTTAAAACCATGTTATTCTTGAATGATTTTCTCATTTTTTTGGAGTATAATAAAAGTAAAGTGATATAATTCGATAACACAAAGATGATAAGAATCTTCATTTTAGCTCGTACGAAATTGTCATTCTAATGTCCGAATTTGTCATAAAGCTACTTATTACTAAACCATCCTTTTTATTTCCATACATTTTGCTCATTCTTCGCAAAACACTCAACAAAATAACTGAATACTAATTAATAATAAACACTTTAGATACTTTACTTTTAAATACTTTTTATACCAGCAGAACCTTTACGCCCCCTTATTAGCTTTAATAAACTCACTAGGTGTCATGTTTTTTTCTTTCTTGAAGGAGGAATAAAAACCACTGCGAGAATTAAAACCCACCATCTCCACAATCTGTGTAATACTGTATTTATCATTCTCCATCAACTCCACAGCTTTCTTAATACGGTATTTACGTAAATAGTCATTAGGTGTGAGTTTAGTCACCTGAGTAAATTTCTTGTAAAACGCCGAACGGCTTATTAATAAATCTTTAGAAAGGGATGTGATGTTAAACTCAGGATTATAATACTGATCAAAAATAACCTCATTGATTTTCTTAATAAACACAATATCATTCTGATTATAATTATCCTTCTTGTCCGTTTTCACCAACTCACTACTAAACATATCGCGCTGTAATCGTTCTCTATTCTCCAACAAACTAATGATCTGAGAACTTAAAATCTGGATATCAAAAGGTTTTGTCACATAAGCATCGGCACCATAAGCATAACCTTCAAGGATTTGTGATTTTTCGGCCCTAGCAGTAAGCAATATGACAGGAATATGCGAGATATGACTATCTTTCTTAATAGTAGCACAAAACTTAAGCCCCTCATCAGCCTCTCCCATCATCACATCCGAAATAATAAGATCGGGATAGGTATTTTTGGCTAAAATCAACCCTTCATGACTATTATAGGCAGAATATACCTTAAAAGAATTCTCATAAGTCTTATACAAAAAGTTATTAAGCGAAATATCATCTTCGATAATCAATAATGTTTTTCCCTTATAGGCGTCTGGGATATCGACCTTAAAAAAATCTGTATGGTCATCGCAATTAGCATTTTCAGGCAATGTCACATCCAAAATTTTCTCCTCTAGAATTTGATCTTCGCACGAAAACAATGGTAAGATATAAGAAACACATGTACCTTCCCCAAGGCAACTAGTTGCCTTGATATGTCCATCTTGCAACTCTATCAATCGTTTAACGAAATTGAGCCCAATACCAGTACCCGAATAATCCACATTAGACGAAGCCTTATAATAGCGATCAAAGATATGAGAAAGAGCTTCCTCCTCTATACCTATACCACTATCTGTAACTTCACACAATAAGTACTTTTCCTTTTTATCATCAATCTCTTGAGCAATATCCCAGTCCTGCGCAATCGCTTCAGCAAATGTTAATTCCTGCACTTTGAATTCAACACGTCCCCCTTGCGGCGTATATTTAATGGCATTATCCAATAAATTATTGAGTATCTTCTCAAACTTATCTCTATCTATTATATAATGACTATTGGGCAACAAATTGACGGTAGAAAACGTAATCTTCTTTTGTTGTGTAAAAAGTAAAAAAGGCTCTGCTATTCGATTGATGACCTGATCGATATGATGCAAACTAAAATCAACTTTTAAAGTATCAAGCTCTAAGTTACGAAAGGTAAGTAATTGATCAACCATACGCTTAAGCCTCTCAGTATTTAACCTAAGATTACGGAGAAAATGGAAAACATTTTCTTGCGAGTCTAACTCCTGAACTGAAATATTTGATATCGCATAAATAATGGTTAAAGGCGTACGTAGTTCGTGCGATATATTTGTAAAAAAGCGGTATTTTATTTCGTTTATCTCATTCTCTCTCTGATGTTCCAACTGCTCGCTAGCCAACTTACTTGTAGCTACTTTTCGATAAAAAGCAAGTGCAAAGATGACACTAACAACAGCAGCTACAAGAATAAAGTACAATAGAAAAGCCCACCATGAAAACCAAGGCGCCGATTTCAATTCTATGTCTAAGGAGGTAGGAGGCGTCCATAAGCTAGAATGTCGGCAAGCTTTTACTTTAAAAACATACTTCCCAGAGGGTAAATTAGTATAATCTATCGTTTGAGAACCGAACGACTCACGCCACTCCTCATCCCATCCTTCCAACTTATAAGCATATTTTATCTGATCGTGTGCAAAAACTAACGGGATGGTATATCTGATGGTGAAATTGGAATAATTATGAGGCAATAGTACAGATGAAGTATAAGGTAAACTTTTAGCAAGGATACCTGTTTCATCACCGCAAGTCAACTCTACCCCGTTAGACATTAGCGACTCCAAAACCACTCTACCCTCAAGCTCCCTATTAAGCTCTATCTGGGATGGATCAAAATAAGATAAACCATTATTACCTCCAAAATAAATAAAACCATCATCACCATACAAGGCAGAGCGACGGTGAAATTGATAATTATTGACCCCCTCGTGAGCCGAAAAATTAACAAAAGACCCTTCTTCATGCATACAAGACAAACCATCAGAAGTACTTAACCACAACCGCTTCTTATCATCTATTTCTATAGCGGTTACATCATTCCCAGGCAAACCATCATTCTTGGTAAAAATCTTACACGCTAAGGTGTTAATGTTAACTTTTATCAGCCCCCAAGACAAGGTGCCAATCCATAATGTAGAATCATCCTGACGGTTTAAACAAACGGCGCCTTCCCAATCATAAGGCTTCCCATTTCTCTTCAACTCAAGATGTTTATATTTATTAGTACTGCGATTGTAAACATAAAGACCAGAGCGTATAGAGCAAAAATAACTTAGATCTGAAGAAGTATGCAAAAGGTCGTTGATACCAAATATTTTTTTGCCAAAATTTCGTATATTTTTACCATCAAGCGAGTAGATATTCACACCGCCCTTCTCTGACACCATGTAAATTTGGCCATCAACTTCGGTGATTTTTTCAATGTGCACTAACTGATCATAATTTTGAACCTTTATAATAAGCTTCTTTTTTTGATCATATACTAACAATTTATCAATTCCTCCAATCCACAGTTTAGATTCCGAATCCTCAAATAACGATATTATCGTCTCTACTTGATTGGCTTTAAGAAGATTATTTAATGGAATATCCTTCCCTCTTCTCTTACTAATAATCCCATTCATACGTGTGCCAAAGAGGATGTCACGCTCGTAAGAATTATACCTAATGCAGTTGATAAAATTATCTTTCGTTTTGAGGTTAAGATCACGAGAAGGATTAAATTTATTCTCTTCGTTATAATCCACATTAAGCCCCTTATCAAAGGTGCTTACCCAAAAATTACCGTCCACATCAAAAAATAAGTTTTTGATAAAATCGCTATTAAGAGCCGAAACCATATCATTGCTATGCACATGCTCTAATCTATTATTTAAGAAATCATAAAAATATAGCCCATCTCCCATGGTAGCAATAGCAATATGCTGATCGTCTATATCTAATAGAGTGCTTATATTACAATTGTCAAGTTGACTTAGGATCGTATTATCCACGGGTGTCAATTCATTCTCAACTATCTTAAAAAGGCGAACCCCCTCTTTAAGCTTTACGATGAAATACTGATTAAAAATTAGAGGATTTGCCCTAACTTGATCTTGAGTTACACTTATCTCACGACGCAAAGCGCTATGGTTATCATAACAATAAATCTTATTCATTCCTGCTCCAATAAAGCATAATAAATCATTATTATTACTAATAAACCTTAAGCCCTTCTTATCCTCAAATTCAGGCGTTAAAACAAGTTTGTCGCAAGTAAAATCATAGTAGTATATTTGAGTATTAAAGATAACATAAGCCTTATTGTGGTAAAATATAAAATCAGTAACACTACGATTACTTGCAATTTTATGCCATTTCCCATTTTTTTGATTCAAGACCACAACCCCCCTACCAGTATTCACAAAAACCCTATTATGCGCACACATCACTTTTTGAATAAAATCGTGAGGAACACCTTGACCTGGCGACTCAGGATCAAAAAGATAAAGCTTAAAAACCTGTCCATCATAACGGTTGAGACCTCTAGAAGTCGCCATCCATAAGTACCCCAAACTATCCTGTGCTATATTGCCCACATTATAGTTTGAAAGGCCGTCTTCTACAGCTATATGCTCAAAACTAGGTTCAAAAATCCCGCTTTCATTAGCTAACGCCGTATGTGATATAGTATATAGAAATAATAGAAGTATCGCTTTCCTCATTCGATTTATATAAGTTATTATACTTAATTAGAACAGTTACACTTAAGATTATTCTTGTTAACTAGGTTTTATATATAAATGCTTAGTTATTCTTTAACATTTTCCAAATTTCAGCACCAGCACTAATAAAACCACCAACAGCGAAAATCTCTGTATTATTAGGATCAAAAGACTCTGGATATCCCCCCACAGGTTGAACATTTTTTATACGCCCTGCCTTATCTTGTCGCTCACATAACGCTAACCATCCACGCTCTACAGCACTACGATAGGTAGCAGCATCCAAAATACCATTATTAATACCCCAAGCTAATCCATACACATAAAATACAGATCCACTAATATCATCTTGTGCAGGATTCGCTGCATCTAGAAGACTTGGTGCCCAAGTGCCGTTATCCTTCTGTATCGCTAGTAACTTAGCTGACATCTTATTAAAGACCGAAATGAAAAATTCCCGGTCAGGATGATCTTGTGGCAAATATTGCAACATTTCAACCAATCCTGCAAGAACCCAACCATCACCACGAGCCCAAAACACACGCTTACCAGCAGGTGAAATCTTTGTTATATCACGACGATCATGAAAATAAAGATCCTCCTCTACACACCAATACCATTCGTGAGACTGCATCCACTCTTGTACTAGGTACTCTACATACTTCGCATCCCCAGTAGCATCAGCCATAGCAGCCCATACGGGTGGAGCCATATACAAGGCATCACTCCAATTCCAACGCTCACGGTTATACGTTTTACGCATAGCGCCATCTTCTTGTATGTACTTTTTAGGTGGATTAGCAAGTATCCAGTCCAACTCTTTCTTGACGGCAGACAGCATAGACGTATCACCATAATGTTGTGCCAGCTTAATATATGCTAAACCAACAGCATGATCATCGGCATGATAGGGTCTTGTCCTAATCTTCCAATCATTCGTCTCTCCTATAACCTTAACATATTCTAGATACGTTTCATCGTTCGTCACTTCAAACAAATCAGTCAACGCCGTATAAAATGGGGCCACATGCCACTCTAACTCTCCATAACGACAAGGATTAGCCATCTGCCACTGAGCCGCTTTTTCTATACGTTTTTCAATCTTTTTGGGAGATAACTCTTTTGCCTGTAGTCCTAAAGTCACAGCAAAAATCAAAGATAAACTAAGGTTAATAATTTTCATAATTATGCTTAACAATTAAGGTAAAAAAAATGGATGTTACGCAAAGTAACACCCAAAAAGTAATATAATCACAAATATGTTTAAATTTTATTTTTCACCATGTCCGAAATCGTATTATAATGTCCGAAATTGCACATTTTCAACTAGAAAATAGAGGAAACAACAATAAGGGAACTAGACAATTTTACATCAAGGGGTTTAAATCAGACATTCCCTTACTCACTCTGCAACACCTTACTCACCTCAACTTTAAAGGTATTATATGCTATAGCATAAATCACTAAATAAATGATGGCCATAAGTATGATAATAGGCAAAAAGAATAGACTTATGCTAATATACTTCTCTTATTTTGAGGCTAATAATTCGTCGCAAAAACGGCACTGAAACGTCCTCTTAATATGATATGCTTTCCACTTTTGGCTCAACAGTGACACCGCATATTCACTTTTAGATTAGTCAATTTTGATATAGGCGTTCCCCCTATTATCGCGACTTCGAATCACCAAAGGCGCCATTTTATGATACAAAGAGCGGCAGTTAAAATCTTTAATTAATGGTCTGATCATTGATTATAAAAACAGCACTACCTTAAGAATTCAAACGGTTTCTATCTATAATCTCAGGAAGTTCATCAACCATAACCTTCCCCATAGCAGCTGTAGTAACTGCCATATCCATAGATCTACCATCCTAACACCCCATACATGATCATGCAATATGTCAAATCCTTATCAGGATAGTGCTGATCAAAACTTGTTTCGTAATAAGCATATAATGCCGCAAATATGATAAAGACAAACGATAAGGTCTTGTTCTTGCTGATAACTCTGTTGTGACAAATATATCAAATAACAAATCGAAAGCAATTTACATTCGCCGTAAAAACAGCCCACGAATGTCTCGAATTATTATTTTAATAGATATAAAATAATTGTGGAATTGGACATATCCTCAAACAATAAAAAAAACATAACAGATTTTAAAATAGACTTTTGTGCGAAACAATAATCAAATACCAGTACATCACATAGCCTTCTTGACAAAAAAATGATACTATTTGACGAATACGTACAAAGCGACATAAAGAACTTTTCTTTTATTTGTTAGTGGTAAAAAATCCGAGTCTATAACATTAGCATTGGCAAAAAAAAACAGCTATGAAGAAAATTTTAACAAGTCTCCTACTTATTAATCTATTCCTTTCCCCAATAGTGGCACAAGAGACCATTACTATCAATCCAGAAGTCAGGCACCAAACCTTGGATGGCTGGGGAGGCTCCCTTAGCTGGTGGGCCAATATCTGCGGGGGACACTCCGACGCAAAGACAAACCTTTTAGCCAACTGGATTACCGACCCCAAACAACTCAATATGAACATCTTTCGCTTCAATATTGGAGCCGGAGACCATCCCGACCATGCGCACATGCGCCAAGATGGGGGCGATATGCCAGGCTATAAAGCATCGGCCGATGCTAATTATGACTGGACACAAGATGAGAATCAACGCCAAATTTTGCAAAAGATTATTGCGACCAGAAAACAAAAATTACAAGGAGAAT
This sequence comes from Bacteroidales bacterium, assembly GCA_965662645.1. Taxonomy (GTDB): domain Bacteria; phylum Bacteroidota; class Bacteroidia; order Bacteroidales; family UBA5342; genus UBA5342. The sequence continues at coordinate 35,913 of CBFIII010000009.1, forward strand.
TAGACATTAAGCTGGTAGCTTTCTCGACCTCTCCACCATGGTGGATGACCTATAGTGGCTGCTCGGCAGGGGCTGAAACAAAAAGCACCAATAACCTGCGAGAAGACATGTATGATGATTTTGCTGATTATCTCACCGAGGTTGTGAAGTACTATCATGACTCCCTAGGGATCACGTTTGATTACCTCGAACCCTTTAACGAACCCGATGGCGGTTGGTGGGTAGCTCAAGGCAATCAAGAAGGTTGCTACTTTACTGTAGAGAGTCAAAAAGTCTTAATACGCGAGGTTTATGCTGCCTTGGCACGTAAAGATATGCTATCGTACTGCAAGCTAGCTGGCAGCGATTGGAATTCTATTGGCAAAGGGGTAACTGCTTTGCGCTCATATGTCGCAGCAGGAGACATTATGGACAAACTAGGACACATCGATTGCCACTCCTACTTTGGCACAGACAATGACCGTAAGGCTATCGCCCAAATAGCGCAAGACAATTCACACACACTATGGCAGTCAGAATCGGGTCCCTTAAACGTAGGCAACAGTGCCCAGTATCAGATAATGCATATCGCACAGCGCATCATCACCGATATGCGCTTGATGAAACCACAAGCCTGGATCGATTGGCAAATTGTAGCTGATGGTAGCATACAATGGGGACTCGTAGATGGAAAATACAGTCAGCCCACGAGTAGCTATCAAAAAAATATCAGTTTTGCTATACGTTCTCAGTACAGTCGATTTTTAAAGAAAGGCTATCATATTATCGCCTCTAGCCGTTGGAATACGCTTGCGGCGATTTCTCCCTCGGAAGATGAAATCGTGTGTGTCATTACCAATACCGAAGAAAATGCCAAAGAGTTCATATTTGACTTATCCAACATAACTCTAGCGGACGCCAATGCCTTCAAATTTGTGACCACCATAGATGGCACAAAACAAGTATCACCCTCTATTGCCGAGATCGTAGATCATACGATTAAATATACCGCACCAGCACAATCCACCACCACCTTTGTTATTCCTATCGACGGTTTTACCATAGCCCCTAGCACAACACTTGCCAATTTCGAAGATATCAATCACTTTACAAGCATAGGTTTTCACCCCTCTTTCAAAGGCACATATCCTAATGATACCGCTAAGCATGACACTTGGCATATTCTATTTGACTCTATCACAAGCAACCCCAACACGTCGATTAATAGTACCGAAAATACCTTTCTTGTTCGGCAAGAAAATTCTGATTGGCTTGGCAATTTCCTCAACTTTAGACTCGCCGATACCGGAAAAGGCATTAGCATCAATGCCAGCAATCGCTTCCTCCATGTATTTCATTTGCGCAGCACCATAGAAGATGGCTGGTCTATATACCTTAATAATGAAACGTATTATGATAATGAACAAACAGGCTCTTTGCGTTTTAATGGAAACAATCAAAAAGCAGACGTATGGCAAGATTTGGTCTTTGACCTCAACAAGCTTATCATTAAAGGAGAATCCTTAGATCTATTTACCTTTTGCCTGAACACCGATTACGCTGCGCCTAAAATACACCCCATGTCCAATTTTGCATTTGACGAAATAGCTTTAAACAGTAACCCTACACCTAGAACAACGACATCAGGATTTGAGAATCAAAACACTACTTCATATACATTTGAGTTGGAATACCGATATACCAATAGCCATTTAAAAATCTTCAGCACTACAACAGCACCTCTTGACAATGTCTTCCTATACGACCTACAAGGACGCACCATCTACAGCAACGCCACCCCCACATACAGCCACACTATTCCCCAAGTGAAAGCCGGAATATACATATTAAAAGGTCAGCAAACAGGAATGCATTCCACCCAAAAAATTGCCCTCTACTAACTAGGTCTAATAATTCCTATCCCCTCTCCTTTCAAATACGCCATACTCACTTTACACTTTCATGGTCTTCTATATTGATAACAAAAGGATGTACATCCAATCATTATTATAAAGTAACATCCACCATTCCCCCACCCTCCATTTAGCATCCAACAAAGCACAAGCTGTTTTTATAAAAAAAGCATATCTTTAAGTATTATTTAGGAGTTTTATATAAATAGCACATAAAAAAAACTTAAAAAAGAGCAAAACTAAGCTGAAATATGCCAGCAATTACGACATCACCAGTGAAATTATCCACACAATCACATCCAATTCATTTCTTGACACTTACTCATTACAACACGAAATAACACCCTGTAAAAATGACTACGTTACAAAGATTCTCATAAGAATTGACGGATACCACACAATACACTATCCTTTTTTAATTTTAATTCGCAATTGTAAATCTTACCCCCTAAACTTAAACTGTATGACAAACGACAACTTTCCTTAAATACTTTTCTAAATAAGTATTTCAAAAAAACAATGTTCTTAAAAATCAATAAAACCAAATCAACTCTTATGAAACTAAGACATAGAATCCGCCACAGCAAATTATGCCTTATCATGATTTCCCTTGTGCTCGTCACAAGTGTATGGGCGCAAAACAAAACGGTTACAGGAATTGTAACAGACGTCCAAGGAGAAACACTCCTCGGTGTAACTGTAGCTGTAGAGGGAACAACCATTGGATCTATTACAGATATCGAAGGATCCTACACCCTACAAGTACCAGAAAATGCAAAAACCCTTAGGTTCTCCTTTATGGGAATGGAAACTGTCACTGTTGCTATCGGCACACAAAAAGTGATAAATGCCCAATTAAAATCAACGTCATTAGGAATGGAAGAACTCGTAGTTGTAGGTTACGGTACGCAAAAGAAAGTCACCATAACAGGAGCACTCTCTACCATAAAGTCTGAAGACATTATGGCATCGCCTTCAGCGAGTGCGGCCAATAGCCTGGCAGGTAAAATGACAGGTTTAACCTCCATTCAAAGCTCAGGACAGCCTGGAGCTGATGACCCAGAGCTTCTTGTTCGAGGAATGTCAACCTTAAACAATTCATCACCTTTGATAATGGTGGATGGTGTAGAGCGTGCTTTCTCGCAATTAGATCCTAACGAAATAGATGACATCACCATTCTAAAAGATGCATCAGCAACCGCCGTATATGGTATTAGAGGTGCCAATGGTGTTATACTTGTAACAACTAAACGCGGGATGAAAGGCAAACCACAAATTTCGATAAGTACCTCTTTTGGTGTTCAGAGCCCAGTAAGAGTACCCGAATTTGCCGATAGCTACACTTATGCTAAGACGTATCGTGATGCCGAAATAATGGACGGTACAGATCCCGCAAAGACCACCTTCTCGGAAGAAGCCTTAAAGGCTTTTGAAACAAATTCTGACCCTATTCTATATCCCAATACCGATTGGATGGACTACATGCTTAAAGACTACTCGACCATGTCCACCACCAACTTTAACATTGGAGGAGGAACAGACCGCGTACGGTATTTTGCTTCTTTTGGTATTCTAAATCAAGATGGTATGCTTAAAGAATTTAATAGTGGTACAAATGAAAATTTTAGCTTTAACCGCTATAACTACCGTACGAACTTAGATATTGATGTTACAAAAAAGACGGTATTAAAATTCACCATGGGCGGACGTACCATCGTGAGAAATGAGCCTGCAACAGGAAACATTAATGAAATGTGGCGTATGCTTTACCGCTATTCAATCCCTTGGACTTCGCCAGGTGTAGTAGATGGTAAATACATTCAAGACAATGGAGAATACATTACTTTAGATTCACAAGATCCATTGACAATGTATTATGGTCAAGGCTTTAGAAACGTTAACCAAACCACCCTAAACATTGACGTTAACCTGACGCAAGACCTAAGTGCCATTACAAAAGGCCTGAATTTCAGTTTAAAAACGTCGTACAACTCAAATTACACACAAACAAAAACAAGAACAGCCAATCCTAATATCTATACCGCTTACTATAAACGCGACTACGATCCTAGCTTGGGAAGTGATGATAAAACCTTAGTTTTCCCATTAATACAACGCAAAGTAATCCCTAAATATAGTGAAGGGTATGACAAAGGACGTAATTGGTACTTAGAGTCGGCACTAAACTATAACCGTAAATTTGGCGACCACGAAGTGAGTGGCTTATTACTTTATAATCAACGTAGTTATTATTACCCTAAAGGTAATTTTAGTGATATCCCTGCGCGCTATATTGGATCTGCTGCTCGTGTCACTTACAATTACAAAACAAAATACCTCGCCGAAGTAAATGTGGGTTATAATGGCTCCGAAAACTTTCACGAAGATAGACGCTATGGATTATTCCCAGCCTTTTCTTTAGGATGGGTAATCAGTGAAGAGAATTTCATCAAAAATAATATACCCTTTATACAATACATGAAACTAAGAACATCTTGGGGTCTTGTAGGAAATGACAAAATGGGCAACAATCGATTTCTGTATCTCCCCAACGGGTATAGTGCAGGAGGAGGCTATAATTTTGGTGTAGATGTATCAAGTTATCAACCTGGTTTTATTGAAAGTAAAATTGGAAACCCATTTGTGACTTGGGAAACAGCAACGAAACAAAATTATGGTATAGATCTTACGGTACTAGAAAAACGCCTAGCTATTAATTTAGACTACTTTAAAGATCACCGTGAGAACATACTCGCAGTACAAAACACCATTGGTCTCGTTACCGGATTAGAACCTTGGCTATTACCTCAAGCAAACATTGCCGTTGTTGACAATAAAGGGTATGAAGCAAGCATTAAATGGAATTCTAAAATAAACGATTTCAATTACTGGGCGTCTCTTAACTATTCTCACAATGAAAACACCATTGTGTTTATGGATGAGATTAAGCAAAACGAGCCCTATATGGCACAAACAGGCGGGCTCATTGGTCAACCATTTGGTCGTATAGGAGAAGGCTTCTACACCGATGAATACTTTGACATTACAATAGATAATGCGGGGAAAAAGACCTACCTATTAAAAAATCAATACGCAAAACCAACAGCAGATGTAATGCCTGGTGATGCGATTTATAAAGACATCAACAAAGATGGTTTTATAGATGACAATGATGTAACAGCCATTGGCTACCCTAGATATCCATTAACAACAGTAGGATTAACTATGGGCTTTAAATACAAAGGTTTTGATCTTAGTATGAACTGGGTAGGTGCTACACACACCTCTCGTAGCATCTCAGGTTCGCTGCGCGTACCATATGGAGAGACGGGGCAGTTCAGTTTATTACAACACCATGTAAATGAACAATGGACTCCAGAAACTGCAGAGACCGCAACTCAACCACGCATAACATTCAGCAATCATGCACACAACCGTGGTACAGAATCTACTATTTGGGTAAGAGATGCCTCTTATATTAGACTTAAAAACGTTGATTTTGGCTATAGCTTCTCGGGCAAAAACTTACAAAAATTTGGGGCTAAAAGCTTAAGAATATACATCAATGGTTATAACCTATTATTAATTGATAAAATGGATGGACTTGTAGACCCTGAGACTAAAACAGGCAACCAACCGACTTATCCTGTGATGAAGATTTATAATATTGGTGCAAAAGTTAACTTCTAAAAACGTATCCCTATGACTACTTTAAAAACACTACTATTAGCATTTGCCACCCTCTTCTTTATTGGGTGCGAAGAATTAGAATTTGGGGATGACTTTCTTAAGAAACCATCTTCGACCGACATCACCATGGACACTGTATATGCCAATATCATTAATGCTAACAAAGCATTGACGGCAGCCTACAGCACCTTACCCTACCGCTTACCCTACAAATGGCAGGTGGGTAAAAACATGATGAATATGGATGTAACAGAAAGTCTTACCGACCTTTGCCAGTCTTATTTGGCCTGGGGAGGAGTGTCGCGTTACTATTACTCGGGCATCTATACAGCCTCACTTATGAACCCACCTACTGAAACCGATGAAAAGAAAGAAAGCTGGCACAGCCGCTATCACTTCTCATTAGAAGGAAGCTGGGTAGGCATACGTCGTGCTCTACTATTTATCGAGAATATCGATCGTGTACCCGATGTAAACCAAGAAACAAAAGACCGCCTAAAAGGAGAAGCCTATATGATAATGGCCGTTCATTACACAGAACTCTACCGTAACTTTGGAGGATTGCCTTGGATTGATAAAACCTTCTCTCCAGGTGATGACCTAAATGGAGAACGACTCACGGCAGAAGCAACGGCAGATAAAATTGCTGAGCTATGTGATAACGCAGCAGAAGTACTCCCTTGGGCTTTAGATGACATCAGCAATGAAGAAGGGCGCTTTACGAAAGCCTCAGCAATGGGTCTTAAAGTAAGAGTTCTTTTATTTAGCGCAAGCCCCATCTTTAATAGCAATGAAAAATACCGTGATGGCGAAGCCTGTGATCAAAAGATTATGTGGCATGGCAGCTATGATGTAAGACATTGGCAAAAGGTGATTGATGCAAGTGAAGACTTTATCAATGAACTAAACAGCTGGGGAGCTTACGGTATGGTTTACTCAGGAAATCCTAGAGCCGACTTTAAAAGTGGTTACTATGACAGGGGTACAGGTGAGTGTCTAATAACGACACGTCAGTTCTACAAAAACACCTTCAATAGTGGCTGGGGCTTAGGTGCCTTCCTATGGTGGTGTAACGAAGGTGTGGCACGCCCCACCCAAGAACTCGTGGACCTATACCCTATGACTAATGGTAAAGCTATCTCTGATCCTAGTTCTGGATATGACCCTGAAAACCCCTATGCCAACCGCGATCCTCGCTTATACGAGACCGTGATTGTAAATGGCGATCAATACCGTGGGCGTACAGCAGAGTTATGGACAGGAGGACGTGAGCGTACTAGCCTATCGGTAAAAGGTGCGGGCACAGGTTATATGCTACGTAAGTTTTACCTCGATGGTGACAATGCCACCTCGTACACATCCGTAGTACAATGGCCATACCTACGACTACCTGAGATATTCTTGAGTTATGCCGAAGCATTAAATGCTGTTAATGGTCCAAGTCCTGAAGCCTACAACTACCTCAACATGACACGAACACGTGTAGGTATAGGTGGTGCTCCTGAGGGATTAAACAAAGAGGAATTCAAAGAAGAGATATTAAAAGAACGTGCACGCGAATTCTGTATGGAAGAAGTACGCTGGTACGACCTTGTGCGTTATAAGAAACCATTCATTCAGCCCCATGGTATTGAAATTACCAAGCAAGTTGATGGAAGCTTAAACTACGAAGTAGTATCTACGGATAAAGACCTTACCCGCTACTGGGTAAACAACTGGGATACTAAATGGTATTTTGGTGCTATTCCTGCAGATGAGGTGAACAAAGATTACGGTGTTATTCAAAACCCAGGTTGGTAATAAAAAGACGCAATTAATAATACTTAAAATTATTACAAATGAAAAGATTTAAAGCGATAAAGCATATTCTTTTCTGTGGACTACTATCGATAAGCCCTTCAATTATACTCGCTCAGTCAGGAGACAGTGCAATGGGACTCGATAGCACACAAACAGAAAACGAACTAATTAAGCAATTAACTTCTGATGAGATTTCTCTCGGAAATAATATGGTTCTTACACACAAAGAACTTAGCTCTGCTATTAGCTACACCACTGGTGAGCAAATAGAAAAAATGAATACCATTAACCCCGCCAATTCATTATATGGTTTGATTCCGGGCTTAACAGTATTACAAAACAGTGGTTCTGCCAGTTGGAGAGATCCTAACTTATTTATCCGAGGTCTTAACACGACAGGCAATCGCAACATTTTAGTGTTAATAGATGGTATAGAAGGAGACATTGCCCGTTTAAGTTCATTGTCTATCGAGAAAGTAGAGATACTAAAAGACGCAGCTGCTCTGGCTATATATGGCCAACAAGGCGCTAATGGTGTACTACTAGTAACAACAAAACGAGGTGTTAAAGGTAAAATGGCCATCGATGTACAGCTAGAGTCGGGCTTGCACCACGCCACACAGCTCCCTCAAATGCTAGATGCAGCAAACTATGCAGAACGGGTAAATGAAGCGATGAAATATGATGGATTAGCCCCTAAGTATAGCGATGATGCCATCGCAAAATACCGCAGTGGCGAATCACCTTCTCTATACCCGAACGTAAACTGGCTAGATGAGGCTTACAAAGACTGGGGCAACCAAACCAACCTCAACATCAACTTTAGAGGAGGCGATAAAAAGGTCATGTACTTTGCTGAAATCGATTATCGTAATGAAAACGGGCTTTACTCTCAAGAGTATAACACCGCCGATTTCTCAACACAGTTGAGTTATGACAGGATCGCTTTTAGAAACAACCTTGATATAGAGGTGACGCCTACTACTGATTTTAAAGTATGGGTGGCAGGTAGTATTGATGAAACCAATCAGCCTGGAGCTAATACCTCTACAACGAATACATCCGTTTTCACGACACCAGCCAATGCGTTCCCTATCAAGAATTACAATGACAATTGGGGAGGTTCAAATATTTACCCGAACAACCCCTTGGCAATGATGTCCTCTACTGGTTACAATCGTTTTCAAGGATTTGATATCCTATTAAAAGGTTCAATAACACAAGAACTATCGGTATTAGCCGAAGGATTATCTGCTGAGTTTACAGGAGGATTGAATACAAGTTCATCTTCTCAAGACTGGAAGACACAAGATTACATGTATGAAAACTTGTACTATAAAGAAGCAAGTGCAACAAGTGCAGCCGATACAATATCTACTATTTATGACGAGAATACACCATTAAATGCTTCTAGTAGTTTAGGACGCGTTTACCGCAATGCCAATGTGTCAACAAAGGTGCGTTACGATAAAGAATGGGACGATCATAGTTTAAGTTCATTTCTCATGTACTCTCAAAACAAATATGTAGGCAAAGGCCAATACACAACCTACCTTAGACAAAGCATGTCAACTTACCTACATTATGGCTATAAAGGCAAGTACTTTGGAGATTTGACGCTAAGCTATGGCGGCACAAGCCAGTTACCTGTAGGTGATCAGTTTAATTTGTACCCTGCTATTTCTGGAGCCTGGGTAATCTCTGAAGAAGAATTTATTGATACCAAAGGAGCGATCAAATACCTTAAGCTACGCTCTTCATTTGGCTATGCCGGAAGTGACCGTATCGTTCAGAATACAGAAGACACCCAATACAACAATGTAGGGGGATATAATTTTGGGGAGTCAAACAGCAACTTCTGGGCTGCTGGCATCCTACGCATGGCTGGTCAACCAAAAACTGAACGAGCTATGATGACAAATTTTGGTGTAGATGCTAATCTATTTGGAAAGTTAAACATTATGTTTGATGCTTTCTACCATAAGCGCACTAATATACTTGTGAATCCTGCAGGTGTAAGCTCTAGTATCGTTGGTGTATCACCACCCTACAAAAGCATAGGCGAATCAATCAATAGAGGACTAGAAATGAGCATGACTTGGCAAGATCAAATCGGAGACTTCAGTTATTCTGCCACAGGTCAATTTAGTTTCTCACGCAGTAAGATAAATGAGATGGGTGAGTTGCCAATGCCTTATGATTATTTAAAAAGAACAGGTCGCCCTATCGGACAATCTTATGGATTAGAAAGCAATGGTTTCTTTGCCAATGCAGCAGAGATAGCTAACAGTCCAACACAGATGTTTTCATCTGTATCTCCAGGAGATGTTAAATATGTAGATCAAAATGGTGATGGCTTAATTGACGAATTAGATATAGTACCAATGGGACACAACTACATCACGCCAGAGATTTACTATTCCCTTAATTTGAATGCAGAATACAAAGGCTTTGGTGTATCTGCCCTATTGCAAGGGGCGGCCAACTATACCGCTAATCTTAACACTCCATCTATTTACAAGCCACTCATAAACAACCAGAACATCTCAGAATTTTCGAATGACCGATGGACAGAAGCAACAGCCGCAACAGCGACCTTGCCCCGTCTTACTACTTTGGATAACGATAATAACTACCGTGCCAATGACATCTGGTTAGTAAGTCGTAGTTTCTTAAAAGTCAGAAATGTACAATTGTATTACAATTGGCAGCCTAAGAGCTTACTCAAAATTAAGAATGTTAAGTTTTATGTGAGTGGAAGTAATTTATTCTCTATGGATAATATAGACCAGATGGATCCTGAGATGATAACTATTAATTATCCGGCAACGACAACCTACAATGCTGGATTGAAGTTGAATTTTTAAGATCATCCAAAACTTTAAAATATGATTAAGATGAAAAAAAATATATTGTATTCAATAGTTTCCATGCTGCTATTAGTATCATGTAATTATCTGGATTATAATGAAAAAGATTATCTCTTAAAGGATGATATTTACACTAATCTAGATTTTGTAAAAGCCTCGTTATCTAACGTCTATCGCTATGTCCCTGCTGGTTTCAACCAAGCGGGAGGTGCGATGTTATCCTCAGCCTGCGATGAGTCTTATTTTGCTGATGATGCCTCTGCTATTCATAAATTTAACAATGGATCGTGGAGTCCAATTCAAGTGCTAAATGCAGAATGGGGAAGCTCATTTGATGGCATTAGGGCATCTAATGAATTGCTTGAAGAAGTTGAGAAATACTCTTACGAGGACTATCTCTTTGATAAAGATCCAACCTTTGACGAGTTAATGGTTATTTTGAAAAGACAAAAGTATGAAGCAAGAGCCTTGCGTGCCTACTTCCACTTTGAATTGGCCAAACGCTATGGTGATGTACCTATTATAACCAGAGTACTCACGGTGGAAGAAGCAAACTCTATTAAAAGAGTACCCTATCAAGACGTGATTGCATTTATTGTTGAGGAATGCGACTCTGCTATCGCCAATTTGCCTGCTGACTATGAGCCGCTTACAGGCAAAGAAACAGGACGTTTTACAAAGGGAGCTGCTATGGCACTAAAAGCAAAAGCATTATTGTATGCTGCAAGTCCTTTGCACAACCCTACTAATGATATTGAAAAGTGGAAAGCTGCTGCCAAAGCAAACCACGATATCATTGAAAGTAACACCTACGATCTAAGCCGAAATTATACAACCATCTTCAATAACTACTCTTCAAGTAATACGGAATTAATATTTGGAAGACGAGAAGCGGCTTCTAACAGTTTTGAACGTACCAACTTCCCTGTGGGTTACGTAGGAGGCTCTTCGGGCAACTGCCCTACTCAAAACCTTGTAGATGCTTACGAAATGAGTCGCAATGGGCTAGGTATTAACGAAGAAGGATCAGGCTACGACCCCGAAAAACCTTACAACGGTAGAGATGGTCGCTTGGCACGTACCATTGTTTACAATGGTATCAAATTTAAAGGGGTAGAAGTTGAAACTTTTATTGGTGGAAAAAATGCAGCACCACTACGCTATGCTACACCTACGGGCTATTACCTAAGAAAATATGTTGATGAAAGCATTAGTTTGGAAGCCCCCTCAGTTACTAAAAAAGAACACACTTGGGTTATTTTTAGATATGGAGAAATCTTGCTTAACTATGCTGAAGCCATGAACGAAGCCTACGGTCCTGATAACAATGCAGGGTTTACATTGACAGCTACAGAAGCCGTAAACCTTGTGCGTGATCGTTCAAGAGTGAAAGAGTTTCCTGCTGGAATGTCTTCCGAAGCTTTTAAAACAAAATTACGCAATGAAAGACGTGTGGAATTGGCCTTTGAAGACCAACGTTTCTGGGATATACGACGTTGGAAGATTACTGGAGATACAGACATAAGGGGCGTAGAAATAACTGAAACAGAATCAGGATTAAACTACAACTATAAAACGATCGACACCTATAGCTTCGATCCTAAAATGTACCTCTTCCCTATTCCTTATTCCGAAAACATCCTCAACCCTGGATTAGGACAAAACACAGGATGGTAATATATACCAAATCTTAAAAAACAAAGGCTATCTTGCAAAAGATAGCCTTTGTTTTTATGAGACTTTCTCCCATTAAAAGCTATATAAGCATGTTCCAATGAATAATACCAATATGACATTAAAACTAGCCTTATAATTACATTCTTTTGAATTTTCTCTTCATTAAAAACGATCAACGTAGCTAAGGCTACGCTTCAATTTTATACTATGATTATGGCTACGTTCGGTAGAGTTGAAACACGTTTCACTCTACGCGCTCTTATCGCCACAATTTTGCCTTGATAAAACACAAAATCTCTGAATTAAAAATCAGCGCAGCTAAATTATTTAAGTCTAATCTTAAACATTGTTGTCCGGTGAGATTTGCACCTGGGCTTGTACCTGGCAGGATATGAAACGAATATAATGTGTCGCCACCTACGGGGCTTATATCTAGACTTGGTATATTATTTCTACCATACTGTCATCCCTAACGGGATTATTAAGCTCCGTTAGGAGCGTTAGTATGGTAACATATAGTGTTGACGTGAAATTTAGAGTGCCGTAGGTACGAAACAATTATAGTGCTTATCTATTTTAACCAGACAACAATGAATCTTAAAATAAAAGGGGTTCTTCGCCAAAAACTGTGGAAATCATTTTTTTTTGCTTAAAAAAAGAACGTTTTGTATTATGTACAATGTACAAGGATTCGCTTCCATAATCATTGTACATTGTACAAATTGTCATTATTCAAAAAAAACTAGAATGAATTGTTGGTATTATTCTTTTCCACTGTTTTTAGCGAAGAGCCAATAAAAAATTGGTATAAATAGTCCCAGCAACGCCATATAATGTTACCTTTTATCTAACTCAATTATTATATTGTTCATATTCTTGCACTTATATTATTTTAGAAAATTACGTTGCAGGGACAATTTAACACTTCGACTGCGCGCAGTGCAACGCTTTAGGCACACTTCAGCTTCGCTCAGTGCACAGCTTCAGACACTTATTCTTTTACATAATTGGGCATGCCGCTTTGCGGCTTAGGTACTGTAAACTAAAGTGTACCCAAAAAGATATTTAGTGTAGTGCACCCGCATTAGGGATTGCAGTGGCACGGAGGGAGATGGTATTGCCGTTTTTGCAGGAGTGGCAGAGCGACCAGAGGAAGCTCCTGCACACGACCTGTGCAAAACGAGCAATACAGCTCCTGGAGTATAACGGAAAGCCCGACCCGCAGGGGAATGCCCAAAAACAAAGACGAAGCATAAAAAAAGCCTGATGACGCATCACCAGGCTTAATAATTAGAATCCAACATTCTAGACCACTCTATTTACTCACAGGGACTAAAAAGGATTGTACTTGACCTTTGTCCTTTAACTGAAAGACATAGAGAGATTCACTTAATTCGGTATTGAAAATTATTTCTTTATTATTTAGTTTTTTTGACCATTTCAAATTGCCAGACAAATCGTAAACAGAGAGTTCCACACCTGGGACATAGTTCGATAAGCTAATGCGCTGACCATTGAAAGGCACTGGAAAGAATGCTGAGGTCTGTGCTTGCTCTTGTCTCAAAGCTGCGACAGAACCATCGGCCACACGCTTAATAGGCTGACTAGACAAGACGAGCTCATCCCACGCAAAGGTGGTACGTTTGAATTTACCATCGCTCCCAGCTAAAAAGTCGGGATGAGTACTTGCTACCGCACCCCACTGTGTAGAGTTGAGTAAGGAAATATGTCCCACCTGCAAATTGTTTTTCTTGAAATAGTCTAAATCGCACACTAAATCGACCCATTCATCTGCTGGTAAATTAGAAAAATCAAATCGGGCAACGCCTTGACCATTGTTCCAAATATGCTTGGTATTAATGGCAACAGAAGCCCCTCCATTATTGACACTAGAACGGTAATGCATAACATGCAAATAGCGAGTATCATCGGTAATGGTGATACCTGCTGAAGGTTTCACTTGATTAAGCTGATCTATTTTAACCCCTTTTTCCACTATCCAGTTGAGCCCAGGAGTCGTATCAATAGGCATCCAAACGATGTTGTTATCCCATTTAAAATTTTCTATTTCAACGGCAAAACACTTATGCGTACTATTGATGTCATCTTTTTTAGGATTGTCGATAATATGCTCGGCAACTAGCGTACCTGATGACGCAAAATAAGAGCTCATCTTGGCTTGTTTAACAGAAGACGCATCGGGGGTAAAGGTGGTTTCGAAAGTCGCTATCTGTTTTTCTTTTAGCGGCAAAAGAGTAACATCACTCCCCCACCAGTCATTGCCTGGCGAGTAAGTCTTGGCAAGCATAGCTTTGCGCTGGTTTTCAACATTAGGGAGCGTATTTTGTTCTATGTTAGTGATGCGTTGTTGTTCGCTCACAGCATTATATAAAGGATCTGGCACAGGATATAAAGCATTGACACTTGTAAGATAAGCATCCATCTCTGCCCGTAAAGAATCGACCAACGTGCTATGTACTGCAGCTAAATCATTGGCTTCTGCTACATCGGAGGACAAGTCGTAAAGTTGATCTACATCACCTTCGTAGCGATGCATCAGTTTCCACTTGCCTTTGCGAAGAATAGTGACAGGTTCACCGCCTTGGTTAGCGTAATGTGGGTAGTGCCACACAATGCTACGACCACCGATAGTATCGCCTTTAACAATAGGTAATAAACTTACACCATCGACATGATCTTGAGGTCGCATATCGGCATCTACAAGATCTAAGACGGTAGGATATATATCTACACCAGATATAGGTGTTTTGGATTCTTTGTGTCCAACATTGAGCCAAGGGACTTTAATAAGAAAAGGAACTCTGAAACCACCTTCGTAAGGGTTCCCTTTACCCATTTGCAAAGGGAGATTCGACGTGGAATAATTATCCCCAGCACTTACACCACCATTATCAGAGGTAAAGATAATGGCTGTATTTTCTTCCAAACCAAGCTCTTGCATAGCATCAAGAACAAGCCCTACAGCATCATCCATCGTTTCGATAAGACCAGCATAAATAGGATTGTCTTGTACAATACGGGTAGGTAAATATTTACCCATTTTAAAGCCTTTATCAGCGATACCCATAGAATCGGCTTTGTCTCTAAACTTTTGCCACTTCTCTTTGGTGGTTTGAATAGGGCCATGTACCGCGTGAAAAGAAAGATAAGCAAAGAACTTTTCGTCCTTGTGCTCTGTCATAAAGTTAACAGTTTCTTCGGCTAAACGCATAGTTAAGCTTTCGCCAGGGTAATTTTCGTCAATATTTGCATTATCAAAAGGGGCATAATATCCCCCACGAGGTGTACCTCCACCACGACAGGTAGCATAATCAAAACCGTGCTCAGCGGGACCTGATTGATAGCCCATATGCCATTTTCCCGTAAAAAAAGTGGTATAACCTAAACTTTGCATAGCTTCTGGCAAAGTAGTAGCCGCTACGGGTAAAGTATTCACATAACTAGGTGGCAAAAGCTTACTGTAGCGATTATTAAGGCGCCAATCTTCGCCAGAACGAGCTTCCAACCAGTCGGTAACTCCATGGCGTGCGGTGCTTTGCCCTGTCATAATACTGACACGTGAAGGACTACAGACATTACAGGCCGCATAGCCGTCGGTAAAGACCACGCCCTCTTGTGCTAATTTATCGACATTAGGACTCTCATAGTAGTCGCTACCCATAAAACCGAGATCATGATACCCTAAGTCATCAACTAATATGACTAAAACATTTTTATGTTCTGGAGTGGCTCCAAATAAAGTAAGAGCAGAAAGGGTAAAAAGTAATAATAGGTGTTTCATTGTGGGGGTTTATTAAGTTAAGGGGTGAAAAAATAAAAGACATAGAATATGGGTGTCTAAAATAAGCTTGATGACACGTCGTACACTGGCGTCAGAGGTCATTTTAAGACACACATCACTAGGGGTTAAAACATTGAAAAATTGATTAAGCTAATAAACGAACACCTTTCGTGTTGTACTAAGCCCTTCGATATTCTGAATAGATATGATATAAGTTCCTTTCATCAAAACATCGGTAGATATATTGGCAGTCTTACTATTGAGCCTATCAGTACTCATCAGCAAAGCTCCGCTAAGGTTATAAACACGATAGCTCGCTATTTCTTGTTCAGACTCAAGGGTGAAGCTCTCTCCACGCTTGCAAATATTGGGAAACACTTCTAATGATGCAGCTTTGTGATTTATTAGAGATGCTGACACCACTTTATCTAAACTAACATTATCGATGTAAGCAACATTCCAATTTTTACTCAGTTTGAGTGTCACACGTTTGACTCCTGCAGGAATAGTAACTTGTTTCTTTAAGGTGGTATTGGTATTGGACTGGGTTTTTAATTCCAAAATAGAAGTGTTATTAGCATAAATTTCAGCCATTAAAGTCGCAGGACCTTTTGTACTATGGTTGTTAATGGCGGAGGCCGCATGAGCATTCTGTACACGACCAGAAAATTCAAAATTATAGGTTTCTCCTGGTATTACCGTAATACTTTGGCTGATGATGCGCTCACTCGGAATACCTGGCATACGACAATAATTAGATGTGGCAACGGGATAACTCCCTTCTGAAAGCAATATGTCGGAGTTACTCTTAGCCCACGTTGTATTGTCTTCAAAATCGCCATTCATAACAAGATTAGGGTCTTCATTACTACCGGTTCCTTCGCCATCATATTTCCATACACGGATGTAATCAACATAAGCATTTGTAAGTTCACCAAAAGGCTGTGAAGTAAAATTATCACCTTCGTAACCAAAGCTAGCACCATCAGAAAGCCAGAGGAATTCATCGGCTTTCACCACCCATTTAGGATCGGCATAGCTTACTTTTAGTTTGCCATCATAATAAATCTTCATAAAATCCTCGGTCCAATGCATCGCAAAAGTATGGTACCCGCTATGGATACCCGGGGTGCTATACTGTTTGGTACTAGCCTGATGATTGGCACCATAACCATCGATATGCACTACGGATTTGGTATAATCCTGTAACCAAGCTGATTCAAATATATCAATCTCAGCACCATCATTGGCTGTACCATCTACATTACCCATATTAGGTCCTTGTAACCAAAAAGCGGTATGTGTACCTTTGGCCGCATCGGCTATTTTGATACGTGCTTCAAAGTAGCCATACTTTGTTTGGTACTTATTAGCTGTATGAATGCTGCCACAGTGCATCGTATTACTATTGGGTTTAGAAACTTTTAGCACTAAATTACCATCAGCCTCAGAAACGTTGTACGATTTCCACATCCAATACTGAATACCCAACTTAGGACGAGCAGCTCTCGAACTGGTTGAATTATCAACATTCCATTTCGTAAGGTTTACTAGTGTATCGTTAAACTCATCACTAAAGTCTAACACCCAGTCCCCCGAGATTCGAGTATTATCAGGTTGTGCATTCTCAGGAGTCTCACTATCTACAAAGTCTCTAGCTTGAAGAGCAAGGGGAGATAATAAGAGACAAGCGAATATAAAAACCGGTTGATATAGCTTCATAACTGAAATTTTAAAAATATGTTTACATATAATATTAAAAAACCAAACAAATAGAACTGCATATTATCGGTTCTACCATCAGGATAAACAATGCACTTTAGAAGTCAAACTCTATTGATGTAAAAATGGTTAAGAACACAAGAACACCTAGTCTTGAGGAGCAAACCATTCAAAGATTAATGCCGCCACCTTTTCATGACCCAGTTTATTGATATGGTTAGCCTGCGCCATATATGGAGCTAAAGCTGTGCCACTCGCCACCATATCTTTAAACATCTGATAACTATCAATAAGCCCAACCCCTTTTTCTTTCGCAATTGCTCTTATTTGTGCCGAATGAATAGCTAATGGAGCAGAATCAGATAAAATATCTTCATGAGTATCAGGCGTAGGGGTGAATAGAATCACTTTTATATTTTTAGCAAGCGCCATATCTACCATATCTTCCCACGCCTGACGTACATCCTCAAGGGGTGTTTTACGGTCATTAAGGGCATAGTCAATAAATAAAACATCTGGATGCATAGGCAATACATCATCTTCAAAACGTAAAACGCCCTGTGTTGCATGCTCGCCACCGATAGACGTTGTAATGGTATTAATGACCGCATAGGGATAAATCTCTTTTATCAACTTAGTGGCTAATCGTGGATAGGCACCAAAGGTATGCACTACTCCACGGGTATAATAACCAGTAGGCACACTGTGTCCGTGATAGACTATATTGATAGTCCTATTGTTGGGCCATTTTTTGTTTAATTCAATTTTTGTGTCATTCAAATACGTTTTCAAATTGACCTGAGCAAAGACCAAACTTACGCAAAAGAAAGCAAAAATAAGAAGTGTTAGTTTTTTCATCAATGTATTATTAGGGCAACAAAGACCTCTAGACCTTCATTTCACTGCAAATATAGAGATGAAACGTGTGAGCTATTGGGTCATATTAGTCTATAATTATGAGAAAATCGACAGACAAGAATTTGACAACAAAAGGGAACTCAAATGAGCAAAATACGCATTTAAGGACTATACCCCCCTATAAAAAAGTCAGCCCAAGGAAATCCTTGGGCTGACATCAACTATATATACATTCTCTTCGGGACAAGCATTATCTATTTGTCCATTTAATGAAGGAACTACTTTACTTCTTCACTATTTTTTCAGTAAGAAGTACATTACCTAAAGCATCTCTTCCACGAACAAGGTAGATACCAGATTCTAAATCTGAAAGCTCAATAACATTATCAACGACAGCCTTAGTGTACACGCGAGTGCCAGATAAATTAATAACATCTAACATCAATAAACTTCCACCAACAACTGTTAGCTGATTATCAACCAATGTAGGATAAACAGAGATTGAAGTGCGCTGTACTGCATTAATAGCAGAAGCACCACCACGAGGCATAGAGTCTGTAGTGAATACTACTTCATCAATATATAGTACACTATCTGATGTATTCAAGTTACTACCCCTGAAGTCAAGAATAAAGCGAATCGAATCTACCATTGTTCCAGCAGTAGCTTTTTCTGAAATATCAAATACTAAGTCTTGCCATTCATCATTAGGCACTAAACTATCTTTAGCAAAATAATCAACACCATTCTCAGGCATCATACGTACCGACAATAGAGGTGAAGTTGTTGATTTTGCCATAATATGAAGATAACAATCTTTCTTAGGTAACATAAGATCAGGAGTAATATAATCAACTAGGGCATAAAATGTTTCTTTAGCATCACCTAATTTTAAACACTTAGAAGTTGTATTAATGCCAGCCATGTCAGGATTGTCTTCAACAGAAGCGATTGCACCAAATCTAGAAGCCCATGTCAACTCACCATCTTCCAAAGTACTTATTGTTTGTGTTAAACTCTCAGGAATCACCACATCCGAAAATCGTGACAAAGGATTATCATTAATAATAATCTCATCGAAATAGACATGAGTAAACATATCAGTAACAAAAGCGTTACCCGACTCCCACTTCATATCGCCAAAGAAATTCAAGGTATCTACGGTCATTCCTAAATACTGAGCAGGAAGCTTAAATACCATATCTTGCCAATAATCTGCCTGATCTACATCATAGGCAGTCAAAGGGCGGTTAGCTGATTTAGCCTGAATATTTTCAAAAGTAACAGCGATATCCGGCTTGGTATAACAATTGACCAAAACATGCACATAATAAGCACCTGAAGTAGGAATCGTCATCTCTTCGATAGGAATAGCTACGTTAGCTGTCCATACACGTGCTACAGTAGTTCCATTGTCATAATCCTCACCATAATATTGACCACTATTGGTCGTATTATTGTCGTCATCTGAAAATGGGTTTTCAATCTCCTCGAAAACACCGCCTCTGACACCTTCTACAGCTGCAGGCTTAACATCGTCAAAATTACATAGTACCTTTTCTTCAAAAGCAAGAAGGTTAAAACTAATAAATGCAATAAGACCTAAGAGTAAACTAAATTTTTTCATAATTTTTATATTTAAAATAGGTTGATAAAAGAATTCTACTAGCAAAGCAATGAAATCAAACGTTTAACAATTGTGTCTATTCCACCAAAAATTAAGACAAACCCGTCATTAAACACCAATCAAGAAATAGCAAACAACGCACAATGATTCAGAAAAACCCCATAACCACCTCTTCTTATGAATACTAACATCACATAAAGGCATAAACAAGATGCAAAACGCTCCAGAAATTCACAATACACACCAACGTTATTTGGTGCAATAAATGTCAACCTACAAGCAAATAAACCTTCAAAAGACAATAAATACATATGCGTCCTTGGTAGCTTGCAGTACCGAAGCCGCTAAGCGGCATAACCAATTATATAACAGTACAAGTATCAAAATGTTTTAAGTGTCTAAAGCGTTGCGCTGAGTACTTCGAATTCTAAGACATAAACAATAGTGAGTAAAAAGCAAGTACAGGGCACCTTACCTACCGGCAGGCAGGTGGGGCTAAGCCCCAAACGTAAAACACACCTGCGAACTAGCGAGTAGGCATTACACACATCACTTATTCTAATTAAAATCACTTGAGACCTGTATGAAATATATAAACTTCGCTAAAAAAACACAACCACACCCCTTGATGGACAAGAAAATGTCAACGAACATGTATCAAAATCATTAAGAAGAAAGAGCAAACACTAACAAAACTCAACTCCATATACTATGTATATAAACAAGCCTCTTTAGACCAAACACTCATATCACCTTTTGTTCAAAAAAAACCACTAGCCTGCACTGCAAAAAAACCACACTAACCACAGACAAACCACACAACCACACATCAAAAGATTAATAATACAGACAAAAGAAACATTCACAGCTTACGCTTCATAAAATCGTATCATACTAATTTACAAAACATAAAACAAACAGAAGAAATCTAAAAAGAGGCAATGGCCGCGTAAAGAGAGCTATTCTTGTTTTTTGACTGATTTATTATACAATATGACGAAACCCTCCATACAACTATATGCATAATAATCTTGTTTTGCATTAGGTTATTCAATTTAATAATTTAATACAACTCAAAGATGAAAAAAATTACTTTATTAATTAGCTTATTATCAATTATGGTAATAACTAATGCTCAAACTTTAAATGTAGATGTGTCTGATTTTGAATCTGCACAGGCAGTATCGGCAGCTTCTGGTGCTGTCGCTAGTATTATCGCAAATCCAAGCAAGGATGCCCATAACTTAACCGACAATGTGCTACAAATAAGCCGAACTTCTTCAAATTGGTGGGAGCTCGTTGACTTACCAACTGATTTCAACATCCCAGCATCTGGTAACTGCTATGTTCATGTACTGGTAAAATCTAGTGTTGCTCTTGATATCGCCTTTAGAGCTTATCCAGACAATGCGACTACAATGAGAGCCAGCATGCCTTATAATGGCAATGATGAATGGTAGGATCTTGTTTTCGATTTAGGATCTAAAAAAGCGGCTGGCTTTAATGTTACAGCAATTCGATTGCTTGATGATGTACTAAAGAAACTAAGCACTACTACTTTTGCATATTTTGACGAAGTTATCGTTAATGAAAGTGCGACTCCTCGCATTCATCCTTGGGGTACTCCAGAGACCCTAGATACAATCATTTCAAATTTTGAGGCCGTAGGTGTTGACAATTGGCTTACATTAGCACAGGCATCAATGGTGAAAATTGAAAATCCTGATATGACAGGTGGCTCTATTAATGCCTCAGACTCTTGTATCCAACTTGGCGATTCAGTTATCAACAAATGGGCTTGGATCGAAAAAGAATTAATCCTAAAAGTTCCAGTATCTGCATGTTATTTACACGTAATGGCAAAATCAACAGTGAGACCAAATCTTATACTAAGAACTATGCCAGATAATGCGACCAATATTAATCCTATTGACACTTTAATCCCAGACAATACCTGGCAAGATTTAGTTTACGAAATTTCGGCTCATAAATTACCCGGATATGATATTACCTCACTGCGATTTTTGCTTGATTTATTTCAGAACAACCTTAACAATACAGACAGTACTATCCTTTTGGACAACATCATCATCAATAGCAATGCCACTCCTCGTACATCTGTAGCAACATCTTTAAAAGCACTTGCTACTACTGAGATATCTATCTATCCTAACCCAGCAAGTGATCGTCTTAACATTAGCGGCGAAGGCCTTGCTAGCATAAGTATCTACAATGCTGCGGGACAAATGATAATGCAATCTTCTGATCTAGATGGTGGCATTAACATTAATAGATTGCAAAGCGGTATCTTCTTTATCAACTGTAAAGACACCAATGGTAAAACCCTCGCAAACAAAACATTCATTAAAGAGTAAATCAAACTAAAGATAAAGTAGAGTGCATGGTATTTGCACTCTACTTTTTATCCCCCAAGTATCACGCTTAATAAGAAAAGAAGACACTAAGATCCGACTACAACTGAACATCAGCCAACTGGCAAATGAATGTAATAACGGTCCCACTTATGAAGACATTTTTTTATTTCATATTATTTTCTTTCTTATTTCAAGCCTGCAGATCCGAACAAGAGATCGACCTTTCGGGCCAATGGAGCTACACCCTAGCACCTAACAATGATGCAAACACAACAAACTACCTAGCGTATAATTTTACTAAAAGCATCCAATTCCCAAGCCTAGAAGCCTACCCTATCATTAAGAACAAAACATATTCAAAACTTCAAGCAAACGAGTTTTGGACCACAAAAGATACGCTCTATGACATAAGCATAGAACCTATTTTCACGTATAGTGATAGCCACCAAGAAAACAAATCAGAAATTAACGACCATGAGGGCAACATCTGGTATCAAAAGAAATTTGAACTACCCACATCATGGAAAGAAAAACATGTAACACTGACCTTAGAACGCTGTCTATATGAGACAGAAGCCTGGCTAAATAGTAACTATCTAGGGGCGCAAAACAGCAAAGCCACTGCTCACCATTACGATCTTAGTAACGCGCTGCAAACAGAAAACAACACCATTACTATAAAAGTAAAAAAGCACACGCCAAGCATAGCATATACGCCAGCACTAAAAATCAAAAAAGAAGATATACGCGGCGAAATTGCCCTAAAGGCAAAACCATATATCTACATCAATACCATTGCTTTATTACCCAACATTAAGGATAAGACAGTATTTGCAAATATTAAGATAAAAGATGGAAGCAATGCACTTAATAGCCATATCACCTTACACCTTAGCGCTAAAAACTTACAGACAGGACAGCAACTTCCCTCTATGACACGAGAGGTGGACTTTCAACGGCAAGCGAGCATAAATCTCACTTACCCAATGGGGGACAAAGCTCAACTATGGGATGAGTTTAGCCCTAACAGGTATGCTATGAAAGTACACATCACAAACGAAGATGGCAGCGATAGTAAAGTGGAAAACTTTGGTCTAATAGAAACAAAAGTAATTGACAACACACTATTTATCAACGGAAAAAAAAGCGAACTAAAAGGAACATTAGATTATGCTTTACTACCTTACACCGACTATCCCCCTATTCATACCAAAGATTGGGTGACCATATTCGAAACACTAAAAGCTCAAGGATTAAATTATGTTTGTTTTCATTCGGCTTGCCCGCCAGCAGCTGCTTTTGATGCTGCCGATCAAATAGGTATCTACTTACAACTCGAAACCTATAATCCTAAGAACAACACAAATCTTGCCTCTATTGAGCAATGGCTTTTTAATGAAACTGAAAATATTATACAAAATTTCAGCAATCATCCATCATTTGTAATTATGACACATAATTATAGATCCAATGATAAGTACTATAACTATCTGGAAAAACATATTAACAATTGGAAAACCTATAACAATCGGCTACTCTATATGCCTCATACTATAATGCTTAATATTAACAATGTGACATTATTCATTCCATCCAAAGAGAATTCTCATTCTTGGACAAAGAATAACACTCATAATGAAAATATTAAGAAACCACTTTACTCTACAATGAAGTAACTTTCGCATTTTAGCAGCCCCTACACCAGTCTAACGATTAAATTCTTACAACGACACACGACAAACTCTGTTCACTATGAAAAAACTGTTTAGCCTAGTACTTGCTTTTGTATTGCTATCGTGCCAAGAAAACACATCACAACAACCTAACATCATCGTTATGTTAGTCGATGATGCTGGTTATGCTGATTTTGGTTTTGCAGGTTGCAAGGATCTCAAAACACCCCATATTGACCAATTGGCTAATGACGGTGTTATCTTTACCGACGCACACGTTACAGCTAGTGTATGTGGCCCTTCTAGAGCCGGACTTATCACCGGTCGCTATCAGCAGCGCTTTGGATTTGAATGTAATCCAAACATAGACGGCGCTATAAGTTTAGATGAAAAAACCATTGCCGATGCAATGAAAGCAGCTGGCTATACAACTGCTGCCTTTGGCAAATGGCACCTCGGCGCTACCGAAGGCTATATCCCCAATGATAGAGGTTTTGACTATTTCTATGGTTTCTTATCGGGCAGTAGAAACTATTTTTGGAACAAAAAACAAGACGCTACACTCACGCATCAATCCCTAAGAGAAAATAACACACAAGTAAGCTTTGAAGGCTACTTAACGGATGATTTAAGTCTTAAAACCGTTGACTTTATAGAGCGTAACAAAGAAAAGCCCTTCTTCATCTACTGGTCGCCCAACGCCGTACACACACCTATGCAAGCGACTAAAGAAGATTTAGCATTATTCGAAGGCCATCCTCGCCAAACATTAGCCGCCATGACTTGGGCCCTCGATAGAGCCGTAGGTAGAATATGTCAAAAGCTTAAAGAGGAAGGTATCTATGATAACACCCTAATCTTCTTCCTTAGCGACAATGGAGGTTCTCACCTCAATCAATCTTCCAATTATCCACTGAAGGGATACAAAGGAAATAAATACGAAGGAGGCATTCGTGTACCGTTTATTGTCAGCTATCCTAAAGCATTCGGGCATCACACCTTTGATGGTTTAACATCCTCACTTGACATCTTTGCAAGTTGTATGGATGTAGGCAATAACACCAACCATGAGAACTTCCCGTGCGATGGTGTCAGCCTATTGCCATTCCTTACGAAAGAAAAAAAAGGAAATCCTCATCAGGAACTCTACTGGAGAAAAGACGCTAAGGCTGCTGCTAGGATAGGAGATCTCAAGCTTATAAGAGTAGAAAACCTAGGCTATCGACTCTATAACCTTAAAGAAAACCTGGGCGAAGACATTGATTTACAAACACAACAACAGGCTGAATTTATTAAGCTCAAAGACGCATTAGAAAGTTGGGAAACCCAAATGATAGCACCTCTCTGGACAGAAGGGGCTGTATGGGATACTATCACCTATATGATTCACGAAGATTATTTTAACAATCGAGAACCTCACATAAAAGACCCTTGGTCACTAAAAAAAGAAAAAAAGTAATGATTACCATTTACAAACTTCTTAAAAAGTAACTCGTCATTTCTAAAGACTATAAATTAAGAATCAATAAAGTAAGACTATTGCTAAATTTATAGTCCTTTTACCTAAACACAAAAACGATTAATTTTACAACTAATAATCTATTACAAAATGAAAAGAACCAATCAAATATTATCTCTAATTGTTGCTACCCTATGCCTCTACAGCTGCGAGCACACTACTGCACAAACAAGCACACCTAACGTACTTATGATATACACCGATGATATTGGCTATGGAGATATTGGTTGCTACGGTGCTCAGCTAATACAAACACCTAACATAGATCAGTTGGCACAAGAAGGATTACGCTTTACTGATGCACATTGTGCGGCTTCTACCTGTAGTCCATCACGCTACGCCCTCATCACCGGAGAAATGGGATTCCGTAAAAATGTAGGCATCCAACCTGTTAATGCAGCCGCAACGATTGATAGCTCACAATATACATTAGGTCACCTATTCCAAGAGGCTGGCTACACGACTGGCATTATTGGCAAATGGCACTTAGGCTTAGGTGATGGTAATGCTAACTGGAATAAAGCAATAAAACCATGTCCTCTTGATATGGGATTTGACTATAACTTTATTCTTCCATCGTCAAATGATCGTTCTCCATTTGTATATCTAGAAAACCGACACGTATATAACTACGATCCCAATGATCCAATCACAGTATCGATGCAGCCAATACCAGACTCTATACCTGGCACAAAGTACCCTGATGCCATTAATAACCCAGAGTCCGTAACTGTATATACGGGCGATCGTGACCACCAAAATACGGTCATCAATGGGGTGGCACGCATTGGCTATATGAAAGGCGGAGAAAAAGCACTTTGGAATGATAATAATATCGCTTTTGACTTACGCGAAAAAGCGTTTTCTTTCTTTACAAAAAACAAAGACAAGCCCTTCTTATTACTTCTCACCACCAACGATATACACGCACCACGCCTGCCTCATCCACAGTTTAGAGGAAGCACCAGCTTGGGCTATCGCGGAGACAACATTGCACAGCTCGATTGGTTTGTAGGAGAAATTACGCAAAAACTCAAAGACCTAGATTTAGATCAAAACACTATTATTATTTTCTCAAGTGATAATGGCCCTGTACTAGTGGATGGTGGTTACCTTGATGGCTCTAAAAACAGCAAAGGGCATAAAGCTTCTGGCATCTATCGTGGGGGGAAATATTCTATTTACGAAGGCGGAAATCGTATTCCTTTTATTGTTAAGTGGCCCGGAAAAATTAAACCAGGTACTAGCAATGCTCTTTTTACGCAAACTGATATGTTAGCCTCTTTTTCAGAATATTTTAATATTAACATGCCTGCAAATGCAGGTCCTGATAGCCGCAACTATTGGAACACCTTAATCGGGAAAGACACACTAGGGGCAGATATGATTCTAGAACAAGTAAATACAGACGCCGCTATTGCAATACGTGAGGGAAATCTAAAGTACGTTTACTACCGCAACAGAATGGATGAAATGTACAATCTATCAATAGATCCTAGTGAAAAAAACAACATTATCAGTCAGTATCCAGAACAAGCTAAAGACCTTGAAGAAAAGGTTAAACAATTAATTGTAAAACATATTAACGATTAATAAAGCTGAATAAAAGAAAAGCGCTACACATCATATGTGTTAGCGCTTTTTTTATGCCATAAAATAAGAAACTTGAGACGTAATACCGTTTGTGAATTAAAATAAGCTCTAATGCGCTACACTTTTACAGCATAATTAATTTGTATCGAAGAAAAAGCTATTTTAAAGCATAATTCATAGGACGAAGAACGATCTCTTATATATATAGACAAAAAAATCATACTCCACCTCTTTCAAATCTGGCATCTTTACAAAAAAAACAATTATATGAAACTACAATCATTAATAGCAATTGCTATGATTCTCTTGTTAACGTCATTCAAAACCTATTCGACTTATGACGACAGTCCCCCAATTGTAAAAGAAGTAGAAGACTGGGAAAATCCTTTAGTTTGTGAAATTAACCGTGAAGCTCCAAGGGCATATTACATCCCCTTTGCTTCTGAAGAAGAAGTAGATCGTAACAACATATGGGCATCATCCTACATTAAATCCCTTAATGGTGAATGGCAATTTCATATGTCAATAAACCCATCTGAACGCCCTTATTATTTTTTCAAAGATGACTATGACACGCGTAAGTGGGATAAAATAAAAGTACCATCCAACTGGGAGTGTTTAGGTTATGACAAGCCTGTATATGTAAGCGCAGGATTTTACCATGCTGCTACACCACCCACAATACAAGATCATTACAATCCTGTGGGATCTTACAAGCGTACTTTTAAAGTGCCCTCAGACTGGGACAATAAAGATGTCTTTCTGCATTTTGGAGCAGCAGCCTCCGCGGTATATGTATGGGTGAACGAACAAAAGGTAGGCTACTTCGAAGATTCAAAAACACCCTCAGAATTTAATATCACCAATTACCTAAAAAAAGGTAAAAACACATTAGCAGTAGAGGTGTTTAAATGGAGTGATGCAACCTACCTAGAAGATCAAGATTTTTGGCGATTGGCTGGTATCACACGTGATGTCTTTCTAATGGCACGCACCCCTGTACATATTCGTGATTTTAAAATAGTTTCCACATTAAGTGACAACTATACCACAGGTGTATTTGAAATGGATGCTGAAATGGTACGGTAAAGGGGCATCGTTTACAAAGTTAAAGGCGCATCGTTTACACTTTTTTGAGCGACATTTGGTATAAAAACTGAATGTTATGCCTTGGAAAGAACAAACGACAATGGAACAAAAAGTAGCGTTTATTTGTGAATGGCGTACTGGTAAGTATAGCATCACAGAGTTGTGTCAATCATTTGGGATTTCGCGTCCCACAGCGTATAAAATGATTCATCGCTTTGAGCAAAAAGGGATGGAAGGGTTGTTAGATGTGCCTAAAATGTCACACTATCACCCGAACCAAACTAAGCCTAAAATTGAAGAGGCAATTTTAGTATTAAAAGACAAATATTCACTTTGGGGAGCAAAGAAAATTCGTCGCTTATTGTTGAACGATTTTACCGAGTTAGAGGTACCAAGTGTAGTTACAGTTCACAATATCTTGTCTAAAAATGGCCTAGTAAAAAAGCAAAAACGGTTTAAAAAGGTGCAGCCTGTCTTCCCTATTTTTGATCCTAAAGAGTGTAATGAAGTATGGAGTGCGGACTATAAGGGGAAGTTCTTAATGGGCAATAAAATCTATTGTCACCCACTTACAATTGCTGATTCCAAAAGCCGCTTTTTACTGGCCGCAAAAGGACATTACAGAGAAACGTTAAAAGAAGCTAAACAAGAGTTTACCAGGGTGTTTAGGACCTATGGCATCCCTAAGCAATTGCATACCGACAATGGTTCTCCCTTTGGATCTGTGAGAGCAGTTCAGCGCTTCACCAGGCTTTCGTATTGGTTTATAGAATTGGGAATAGAGCCCGTTTTTTCGGATCCAGCACACCCCGAACAGAATGGACGTCACGAACGAATGCATCGAGATCTTAAAGCAGCTTGCGCCAAACCTTCAGCATTCGATTTAAAGGCACAGCAGAGGCGTTTAAACAAGTTTATATACGAGTACAACAACATACGTCCACACGAAGCTTTAGAGATGGAAACACCGGCTTCTGTACATAATTTTTCTTCACGTCCATATCCTGAAAGAATACCCTCTTTTGATTATGAACCTGAGATGAAAGTGTTGAAAGTAACACAAAATGGAGCTATACGATGGAGAGCCTATTACTGGGTATATTTAACGGCATCCTTAAAGGGCAAATATGTGGGAATGTTGGATATGGGAAATGGAATTTGGAGGGTATTCTATAGAAACGTATTTTTGGGGTACTTCGATGAGAGCAATAGAAAAAATGGACAAACAGCAATAAGGCTAAGTCAAAATATAGTGTAAAGTGCAATCTTTAACTTTTGTAAAGGATGTCCCTTTACGAACAGATTAAAAAGGAGGAGTTATACGCCGATATACACAGAGACTTCTAGACAGGAAAGCCCATCCAATCGCAGATAACATCTAAAAATAGCAACCCTAGATTTCACTAAGTAGTTATGAGAAATCTTCCTTACGACATCTCATTTTACACGTGCCTAACAACCTGATTTCGAATTAAAATCACATCACAGGATGGTTTTGTTTTGAGTGAAAATAGTCACAAGATAACGAAGGAATATCGAGATATTTCAAGTTAACATGTGAGGATTTACACCAAAAATAACCATCCCTCCAAAGGAAAGCCCTTCTCATACCACCTTCGCACTGAATTTTCTTCAGAATAGCCCGCTATTCTTTCAGAAATCTCAGCACAAATCTGGAATAATTATGGCTTTCTGTGATTATAATTTTAAATCGAATTCAGGTTAATAAGGTATTCCTACCAATGTAAACGCATAAATTTATATAAGAAAATGGTATAAAATTACAACAAAACCGACTTGGAGAACAAATATGTTCCTTACTTGGATATTTTGTCGTTTAAATCAATTTTATAATTGTTTTTAATAAATGAATAAAGTTATTAATTCATATATTTGTTAATTAACAATTTTTATTACTCTTCTTTCTATGCTTAGATACAACATTTACATATTTGTTTTAGGTCTAAAATTAGCCATGTTTGGCGGTGTATATGCTTCTGAAATGAACTATCGGTATCTTGACACAAGAAATGGATTGTCTTCTGATATGGTAAATGATATATGTCAAGATCATGAAGGCTTTATATGGGCGGCCACGCCCAATGGTTTGAACATTGCCATGGGCAATACATTTGAAACCTATAAAACAGATCATGAGAATTATGAGGATGTGATTTGTTTAGAGATAGCTAAAGATGGCAAACTATGGCTTGGCACTAGGGATAATGGGATTACTATATTGGACCGCAAAACCAATCAACAAGTAAAAATAAACACAAGGAGTGAGCACTATAGAATACGAAATAATAAAATTAATGATATTCTATGCGATAGCAGAGGGAATCTATGGATTGCATCATCAGTAGGTCTAAATCGCTACGATAGCAAAGAGGACTCTATGTATACCTATGGTATAGATAAAGACAGATTCTTGAATGGATCAAATAATGCACTTTTAGAAGATTCTAAAGGAACTATCCTTATTGCTTCATGGGGTGGTGTATTTGCTTATAACTACGACGATAATTCATTTAAATATGTAAAAACAAAACAAAACAGACCAATTATTGGTGCTTATTCCTTAGGCGAAGATAGTAAGGGTAATTTATGGATTGGGACTTGGGGGAGAGGCCTCTATGTGTTAGATTACAATGACAAGTTTATTATTCAAAATATCACTACAAAACAGCTTAAAAATAATCTTTTTGATGAGGATATAACCTTTAATATTATCTATGATATTTTTGTTGATAAGCAAAATCGGGTATGGCTAGGAACCGATGTTGGTTTAGGTCTTATTGAGCATGCGAATCAATCTCATATCGACATCAAATGGATCCCCTTAAAATATGGCGAGGAGGAATACTTAATCAAAGACATCACAAAGGTTTTTGTTGATGCTGAGGAATCTATGTGGATAGGAACGGTTGATTTTGGCATGTGTGTTGCCAGACCAGATGGTGTCCCATTCAAAACATATAAAATATACAAAGGAAAAGAAAAACCAAGTACTAATGCCTTTACTTCTTTTTGGGAAGTAGGAGATAAACTCTATGCCGGGGTACAATCATTGGGCTACGGTATATATGACATAGAAAACCAAACGTTTACTTCATATGAAGATTTATATGCTAGAAAAGAATCTCTGCCCTCAAGTCTTCATATTAATGCGGTTTCAAAATGTGAAGTAGATAGTAATTATTTGTGGATGATGACCCGCTACAAGGGCTTATTACGACACAATCTTAACACAAGGGAATCGAGTTACCCTACACTAACAGGGAGAACATTAGGATATGAGTTTTTTGCTAAAAATGAGGACTTTATGGCATTAAGCGACGCTTGGCATAGCATACTACTATATGAAAAAAACCACCAGATCAAAGATATTGACTTATCCTATCGTAAACATACAATTATTATAAAGGAAACGCCTTGTACCAATATTTCTTCCTTGTATTTTGATAGTGAAAACACACTATGGGCTACATCGCTTCAAGGAGGAGCAATGTACTCTGTAAAAGACTCAAGCCAAGGATATCATTTTGAAATACTCAACATTGAAGGTGCCGATGAGTTTAATAAGTTGAAGATCCAAACTGTTTTTGAAGATTCAAAAAAGAACATGTGGTTTGGAACAATCGGAAGAGGTTTATGGCTTTATTCCAAATTAAAAAAGGAAGTATATAATTATCATGCTGAGATGTCCTTAGCTAACCTTACAGCTTTTGCTATTGAAGAAGATGACTTTGGGAATATATGGGCCAGTACAAATAAAGGCCTCATTTGTATCCTAGCGAATTCGGGACAAACCATCAGCTATACCATAGATGATGGCATTCAAGGGAGTACATTTATTCAAAATTCATGCTATAAAGCTAAAGATGGAAAAATCTATTTCGGAGGTCACCATGGTTTTAATGTAGTGGATGCACCAACAATAAAATACAACACCTACATTCCACCATTAGCGTTTACCTCTTTGATGGTAGATAACAACAGGGTATATCTAGACTATAGCTCAGGAGAAGAGTTAGTAATACATCATCATCAAAAATCATTCTCGATAGAATTTGCTGCCTTATCTTATAGAAGTAGTAGTAATAATAATTTCCTATACAAGCTAGAAGGCTTTAATGATGATTGGGTGTATTCCGAAAACAATATAAAACGGGTGATCTATGGCAAACTCCCTCCAGGAAAGTACGTATTTAAACTTAAGGGATCTAACGGCAATGGTTTATGGAACAATGTACCATTAACACTAAATATTGTGGTGAAAAAATCACCATACAAAACAACACTTGCTTACGCTATATATGCGTTTCTTTTCTTATTAATAGCCTACGTCATTTATCATTTTTGGCACAAAGACCAAACACTAAAATTGTCCATTAAAGAAGAAAAAGAAGTACGTGTCCGTTCTGAAGAACTAAATCAGTTCAAGCTTCGGTTTTTCACAAATATATCTCATGAATTACTGACACCTCTATCCATTATTTCAAACGCTTCAGAAAAAGTAAATATGGATAAAGTGTATAATAGTGACCTCTTTTATATCATTGATCGTAACACGAAACGTCTCTTGAGTCTTATTAATCAATTGCTCGACTTTAGAAAAACAGAAACAGGAGTAAAAAAACTAAAAGTATGCGAGGCGAATTTTGAAGAGTTGGCAGAATCATTGAGGGAAAACTTTCTTTCCTTGTGTGAAAAGAAAAAAATCACCTTTTCAACAAGCGGCGAGGTATCAGAAAAGATGTGGTTTGATCCCGACTTTCTTGATAAAATATTACATAACATCTTGTCCAATGCTTTCAAATTCACCCCTAGCAATGGTACTATAACTTTTAACTACGGCATTGCAAAACAAGATGGTAAAAACATGCTTCAGTTACAAGTCAGTGATACAGGTAAGGGTATTAAGGAAGATGATATAGAAAAAATATTCAAGCGCTTTTATCGCTCGGATGATAAGCAAAAGATAGCTGGAACAGGTATTGGCCTTGCATTTACGCGTTCTTTAGTAGATATCCACAAGGGACGGATTTGGGCACAGAATAATGAGGATAAAGGGGCTACTTTTTATGTTGAAATACCTATTGACAAAGACTCTTTCAGCAATGAAGAGTTGTCTGAAAATGAAGAGATTGAAGTTGCAAGTGCTGAATTTTTCGAGGATGTAGCAGAAGCAACACAAACAATCGGCGTACAACAGTTTTTGTCAAAAGAACATAAGATAGTAGTATTAGTTGTAGAGGACAATGATGATATGCGTTCAATCATTAAGAGCTATCTTGAAAATCACTTTACTGTTTATGAGGCAGAAAATGGAATAAAGGCTCTTAAACTACTTGAATTATCAGATGTCGATATCATTGTTAGCGATGTAATGATGCCAGAGATGGACGGTATTACACTATGTCGAAAACTAAAAGGGGATATCAAAACGAGTCATATGCCGATTATATTAATGACAGCTAAAAACTCGCCCAAAGATATGATCGAAGGATATGAAGCACTTGCAGATTCTTATTTGTCAAAACCAATAAATATGGATATGCTTAATGTGCGTATAAATAACATACTACGCCAACGTAATAGCTTAAAATCGTCTTCATCATTTGATAGTAATTCAATTATAGAGAAATCTGGCATAGGTAATTTAGATAAAGAATTTTTAGAAAAGATTAATCATATTATTAAGGAAAATATTGGTAATAATGATTTTAGAGTAAATCAGCTTTTCGTATTGATGGGGAGTAGTGAAAGTGTTATCTTTCGGAAAGTAAAAGCATTAACGGGTAAATCACCGAACCAATATATTCGAGAGGTAAAACTTAACATTGCAGCTCAGATGATTCGCAAAGGGGGTAAACCTGTTGAGGTTTGCTATTTATCAGGCTTTACTGACCCGAGTTACTTTAGTTCTTGCTTCAAAAAGCAGTTTGGCGTATCTCCAAGTAAATATATGAAAGGATAATAATGTAGCAAACTTGACATTTGTGGATCAATTTTAAGGTCTTCAATATAGATGTAGATTATCCTGATTTCTGTTTCTTAAGCTTTAGCCCAAGTTTGAAGTAACCTACTTTTTATATACTTCATAAACATTCCCCAATTAATAATTAAAGAGAATTATCAATAAATTAATACGAGTAAAGCACCTCTACATCCACTAACAAATGGCTTAGGTAACTCACTTTAATTCTGGCGTATGTTTAATTATTTAGACAAACACCAATATAACTCTAAGATGAGCAATATAATTCAATTCTTTTGCGCTTACTCTTTGTTGAAAAAGATCAAGGTAACTACGGCTATACGTCGGCTACGTGGTTGCTGAGCGTAGCCGAAGTACTCAACCTATTCTAGCAAAAAAAACTCACACAAGCACTGCCTTACGCAGTTTCGGACTAGCGCCTCTTACCAACGCTAAAAGGCTGCCGCGCATTTTTGCCTCCCAACGCTACGGAACACGTAATGTGCTTCTCAACATATCAAATAACAAATCAAAAGCAATTCAAATTCGCACAGACGCACTATAGTGCTTCTCAACTCAAATAACAAATTGAAAACAATTATCACCTGCACAGACGCACTATAGTGCTTCTCAACAATTATCACCTGCACAGACGCACTATAGTGCTTCTCTACAGGAGCTTATTCATTCTGCAACACCTTACTTACCTCAACTTTAAAGGTATTATGTGCTATAGCATAAATCACTAAATAAATGATGGACATTAATAAAATGATAGGAAAAACAAACAGGCCAATACTAATATCTATCTGGTGAATATAGCTTGCCAAGAACCAATTTTCGAAACCATACCAAGCCAAAGGAATAGCGATAAAGATGGCAATGACGAATTGTATGCTGATCTCTTTGAGAAGCAGCTGGGTGACGTTTCCTAAAGTAGCCCCTAAGGTTTTGCGCACCCCAATCTCTTTAATACGATGATCTATAGTGATAAGGATAAGACCGATAATGCCAACAATAGCAATAAGAATGGCAAGAATAGAGAACAAGCCAAAAACGAAAGAAAAAGTTTTGTCGGGCTTTAAATCCATTTTTGCTTTATCGTCGAGCAGATAATAGTTAAAAGGTTGATCAGGAAACGCCACAGTGTACATACCTTCTAGCTGAGAAATAACTTGCGGCAACTCCTCATTGGCCTGTGTACTTACCTTTAAGCATAGAAATTTCTTTGGCGGATCATTCAACGTTATCACCGTGGGGACAGGTTCATTTTTTATCGACATATAATGAAAGTCATTTGTTACCCCTACCACCTTATATTCTTCATTTCCTCTAATGACTACCGTATTGACAGCCTTCTCAGGGTCGGCTACACCCATTCGTTCTATCGCTTTCAGGTTTAGTATGATAGATCCACTTTCCGACGACTCTCCCTCATAAAAGGCACGTCCTGCCAATATCTTAATATCATAAAAATCAACAAAGTGATCATCCACAGCCAACTGAAAATAACCATTATTATCACTATTGTCAAAGCCTTTACGGCGAAAGCCTATCCATGTTTCTATTTCGCGTAAGGGCACATCAGAACTAAAGGTGTAATCTTCTATTTGCGGCATCCGCAATATTTCGTTTTTAAGACTCAGTAATCGCTTGTAAATGATGCCTTGTTCTTCCCCTGTCTGTGGTGTGCTTATCACTATACTTTGCGTATAATTGACCCCCATATCCTTTTCTTGCAGATGATTGGCCTGACGCTTAGCGATGGTAGTCCCTGAGAGTAGAATGATCGAAATAATAAATTGCAAAGTGATCATACTCTTCCTGAAAAAGATCCCATCTTTCGAATGCTTAAATTTCCCCCGGAGCACAGCTATAGGAGAGTACGATTGTAAAATAAGTGCAGGATATATACACGAGGCGATAATGCCCAAAACAAATACCACCAAGGCCGTCGATAAGAAATCTGAATAATGAAAGAGGCTAAAGTCTCCAATCCCTATCACCGATCTATACAGCGGATTTAGTGCGCCAAAGAGCAGAAGTGTGAGGCACAAGCACGCCACATTCAAGATAAAAGCTTCACTTATAAACTGCCCAACAATCTTAAATCGAGAAGACCCATTGATTCTTTTTATACCAATTTCTTTCGCTCTATCAACCGACTGAGCACTCGTTATGTTAACATAATTGATCCAAGCTACAATGAGTAAAAACAAAGCAAAACCCCACAGTATCGTAATGATTTTACCATTGCCAGCAGGCACCGATTCATACTCTATATTCGATGTCAGGTGAATCTCGCGCAAGGCTTGCAGGTAAAAGACATCGCGCTGATTCTGTCTATCTAATCGTGCCTTGTAATTGTCTGCCACCATTCTCACTAGCGCCTCATCAGCAAAGGTCTTCACATCTACCCCTGGTTTCATCTGCAGATAAGTCGTCCCATAATCGTAGCCCCATACCGTACGCAAACGCGGCCTAAAGTAATACATCGTCTCCATCGAAAACAAAAAATCCGTTCGTATAATCGAGTTACGAGGCATATCCTCATACACACAACACACCGTATAATCCTCTTCCCCATTCACTTTAAGCACCTTTCCTATGGGATTTGTGGCGCCAAAATATTTCTGAGCGGCCGCTTCCGATATCGCCACCGTAAACGTATTTTCCAAGCCCTTATAATCCCCCTGCAATAGCGGAATGGTGAACACATCAAACATAGAAGCTGTGCCATAAAACGCCCGAGGTTCGCTAAAATATACCTTGTTCCCCTGCTCGTCAGTATAATGAATCGTCAGATTATGCTTAGGCACAATGCGCGCCTGATCCATCACCTCGCTGTAATTATCCTTGAGCCAATCGCCAGCAGGAAAAAACGAATTCGCCGTTTCCCACATCACCTTGTCATCGGCATCGTAGCGGTTGTAAGCCAGACGGTAAATATCCTCTGCGTGCTCATGATGGCTATCATAACTACGCTCGTAATACACATACTCTAATATAAATAGAGCACTCAATATCCCAATCACCAAGCCAAATACATTGATGCCCGAGATCACTTTGCTATGCAGCAGATGACGAAAAAATAGGTTTAAATCTTGTTTCATATATGCTTGTTTTTTCTTTTTTAATATCTTTTTAATCCAATTTTGGGCGCTTAAACAGGCTATCCGCTACTATGCCACAGAGCTCTGTTCCGTTCAAAGGTCACTGAGCCTGGCGAATGTGTGCTACGTGGGCTTCTTTCAGTCGCCTCCGTTCACCTACTCCACAGACACTCTAGCAGCATCCATACCGCTAATTAGGTTGCTGAGCGTAGTCGAAGCATCCTTAGCGCTTGCTGATGACGTCAATACACTTCATTCGTCCATTCTATTCATACCTCTATTCTATTCGTAACGTAAAGATTCAATAGGATTCCTACGGGCTGCATTCGCGATTTCTGTGACCAGCTCACAAAGTGCCAAAGGCACGATGTTATGGTAGTTTTTTTTGCAACGCAACAAAGCAAAGTCCCATAGGGACGGTGTTACCTTGTGTTCATCATATTTCAACCAATATACCATAACACCATCGCTAAGCGATTTTCGTTTAAAATTATATCTTTTCTTCTACCATAACTACGTCCCGATGGGACTTTTTATTCATACCTCAATGCTTCCACAGGATTACGCCTAGCCGCTCTAAATACATGCAGAGCAATCGAAATAAAAGAGACCAGAAGTAAAATGCCAAGAGAAAACAGATAGATGCCTACACTGAGCTCTGTTTGATAAGCAAAACTCTCTAACCATCGGTTTAATAAAACGATGCTCAATGGCACAACCAAAACGAATGATAAAGAGACCATTAACAAAAACCTTTTAGAAACATTGCTAGCAATATTTAACACGGTAGCACCATTTATTTTCCGAATGGCTAGTTCTTTAGTCTTTTGCTCAATGGTGTAATTACTGATGGCATACAAACCAGTA
This sequence comes from Bacteroidales bacterium, assembly GCA_965662645.1. Taxonomy (GTDB): domain Bacteria; phylum Bacteroidota; class Bacteroidia; order Bacteroidales; family UBA5342; genus UBA5342. Next base: position 74,063 of record CBFIII010000009.1, read on the forward strand.
CAAGCTATAATTATGGATATAATAGAAAGGAAAAGCATCAACTTACGCGCTTGTCTATCTTTCTCATATTTGGATGCTAAAACCTCATCATGAAAGGCATATTGAAAGGTGCTCTTTATGTTATACTCTTTCCACTTCTGACGTAAAAGGTCAACAGCATATTCTCTCTTATCCTGATTCACTTTTATGTAAACAACACCCATATTGTCACGCCTTCTGATAACCAAAGGCGCCATTTTATGATGTAAAGATCGGTAGTTAAAATCCTTAATCACTCCAATGACTTCATAAGGATCTCCACCTCCATACCATATCGTTTTACCAATGATAGATTTGTCTGCACCATACTCAGCAGCTACGGTTTCATTGACAACCAATTTATCATTTTCATTCTTAAAATCATTTGAAAAATAGCGCCCCTCCACCATTTCGATTTCAAATGTTTCAACAAATGCAGGATCTGTTATCATATGGCTTGTATGAAAATAGTTCTCTTCCTCGACCACCTCAAAAAAGCAGGAATTCATCGAAGGATCATCCCCAAAATACTCATCAGAAGTGGCTACAGACTCTATGTTCGGATCATTTCTGAGTTCTTCAACAAAAACCTTTCTTTTATTGCTTCCTAAATCCCTAATTCTTAGCATAACAACATTCTCAGGATTATAGCCCCTATCCTTTGTGAGCATATAGTCTATCTGCTTATTCACCAGTAGAGCACTAAGTATTATTAATGCCGAAATGCTAAACTGTATAATCACGAAAGCATTGTTAAAAAGGACTTTTTTACGGCGCCCCTGCTCGTTGCCCAAGAGACTAATAGCACTTTTTTTAGATAACGAAATCACAGGGCCAATATTGATGATAAGATTAAACGCTAAAAGACAAACAATGATAAAAGCTACAATTCTTGTCACCTCTCCCCCCGAGAGCTCAAGTTCTAAACCCAAATAATCCAACAAGAAATGAGAGCTTATATAATACAAAATCAAGGCAAAGACCAAACTAAGACCCCAAAACAAAAGTGTTTCGACAATAAACTGATAGATCAGTTGACTTTGGAAAGCACCATTGGTTTTCCGTACAGCAATTTCTTTGTGGCGGTTCATAATGTTAGCCAAACTTAGGTTGACATAATTGACCGATGAAATGACCAATACCAACAAAGCGAATATAATAGCACCATAGACATAGGTTTTATTCGACGTTTTAGCATTATCAAAACGATGATTGCCAAAATGGATATCTTTTAAGGGCTCTGCCCGATAGAATATGTAAAATTTATCTGCAAACTTCAAGTCACTTAAGACCTGTGCTGAATCTGGATCAAAAGGACTATCCCGATGACGATAGACCATTTGTGTCGATTTAAAAGCGAAGTCCTCAAGATCGGCAATGACATTGTGCGACTTCACATAGGTATATATATTCTCAGATCCCCAATCACTCTCTGGATAATTACCAGATTTCATACTTCTAACCACTTGGCCTTGCAAATGACTCGTGGCCAAGAAATCATCAAACACACCTGTTATCACACATTTCTTTTTATTTAAATCAACAGTCTGTTCTAATGCTTCCTCTACTGAGGGATAATGCTTTAGTGCAAAGCTTTTAGCCACCACAATATTATCAGTAGCTTCTAGAGCATTGACTCGTTGGGTAATAATCGGGATACCCCAAAAATCAAAGAAGTTGTCGTCCGTCAAGAAATAACCACCGGTGCGAATCGTCTGATCATTAATGACAAAAATAGCATCTCCTTGACCTTTAATCCTATTCCTATCTTTAATCTCAGGAATTTCATCGACCATAGCTTTTCCCATAGCTGCGGTAGTCACCGCCATATCAATAGGTCTTCCGTCCAACTCTCCATACATTAACATACGGTATATCTTATCCTTATCGGGGTAATGTGTATCGAAGCTTGTTTCATAATACGCATATAATGCCGCAAATATGATCACAGCAAACGATAAGGTTAACCCGAATAATTTAGCAGTACTCATTACAGAATACTTTCGGGCATTTCGGATGGCTATTTTTAGGTTTTGTATGTTCATGGTTCTATTCTTTAGTTCTTAACTCGTTTTTGCCTTCTTCATAAAGGGATTTGGATAGTAGCAGATCATTACTCATACCTCAAACTCTCAATAGGATTTCTTCGTGCCGCTATTCAATACCCCAGCCAGAGCGAATATCCACCAACTCAGTTCCGTTTTGTAGGCAAAATTCTCTAGCCAAAGGCTCATAGCATAGTAAACAATAGGTGCTGCAATATAAAGCGTAAGCTAAGACTTCGACACGTTTCGATAAAAACCTACTAAACCCTAAGACTTAGCTTAACGAAACACCCTTCGATCTAACTCAGGGCATCGCTCAGTCTGCGCTACTGAAATCTGCCAATTGTTGACTATTTTAAAGTATCTCCCCCATCTTATGTTTCACCTCTTCAGTAATAATACGACCATCAAAAAGATTAATCACACGGTGAGCAAAACCAGCATCGTGCAAGGAGTGAGTGACCATCACGATAGTCGTACCTTTACGGTTGAGTTCGGTCAGTAAGTTCATCACTTCTGCGCCATTTTTAGAATCCAAGTTACCTGTAGGCTCATCGGCGAGTACTAGTTTAGGATTGCAAACTACGGCACGAGCGATAGCTACACGCTGCTGCTGTCCACCCGATAGTTGTTGTGGAAAATGCTTCTCACGATGTCCTATCTCCATACGCTTAAGTACGGCTTTCACCTTTTCTTTACGCTCAGAAGCTTTCATATTAAGATAGATAAGCGGCAGCTCTACGTTTTCAAATACATTAAGTTCATCTATCAAATTAAAACTCTGAAAGATAAAACCGATGTTCCCTTTACGAATAGATGTGCGCCCTTTCTCTTTTAAACTACCTACTTCGTTACCGTCAAAGAAATAATCACCTTCTGATGGATTATCTAACATACCAATAATATTCATTAACGTGGATTTACCACAACCCGAAGGCCCCATTATGGCTACAAATTCGCCTTCCTTAATGTGAAGATCTACGTTGTCTAATGCCATCGTTTCCACCTCTTCTGAGCGGAATACTTTTGTTAATTTTTCTGTTTTAATCATAGTGTTGAATTGTAAATTGTTAATGGTGAGTTATGAATTATTAGTTATTCGTTTTGGGTTTCCGTAAGTTGTTTCGTCCATTGTCTGTTATCTATTGTCTTTTACTTCTTTTATTCAATTACTTAAAAACAATCTTCTCCGCATCGCCAAAGGTCTCATAGCTCGAGGTGATAATACTTTCCCCCTCTTGTAAGCCTTCTACTATTTCGTAGAACTGCGGATTCTGTTTTCCAATTTTAATACTACGCTTGATGGCAAAGTCACCCGATTCGTCTAGCACAAAGACCCACTGTCCGCCAGTGCTTTGGAAAAAGCTTCCGCGGGGTATCATAATGGCTTCTACGGCTGAGCCTAATTGTAATTTCACGTAATAAGTTTGCCCTGTGCGGATATTTTCTGGCTTTTCGTTATCAAAAACCAGATCGACCTTGAACTGTCCATCGCGCACTTCTGGATATACGCGTCGTATATGCAATTGAAAATCATCGGCATTGCGATCAATATTACCGGTTAGATTCTCTCTTACACGGTCGATATAGTGCTCATCGACATCAGCCGTAATTTTATGATCTGTGAGTACACTAATAACCCCTATCGACTGGTTGGCACTCACCGTTTGCCCAAGCTCTTCATTGAAGTTGCCCAGTTGCCCAGAAGTACTAGCGCGAATGAGTAATTTATCGGCACGCTTTTGTTTCTCTCTCAGATTTAGCTTGTTGATGTCCATTGACTCTTTGAGCTGTTTCAACTGGGTAATCTGATAGATGGAATCCTGTTGTTGACTTTCCACCAGAAAATGATTCCGACTCAGTTGCATTTCATAATTTTCCTTGGCCCGCAAATAGTCCTCTTTGGTTCCCATACCATCGTTATACATCGCCTCATTTTGCTGATACTCACGCTTCATCTGTTTCACCTCAAGATCAGAAGTCATGCGTTGTTGTGTGAGCTCAATTTTACGTTTATTGATGTCCACCAACTGCTTATTGTAAGAATTCTGTTGTTCGGCGAAGGTGGCTTCTGCATTCTGAATCTCGAGCAATAACTCAGGATTAGAGAGTTTAAGGATGACGTCTCCTTCATTGACCATGACGCCATTTTCAACGTACTTTTCCTCAATCGTTCCACGCTCCTTACTGTTCACATAAATAGTAGATATCGGCTCTACAGTACCATTGAGACTGATGTAATCATTAAACACTGCTTTATTCACAGTAGAAATGGTCAACTTATCTTTCTCTACTTTGTAAACTGATAATTTACTGCCAAATACCGACATTGATATCAGTCCAAGCACAACAAATATACCTGCAGCAATACCAATATGCTTAGGTCTAATGCCTTTTTTCTTTTCTATTTTTCTATCCATTCCCATAACTTCGTATATTTTATAAATGTATGCTGATTATAGCCACACATCGGTCTATTTAATTATTAATTAGTTGATCAAAATCCACCTCTAAATCCTTATTCTCAATAAAATCGTAAAGCGTATAAACACGCATATCGAAGTAACTATACCAATAACTATGGAGGGCATCGAGGTAACTCCTACGAGCAGCATCGCGCTGATTAATGCTATTGATAAGCTTAATCAAATCGACTTCACCTTTCTTGAAATATTTATCATAAATGACATAGGATTCTTGTGCGGCTTTATCAGAAATTGCTGCGGCCTCTATATTCGTTGGCAACAGGTTAAACTGACGCACCATAATGAGTATTTGCTGTTTAAAATTCGCCAAATCTTGCTCATACTCACTCTCTGATATTTCATATTGAGCCTTACGGATATTGTAAGTACCACGACGCCTGCCCCAATCAATGATAGGCATTGAGATACCTACAGTGGCTTGTGAGTAACGATCAAAAGGAGGACGAAACATAGTCCCCACATCACCGTTGACATAAGAAGCACTACTCGCATCAAATCCACCATCAATCTTACTGATACCATAGCCTGCAACCAAATCAAAAGAAAAACCTTTTTCTCGTTTTGCCTTTTCTAACTGTGACTCAGCATAAAGAACATTAAGTTTATAATCAATCATTTCGGGGTTATTGTTTACCGCACGCTCTAGTATTTCGACCTCATTCAGAATCGATTTAGGTACTTCATAATTAAAGACTAATTCGATAGGTGTATTGGGAGGCAATTTCAAATAACTATTAAGACTCATCAGTGCCTGTTCCTGATATATACTTGACTGGTTCACTTGTACTTCTGCATTCTTGAGGCTGACCTCTAGGTCAAGCACATCAACCCTTTTCATAATGCCCAAAGCATATTTTTTCAGCCCCATCTTATAACGGTACTGGGCATTCTCCTTCTTTTGCAGGGCTATTTGCAAGTTATTTTGGGCTTGCGCCAAATTAAAAAAGCGGTTTACCACCGTGCGATGCATCTGCTCTGTATTATACAAGTACTCCTTCTTTGCTTTTTCAAACTCAAGAGGAGATGTTTTACGTAACCATTTAAAGGCATTGTAACCAAATACCGTTTGCTGATAGGATATACTGAAAGGCGTAGAAGAGAATTGATAGTAGGAATTTTTACCAAAATTATCTAAACGGTCAATGTCATAATTAAGCTTAAGCGTACCGCCAGTAAACGCTATGTTTTGCGCCACATTAAGACCTATAGCAGTGGTCAAATCCTCAGTAGGTACATAATCATAAGTTTTGGTCATGCTATTAAACTCTCGCGTATTCACCTGCTGATAATCGACCAGATTAGCATTAAAATTAAGTGAGGGTAAGAATAAAGCTTTATCATTTTTATACGTCCAATAGTCCGATAAATACATGTTCTTATTCCTAAATGCAGCTATGGATTGCTGTTCCGCAAGAACGATAGCTTCTGGAAGACTCAAATACAAGGTATCCTGCCCCATAACTTTTGAGGGAAGAAACGTTAGTATGATAAAAAAATACAAGAAAATACGCATCATTTTGTTAGTGCTTTCCTAGGAGTTTTGCCAAGACGATGCCAAAACAAGCATCAGATTAATAACCAGAAACTTAACAAAGCTACCCCTCACCTCATTATAGCAAAAGTGTCAAATTTTTAGACACATGTGTCAATTTTTTTGACAAATACACGCATCATCTATTTAAGAACTAAAGATTTAGATTCACACAGAAGTCTGTAATGTTAAAAAAAAATTGTTTTACTTTGTCTAGTATCTTAAGAATTTAGTAGATTATTAAAGATTTTTGGCCTAAAAAAACAGATTATTAAATACAAACCAGTCCATTATCCATTGTCCATTGTCCATTGTCCATTACCTATCAGTCTATCAATTATAAAAAAATGAAACAAAACAGCATTCTCATAGTTGACGATAATCGTTCTGTTATCAGCTCATTGGAGCTTTTATTGAGCGACTATTTTGAGCGCATCGATACCTTAACTAGCCCCAAAACGCTCTTGCGCCAAATAGAAGCTCATCATTATAATGTCTTACTGCTGGATATGAACTTTACGGGAGGCATCAATACGGGCAACGAAGGACTATATTGGCTCAAACGCGTAAAAGAACTGGATGCCGCCATTGGCATTGTGATGTTTACAGCCTATGCGGAGGTCGATTTAGCGGTAAAATGCCTCAAACTAGGTGCTGACGATTTTGTGGTAAAACCATGGGATAACGATAAACTGATTGCTAGTTTGAGTTCGGTAGCTACAATGTATCAGAAAAGCAAAGGCAAGAAAGCTCAGCCTCAAAAGAAAATTGAGATTATTGGCGATTCAGACGAACTTAACAAAGTACTCAGCATAGCGAAAAAGGTAGCAAGTACCGATGCCAACGTCCTACTAACGGGTGAGAATGGCACAGGAAAAGACTTGATAGCTCAACACCTACACGAGATGTCGGCGCGCAAAGGAAAAAACTTTGTGGCAGTAGATATGGGTGCCATTGCACCTACCCTTTTCGAAAGCGAACTCTTTGGTCATAAAAAAGGAGCATTTACCGATGCCTGTGAAGACAAAGTGGGGAAATTCGAGCTCGCCTCTGGTGGTACTCTGTTCTTAGATGAAATAGGCAACATCCCTATCGAGTTGCAAGCCAAATTGCTATCCGTACTTCAAAACAGACTAATTTCCCGCGTGGGAGAAAGCACCACCATGCCCGTGGATGTGCGCCTCATTGCAGCCACCAACAGCAACCTCGACCTTAAAGTAGCAGAAGGCTCTTTTCGCGAAGATTTGCTTTACCGCATCAACACCATTCATATAGAGATACCGCCACTACGCCAACGTGGTGATGATATCATTTTGCTGACCAATCATTTTCTGAAACTATACGGAAAAAAGTACAACAAAACGCTAAAGCTCAGTCCTGCGGCGCAGAAGAAACTACTAAACCATCCTTTTCCTGGTAATGTGCGCGAACTACAACACTGTATAGAAAAAGCGGTTATACTGTGTGACAAGCCAGAAATAGAAACTAATGACTTTTATTTTAGAGAATCGACCATCAAGTGCGAACAGGAAGAAACGATTGAAGAAATGGAGAAACGCGCCATTGCGCAAGCAATAAAAAAGTGTGACAACAACTACTCCTTAGTAGCTAAGCAACTAGGCATTACGCGTCAAACGCTCTACAACAAAATAAAGAAACACCAACTGTAATGGGAAAGAATAATCTCAACTTACTCCTACTCTTACTAGCCATCGTGACGACATCAGGCGCTATCATGTGGTCCTTTCTGTCAGGATTTACGATTACCCTTAGTCTTGTATTGATAGCAGTAGATGGTGCATTTATCGCTTCGGTCTTTAGCTTAAGCCAAAAAGCACAACGCAAAATCACTTATTTCTTTGATGCCGTAGAGAATAATGATTCCACCATTTTTTTCAATGAAAAAATTAAGGGTAACACAGAGAAAGGTCTTAACCAAAGCCTCAACCGAGTAAATGGTCTGATAAAAGAGATAAAACAACGCCTTATAGAACAAGAAAACTATTACCAAACCATACTGGAACAAGCCTCATCAGGCATCCTCTGCATCGATGATAAAAAGAATGTCTTGTTAGCCAACAAATCCGCCATTGCGTTTTTTGATGTCATAGTCTTAACCCACCTCACACAACTCAAGCGTGTGGACGAACACTTATACAAACGCCTCGCTACAATAGAGGGTAATGATAACTTTTCGATTTCCTTCACCACCTCTAAAGGCCGCGTACAACTCTCGGCATCTGTTTCTGTTTTTAAAATAGATCAAGAAAACATCCACCTCATTTCACTACAAGACATCAGCACGCCCCTAAGCGACAAAGAGATGGAATCATGGACTAAACTTACCCAAGTGCTCACGCACGAAATAATGAATAACTTAGCGCCCGTCATTTCATTATCTCAAGATATACAGAAGCGGTTAGACAACTCCACCTTAGAGCCTGAGAAAGCAAAAAAAGCATTCGAGATCATTCAGAATCAAAGTCAAAGTCTATTAACCTTTGTAGAAACGTACCGTAAATTCACCAAACTCCCCCTTCCCAACAAGCAAGACATTAAAGTCTCTGATTTATTTGACCGACTACGCATATTGTATGGGTCATTTCCTGAATCAGAACATATTACATTTAAAGTCTCGAATCCTAAACAAGATTATAACCTGTTCGTAGATGAAGGACAAATGGTACAAGTCCTGATCAATTTAGTAAAAAATGCCATCGAAGCCTTTAACCATAAAAGCAATGGCACCATTCATTTATGGGCAGCAGAAAAAGGCAGCCAGAGACAAAGCCAAATCTATATAGAAGACAATGGTTCGGGTATATCTGAAGACATCAAAGAAAGCATCTTTGTCCCTTTCTTTACAACAAAAAATAATGGTTCGGGAATAGGATTAAGTCTTGTTAGTCAAATTATTCGCTTGCATAACGGCAGTATTGAACTGATGGAATCTGATGATAAAACCATCTTCAAGATTGTCATCTAATGCGGATTTTCTTAAGACCCAATAGAAGTTTTCAGCACTGATACATCTTCCTAATAAACGATGAGTATTATGACTTGATTCATAAAACACAAGACCCTCTTTATCAGATCATACAAAATCCTTCAAGGTATTACTCATAGCTTATAAAGAGCAAGCATAGGACTAATACCAAAAGCATCACAAAATACGCTGTATAATTCATTTCTTTTTCGTTTTCTTCGTCAATCAAACAAAAAATATTCTAAATTCTTTCAGTACACTTTGAAACACATTTGGTATAATCAGATAGCGTAAACACCTATTCTGTACCGAAGACTGTATCATAAAAAAACTTCATCCCCAGAAAGTCAGAAGCTAAAAAAATAAGTTATTTAGTATAGATTTTAAAATTTCGATAGATAGCTGAACGGGTAAACATATGACGTAAACCTATTCGTCCTTCGGTAATAGGCTCTACATCCGAAATGTCCCAAGCAAACAAAGACTCACCATCAACACTTTCCAGCTGGAAGTAAAGTTGATGCCCCGACTTGATAGCTGTAATATGATATTTTTGCCCTGTTTTTATATAACCTTGCTGATCGTATGAAGGACTTATCTTTGTCACATTGAAATTTTGACCATTGGGTTTAGGGTATCTTCTAGCACGCACATAATAGGTACCATCTCCAGAATTTCCAAAAGCTGCATAACTAATGTGAAATGCATTCATATTATCGAAATAAGTTTTCATAGCTGGCACCTCACGAAATTTACTCCACTTTGAAATATCAGAGACAAAATCGCCTTCACCATCACCAGTAGCTTGTATATAAAGGATATTGACCCATCGGTTTTCATCATCGGTACGGGTGTAATCGTATTCAATCTTTATGTCGCCAGAATAAGATTCCTTAGTCCATAATACCGCATGATGAGCATCATTTCGAGCCTCAGGACCAGCAGAAAAGTACATCCCTTCTTTCGAGTTTTCAACCGTGGCAAAGAGTCCATCAAGGGTCCAATTTTTAGTCCAATCTTTGGTACACTTATCCTTAAAGACGAGATGCCATTGTTTGGAATCATTGCAATTTTCAAAACTAAATGAGCTTTGCTGTGCTATAACATTTAAACCAAACAACAACAAAACTGCTAACAAGACCTTTGTCTGTAATTTCATACTCTTATTTTTTTTTGGTTTTACGAATTCATTTGTGTGCATAAACTATGCGGATTTTTCTCCTCTACGGTCATTGGATTGCAAGTTCCTAAAAATTTTCCATAAACTCAAAAAAACCGCATTCATAAATCACTTTACCACTCGTGTAATACCAATTTGATTTTAAAATTAGCTCCAAGAGATAATCGTATTATGCCGATGTAGAATTAATTAAGCTATAAAAGCGTAGCGCATTAAAGCTTATTTTAATTCACAATCGGTGTAACCTCCTCCCAATTATCGGTTCTAAACGAGGATGCTGGTAATAAATTGACATCATAAAGAGATCCCACAACCCAGTTAACCCAAGCATATCTTACAGCAACAGGCTTAGCCACCTCTTCACATGTTACAAATACATCCATACGGTTTACAATTTCTGCCTTTGCAGGATAAAAAACCTTATCTTCTCCTGCAACCTCAAATCCTTCTAAATCACCATACGTATAAAGCCCTGTCTCTGCATTTTTAAATTTCAGAAGTATTCCATCATCTTTTATCTCTTGATAATCAAATATAGGAGCAGCACAATCTACCGATGTATATCCATAAGTCCGATTGAGTGCATTAAACAACAAACGATCAGCAACTTCCTTCTTTTTAGGGGGATGAATCTCATATTCAGTTCCTATATCCATTGTAATAGCAATTCCTGAATTTGGAATAGAATCTAAACATTGCAATTGAGATTCGCGTAGAAAAGCGGAATTGACAGGTTTAGAGGATTTTTTATAGTTATACTTATAAGGTGCTATCTGCACATAGTAAAATGGGAAGTCACCGATTCCCCAACGTTGTCGCCAATCTTTAACCATTGCAGGAAAAAGTTTTTTATAACTTTCCGGATTAAATCGATTGGTTTCACCTTGATACCAGATAACGCCTTTTATAGTGTATGGCATTAATGGATTAATCATCGCATTAAATAAAGCAGTGCGAATACCATTTTGTTTTTTTGTAATGTCCACATTATCTAGGCTAAACTCTTCATAATCATCCAAGACCTCTTTACTCATCCAAGCCTGAACAAAACTGCCCCCAAAAGAAGAATGAATTAAACCAACAGGAACATCTAAAATTTCCTGTAATTGTTGCCCAAAATAATAAGCAAGCGCACTAAAATTTAATACATTTTCAGGACTAGCTTCTTGCCAAGGCATATACCCTTCTACATCTTGCAAAGGAGTTTTGGAGCCTGCTTTATCAACACTAAACAAGCGTAAATTAGAATTCGCAGACCTTGCTGTTGCCATTACAGACCCAAATACTGGTTGACCATCGTAACCTTTCATGGGTTGCTGCATATTCGATTGCCCCGAACACAACCAAACCTCTCCAAATAGTATATTATCTAAGATAATCTTTGACGAATCACTTTCTATCCTAATAACCTGTGGCTCTTTACTATTGGTGGTTTTTACTTGAATACGCCAAATTCCATTTTCATCTGCTTCAATTTGCAATGTTTCTTTCAACCACGACGTTTTAATCGCTATTTTTTCATTAGCATCAGCCCATCCCCATAACTCAATCGTCGTATTACGCTGCAATACCATATTTGATGAAACAATGGCAGGCAATGTCACCTCTGCCTTTATTACTTCAGGTAGTAGCAGACTACATACTACGATGAATGTTGTTATAATTATTCTTTTCATATATCTATAATTTAATTTATAATTACCACATAGCTTTCTGAAATATCTTATTCATAAGTTGCACTTGCTACTTGAATTTAAGGAAGTTAATAATTCGTTACGCTTAATTCATAACGCCTATTTTCAAATGCGGTCTAGATAGTCCATGCCTGAAGTAAAAGAAACATAAGAACCCAGTGGATTCTCCCAACTATCGCGCATAAAGACACGTCCACTAGAGAACTGGTGCGAGAGAGTTGTCAGCACCTTAGGCTTCAACTTGCTATCGCCCCAAAGCAATACAAAAGGGAGCGATAAACCATCTCCAATGGATGGACGATTGTCTCCTCTATGGCTTAAGCGACCACCACCATAAGAGGCGCCGCCTTGTTCTCCCTCTATCTGCAACCAAGCCCATAAACCTTCCTGCTGCTTGTAACGACTAATGATGTACATGATACCTGCTGAACTTCCTAAAGTTGTGGCATTATCGTTCATCGCAATGACTTCATTGCCCCAAGGCTGCATTTTCCAAATGGTTTGATCAGGCACACGGTTCATGTTTGGCTGTTCTGCCATCAGATCTACACCTGTACTACGCTGTAAAGCTACCGCATAAGGCACCACACCCAACAGACCGTAATTGGTATAATCAACCCCCTCTGTGCCATAACCCGTATCATCTATAAAATTAGCTATATAAATACTGACACGCTCAGTTGCTTTGGCCTGCCACTCTGGTTTGTCGCCCAAAGCCAAAGCACACAAACCTAAACCTCCATAATGCACTGCAGTATGGTTCTGAGAATTTACATCGGGTAGTGATTTCGCCCAAATGCCATCATAATGATACAAAATAGAAGCCACCTTGTCTATTTCATCTCTAACAATTTTTCGCTGTTGGTCATTCATATAAGGATAAAGAAGATCATAGCCAATAGCCAAGCCGCGCGCGCCATCGCCTTGCTGCAAGTGGCCAAACCATTCATCAGGATCGCTTGCTTCAGCTGAGGCGATAATTATCTCTATGGCTTTTTTAAAGTAACGCTGGTCACCGCTCAGATAACCTGCCATCCCCAAAGTGCCCACACGATTCTCAAGGGTACGGCCAAGGATGCCTGACTTTTTCCAATTGCCCTTTCCGTTGTGTGCATAATCAGGATTCTGCTCAACATAATAAACGTAAGGTTCTGGCCCATACGTCAACATTTTATCGGCCTGAGCAATGAGCACCTTATAGGCTTGGCTCATCCATTCGCTGCGATCAATATTCTTCTTGATAGCAGGCACTTCATCTTTTGTGAAAAATAAAGATGGGTGTATGGGTTCTTGTGCAGCAAGAGATGTTAGACCAACGCTTCCCAATAGAAGCAAAGTGATAACTCTAATGAAGACTTTTCCTCCTCTAGTAATTTTAATCAATCCCATTATTCATTTTTTTAACCCCCTTAGAGTGAACCCCAGATGATGTAATAGTCATAAACTCGTTCTCTTATTTCATAATATCCACCGTAATATCATCTTTGGTTAAAAGAATGGTGTGTTTTTCTCCTGAACCATATGTAAGTGTATAAACAATATCATCACCTTTATCTGTAACATCTACCTCTGGAAGCTGTGACTTATCTGTATAAGGCAATACTATAGTGGTAAGGCGAGGGTTTACAGGGATCACCTTGCCCGAGATACGTTTTAAGTAATCATTATAAAGTTTGCTCCCTTTTCCCGATTTAGCCATCATTTTTCCGTCAAGGTCATCTTGTGCAATCTGTACCGCATTTTTCCCGGGAATACACGAGCATAAGCGCTTTACCTCCTAGTTTTCCACCAGAAATCACCACACCATTGTTATCGTTACTTTTTGCAATTTCATTAAAACGTTTCGTCACATAACGAGGTGTATATTCAACAGCTTCACCTGATTTTAATTTTATATCGTCTCTAAAAATAAGGTAAGGCGTATAGGGTGCCTCGCGTACAAAAAACACTTTGCGGTTGAAGGTCTCTACCACTTGTGGAGAATAGGCCTGATCGATAGATGGATCCGCTGCCTCGCCCTGTACAGCACCCTCTTTTTATTCACCAACTAAAACCTTTAAAACCTTACTGCTATTAGGTGTCTCTAGCTGAATAAAATAGTAGCCACTCTCGTCTATGCTGATATTTTTTTTATTTACAAAAATGCCTTGTTGAAGTACATTCCCAGTTATATCTAGAATTGTATAACTGCATTCTCCAGAAAAGCTAGTGGTGAGTTGCATCACTCCCGTATTAGGATTAGGATACACTGCTGTATCTTTCAATGGCGAATCGGCTATGCCTGAAGCCCCCGTAAAATTTGCGTTGATGACCATATTACTGTCCACCGTTACATAGATGGTAGAGAAATCACTTGCATAATCCCCAGTCCAGTTGACAAAACTATCATCGCCATTCGCTTGCGCAAATAAAGTCACTTCTGTCCCGACTAAATATTCCTCTTGATCAGGAGAAAGATACACTTTACCATTGCCAATACTATTGACAGTAAGCTTATACAATTCCAATTCACGAAAGTTAGCCACCACATTCATTGTAGAATCAAGGCGTATAGATAATGGATTTTCGGTGCTTTCTACATCGCCACTCCAAGATACAAATTCATAGCGGTCATTAGGAATTGCAGTCAATTCAATCGGCTTTCTTTCAGGATGTTCATTGCCCTCTACTGAGGAAGTCACCGTACCATTTTCTGCACTAATCTCCAAAGTATAATAGTCGGCATAACGAAAACGTGCCATCACACTCATGTCTGAAAAAAAAGTCAGCTGATAGTCTGAATCTATCCCCTTGGCATCACCCAACCACTCATCGAGCACATAGCCCTCCTCAGGGACTGCCGTTACTGTTATCTGATCAGCAGGCAAATAGCTAGTCTTGTTAGGCTCAACGGTAATACTTCCACCATCTCCAAGCACACGAGTAGTTAAATTAAAAGATGTATTCTCATCAAGTGTAGGCACGCCATAAAAGATTTCCACTTCCTTTTTATCCTCCCCAGCCACTAATGTGTTACCCGCATATCTAAGAGAACTACCTTCTCCAATATATAATGTTACTGTTTGAAGTGTCTCCGTTTGTTTTTGCTTTCTGATGATGGCAAAGCGTCCTGTAAATGAGATATAGTGTTCAGGAATCTCAACGGTCATTTCTTTATCCAAACAAATGATCAAGTCCTCGATTTCTTCACCATTGACTAAACTCACCACCTTAGCCCCCACTACCACACCATCGACTTCTATATTTTCGACCGATTGCACCGACGCCTCAGTACTTGCTGAGGGTTCAAAAACGGTAACATAAGGACGATTCCACGCTTCACCCTGCTGACGAATAGCAATGATTTGTGTCTCCTTATCTAAATAGTCATTCTTAGCTTCACGTGTAGGAAAGGACGTCGCCTCTGTATATTCTCTCTCGGTACCCTGAGGCATAATCATATGCATATAACGGTTGTCATAATTAATATCAAAACGAGCTTTCACAGCACCACTAGTAGGCGCTGTCACTTTGGTATTATCATAATGCAACCATCCTGGCGACTTACGCAAATCACCAATATCATTCTGATAACGTGTAGTAGCCGTCACACTCATTTCCTGATTATTACTATCAAAAAGATGCATCTCATCCCCTAAATTATGATAGATGTAATCATGAAAATTATTTGTAGCTAACGATTTTGAACGAAACATATCAAAATAATAAGCCGTGGTTGTACTCGTACGTATTGTGCTCAAAGTACGCTGCTGGTCACAATTATTCACTTCGTCCTCGAGCAATTGTGTAGCAAAACTAAAATTAGGACTTATAGGATCTTCCAAATGTTTAGGTTCTGAAGCAATATTTACCGTCGTATTTTGATAGAGATACATATTGGCTCCCCAACCATTCTGAATACCATGCGTCGTACCATTGACAATAATCGTATTATTACCCGCATGACGCATAAAATAATCCGTATGTTCTGGATCGCTTCTAGCAGCTAACGTTTTAGGCAATCCCCCATTAGCCCCCATCACATAACCACAACCATATAACTCCATACTAATACCAGTACAATGGGCGTGCACATAATGCGCCCCACCAATGATGCCACAAAGACCATATTCTTCGTTATTATTGGTCACATAATTACGCTGAAGCGCAATACCCGCATGCTTAATAACCACTGTGGGTTTCTGAAAATCAATTTCGCCCTCTACAACGGTTGGAATATCATAACCCCAAAACAGTTGCGCATACCCCTTGTAGTTATCGTAAGTATAAATTGGCACATCAGGATCGTATCCCCCCTCGCTGTCGTAAGCTTGACGTAAAGCCACAGTAGCCTTTTGTTCATATTCCTCAAGTCCTCTTCTGTGAGCCATATTCATGGTGTAATTATAAATTTCTTGCGTGCCATCAACATCGCGATCCGAATCACCATAACGGACAAAGCGTCTATTAGGCAATCTTAAATTATCAAAGAGGAAATTACCATCCAAAATAGACATATAATCATCCATCACATTTAACTCAGGTTTAATACGATCCACAACATTAAGAATCATCGTAATATTAGGCATAAAACCATAACTCACGGACTCGGGCCAAATACCTTGTTCGCCAAACATGGGCAGAATAGTCTTGGTAAAAGAGTTCTGCTGACGCGTACCAACATTCCAAAACACGTCAAACATACGCTCACGTTCCATATCATCTTCCACACACAGGAGAGTAAAAAGCACACCTGGGGCTCTCAACACAGGATGATTACTCACCATTTCACCATATTTACTATCGCTACCACCATGCTCATTCAAAGCATTCATAGCAATATTATACACGGCCTTTTGAGCTTCGGTATTATCAAAAGACACCATATTACCTGAAGACTTTTGATATACTCTTGTAGTAGGTAGCTTCAGATAGTTCACCATAAAATCATACGCTATGGCAAAATTGGGATAACCCGAACGCGGATCATAAAAATGACTACCACTAAAGGCTGTTGTCTCAGGCGTTTTTGATGCCGTTTCTTCGATGTAATACCATAGAATGTCAGCCGCAAACTGAGCGTACTTCTCTTCGTCAGTCACATAATAAACCATCGCCGCATAAGAAGCATAATTGAGGACTTTTGAATGTATGCGATTATTATCAGAAGCATCTGCTTCAATTAAATCATCCACCAAAGACAATTCTGGAATGGTATTAAGAATAGATTCTGGATTAGTTATATGTGCATCCACCTCATCATCAATAGCCTTTTTGGCTTTAGTAATAATAGTCTGAGCCCATGCGTAATTATCCACTTTGGCTAAGACATCGGCTTTCTCTGCAGCAGTAGTCCAAATAACAGGATGCTCTAACGATTGTGCAATAGTTGACGAAATAGCCGTACAAAGCAAGAAGGCTAATAAGCTTTTAAAAAAATATTGTTTCATACATTTATTATTTTTGTTTTCACAAATCACCTTAGATGAATAATATAACACTTAATAAAAATTTCAAAAGGTAAGGTTGTACTCAACAATACACTTTTCACGACAGAACACTCAAAAAACAACACATTTCACCACGAAAAACAAGCATCAACTATTTAATCAAAGACAGTTTTCTCGAATTAAACTATAACTAATCATTTTCATTAGTGAATAAAATCCTTATTGAGCAGCACCAATAACCTTTACAGGTTTAGCATCAGGACCATTTGTCCTAGCTTTTTGTTCCACAAAATAAGGTTGAAATGAATAAGAAGAATGCTCATCCCAGATCGCATTGGTCTTGGGTAAGAATTTTTTCAATAATTCAATTTCATCTTTATAATCTGGGTTATTAGCCAAGTTGTCAAACTCATTAGGATCGGTACGATGATCATATAACTCTTCGCCTCCATCTTCATACTTAATATAACGGAAACCGTGCGCTTTTACCGCATGATTATTCATTCCAAACGTCGTTAACGCAAAAGGCTCATCTGACGTAACACGTCCCAAAATAGAAGGCACTAAACTCACCCCTTCGTTACGATCATAAGCTGGCAATCCGCATAACTCTAAGAGAGTAGGATAAATTGATAACATCTCGGCAGGTGTATCAATGACTTTTCCCTTAGGCACCATAGGACCAGCAAACATCAACGGAGCATGAGTAGCAGGCTCCCATAAGGCATGTTTTGCAAATGTGCCCTTCTCACCTAAACGATAACCATGGTCTGACCATAAAACAATAAGGGTATTATCTGCATATTCACTCTGTTCCAAAGCCTCTAAGACGCGACCTATTTCATAATCAACAAAACTAACACAAGCCAAATAGGCTTGAATAATTTTTTTCCATTCCCCACTTTCCCTTGCCCATTCCGTAGAAGGCATCATAGGCAAATCATTTATTTGCAAAGCAACAGAAGGAACATCATCTAAATCATCAGATTTATAGGGTGCCACCTGAATCCCATCAAGAGGATGCATATCAAACCATTTCTGTGGTACATAAAGTGGTACGTGAGGACGCAAAAAACCAAGCCCCATAAAAAAAGGTTGGTCGTAATCACGCTGAAGACGTTCGATGACCCAATCGACAGATTGATGATCTGGCATTAAACTATCGGTATCAGGAAAAGCACCCCAATCGGTACTTGTTCTACCATATTTTTTGGGATCAGAATCACCACGACCATCCCACACAAAGCGTTTTTCAGGCAATGGTCCAAAACCTTTTACACGCCCTCCCGATTCATCAAAAACCCCTTTTGGTGCATGCGTATGGAATAGTTTTCCTATACCCATGGTATGGTAACCATAGTTTCTAAAATATTCAGGTAAAAAGATAATATCTTTTGTCACTTCATCATCATCCCGACGAATTAAATCATCGTGAATCATCCCATACATTCCCGTTGTAGAGGGGCGCAAACCAGACATCAAAGACGCTCTAGATGGTCCACACAAAGGAGCTTGACACTGAGCATTAGTAAAGAAAGCACCCTGTGATGCAATTTTATCAATATTAGGTGTTTTGGTATTAGAATAACCACCATAACAGCCAAGCCAAGTATTAAGATCATCTACAGAAATAAATAACACATTAGGTTTTTGAACCTCAGAATTGACCTTGTCTTTAGCATTTACGCTAGGAACTACGAGCATCAAAAAAAGGACGACGCCCATCAAATTTTGATTTATTTTCATTTGTTTAAAATTAGATTATAGACTGAAAACCAATAGATTTTTGTATTTCTTTGGTGTACAATAGCTTAACACACAACAAGCAATCGTTTAAAGTTAAAATACACCTTTAATTTATAACGTTTTACTATGCACAAAGCTACGCAATAGCATTAGCATAAAACAATAAGAATAGATCATATAATTGAATTTATAATTCATCATTGAACTTTATTGCCACATTGCATTATTTGTTCATTTGTTTAAATGGATTTGTTTTTTTGATGTCCCCCCCAAAAAAAGCATCTCCTTACTCTTGACAATTCATATCACAATCATTATAAAAAAACACATAAATTCACTTCCACATCTTCAAAAAAAAATCAGCCCAAGTAAAACCTTGAGCTGATCTCTACACCCTAAATGAGTTAGTATAACTTAGAATACATCCACTATCGTTTCTTATATATTTCAATAGCATTGAGGACAGGCTCTCCCACTATTTTCTTAAAGTCAACAACGATAGGCTGATCTTTTTCTACGGTAACTTCAGACTTCACTTTAACAGCCTGATATTCTCCATACTGATTGATCAAATCAAGTTTATCTAAAACCATAACATCATTAATCAGCACTGAAAATGTACGACTTGTTATTTTAGCCACAGCTTCACTTTCGTCAGTCAAATCATAAGGCAAATGCTTAGCCGCAGTTCCTTCTAATTCTGCAAAGTGTAATTTTATCTCATAAACACCAGCAGGCACATCGAATTGATATTTTTCTATTCCCACCAACTGCGTTTGATAAATAGGATCTTTGTAAGTCCCCTTAATCGTCATCTTAGCACCGTAAGGCTGCTGTACATTCTTATTGGGACGTACATAAGGTTTTCCACCTACATTACCCCAACCACCTGAAGTATAGGCTTTGTCAAACATCCATGCTTGGTCAAACTGATCGTCGTAAAAGAAGCGCTGATCTCCAACATTAACAGAGATACCGCCTGCTGGAAAATGCGCTTTCAATGAAAGTGGCAATACATTGATGCGTACCTCTGTAAAGTCCTCACAATAATCGGTGCTTGTATTAACAGCACGTAATTTATTAACACCATCTACAAATGGCACATCAAAAACAGCAATTACACTGTCCATCTTTTTTATTCCCAAACTCTTACCATTAAGGAACAACTCTATTTCTTTTTGGTTAGAGAAAATATCTACAGGCATCGTTGAAATGCCAGCACCTTGCGCATCTTCTAAATAAGAACGCTGTTTCCACGTTTTGGCAGCAATGGCAACAAAAGGCTCTTTCAACAAAGAAGCTTGGTAGAAATAAAACACATTTTTAGGTGTACGATCGATACCTATCAAACCTTTGTTATTGATACTTTGCACTGCATCAGTACGAGATTCAGAATTAAAATCGGCATAGTTCCAAACATTAGCACCCGCTATCCAAGGTGTATTCTTAAAATACTTTAAGTAATGATTGTGATATTCTACCGCATATTCCTGCGTAAAGTCAAAACGTGTAGGCGTAAGTGAATGAAGACGAGGGTCGGCTCCTGCACCATATTCTGTAATAATCATCGGTTTTTTTACGGCCGCGTGAAATTTCTCTAGCTTAGGCTGTAGGTTTTCGTAGCCACCACCGTACCATCCGTCATAAATATTCCAACCAACAATCATGGGCACATTAGTTAGACCAGCTTCTTGGTAACGCTCTAAACTGCCATGGTTAGGAATCATCGTGTAGCGATAAGGATCCTCAGCACGCGTCATGTCCTCTATTTTTTGAGCTAGGTCAACAATATATTTCGTATAAATATCATAACGCTCTTTGTCATTCGCAAAACGTGGATGTAGAATGACTTCATTCATATAAGCCCAAATGATCAAACTAGGATGATTGTAATTCTGGCGAATCATTTCAAGCTGTGCACTCAAACAGTTGGTCGAAAAAGCCTCTGTTTCAGTCACGGTGTCAACAATAGGCGTTTCTACGGAAGTAATAATACCCAAACGATCACACATCTCAAGGACTGCTGGATCTTGTGGATAGTGAGCAATGCGTAAGAAATTGCTACCCATCGCCTTCATACGTTTGATGTCTTCGATATGAATATGGTCAGGCAAAGCATTACCTATTTTGTCGAAATCTTGATGACGGTTAGTACCTATTAATTTCAATGATTTTCCATTTAAGAAAAACCCGTCTTCCACATCAAATTTATACCAACGAAAACCAAGAGAGTTTACCGATTTATCAAGTACCAATTTTGTTTTAGCATCTACAATCTCACATTCTACACGGTAAAGATGAGGTGCGTCAGGACTCCACAATTGAGGGTTAGAAACAGGCTCTAATGACAAATCAAAGACATTAGACAGCCCTGCTTTTAATTTTAAAGAACTTGCATTCTCTTGTACTAACTCATCATTTGGACCAAAGATCTTAGTTACTAACTTCACTTTTTTAGTTGAAGCTTCATCATTCTTGATTCTTACTTTTAGGTTGACATCGCCACGCTCGGCAGACACTTTAGGTGTCGTAATAAATACCCCATTAGCCGCATAATCTTCTACATTAAAATGCACCTTTCCAGTCACCACAAGGCTCACATCACGGTACATCCCACCAAAAAAAGTAAAGTCAGCGTGAAGTGAAGGCCAATCATCATTATAAGAGTTATCGCCTTTCACCACCACATTAAAAGTCGTAAATTCTGACTCTTTATCGAATTCAATAGATGGTGTTACAGGCACTACAAAACGCGTAAAACCCCCCACGTGAGTTCTTACCAATTGTTTGTTAATATAAACCTCCGCAGCTGTAGATACGCCTTCGAAGAATAAGAACACTTGCTTATCGCTATAACTTGAAGGAATACGCACTTCCTTAGCATACCAACCAGCACCACGGTAAAAACCATCGTTCTCGTCCACCACATCCTTGTCATTCCAAGTGTGTGGGATATTGACAGTATCAGCTCTTTCTATCTGAGATAAAAACTGATCAACAGATGTAATATCGTTGTCCTTTATAAACTGCCACGAGTCGTTAATGGTATATCTTAACTGACTTGCAGCTTGTAGTTGAAACAAGCTAATAACGATGAAAGTTAAAACACATAATTTGATTTTCATAAACTATTATTTATTGTAATTATTTTTTCTGATCAAGTCAAAATTTACTGATTAATATAAAATTGAGTTAGGAAGACATATCTTCCCTCTTGTAATTTAATAATAAATTTATCCTGTTCTGTTTTTTCCAAAATAGCACCTAGACCTTCCACAAAAGGCTGCCCATTAATTTTAAAACCTTTAGAAGTATCCGCAGGCAGCACCATAGTAGCACAAGTATTAGGAGGCACTACAACACTCAACTCAAACCAATTATCCTTTAATGTCCACGAAGAACTAATTTTACCATAAGGACTATCATAACTTGCTGCTGCAGAAGTTAAAGGTCCACCAGGCATAGGTGCAATCAATATTTTTTTATAGCCTGCGGCTAATGGTTTGATACCAGCCACCCGTTCGTACAACCACTGACCAATAGCGCCATAAGAATAATGGTTAAAAGAATTCATACCATCTTTATGGAAACCATCTTTCTTTGTATAACTGTCCCAACGTTCCCACATCGTAGTCGCCCCATTATTGATGGAGTAGAACCACGAAGGATAGGTTTCTTGAAATAAGATCGTATATATCAAATCGGTCTCGCCCGCACCATCAAGTACAAAAGGAAGAATTGGCGTACCCATAAATCCTGTACGAAGATGGTTATCACAATCCTTTATCACTTCTTTCAAATGCTTCATCAGCAATTTCTCTTTAGACTCTGGAACAAGCTTAAAAGCAATAGCTAAAAGATAGGATGTTTGTGTTTGTTTCTTGATTGTAGCACGCCCATCAGCATCAAAAAACTTTTCATCAAAAGCCTTTGCAATGGCTGCGTGCAGTTCAGCCAGCTCCAAAGCATCATCAGTACGCCCTAGCACTTGTGCAGCACGCATGGTGAGTTCTACTGAGCGTGCAAAATAAGCCATATTAACCAAGTCTTCTGGCGTATCGCCACGTCGTGTCATTCTAGGATTGGTCTGAGGAGTAGAATAAGGTTGCAGCCAATCACGAAAAGAGCTGTTTTTAGGAATGTAGTTATTATCTCTCACTTTTGATTTATAAAAACTAATCCAGCCCTTCATCATCTCATAATTCTCTTGCAATACGCCAATATCACCAGTACGGAAATACAATTCCCAAGGAACCACCACACTCACATCGCCCCATCCCGAAGAACATTTTTCACCTAAAACATTAGGAATAACATTGGGAATACCGCCGTTAGGCAATTGCTCCTGACGTACACTCTGAAGATAACCTGCCCAGAAAGCATACATATTTAGATTAAAAACTGAAGTAGGCGCAATGACCTGTGCATCACCCGTCCACCCCAAGCGTTCGTCGCGCTGTGGACAGTCGGTAGGCACATCAAAAAAGTTGCTACGCAAACCCCAAGTGATGTTACTCTGCAGTTGGTTAAGTTTAGCATGAGAAGAAGTAAAAGTTCCGTTCTTCGTGATATCTGAATGTTGCACTATGGCTTTCACCCATTCTTTAGAAGGCTTAGCTTCTGGCGCATAACCACTCAATTCTACATATTGGTAACCGTGAAAGGTGAATTTAGGACGCCACTCTATCACACCATCTTTAGCCGCTACATAATAATCGGTAGATAATGCACCACGGTAGTTATCGGTGTACATTGTGCCATCAAGGTTAAGCATCTCGGCAAAACGAATAGTCAAGGTATCCCCTTTTTTCATGGGTACATTGACCATAGGGACTCCCACATTATTCTGTGCAAAATTAAAGATGGGACGTCCTGCAACAGGTTCTGTAATGCTTTGCACGCTAAGTTCCTCAACATCTTTTACGCCTTGGTAGCGCTTTGGTAATAATGCAATTGAATCTGTAATCACTGATTCTGAAACAGTAAGCCACTGTTTATCATCATAACCGTTCTTATCCCAATCACCCAATTCATAATTGGCATCATAAAACTCGCCATCATAAATCTTAGCAGTACGGATAGGTCCTTGATTACTCACTTTCCAAGAATTATCAGATATTATAATCTGTTTACCATCAGCCGTTTCAATTTCCAGCTGATACAATAAAGCAGGCGTATGCTGCAAGGTTTTCTTAGTACTGCGCAAATCGATACGTCCCGAACGCCAACCTTCTGCAACGATAGCACTCAGGGTATTTTGACCTGAATGTAATAAGTGAGTCACATCATAGGTCAGAGTACTCAGGCTATGGCGTGGTGTCCATCCTGGCGACATCACGTCAGTACCCACTTTTTGACCGTTGATGTAGGCTTCGTAAACACCTTTGGCCGTTACATACAGTCTTGCGCTTATTATTTCTGAATTGATAGTTGTTTCTTTTCGCATATACTGTGGGCGAAAAAGAAGCGATTTGCGAGCATCCTTTTCGGTCAACTCGCTAGCAGGAATCGATATCCACTTGGCTTTCCAGTCGTCTTGAGACAAAAGGCCCAATTCGAAAGGTGCCACCTCGCTCCAGCTTGAAGCCTTATCATTCTCATCCCAAAACTTAACTTGCCAATAGACCTTTTGACGAGACGATAAGGTTTTGCCTTTATAATTTACATAAATAGATTGGTCTGATTTGACCTTGCCACTCTCCCACAAATCGGACTTATTAGAAAGCAATTCGGGTGACGATGCAACAACGATAGCGTAAGCCGTTTGTTCTTTTACACCTTGTGGCAACTTCCACGAAAAAGTAGGCGTAGCATCATAGAATCCAATAGGATTTACTAGACCTTCACTCACCGTTAACTGATAAGGTACATTGTTGGTAGTCCAAGACACAAGCACAAAAAAGAGTGTGCTTATTGCTAGTATCAGTTTTAATTTCACTTTTCTCATTATCTATTGTTTAATTAACGTTTCTCACAAAAACAAAGCGTCTAGGATAAAAACCTTACTTAACCTTGCCTTGGGCTGAATTTTGACTTTGGCTATTTACAATTGAGCGCAACAAATACACATTCAGTTACTCACCATTTATACACTTGTAGCTTCTACGAGTGAACTGGACTGGCGTCAGCGCGGCCAGGATAGAAGCGGTATGAGTGCTGCCGCAGTGCCTGTGGAGTAGGTGGGCGGAGGCGACTAAAAGAAGCCCACGTACCACCTGACGGAACAGCGTACTGCGGTAGTAATCATATTAGCGGATAGCCTGATAAGCCGCCCAAATCATTATTATTTTTTTACTATTTTTAATTAAATATTCACTTTAAACGTGTGCTTTCCTGATGTCACATTTATAGTTTGTTTGGGCAAAATAACTTTTGCTTCGCAATTGGTAGGCACAACTACCGTGTATTCGTAAACGCCGTTTTCTACTTTTGTCCATTCCGCCTTGACTTCACCATAAATGGAGATATAGCTTGCTTTCGCAAAATCCATAGCACGTATGAAGTTGGGTTTGAAAACAATCTTTTGAAATCCAGGAGCTTGTTCGTCGGAATTAATCCCGGCCATATGACGGTAGAAGAAATTATCCACAGCCCCCATAAAGTGGTGTATGTTTGACGATTCGAACTTATAACCTTCAGGTAAAGTTGTTGCTCCTTCTTTTATCATCCAACCAAAAGACGGCCACGTTTCGTCCACAACGACCTTATGCATCAAGTCTGCATAACCATTCTTCGGTAAATATTCGTAGGCAGAATGCACAGTAAATACACCGCCCCAGAGGTGAAAATCTTTATCAATAACGATATTGTCCACGACCTTTTTCTCCAGTTGTGCACGGTACTTTTCGGGAACGATGTCATAATTAAGCGCTAAAATATTAAGCACGGGTAAGAATTCATAAAACGGTTTTAAACCTACATATTCTACTTTTTCCTCGTCGAAAGACCATTTCTGAATGCCTGCGTGGATGCGTTGAACTTGCTGATGCAAACGCTTCTGATCATCTTTCTTTCCAATAACACCCGCCATCGTTTCGAGACGTTTCAATACAAGGTAAAAATTCATTGAAGCAATAACTTCGTTGCCCCCTGGCTTACCTTGGCCTTTGTAGGTAGCATCATAAGGCGGACACCAGTCGTTATACATCTCTTTGAACATACCATCCTTATCGACAAGATTGTTATTCTCCCAAGAAAAATCGACCCACTTCATCATCTTGTCCCAATACAATTCGAACAAACGGGTATCGCCATAATAGTTGTACATATACCACGGCACATGTACACCAGCCGAGGACCAAAGGGTAGAATTCCCTTCGCGGTAATGATTGGCAGGAGCAATAGCAGACAAACCACCACGCTCGTCTTGTGTATCAAAAATATCGCGGGTAAACTTGGTCATTAGCGCCGCTAAATCGTAGTTTGCCATACCAAACTCCATACCTGTAACGGCATCGCCTAACCAACCATTCTTTTCACGATGAGGACAATCGGTAGGAATACTGTGTAGATTAAAGATGAGCGACTTGCGACATATTTCGTGCACCGCATTAACGGTTTCGTCCGATGACTCAAACTGACCTACGCGAGGCACATCGGAGTGTACATATTTCACTTCTACATCGTCTAACGACCATCGCATGCCTTTAAGTCCTTTAATCTGAAAATAACGGAAACCTTTGTAGGAGAAATGACATTCGGCAAACTCCTCGGCACCACCTTTACATCGGTAAGCCATTTGCTGCAAACGCCCTGGTTGACCCGATGATGTAGGATCTTTGTGCTCGCCATAATAAATGGTCACACGTTGTCCTGGTTTTGCATTGCGAATGCGCACACGCACCCAACCTGCCATATTAGTACCCGCATCGAACCACTGACCATAATTACCTTTGTTAGCCATATCCACTGGGTGGAACGTTTTGGTTACACGAATAGGCTGACATAATTGAGAAAACATTTTGCCTCCAGGCTCTGGAGCAGGATTTACGGTTTCCCACAATGAATCGTCGAAGTTAGGATTACTCCATCCTTCAATTTGTTTGGTAGCATCGTATATCTCGCCCAAATGTGGACCATCATAAACGATGGGGCCACCCGTTATTTTCCAACTTAAATCGCTGATAATATCTTTTGACGTACCATCAGTATATTTCACATTGATGCGGCACTTAAGTTTAGGCTGCCCTATAAAACCGTCCTTTTTATGAAAACCCCAATGGTCATAAGCAAGCATCCCATAAAAACCACGACCAAGCATCACACCAACGGCATTCTTCCCTTTTTGTAAATTCTCGGTAACATCGTGAGTGACGTACAAAATAGTTTTACGGTAATCGGTCCATCCTGGATCTAATACCGAGTTGCCCACTTTATCGCCATTGATGAAAAGTTCGTAATAACCAATGCCGCTAATATAGGCTTTAGCGCTCTTCACCTTTTTCTCTACCTCAAAGCTTTTGCGTAAAAGTGGCGAAGCATCGAATGGCTTATCGTTATGAAAATAATAACGCTCCCACATATTCATACGTGCGCCAAAATAACTGGCAAGCTGAAACTCGGTACACTGCTCTTCAATATCTTTTTTGCGCCACCACTCTGTAGCCCATTCGTCTTGATCGCGCCATGCTATCCATTGGGCCTCTTTCCAATCTTTTTCGGCAAAAAGTCCGGTAGAGAATGTAGCTGTTTCACTCCAACTAGAAGCTTCTTTATTCTTATCCCAGACTTTCACTTTCCAATAATATTGGGTGGCAGATTCTAAGGTTTTTCCTTTGTAAATAATCTGCGTACTGTGTGAGGTCTTTACCTTTTTGGAATCAAAGGCATCGCCTATGTTTTCATCTAAATTTTCAGTTGATGTGGCGACTAATAATTGATAGGCTGTTTGACCTTGTGCCTCTTCGTCGCTCGTAAGTTTCCAAAAGAAACGAGGATCCTGCATATCCACACCTTCGGGGTTAGTCAAGTATTCACATTTTAAATCGGTCACGCTAACCTGCGCCATCATGGTGACAGAAACAAAGCATATTAAAATCCCCAATAGGTGTTTGATCTTCATTATCTTCTTCAACTTAATTTTATAAAAAATCTCTTTATACAAAAGTAAATGCTATGAAAGCTGGAAAATTTAAACTTTTAAGCAACTTATTGAAGTTATAAGTCAAAATTGAACAAGGCAGTTCAAGATGAGATATATGTTCAAAGATTTACTACACTAGAAAACCTAAAACGCCTAAAAAAGGAAAGTAAAAAGAACATCGTAAAGTTAACTTTAGAGAAAGCCAACAACTAATCCATTCCCTTGAGAAATAAACTTAACGATCTCTACTCATTAGAAATTTGTTTGAAGGAGATGTGTTAAATGTACAAAGATGAAGATACAAACAAAAGAGCTGAACATGATATTAAATTTCTAAAGTGTTACACCAATTTTAAAAATGGCAATTTCCTTAACGTATGCAACGTTCGTGTTTCAAACGATTCACACAAACAACTGCAATGATTTCATCAATTATTTTCAGAGTCAGCTCAAATTCTGGTGCTATGTCGTTTAGTGTGTGTAAGTCTTATCTCTTAATGATGGGACTTAATATTTTCACGTAAAATAACACCGTCCCGATGGGACTTTTTGTTTTCATTAACTATTGTTTATCTACCATAACATCGTCCTTACAGGAC